>CBCOZL010000082.1:0-2271 GCA_965114645.1 uncultured Lachnospiraceae bacterium | reverse complement strand
ATTTGCCCTCCCCCTGCATAGCAGGGGGTTTATTTTTGTCTGTGACACAAAAAAGGAAAGTGTACACCACATCAGCAGTGTACACTTTCCCTTTTTTGATGGCATTATAATTTTATACCCGATACCGTTCCTCACCCAAACTTCGCAATATCATAAGTGAGCGTAATATCCTTCTCCCCGTAAAGCTTGAAATAGTTCTGCACGATACGGTCCGTCACCACACGCACATTTTCCCGCCCCGTTCCTAAAAGAATCACCAGGAACTGGGAACTGCTGTACCTTGCACCCACATCCACGCCGCGCAGGGATTTGCAGATCGCCTGCTCCATGCACTGCATGGCGGTCTCCATACGCTCCAGCTTCACCTCGCTGCCGTCTGAAGAAAACAGGGTAAAGAGCAGAAGCTGTGTCTCTTTCTTGTTCCGTATCGACATATGCTTCACAAAATCGTACACATGATTGAACTCATCGTAATCTACCTGGAACGCGCCCTTATAGGTCTCCTGGTTCTTAATGGCATCCATAATCTTATCCAGATCACCCTGGGATTGTTCTGGCGTCCGCAGGATACCGGCTTTCTGGAAGAAATCGTAATGCCTGCCTCTGTTCTGTTTTACCAGATAGAGCGCCTTGTCCGCTCTTCTGAACAGCTCCTCAAACTCTCTTCCGTCCGTCCCGGAGATACTGATACCCACAGAAAGCTCGGCATCCTTAAGTACCTCTGTCTCCTCCTGCTTTTTGTGGAAAGCTTCCAAAAGCTCTTCCACCTTGTGCGTAACAGCTTCCTCGTCTGTCACCCCCGGCAGATAATACAGGAACTCATCCCCGCCGGTGCGGCACACAATCTCGTTCTCACAGACTTCCTTCAGCACATCCGCCACTGTTTTCAACGCATAGTCCCCCATCAGGTGACCGTGCACATCATTAATCTGTCTGAAATGATCCAGATCTATCAGCATTAAGGTGCCGCCCTCTGCACGCAGGCTTAAGGTAATATCGTGTTCTCCCTTGTATCTGCTCAGAAGCCCTGTCAGATAATCGACAGGTGACTCCAATACATTCTCGGTTCCCATGGCAATGCCCATGATCTTGCCGCTGTCAAAAATCGGCGTCGCCAGATCTTCCTCCGGCATCCACATTTTCTCTAAAGCGCCCTCTTTAATAAGACCTACAAAAATATCCACCAGCTCAGGATCCCACTGGCTTCCCTTTCCTTTCTCAAGTTCCTGCATGACCACATCGTCATTCAGTCTCCTGCGGTAAACCCGGTTGCTGGTCATGGCATCATAGGAATCCACCAGACCAATCACCCTGGCAACCAGAGGAATCGATTCCCCCTTTAACCCTTCCGGGTACCCCTTTCCGTCGTAACGCTCATGGTGGTATTTCGCACCCACATTGACATTCGGAAACATCTTAAAGTCATTTAATATCTCAGCGCCCACAAGGGTGTGCCCCTTGATCAGGCGAAATTCCACATCGGTCAGCTTAAAGGGCTTATTGAGCACAGCGTCGGGCACGCCGATCTTTCCCACATCATGCAGCATCGCCACATAATAAATATTCTGGATCTCCTCATCGGACCAGCCCAGACGCTGCGCCAGAAGCTCTGCATACGCTGCCACCCGCATGGAGTGTCCTTTTGTATAGTCATCCTTCGCATCCACCGTATTGGCAACCGTCATAATCGCCTGGATCGTGATGCGTTCCATCTCCTTTGTCTTTTCATCCAGCCTGCGCTGCAAATCTTTCCGATAACCGTCCAGTTCAATGGTGCTTCTGATCCTGCTGAGCATGATATTCGGTTCAAAGGGCTTGGAAATGTAATCACACGCCCCCACACGGAAACACTCAATCTCCGTCTCTGCGCTGCGGTCAGCCGTCAGAAAGATCACAGGAATCTTACACCAGCGGGCATCCTTCTGCAATGTCGCCATCACCTCAAAACCACCGATCTCCGGCATATTGATGTCCAGAAGAATCAGATCCGGCATGTGACGCTCCAGATACTTAAATGCCTGTTTTCCCGAATTTACGGCAACTGCCTTGTACTCTCCTTCAAGGAGTTTTTGCGCCGTAGACAGCGTCAGTCTGTCATCATCGACAATCAAGATTATTTTTTTCATTTGTCCCCCATATTAACTATGTAACACACGCCTTCTTTTTTATTTATTATACGCGCACCAGAGACAAAAAGCAAACATATCTCCGATTGAGATAGCGTAAGTTTATTGTAGGAATAGGACAGACAGAATAGTCCCTTGATCTGGT
>CBCOZL010000081.1:0-2599 GCA_965114645.1 uncultured Lachnospiraceae bacterium | reverse complement strand
TATTATGCGTAAGATGTCCTTTCCCTTTTGGAAAAGAAATTGTTTTTGCCGCCAATGCATCACTCTCTTTCTCATATTTTTATGTATCAAGACTAACTACGGTTTTGTTACTTTTGTCAAAAGTAACGCCTTATTACTTCTGACGCTCCGCATCAGAAGTAAGGCGCCCTGCGGGGCTAATGCCGCAAAAGCAGCGGCATAGTCTGCCACGAAATCCATCCGGCAGACTGCTCATTCCGGCAAAATACCGCCGTCATTCGCTTTGAGCGACGGTTCCGAATAAAGACTTTTCGGAACCGTTCCATAGGCTTCCTTTTCGGAATTGGGTACCGAATATAGAAATTTGGAACCGCCTATTCGCCCACTGCAAATGCAAACGCCATCATATCCTCGGACAATTCCGGCTCCTGCATCCGCCCCACGCTGTTTGCCCCATCCATCTCCAGAGATTCAGCTATACCAGCGGAAGAAGAAAAATTGCAATCGCGAAAGCATTTCTCTATCCGTCCTGCCAGATCCTCCTGCAGTCTTTGAAGTTTATCTTCCAACAGCCCCTCCAGAAATTCTTCTACTTTCCTCAAATCTGGCTCTGGCTGTTCTGGTTCGACAATTGAACGCTCACCTGCATCCGCCCTATTTTTACCATCAAGAACCAACACAAACGCATCCGAAAGCATCTTCCCATAAGAGCCGTCTTTCCGTGTAACGCCTTGCAGATATTCCCATGTCCTGCGCTGGTTTTCATCTTCCATGCAGAATTTTATATTGCTGCATTTATAGGTCTTCCTCATTCTAAAACCTCATTTCTATACTGCCTGTCTGCGCTGTTTCTGCATCGCAAGATACTCATATCCTTTTGCGTTGGCACAGATGTCCTCAATAAAATCCACATTCCCCTTTGAAGTAATATCGCTGTAATGCCTGAACAGGCAGCCGCCCCCGCCGATCACATAAAGATGCACCAGATTTTCCTTATATCCATAATCAATCAGCCGCTTCAAAATATCTCCCGCATACCGTTCCGCGGTCCGGCTGACTATTTTCGCCACATCATCCGTCCTGCCCTGCAACCCGTTTATCAGCATCGGCTCGATCATAATCTCCGGTACGCTTTCTCCTGCCGACTTAGACAGTTCCTTTTGTATTTCCTTCATGCAGATAGAAACACCGAATTTATCCGTCACAAGGCTTTTCTCCAACGGTCTGCCATCCACGATCTGCATCACGTTCATCGTGCCGTTTCCGATATCCGCTATCATATTGAAGCCTTTCATCGAACCGGCACTGCATACCGCCGCAAATCCCTGCGGGAATACTTCCACGCTACACAAATGCACCTTGTAACTTTCTTTACGAAACGAGAAGAACAACTCCTGCTCCTGCATCAGATATTTCTTAAAATCCGCCGCCTGACTTTTCGCCCAAGCAAGCGGAAGCCCGACAGCCAGCACCACTTTCGCCTCATGAAGACCTCGGAATTTCAGTTCCTCCGCCAAGCCTGCCAGCGTAAGAATAAAGAAGTCCTGCGAATCGGTCTTGTTGCCCTGATAAATCAAATGATTTTCCCCGATCACATAATACTTATCTTTGTATTTGATATAATTCATACTGACTATCGGTTCTTCTTCAAAACACTCCACGCCTGTCCTGAATACCCTGTGCGCTGTCTTAATATTCCCGTATCCATGATCCACGCCGACAATTATTCTTGTGTTGCCGTTAAATTTCTGCATATAACTTGTCCTCCTGATTTTTTATAAATATTTTTAGTCTATCTTACGATTACAAAATAAATCTCCATAATGCATAAAAATCTCTTTTGCTCAGGACAAGCCTCTGCTATAATAAATTTGCAGGATTTTCATAGAGAGGCTTGTCCTTTTTATGTCACAGATTAAATTGTTCCACCAATTTAATCTGCATCTGAAATGTCCCTGTTTCCGGCAGGGGCATTTTCATTTGATGCTTCATTCCTTTTCCGGTTCAGCATATCCGCAACCTTCTTCTGTTCGTTAGGATATAAATGTCCGTATGTATTCAGCGTAATCTTGATATCCTTATGTCCCATGCGTTCCTTGATGACCATAGGCGCTACTCCCTGATGCGCGAGATACGCACATGCGGAATGTCTTAAATCATGCTGACCTGTCCCCGCCAGCATAGACACCTAAAACGAAAGGATTCTATCCGATTCTTAGTTTTACTCGTTTTTTCTAACTTTTACATCTACACGGGCTGTCGGAAAGAAACCCGCTCCCGACAGCCACACCCGCGTAAAGATTTATTCAAAAGCAGCTAAGCCACTTTCAAATCTGTCTGGTGTATCCGGTAATACTCTTCCGGCGTCAGATAGCCGTTTGCTTCATGGATCCGTTTTCGGTTATAAAATATCCATATGTACTCAAATACCGCGCTCCTGGCTTCCTCCCGGGTGCGGAAATGCTGTCCGTTTAACCATTCCTGTTTTAACTTCCCCCAGAAGCTCTCCATCGGCGCATTGTCCCAGCAGTTCCCTTTCCGGCTCATGCTGCTGATGAATCCATGCTCCCTATTTAGTCAAGTCTTTTTTCCTTATTTTTCAAGGAATTTTTAGTTTCAT
>CBCOZL010000080.1:0-2761 GCA_965114645.1 uncultured Lachnospiraceae bacterium | reverse complement strand
TAAGCATTGACGACCAGGAGATCGTAAATTCGGACGCCTTTAAGCAGGCGCTGGAACAGATCCGGGAAAAGGCGGACGGTGCGGAACTGTCTGTTACCAATTACAGGGAAGCGCTGGCTAACGCAAAGGGAACGCAGGATGAGTTTGCCCTGTCCGAGGAAACCGCAGTCGGCGCATCCGCCGCCTTTACAGGTGCTTCACAGAATAGTATGTACAGTCTGTTAAATGAAGGGCAGGCTGCGGGTATCACCCGTGAAATGATTTACCAGTTAGCCGCCGAAATTGCCTATAATACCACCGACCTAAGCACGGAAGAAAAGACTAACCAGTTAAAAGGACTGGCTGACGCCTACGGTGACACGGCTGTTTCCGCCCTTGCCGCCTCCGCCGCAAACTGGGTTATAAATGGACGTGGTGATTATGAGACAGTCCTGTCTGACATGATGGCGGCTATCAACGCCAGCGCTTTTGAGCGTCTCTCGCAGGCGAAACCTGAGGAGATGCAGCGTTATAATCCACACCTGTCTTGTAAAAGTATGAGGACTATGATAGTATGAAAATATAAAACGGAAGGGAAATCGGATAAATATGTCGGCACAAAATGAGCAGAAACATCTGGAAGATTTACAGCGGTTGAAACAATTCCGCCTGCTCGATGATGATTTTCTCACTAAGTGTTTCGACAAAGATACCGTCTGCATAGAACTGGTATTACAGATCATACTTGAAAAGTCAGATTTAAAAGTGTTAGATGTTCATACTCAAGTATTTGTGGAAAATCTACTAAACCGTTCAGTAAGGCTGGATATTCTGGCCACTGACAGCATCGGACGAAAACTGAATGTAGAAGTACAACGATCAGATAAAGGTGCCGGAAAAAAACGGGCAAGATACAACAGCAGCATGATGGATGTTAATGTTTTGCAAAAGGGCACTGACTTTGATAATCTGCCAGAAACATGGGTAATCTTTATTACAGAAAATGACGTAATAGGAAAAGGTCTGCCGCTCTATTCGGTTGAACGCTGCTTTTTGGACACTGGAGAAAGATTTGATGACGGCTCACATATACTGTATGTAAATGGCGCTTACCGTGGAGATACAGCAATCGGAAAGCTGATGCATGACTTCTCCTGTACAGACGCTGCAGATATGTATTATGGAGTGCTTGCGGAACGAGTAAAATTTTTCAAAGAAAGCAAGGAAGAAATTGAGATTATGTGCCGTGCTATGGAAGATATGAGAAATCAGACTTTAAAAGAAGGGGCGATTGATTCCGCAAAAAGAATGTTATCAGACGGCATCCTGACCCTTGAGAAAATTGCAGAATATGCCGGACTTTCACTTGACGAGGTCAAAAAACTGAAAAAAGAATAAAGAGCGGACATACAATTTAATATTAAGATAACCGCGTAAAGGGCGTATGTATCAAAACATGCGTCTTTTTTATTTTTCTGCCCTCCGCCAGAATACAGGACGATGCAATCACTATTCCGCTTCCCGTACTGTGGCGGTCTGCAGAGGCCGGAAATAAAAAAAGACAACCTACACACCACAAATTTAAAAGGAGGAAAATCTATGGATGATTCTTTGATGGAAGTTCTGGAAAGTTCCGAAACCCAGGGGACAAAAGCCAGTACACCCAAAAAACAGAAACACGTTTCTTTCGACTGGGCCTCCCGCTTCCTGGATATCGCCGGTCTTCTGGAATACCTGAAAGTGATCCCGGAAGAAGCCATGAAGGTGGATGCCGCCATGACGCAGTTAAGCCAGTCCAGCAGTGCATCCGCTTCCGAGCTTCAGGCTTACTTTGGAGAGGCCGCGAAAAGCGCACAGAAATACGGCGTCTCTGTCAGTGACCTGATCGGCATTACCGCCGAGTGGAGCCGGATGGGCTACGGTCTGCCGGATGCCAGGGCTCTGGCTGAGACTGCCGCCTTATACAGCCACATCACCGGCATGAACCCTGGCGCATCCAGTGAGGCGCTGGCTTCCACCATGCAGGGGCTGCAGCTGGAAGCCGGGGAGGTCATGCAGCTTCTTGACATGATGGCCAGAGCAGGTAACGACCTTTCTGTCGACCCCGCCGGAATCGGCAGAGCATTGCAGGAAAGCGCGGCCTCTTTCCGCGCCGCAGACACGAATCTCTCACAGACCATCGCCCTGGTTGCCGGGGCTGACAGTGTCATTGCCGATCCCGGCACAGTCTCTGATTTATGGAATGCCGTGGAAACCCACATATACGGCACAAGGCAGGAGCTTGAGGCGGCAGGGACAGAGACTGACGGGATGTTATCATCTGCCGCACAGTTAAGGGATCTGGTGCAGGATCTGACAGGCTTTGATATCATGGCTGACGCATCCGGCACACAGCTCAGGGATCTCTACAGCATCGTTGTGGGGATCGGGCAGGAATGGCAGAACCTCTCCGCCTCCGAACAGGGCTGGCTTCTGGATGCCCTGGCCGGTTCCCGGGGAGACGCCCTCGGCTCTGTGCTGGACAATGTCTCCCGGATTGAAGACGCCTACCAGTCAATGGGGAAATCTTCCGGGGCTGCCCTGAAAGCACAGGAAAAATACGAACAGGGCATCCAGTATTCCCTCGGCCGTCTGGAAGCATCTTTCCAGCAGTTCGCAGACACGCTTGCGGACGACGGCCTGTTAAAGGGGATTCTGGATTTCGGGAACGGCGCGATGAACGTGCTGGACTTCATTACCGACAAGCTCGGTGTTTTAGGGACACTGGGTACGATCGGCGGTG
>CBCOZL010000079.1:0-2849 GCA_965114645.1 uncultured Lachnospiraceae bacterium | reverse complement strand
CCGTGATAACAAAGCTTGTTTTGAAAAGAATTTCTGCCCTCGTTGTGGCAACACCTTGTATTAATATAGGTATCAAAAAGGTATCACGCCCCACATCAAAAGCCGGAAAATCCGCTGTTCATGCGGCTTCCCGGCTTTCTGTTTACTATTCGAACTCAATCGTCGCCGGAGGCTTCGGGCTCATATCATAGCACACCCGGTTCACATTCCCAACCTCCGCCAAAATCCGCTCCGTAATCTTCTCCAACACATCCCAGTCAATCTTCTCGATGGACGCCGTCATTGCATCGATGGTATTGATGGCACGAATAATCACCATATACTCGAACACCCTGGCATTGTTCTTCATTCCCACAGACTTAAAGTCCGGCACAACAGTAAAATACTGCCATACCTTCTTGTCCAGTCCTGCCTTGGCAAATTCTTCCCGCAGGATCGCATCTGACTCTCTGACTGCCTCCAGTCTGTCTCTGGTGATCGCTCCCAGGCATCTCACCCCAAGTCCCGGTCCCGGGAACGGCTGCCTGTACACCATATCATGCGGCAGTCCCAGTTCTACGCCGCAGGCGCGCACTTCATCTTTAAAAAGCTGTTTTAACGGCTCCACAAGCTCGAACTTCAAATCCTCCGGCAGGCCGCCCACGTTGTGATGGGACTTCACCATTTTTGCCGTCTTTGTGCCGCTCTCAATAATATCCGGGTAGATGGTTCCCTGTCCAAGGAAATCAATTCCCTCCAGCTTCCTTGCTTCCTCCTCAAACACACGGATAAACTCACCGCCAATAATCTTGCGCTTCTGTTCCGGGTCTGCCACATTCTCAAGTTTACCAAGGAAACGCTCAGAGGCATCCACATAAATCAAGTTTGCATGCAATTCATCGCGGAACACTTTCACAACGCTTTCCGATTCGTTTTTGCGCATCAGACCGTGGTTGACATGTACACACACAAGCTGCTGTCCAATCGCCTTGATCAGCATTGCCGCTACAACGGAAGAGTCCACGCCGCCCGACAAAGCCAGAAGCACTTTTCGATCACCAACCTGCTGTCTGATCAATTCCACCTGGTCTTCAATGAAGTTCTTCATGTTCCAGTTTGCCTCAGCCCTGCACTCCTCGAAAACAAACTTTTTCAAGGTTTCCTGCGTTGGAAGCTCAGTAAGCTGGGTCTTGCATTTCGACTGCGGGTAATCTATGGAAATCATCGGAATGCCCATATCGTAAAGCTCTGGTCTGACTTCCACTTCCTTGCCGTCAACCACGCGGTTTTCACCGCCGTTTAATACAATGCCTTTCACATTCTTTAAAGCATTCAGCTCATCCACCGTAATGTCATGCGGATGTATTTCGCTGTATACGCCGAGTTCGCGTATTTCGCGGGCGAGCACTGTGTTATTTGTGCTTCCCATATCCAAAATGACAATCAAATCCTGTTTCATAGGGTAAAGCCTCCTTGTCCTCTGTTCTGTCAATAACTATCCTTCATCCTGCTGCCTGCACATGCAAAATGCTGCCGCTATTCCATTATATAGTAGCTTTCCTCCGAAAATCAACTGAATTATTATATGGCAGCCCATGAAATCAAGAAGAATGCTCAAGCTGTCTATAAAATCTTTTATCCATTTGCACTCGTATACCGTCTGATTCCTGCATTCCACATAAGTCTCGACAATATAAAAGCCAATACGGAAACTGCAATTCCCCAAATCAGCTGTAACAGATCCAGTCTTCCAAGTATCGCCATGCCAGACCAGTTTGTCACCAGAAAAATCGGTATAAGGAAGGTTCCGATCTGCCTGATCACTTTCGGATATAGTTCCATTGGCATATTGTTATAGTCCCAAAGGGCGGCGTATAGTGTACTGACCGCATGTAAGGAAGTCACCCAGAACACCAGAAGCGCCGCCATCAATCCAAATGAATAGGTCAGGACAATGCCTGCTGCCAGATAGAGAACAAAAACGCCGATATGACCGATTGTCGCCGGTATCGCGCATCGTTTCCACCCCTCTGCCATCAACATTGTTCCCACTGTCACATTGGGAAACGCCAGCGCAAAGTTATACTTTCCAAATGTCTGCAAAAACTGGAGCGATCCCGGTTTTGTCATAAGCAGATCCAGATCTCCTTTGATCACCTGTTCTGGAATACTGTTGACGCCGCTTAAAAACATCCAGACTCCCGTCATAAAAATGTAGGTTCCCACAAACATGATAACCATATCTGCTGTCAGGCTCCCCACCTTCATTCCCGAAGACACCACCACATACAAATACACCAGTTTGATCATCATATAGGCAAGTTCAACGCAGACGCCGGACACAAAATTCAGAGGATATTCCATCGTGGATTGCAGGGAAAGCTTTCCAAAATGAACTGCCACCCTGACATACCATTTCAATTCATGCAATCTCTCTTTCATCTGTCATCACCACAGCAGCGCCGCATAAAAGCACACTTATTTATCATCTTATCCACCCACCGCAACATATTTTTTTAATCCCAAATGCCAGCTGCATCTTCCTAATACCGCTAAAAGGAAAATCCAGATAAGCTGTATACAGAGCACTTCCACAGTTTCCGCGATTCCTGCTGCCCCTGACAAAATCTGAATCGGATAGTTGATGGTATATGTCAGCGGTATATATCTGCTGATACTTTCATAGGTGCTGCCAAACACCGATACTGGAAATATACCTCCGCTCATTACCATGATCACTACGCTTATGGCGTGAAAAAAGTTTCCGATCTCCGTAATCCAGAAAGCCAATGTACTCAAGCAAAAGAAAATAAAAAAGTCGCCCCCACCCGTAAAACGGGTGGCTCGGGACGCGGGCTCTAAGCCCGCCC
>CBCOZL010000078.1:0-2884 GCA_965114645.1 uncultured Lachnospiraceae bacterium | reverse complement strand
GAGGCGCAGGGAAGAACTTCTGAACAAAAATGCGCCGGTTCCCATCAACGTGATGGTAAACGGCAGCCCGGTCAGGCTGGAAGGCAAGA
Organism: uncultured Lachnospiraceae bacterium; assembly: GCA_965114645.1. Classification (GTDB taxonomy): domain Bacteria; phylum Bacillota; class Clostridia; order Lachnospirales; family Lachnospiraceae; genus UBA3282. Next base: position 2,795 of record CBCOZL010000078.1, on the reverse strand, counting down.
AAAACTATGTGTTTGTGGATGTGTTCGAGTATATTGATTTTGATCTGTCCAAGCCGGAGGGAAGCGGTATCGTGACGAACTTAAACGGCAGGGGTGCACAGTATATGGAGAGCATCAAGAGCGGCGATGTGATCGAGATTTACTGGAAAAAATAAGAGTGAAGGAAGCGGCTGCGAAACATGGCCGCAAAAGGTTTACATAATTATGAGACTGTGCAGTATTGCCAGCGGCAGCAGCGGAAACTGTGTCTATGTGGGCAGCGATACCACTCATCTCCTGGTGGATGTGGGAATCAGCGGGAAGCGGACGGAGGCAGGACTTGCGGAGCTGGGACTGACCATGAGAGACATTGATGCGATCTGTATTACCCATGAGCATGCGGATCATATCAGCGGACTGGGGGTGCTTACCAGAAAGTACGGGGTGCCGGTCTACGCGACGAAAGGGACGATGGAAGCTATCAGGCATACTTCGTCCCTGGGGAAGATTGACGAGTCGCTCTTTCGGGTTATTACGCCGGATGAGAAATGTATCATCAAGGATCTCTCCCTGTATCCCATGCGCACCTCCCACGATGCCTCCGACCCGGTGGCCTACAGGATCAGCCATGACGGGCGGCGGATCGGGATTCTCACGGATCTGGGCTGCTATACGGACTATACCGTGGAGTGCCTGCGGAATCTGGATCTTTTGTATCTGGAAGCAAATCACGATGTGCATATGCTGCAGGTGGGACCTTATCCCTATTATCTGAAGCAGCGGATTCTGGGGGAGAGAGGGCATCTGTCTAATGAGACGGCGGGAAAGCTTTTGAGCCGCCTTCTGCATGACAATATGCAGGCCATTGTGCTTGGGCATCTGAGCAAGGAAAACAATCTGCCGGAGCTGGCATACGAGTCGGTGCGTGTGGAGGTCACCATGTCTGACACGGATTACAACGGCAATGATTTTCCCTTGTATGTGGCGAAACGGGATACGGTTTCGCAAGCGATCGAGGTGCGGTAAGGGCGAAAGCGTATGGACATGCGCTTTTTTCTTTGAAAGAAAATTTGAAATGTCGATGTGAACGGATAGAGCTGAGGTTTAAGGGGTCGTTTTTGCGATCCCTTTTTTATGTCTCGAAAAATGAAAATATTCCACCATTTTGAAAGATAGATATCTGTGAACCCATTTGCGGGAATGGTAGGATAAAATCATCAACACACAACAGGAAACGGGAGGATAAGAGATGAAGAAAAAAGTGATTGCGACATTACTCACAGTGGCAATGACGGCGTCCATGCTTGCCGGCTGCGGCAGTGAAAAAGGCAGCACACAGGACTCCGGCAATGCACAGAATCAGCCGGCGGAAGAGGAGAGCGCTGCGGCATCGGCGGATGATGCAGATGAGGCAGGAGAAGTTACCATCAAGCTGTTTTCCAATCTGCCTAACAGAAAGAACGGGCAGGGGCTGGTAGAACAGACGATCATTGATGAGTATATGGCGGCTAACGCCAACGTCACAATTGAGGTGGAGGCGCTTGACGAGGAGGCATACAAGACAAAATTTAAAGCTTATGCGATGGATGGCATGCTTGATGTTGTCAGTATCTGGGGACAGCCCTCTTTTCTTGATGAAGTTCTGGATGCCGGTGTTTTGGCGGAACTGAATGAAGAAGACTATGCGGATTACGGATTTATAGCCGGATCCCTGGATGGCTTCAAAAAGAACGGTAAGTTGTATGGACTGCCGAGAAATACGGATATCATGCTGTTTTACTACAATCAGAAGATGTTTGAAGATAACGGCTGGGAAGTCCCCGCTTCTTATGAAGATCTGATGACACTCTGTGCGGATATCAAGGCGGCAGGATTTACGCCGGTGGCAATGGACGGCGGAGACGGCTGGCCGATGGCATGTTTCCTTACAGACATTCTGGTACAGGTTGCCGGGATCAACTATGCGGATATTGTCAGCAACGCGGTTGCTACAGGAGATTTCAGTGCGCCGGAGATCAAGCAGGCAACACAGATTCTTGTAAATTCCGCAGATGCGGGAATGTTTCAGATCGGATATGATTCTCAAGACTACGGGACAACAATGAATCTGTTTACCAACGGCCAGGCGGCAATGTACTGCATGGGAAGCTGGGACTGTTCGATGGCTTTAAATGAGGATATTGCTCCGGAGATCCGCGAAAACATCCGGGCGTTTACGATGCCGGTTGTAGAAGGCGGAAAAGGCGGTGCAAATGATATTGCAGCATGGAATGGCGGCGGCTATGCGGTATCTGCAGATTCTAAAGTAAAGGATGAGGCGGTTAAATTCCTCAATTATATGTATCAGCCGGACAAACTTTCCAAGTATGGCTGGGAGAATGGCGTGGGCCTTTCTGCACAGGATCAGACACCGTATCTGACCGGCAGTGAGACGGAGCTGCAGAAACAGGTGATGGAGATTTTGAGGAATGCAAGCAGTATATCGGGTACACCGATTAACGACTGTGGACCTTCCGCATTCAAGACAGCGGTTGAGACTGAAATTCAGGGCGTGTCAAACGGTTCTACAAGCGTAGAGGACTTCCTTGCAGCAATCGGCGCAGCATGTAAATAAATGCAGACTTATTGAATGATAAGCGGGAGGATGTCCGAAGAAAACGGTTTTTGGACATCCTCTTTCATTGTGGGTCGGATAGACCCTGTTGAGTGCATTGGAGTTTCTCAACAGAGAAACGGAAATGTGCTCAACGTTAAACCACCCGCTATGCGGGCAATGTCGTCAACTTAAGAAAAATAAAAAATATTAGAAAATACTT
>CBCOZL010000077.1:0-2913 GCA_965114645.1 uncultured Lachnospiraceae bacterium | reverse complement strand
ACTTTGCTATCTCTGATATGCTGGTAAACGAAATCTATATCGGAAATATGGTACAGGGCAAATACGGCAGCGTATCGTATAAAACAAAGCAGAATAAGCCACGCCCTAAAAGCGAATGGTACATTGTCGAGGGAACCCACGAGCCGATCATTGACCGTGAGCTATGGAACAGAGTACAATCGTTAGTCTCACAGAAGGCAAAACCCTTTGACATTGGCACAATAGGTTTGTTCGCAAGAAAAGCCCGGTGTGCCAACTGCGGCTATACAATGCGTTCTTCCAAAAATCACGGCAGACATTATCTGAAATGCTCAAACCGCCATGTGTCAAAGGATGCCTGTATCGGTTCCTTTATCTCCGTTGATAAATTGGAACAGCTAGTGATTGACGAGCTTAACCATTTAGCAGCGGAATATCTTGACAAAGACGAGTTAGAACAGAACATACAATTTTGTGATAACTTGCAGGAACAAAAAAAACGTCTGCTTTCTGATATAGCAGTCTATGAAAAAAAGATTGCGGAATATGCAAAAGGTATTCGGGAGCTTTACATGGATAAGGTAAAGGGGTTGCTATCTGAAAGTGATTATGTGGAAATGTCTAAGGATTTTACCACAGAGCGCGACCGTTTGGAGCATGTAGTCACAGATGGTGAAAAGCAGTTATCCGAAATCGAAGAAAAAATTGCGGCTGGTGATAACCGCCGTGAACTGATCGAGCAATACACCAACTTGGAACACCTTACCCGTGAAATGGTGGAAACTCTGATTGATTATATATCTGTCGGAAAACGTATACCGGGAACAAAAGATGTTCCGATCGAAATTCACTGGAACTTTTAACCAAAAGTTGTTCTTATATGATTGCAGCAGAGCAGAAAGCCCGTTCCACTTACGACAATATCCTTCGTCTTGTGAAAGATGAACCCGATGTGTACGAACCGATTAAGTTTCTACGCGCAAGGGAAATCGTGCACTTCCAGAGGTTTGGTGAAGCCCTCCGCATCGTGCAGGATCGCTTGAACGAGAAGAATTTCTACGCATTCAATCCGGGATTTGACTGTGCAAAATAATTCTCCCACACTCTCCCAGTTGAATATACGGGATAACCAAACCTAACTGGTACAAAAATGAAAGCGAAAGCATCCATCTGTTTCAACGATGCTCTCGCTTTCATTTTTTGTTATGTTCTATTTAGCACTCTAACAATTCCAGGTTACACGTTTTCGCAATAGAGCTGCGGATTTTAGCCCGAAGCGGCAATACCGAAGTAGGCGATACTGACAGTTCATCAATACCAATTGCCAGAAAAGTTTCCAGCAATGACAGATCTGCCCCCAGTTCCCCGCAGATCCCAATCCAAATGCCCGCTTTATGCGCAGCGTCCGCAGCAATCTTCAAGGCGCGCAGAACCGCCGGATGATGTGGATCAAAAAACTTGCCCAGATCATTTGTCTGTCGGTCGCATGCAAGCGTATACTGTGTCAGGTCGTTGGTTCCAACAGAGAAAAAGTCAACTTCCTTTGCCAGCTCTTCCGCAACAAAAACAGAAGCCGGTGTCTCAATCATAATGCCAAGTTCCGTGTCTTTTCTGTAAGGAATGCCCTCCGCATCCAGCTCCGCCATTACTTTCTGGCATGCCCGTTTACATTCTTTCACTTCCCACACGGAAGTAATCATCGGGAACATAATCGCAATCTTGCCATATGCGGAAGCCCGGTACAGAGCACGCAGCTGCGTGCGGAATACTTCGGGCCGGTTCAGACAGATGCGGATCGCACGCACGCCAAGCGCCGGGTTCTCTTCCTTCTGGAGGCCGAAATACCCCACCTGCTTATCTGCCCCAATGTCCAAAGTACGGATGACCACTCTCCGGCCTTCCATTGCAGTCGCCGCTTCCTTGTATGCCTGAAACTGAGATTCCTCAGACGGATAATCGTCAGAAGCAAGATACAGAAACTCCGAGCGGAACAGACCGATCCCCCGTCCATCATTGGACAAAACAGCGGGCTATGTCTTCCGGCGAGCCAATATTGCAGTAAAGCATCACTTTCTGGCCATCCAATGTCACATCTTCCTGTCCCTTCATGGTCTGCAGCAGTTCTTTCATCTCCTGCTGCTTCTCATATTTTGCCTAAAATGCCGCCTGCGTAATATCGTCCGGCTCAACAGCTACCTGCCCGGTTTCCCCATCAATATATGCCATCCGCCCGCCAAGCTCCGGCTTCAGCGCATCTCCCAGCCCGGAGATGGCCGGGATTCCCATTGTACGGGCCAGAATAGCTGTATGGCTGTTGTCCGATCCGCCCTGGGTAATAAATCCAAGGATTTTACTTTTATCCAGTTGAATTGTTTCTGACGGCGCCAGATCATCGGCAGCCAGTATTACCGGCACTTCCGAGTCAATGCCGCCCTCCACAATTCCCATAAGGTTATTAAGTATACGGCGAGTCACATCCTTGATGTCTGCCGCCCTTGCCTGCATATAAGCATCATCCATAGCAGCGAGCATATCCGCAAATTTTTCACCGGCAATTTCCACCGCCCGTTCCGCCGTACACTTTTCCTCTGTCAATGTATCCATCATGCATTCCACATAGTCCTCATCCTCGACAAACATGGCATGTGTCTCAAAGAGAAGCGCGGTTTCATCCCCCGACTCCTGCCGGACCTTTTCCGCCAGCGCATTCAGCTGCGTAATTGCCTTTTCCTGGGCTGCCGCAATACGTTCTTTTTCCGTTTCCATATTTGACGCAGGCGTATCCGTAATTGTAATTGCAGGCCGTTGAGAGAAATAAACCGGGCCGTTCGCAACGCCCTTTGAAACACCTTTCCCCTGTATTAATATCATGTTTATAGGCTCCTCGTATAATAAGTTTGTAAGCAAGAAAAACAGCTTACAGACTTATTCTTT
>CBCOZL010000076.1:0-3195 GCA_965114645.1 uncultured Lachnospiraceae bacterium | reverse complement strand
CTTGTGGCGATAATAATGTGCTGTTGGTGGAGATGAGAATTTGTCGCTCAACACAATGTAACCAAAAACAAATACATTTCAATGCGAAAGGAGTCATAAGCGTATGACAACAACAAACACAGACATTTTAACTAACGGGCAGGCTGCACAGCTGGATGCAGGGAGGATATCAAAAGACACGATTTATAAAGTGCTGCGCTGTCAGAGAAGATACTATATCGAGATAGCAGACATGCTTACCGCAGCGGCGACAGCAGACTATCTTGACAGCCTTGATAAGGATAACCTGCCTGCACCGGAAGAGGCGGCCAATGGGCTGCTCCAGAAAACGGCTGACACATTCAGGGAGTTTAACGGAAGACTGGATAAAGGTTCCCTGCCGGTGCCGCTGCCGGAGGAACTTACAGCCTGTCAGGTAGCAAAGCTCATGATGGCCCTCTGCCATATAAGGCTGGTTGCTGGCAGGAACAGGTATGAATGCAATGAATCCGGCTTACAGGGTCCTGACAGGTATGATGTCATGCTCTATGTGGCTGACAGAAGCGGTATCTACGATGGCGAGTCGGACATAGGCACCTATACCTGTAATCTCTGGCCCATTATCGACACATTATCACCACATCAGTCAGTATCATTTGCCGGCTTTGCCGAATATGCAGATGAAGTCGAGTTCTGGCTGCGCCTCTTTGCAAAAAAGGCCAGTCTCAGCTACTTCCACGGGTTTATGCCGTTGGAGAACGGTGTCTTAAACTGCCGGACGAAGGAACTTCTGCCGTTCTCACCAGAGTATGTGTTCGACGAATGTACATATTTCGGGTCCTATGAAGAAGGCGGGGATGGCCCTGTGATACGTTTCAGCGATGGCAGAGAGGAGTCTGTGGATGACTGGATAAAATCAGCTGCTTCAGGCAGTGACTGCGAAGAGCTGCGCCGGATACTGGCTGAATGTGTCTGATGAAGGTTCCCGGGGGCGGCAGTTAAACCGCCCCGGCGGATGCCGGAAAGCCGCATCTGCTCAAACGTCAGACCAGTCTGCCCGGTTTGTGCAGATATAACGATAAAGATTTTCATGCCAGAGGAGGTAAAAAGGATGTACCCATTTATATATCGCTGTGATGTGAAAAAGACTGATGTTGCAAAGACAATCAAAAATCTGGCAGGACTGGAAACATGCAGGCCGTTTTATATGAACCGCCCTGCATTAAAGGGAATAAAGTTTCTGATACCATCCCTTTTCCCTGAGCCGGGAAGCCGCCGCCCCACAGCGTTGCGTTTCCTGCCCGGAGGCGGCAGGGACGTAAAAAGGCTGAATGACTGCATGGAGAAGAAAATCGGCGGTGTCCTTTACCGGGTACACAGCATCTATGCTGGCAGGGGGGATTTTCAGGCGCTGTCTGAAAGCCTTCTGGAATCCCGTGTGATGAAACATTATGGGAAAAGCTGCGCCAGAGACGCAGCCGGGAGCTGACCTGAAAGGGGGCTTGCCATATGCAGGAAGAAAAGATTTATAACGCCGCCGTCTATGCGAGGCTGTCAAAAGAGGACGAACAGCGGGGCGACTCCGCAAGCATCGAAACACAGGTGGAAATGCTGACAAGATATGTCGCCGAGCATGGCTGGAACCTTGCCGAAGTATATAAGGACGACGGCTATACAGGCACGAACTTTGACAGACGCCCGGCTTTTAATGAAATGATGGAAAAGGTGCGCAGCAGGGAGATAAACCTTGTGGTTGTAAAAGACCTGTCACGTTTCGGGCGGAATTACCTTGAAGTCGGCCAGTACACGGAACTGGAATTTCCTGCCCTCGGATGCCGCTTTATCGCTGTCAATGACAATGTTGACAGCCTGAACCGCGGCAATAATGACGAGATATTCATAGCGTTCCGCAATATCTTTAACGAGCATTATTCGAGGGATATCAGCCGGAAAATCCGTTCCGCAATGAACACTTCATGCAGAAGCGGAAAATTCATCGGGGCATTTGCACCGTTTGGCTATATGAAATCCCCCGATGACCGCCACAAGTTCGTCATTGACGAACCTGCCGCCGCCGTAGTCCGCCGCATTTTCCAGATGCGCTGTGAGGGGCTTGGCTACCGCAGGATTGCCATAACGCTCAATGAGGAGGGCGTGCTCCCGCCGAGGGAATACTACTGCCAGACTTCCGGGAAAACAGGCAACTCATGGAAAGGCAACGGGAAATGGAGCACAAGCGCAGTGACCCAGCTGCTCCGCAACGAGGCGTATATCGGAAACATGGTACAACATAAGAAAGAGATATTTTCATACAAAGACCGCCGAATGACTGCCGTGCCTAAAGATGAATGGATACGGGTGGAAAATACCCATGAGCCTATCATCAGCATGGATGTTTGGGAACAGTGCCGACTGATAGACAAGGCGCAGAGCCGCCCTCGTCAGAACAGCATGAAAGAGACCAGCCTGTTCAGCGGCCTGCTGTGCTGTGCCGATTGCGGTTTTGCAATGAGGTACCAGATAGAGCGGCGGAGGCTGAAAAACGGCGCCACGGCTCTGTACGAAAAATACTTGTGCGGAAGCTATTCACGTTCCGGGCGGACCGCCTGTTCCACGCATAGCATACCCCTTGGGGTTTTGTACGAACTGCTTCTAAACGACATATGGGCTAAAGCGAAGGAGGTCTGCTACCATGAGAAAGAGATTGCACAGCGTCTGATGGAGCGCAGGCAGAAACAGGGACAGGCAGAGCTTTCTGCCATACAGAAGTCCATGAGGTCATTGGAGAAGCGTGCGGCGGAACTTGACAGGCTGATAAGGAGCGCCTATGAAGACAAGGTAAACGGCTCGATACCGGGCGAACTGTGTGCGGAGCTTCTGGGCGGCTATCAGAAAGAACGGACGGAAAATGCCGCAAAGCGGCGGGAATTGGAAGCGCGGCTTGCGGAAATGCAGACGGTGAAAAATGAAGTGCAGGAATGGATTTCACTAATCCGCCAGTATCAGGATATTGACACGCTCGACCGTGAGATGCTTCTGAGACTGATTGACAAAATAGAAGTTGGTGAGGTACATATCGAGGACGGGCAGAAAGTAAGGGATATCAAGATACATTATAAGTTCGTAGGATATATCGGTTGATGCAGTAATCAGCCGATATTCTTTTTTGTGTCACAGACAAAAATAAACCCCCTGCTATGCAGGGGGAGGGCAAAT
>CBCOZL010000075.1:0-3954 GCA_965114645.1 uncultured Lachnospiraceae bacterium | reverse complement strand
TGCAACACTCAATCAATTATTGGTTCTTGCAAATATGGAGAGCTACAATGCGATATTGATTGAGCAGGGTAAGCAGCAGTCGGAGAGGTTGATTTTGTTGCATGATTTAGCTGTGCGGCAGATGCAGATCATGGGTTCTTTAAATACATCGAGACTGCCGCAAATGGGAACAGACGAATAAAAGTGCAGGCACAAATTATGAAGTGGGGATTATGGGTATGGAGAAAAAGGATTCTACAGAAAAAATCAAAATTTATACATAAAAAGCTGTATGCTGTGATGAACGAGATAGAACGGCGGCAGCTTATGAAAGCATTGATTTCCGAAATACAGATATATGAGGACAGACAGTCCAATGGACAGTGGCTGAAATCTATTAAATTCAGACTTCCAATTATTGAAGAAGATATGGACTTGAATTTGGACAATGATGAACATATGGAAGTTGTGCACCTGCTGTCCAAAACATAAATCAGAATAGATTCATGGCTTCTTATAAACCACCAGCAGACAGGAAAGGAGATTTGGAGGCAGCATTAATGACGGAACCTTATTTTGAAGAGACAGACCCGGACGAAGAGAGGGAATACCGCGCCCGTTACGAGAGAAGGCAGCGGATGCGCCGGGAGAGGCAGCGCCGCATGAGAAGACGGCGTATGATCCAGCGGATTCTGTTTTTTGTCGTGTTCGGCGTGGTCGTGATTCTGATCGGTACTGCCGTAAAATCCGGCAGGAAAGCGAAGGAAGAGGAGAACGCCAGCCAGGATCAGGCAGTGGAAGCGATAGAGCAGCCGGACTGGCTGCAGATAGAAAAAATAAAAGAAAGCATTAAGGAAGAAGACCTCAGAAAGTCCGAAACAGAGGAGACAGAATCGGAAGAAGAACTTACCTCCTACTGTTTTGATGAGACAGAGGAAACGACGGTCATTGACAGTGCAGATGTCATCAGTACGCATGCGATTCTGGTGGATGAGAGTGCGGATACGATCATAGCATCCAAGAGCGCCAGGGAGAGAATCCTGCCGGCATCCATGACAAAAGTCCTGACGGTTCTTGTCGCGGCGGAAAATATCCCGGAGGAGAAGCTTGATGATACGTTCACGATGACGCTGGAGATTACGGATTATGCTTATGTAAATGACTGTAGTTCGGTTGGTTTTCTGGATGGGGAAAAGGTGCCGGTGCGGGATCTTTTTTACGGGACAGCCATGCATTCCGGCGGTGATGCCGCGCTGGGGCTTGCCATTTATGTGGCCGGTTCGCAGGAAGCTTTTGTGGAGATGATGAACCAGAAGCTTGTGGAACTTGGCATAGCGGACAGCACGCATTTTACCAACTGTGTGGGGCTTTATGACGAAGCGCATTACAGCACGGTTTATGATATGGCGGTTATTATGAAGGCGGCAGTGGAGAACGACTTATGCAGGGAAGTGATGTCGAAGCATATTTACACCACGAAACCCACGGAGGAACATCCTGACGGGATTGAAATTTCCAACTGGTTTTTGCGCAAGATTGAGGACAAGGATACAGGCGGCGAAGTGCTCTGCGCCAAGACGGGTTATATTGTCCAGTCCAAAAACTGCGCTGTCAGTTACGAGACGTTTGCGGACGGGACGCCGTATATCTGTGTCACTGCGGGCTCAACCAGCGGCTGGCGGTGTATATACGACCATGTGGAAATTTACAACCGATATGTGCCGGGTTCCTCTGAATGAATATCGGAAAAAGTATCAGACAAAATGTTTGGTACTTTTCTTTTTTTGAAACTTTTCAGACACCAGAAAAGTCTATACAGTAAAAGGACAAAACGGAAAGGTGCATAGCTGCTATGAAACAAATATTATACGAACGATTAATCCAATATATCCTTGAAAATCAGGATCGGTTTTATAGAGTGGCTTACAGTTATACCAGGCATCAGGAGGATGCTCTTGACGCGGTTCAAAATGCGGTCTGTAAGGCGCTCGAGGCATATGGGAGCATAAAGAACGAAGATGCGGTCAAGACCTGGTTTTATAAAATTCTGGTCAATGAATGTCTGAGCCTGCTGAAAAGAAGAAAGAAGGTACTGCCTGTTGGTGAGGAACCGGCGGGTGAGGAAGCCTGCTTTGAAAGGGCGTATGAGCAGGAAGATGATATAGAAAAGGAATTGGATAAGCTGGATCTTGATGTACAGGGAATTATCAGACTTCGATTTTTTGAGGAGATGACTTTGAAGGAAATTTCCTCTATTATGGGGCTGAATTTGAATACGGTGAAAACAAAACTATATCGTGGCTTAAAGCAGTTGAAAGAGAATATGCAGGAGGCGGACCTATGAGTAAATTGGAGAGGATGAAAGAAAGATATGATCAGATTGCGATACCGGGGGAACTGCACATCCGGGTACAGCAGGAGATACAAAAGTCGAGGGCACAGCAGGAGGAAAAAAGAAAGGAGGAGCAGAGCATGAGATTTAAACGAGCGATACGCGGTATGGGCGCGGCGGCAGCGGCGGCATGTGTCCTGTTTACCGCAGCATTAAATACGAGCCAGGTATTTGCGCAGGAAGCTGGGCAGATTCCCGTGATCGGAGGGCTGGCCAGAATACTGACATTCCGCGCTTACGAGACAGAGAAGGATGAGATCGCAGTGTCTGTGGAGATTCCCACGATTGAGATGATTGCACAGGACACGGGAATAGAGGTGGATGCGGTTAACCAGGAAATTCTTGCCAGTTGTAATCGGTATGCGGACGAAGCTCTGCAGCGTGCGGAGGAATATCGGACGGCATTTCTGGAAACGGGAGGAACGCTGGAGGAATGGGCGGAGCACAACATAAAAATTACGGTAGGTTATGAGATTAAGCAGCAGAGCGATGCGTATCTTTCCTTTGTGGTAAGAGGATCAGAAAACTGGACAGGCGCCTACAATGAGTCGAGATATTATAATCTGGATTTAAAATCGGGAAAAATGGTAACCTTAAAAGATATGCTGGGCAGCGACTATGTGAAACTGGTCAATGAGAGCATCCGGGAGCAGATGGCCGAAAGACAAAAGGCGGGAGATGTATTTTTCACCGAGAAGGAAGGCGGTTTTACAGGCATTTCGGAAGATGTAAAATTTTATATCAATGAAAACAATCGCCCGGTCATCGTTTTTGAGAAATACGAAATTGCGCCTGGCTCATCGGGAGAGATTACATTTGAGATCGGTGCAGATCCGGCAGAGACGGAGGCAAAAGTGGAACCCGTAGAATCGGAGGAGGGAGCGAAAGCGGAACCCGTGGAATCGGAAGAAGGCGCGAAAGTGGAACCCGTAGAATCGGAGGCAGAAGCAAAAGCGGAATCTGGGGGATCAGAGGCGGCGCAGGCCGGGTACGAGGATAATTTTGCGGTTGACAGCGGGGCGGCAAAGGAATTTGCAGGGAAAGTACAGACGGCAGCTTCCCAAAAAGATCTGGAAGCGTTTTCTGAACTGTCGGCATTTCCGATTTATGTGGGGCTGCCTGGCGTTGACATTGTAGAGACCAGAGAGGAGTTTTTGAAGCTTGGTGCGGAAGCAGTGTTTACAGATGAGCTGCTGGAATCGCTGAAAAATGCAGATATAGAGAATTTCCAGCCCAGTATGGCAGGTTTTTCCATATCAGACGGAGGAACGGCGAACGTAAACTTTGGTGTTGTGGACGGGAGGCTGGCAGTGAACGGGGTGAATTATTAGCGGCAGGAGTGATGGAAAAATTCAGTTTTCAAAGGGAATTGCCTGATGTATAATAATATCAGCGGAAGAAGGTGATATTATTGAATACAACGGAGCAGACACATCTACAGGACTTAGAGCGTTTGAAATCACTCCGATATATGGACGATGATTTTATGACTGTCTGCCTTGCAGATAATTTTGAGGGTGTGGAACTGACACCACTTTACAACTTTTAGACAAAAATGCCGTATGAGACACTCTGGTGTATAA
>CBCOZL010000074.1:0-4063 GCA_965114645.1 uncultured Lachnospiraceae bacterium | reverse complement strand
CGGCCGGATCAACCACGATGGGCGTGGGCGTCGCGCCGGGAAGGAGCGCCGGATCAAGATGTGGAAGTACATTCTTCAGCAGTTCAAGGAGCTGCTGCGCGGTCAGCCCCTGCAGGGTTTTCAGTCCCAGTGCCTTCATGACGTCAGTCAGCTGGGACAGGGTGAGCCCTATGTTTACCAGCGGATCGATCAGGGTACCTGCCCAGTCCTGCTGGAGCCAGTCGGCAATACGATAATCCTTACCATAATTCAAAGCATTTTCGTAACCATGACCAGTCCGAACATATTCATACAACGCATCTAAATCGTCAAAAACAGGAATATTTGATATAAAAGGATTACCCGAACACGCTAAGCTCCCAGACACTTTTTGATGACCGCATGAATAGTTTATAATACTGCATGGATTACCTATAGATTCAGAACCATCAAAAGCCAGAAAGGAATAAGCTACAGGATTATAACGATTAGATGTAATCGTAACATAAATTGCCGGAATATTATCCGAGATAAAAGATCCTGAATAAGCAACCGAAACAACCCGCTCACAAGTATCACATCTATTCTGTGAATAAAGTGAAAACTCCGCATTATATCCGCCTTTCTGTTGCTCTGAAATATCAGCTTCCGTCAATGTGCAAAGAAAGTTATTGGCAAGAACGTTGTTCTGCGGGACCGGCGTGTCTTTTCCCACCCATCCGTCCAGGATGTCGCACCAGTCCTGGTAGATCTGCTTTGCATTGGTGGTGAACCACGCCGCACCAAGTGCAGTGAACTGGGCAACGTGCGTCATGGGATCGCCCGGGATGTGGAACCTGTCTTTGTCCTTATCATCCTTTTTGTTGGGATCACCCTCCGGCGGGAGTCCGCCCTGGATCACTGACCATTCCGTGTCACGAACCAGCTCCAGAGCCTCGGAACCGAACACATAGTCCTGCCCGGACGCGTCAACGAACTGCATGACCCAGCCTTCTGCAGTATCGCTGCAGCTGTCAATGAACTCCTTCCCGAAACGCGCGATCTCCTCGCGGTTTTCATACCCTTCACAGATGCCGTAAGCAGACAGTGCAACAGTTCCCACGAACAGACAGATCTCCGCTACAGTGGCAATTGTAATGCCACCGGCTACCACTATGGCACCGGCTTCCACCTTTTCCATGTGGTTAACATCAAAGTACTTTGTGCCTGCTGTTCCCGCCAGGATCACGACACACAGCAGCATGCACAGAACCCGTTTCAATAATTTCATTCCAGCCACCCGTTTACTTTCCGCCAAAATTTTTATATAATACAACTACAAGGAGTAGTCCCATGTTTATGGATCATATTTTCGAAATAACAGCCGTTACAAATTTTCTGCTCATCCTCTACCGCGGTTTCTGCCGGAAGCCGAAGATCAGGGTCGTTAAGGCGCCCACCACAAAGCAGATCCGGCGGCAGAAGAAACGTGCCAGGCGGCTTCGCAAGATCTCCCGCCGGTTTAAGGTGCCCCATACCGGGCAGGCAGAGGTCATTGAGTACAGCAAGACCAGCCCCTGCATTGACAGCATGTGGAATGAGGTACAGCGCAAAAAATAGTTTCCGTACAAAAAAGAGGCGGGGCAATCTTATGCCTCGCCCCCTTTTATTGCCGCTAGCCTTTGATCTTCTTAAGCCAGCCGATGCCGAACTTGGCGCTGACAACCGCGCCCACGACCACCACGATCGCCGGGATTACGATTGCAAGAACGCTGAGTGCCTGTCCCTGGACAGTTTTTACCGAATCCGCCATGATCGTTGTCACATCAAACGCTGCATCCCCTGCGCCGGCAGACAGCAACGCCGCTCCTGCTTTCGGAGCCAGCGTCATAAGCGTTGTACCCAAACCCATACCTCTCACCTCACTCTCATCATCGAAAATGCGCTTGTGATCACATAATCGAGTATTATCACAATGCCGCACAGGCCGCCGCCCGTGACGATGCCCATGCCGGCAACAGTGACAAACTGTCCTAACATACTTTCCAGCATCTCAGACCCTCCTCACACGGAAGCCGGTTATCACCAGTGCGCCGGCCAGAACACCCAGCATGAAGCATGTACATGTGAAACCCGCTGTCATAATATCACCCTGTTTCTCAACCGCCTGCACGATGGATTCCGTGTCCGGAAGTTCCCCTTCCGGTGCGGAGAGGTCATAATCTTCCGGGAAGACGTTCACATCTCCGCCGGCAGCAGAATCATTTCCACTGACTGACAGGTCATTGCCACTGGCCGTTTCCTGCCCCGGCTCCTCTTCCGGCTCTTCTTCCGGCTCCGTGTTTTCTTTCTGCCCCGCTTCCTCTCCCTGCTGTTCCGGCCCTGCGTCTTCTTCCTGCTCTGCTTCCTCTTCCAGATGTTCCGGCCCTGCAGGTTCTGTTTCTATCTGTTCTGCTTCCAACTCTTCCGGCTCTGGTTCCCCTACAGGCTCTTCCAGATCGTAAACCGTTTCATACCCTTCCATGTCAGCCTATGCCTTCCATTCCTTAAAGGAGAAATCCTCCAGCGTGGGTTTGCCGAAACCGTTGATCCCGTACTGGGGGATGAACTCCTGCCCGATACAGGAAGGCTGGAGCGTCCCGACCTTGTCATCCGGCAGGAAGAAATCCGTATACTTACATCCAAACGAACCACGTTCATTGTCCTGCGGTGTACACTGGTAAAACGCCGTCAGCACTGTCAGCGGCTTCCCGTCTGCCTTCTTCTTAAAGTTGCGGTACCCGAGCACCTGAAATCTCACCTTTTCCATTTCCTTTACCTTTTCCTTTCCTTTTCATGTGCTGTTTTCCTGTTACTTCTATGTCTGATACCGCTGTGACAGCGGCACTGGCATCATTACCAGTCACATACCGGGTCAGGGCGTTCTTTCATATCCAGCACGCGCTGGCATCCCGGATAGCCTTTCCCCAGGTGCACATACAGACCGCCCACCGTGAGCGGCGTGGACGAATAATACTTCCGGGTACGTTTTGCGCGCTCCCCGGTTCCGGGATCTTCCCTGACCACCGTACAGATGTAGGTTCTGTCACTACTGAAATCTATTCTGCCCGGTGTATAGATGCGTTCCCTGCCCATCATAATTTCCCGCCTCCCCTGCCTTCATCTGTGCCGCCTTTTCTGATATGTCTGAAGAATCGGCCGGTTCCAAAATCAATCAGCTTTTCACACAGCATGAGAATTTCTTTCGCCGTCCAGAAAAGCGCATTCCCGAAAAAAGCACCCGCTATATGGATTCCCAGGACGAAAAATGTTATCTCAGTCAGATCAGCCTGGGACAGTCCCGTAAGTTCACAAAGTCTTATCATGCTTTCACGCTCCCTTGCCTTTTTCCACTTTCTCTGCTATTATGACTATGTATCTCCATGACCCGCAGGGCATACGGTAGGGGTATTGTGCGCCCTGCGGCGGAGAAGGAACAATATCGCTAAGGTATGCACACCGTAGCAACCTCAATCAAATAATACACTAAGTGTGCACACCTTGTCAACAAAAAGTTGAGGGGGAAATAATGTCCACGGAAAAACCGAGATTAGTTATATACACCGATCAAGAAACACTTAACAAGTTAGATATCATAGCTAAAACTCAAAACAGATCCCGCGGGAATCTGAGCGACACAATACTAAAAGATTATATACGCAGTTACGAAGAAGAACACGGACGGATTAACAGCGCGGAATTATCAGTTACCAAGACTGGCTAGACCGGCACCATTAGTATGCTGTTTTCTTTGACTGCGTATCTTGCAAACTGTTTCTGCATATGCTATAATGCCAGTAGGCAAAATGGATAAAAGCTATATCGTGCATTTGTTTCACCAAAACGAAACCCCCAGAGTGGCCGCTCTGAGGGTTTCTTGTTCCTTTACGGGGAACCAGTCCGAGGCTAGTTGTCATCATTGCCGCCACTGTCTAACCATTTGATGATGTAATGGCAGATCACACCACCCACGGCAGTAGCTAAAATGGATAAAAACACTTCATACATTGTTTCACCCCCTTTCCGTTGCCGGACTGGGTATGACAACAAGACAAGCATATCACAT
>CBCOZL010000073.1:0-4088 GCA_965114645.1 uncultured Lachnospiraceae bacterium | reverse complement strand
CATTGACGGCTATGTTTTTGAGGGAGGTGGCGAATTGAGAGGTGGATTGGGTAGCAGACTGTATGTAAGTGTCAATATCAGATATTTGTCGTTTGTTATTGTCTACATCTGATAAAAACTTGAGTAATTCCTTGTCTGTATTCCCGATACTTTGGGCGTAGGCAACCCAACCGTTGGCTATGTCATTTTTTGTGATTTTATCAATAGATGTTGCGAAAGATTTAAAATCGTCGGTTATTGCAATATTTTTATTTTCGAATGCATCCCAAAATGTTGTAGCGGAACCATTTTTATCATAGTTTACAACAAAAGAAAAAAATGGTATACTCTACTTTAATTACTTGGAATAAATTTAGAAAGTAGAGGGGCTATATAACATAATGGGACTATGGTGTATTGATTGTTCCACGGGGAATCGTAATGATTTTGACACGGAAAAAAATATATGCAAGCGTTGTAATTCGACTAATATAGTTGATATTTCTGAAAGTATGAAAATAGTTGATATTTTGACGATTACTGCGTTTTCAAAGGATAAACGGCTTCTTAAGGCAATGAGCGATCTTTACGAAAATAATATCATTGAGTACGAATCCAAAATGTCCCAATTCCGAATCCAGGTACAACAGCAGGAAAACAACCGTGCGCAGGCAGCCAACACTGTGAAATGTCCCAGATGCGGCTCTACAAACATCACTGCAGGGCAGAGGGGCTTTTCCCTCTTGACAGGCTTTGTGGGTTCCGGGAGGACTGTGAACCGCTGTGCTGGCTGCGGGCATAAATGGAAGCCATAAAACGTAGATAAGCCGTCTGCCCGGAAGACTGCCGAAGCCGTCCTGCGCAGGCGGTTCTCTGCTTATGTAAGGCATTCCTGTGTCTTCCATCCATTCATTCAGAGGCTGTATCATCCAGCCGTCCAGCTTTTGATTTTGTAAAATAATGCTTCAGGTATTTCTTCTTCATCCGTCATGTTATTCCAAGCCATCAACGGATCTGTGTGATATGTACTAAGTAGGGCAGTAGGAACTACTGTCTGCATCCCTATTCGCTTCTCAGGGCCTTTCGCCCAGGTTACGGATCATGTATCTTGCAGCATCCCATAATTAAGCCTGTGGGTTACCGTGTCTTGTCAGCCTCTCGCACGGCATATCTGGAAATCACACTTTCCCTGTTACATATACCGTGTCGGGATTACCATTTTTACACAGAAAACTGTGCTTAGTGCATCATGGATTTGCCATGATGATACCTTTCCAGGCTTACGGCTTCCCCCGATATTCGACATGTTCCGGATAAAAATCCGGGGAGCAGTCTTCCCGATGAGCAGCATCAAATCGAAGAACATCTCTATTCCGTCATATGGCTTATTGATATGACCTTATGTAGAAGGGCCTGTAAACTATGACATGTAACGTTACGTTAACCCTGCTCCCTTGGCGCCGGCGACAGCACCGCCGATCGTACCCAGTGTCCCTAAAACACCGAGCTTGTCGGTAATGAAGTCTAGCAAGTTCACCGCGCCGTTCCCGAAATCCAGAACTCCCTTTAACAAGCCGTCGCCCGAAAGCGTGTCCGCGAACTGCTGGAAAGATGCTTCCAGACGGTCAAGGGAATACTGGATGCCCTGTTCATATTTCTCCTGTGCTTTTAGTGCGGCCCCGGAAGATTTCCCCATTGACTGGTAGGCGTCTTCAATCCGGGAGACATTGTCCAGCACAGAGCCGAGGGCGTCTCCCCGGGAACCGGCCAGGGCATCCAGAAGCCAGCCCTGTTCGGAGGCGGAGAGGTTCTGCCATTCCTGCCCGATCCCCACAACGATGCTGTAGAGATCCCTGAGCTGTGTGCCGGATGCGTCAGCCATGATATCAAAGCCTGTCAGATCCTGCACCAGATCCCTTAACTGTGCGGCAGATGATAACATCCCGTCAGTCTCTGTCCCTGCCGCCTCAAGCTCCTGCCTTGTGCCGTATATGTGGGTTTCCACGGCATTCCATAAATCAGAGACTGTGCCGGGATCGGCAATGACACTGTCAGCCCCGGCAACCAGGGCGATGGTCTGTGAGAGGTCAGTGTCTGCGGCGCGGAAAGAGGCCGCGCTTTCCTGCAATGCCCTGCCGATTCCGGCGGGGTCGACAGAAAGGTCGTTACCTGCCCTGGCCATCATGTCAAGAAGCTGCATGGCCTCCCCGGCTTCCAGATGCAGCCCCTGCATGGTGGAAGCCAGTGCCTCACTGGATGCGCCAGGATCCATGCCTGTGATGTGGCTGTATAAGGCGGCAGCCTCAGCCAGCGCCCTGGCATCCGGCAGACCGTAGCCCATCCGACTCCACTCGGCGGTAATGCCCACCAGGTCACTGACAGAGATGCCGTATTTCTGTGCGCTTTTCGCGGTCTCTCCAAAGTAAGCCTGAAGCTCGGAAGCGGATGCACCGCTGGACTGGCTTAACTGCGTCATGGCGGCATCCACCTTCATGGCTTCTTCCGGGATCACTTTCAGGTATTCCAGAAGACCGGCGATATCCAGGAAGCGGGAGGCCCAGTCGAAAGAAACGTGTTTCTGTTTTTTGGGTGTACTGGCTTTTGTCCCCTGGGTTTCGGAACTTTCCAGAACTTCCATCAAAGAATCATCCATAGATTTTCCTCCTTTTAAATTTGTGGTGTGTAGGTTGTCTTTTTTTATTTCCGGCCTCTGCAGACCGCCACAGTACGGGAAGCGGGATAGTAATTGCATCGTCCTGTATTCTGGCGGGGTGCAGAAAAATGTAAAAGGCGGCAAACTGCTCCAGAAGGTCGGAGAGGGAGCTGCGCCTGCCCATGTCGTCAGTCAGGGAGATGAAGCTGTCCATCTTTGATACAATGGAGGACATGTAGGAATCCAGGTCGCCGTAATGTTCCAGCACATTGTCAAGCTTCTGCCGGATGAGGTCGCGCTCCTGGTCATAAAGCTCCGAGACGGTGTCCGCACAGGCGGTCATTTTTTCATACCACTCCTGGTATTTCTCGATTTTGCCTGACAGGGATTCGTTCTGCATGTCTTCCATGGTGAGCGTGCCGTTCTGGATTTTATTGATGTAGGAGTTGCTTAACCCTACCCGTCTCGCTTTTTCCGCATAGTAGACATAGGCGCTGTTCTGCCCCGCGATCTGCCTGTCCGTGGCCTTCACTGCCCGGTTGATCATGGCGTTCTTCTTGGACCAGGAAATGAATTTGCCCGCTTTGTCGATCAGTGCGGAAGTTTTCCGGGAGAGATTCTCAAGGAAGATTTCAATCCAGTTGTAGGTTTCCTTAATGGATTCCAGATAGTCGTGGTAGGATTCCTCGGCGTCCCAGATCTGGTCCTGATGTTCCTCATCGCCCTCGAAAGAACTTCTCGCCAGGGCAAGCAGCCTTTCGTAGTACTGTGCCTTGGAAATCTGGTCCATGGCAAGCATGTGTTCCAGGAGGGATTTTTCCCTGTTGTAGGCGTCCAAGGGATTGGAGGAGGTTTCTTTTTTCGGGGTTTCCGTCTTCGCGGCAGGAGAGGAGGAGGGACTGAAAGAAAAGTCCACTTTTCCGGCCATCTGTTTTGCTGTCTGGTACCCCTGGTAAATCTGTTCGGCCGCTTCCGCCTGGCTGCCGCCCCGCCTTCTGGCGTTCACCACGGCGGCTTCCAGTTCCGCTTCCGCTGCCCCCAGGGCCGCATTGCGCAGCTGCTCGTTGGCGTAGGTGAGATATTCCACTGCCGCCGCCTCGGTTTTTAAACCGTTGATGGTATCTGCGGCATTCCTCGCCATCTGGATCTGCATCTCCTCAAGCTTCGCCTGCGAGAGACGCTCAAAAGCACTGGCGTTTAAACCTAACTGCCCGTTCTCATCCACAAGCTGGGAGAGGAACGTAAAGCCCATGTTAGTAAGCTCCTGGTACTGGTCCACCGTGATCTTCCCATTCTGGTTGTAAGTGTCCCGGATATCGCAGAGGGACTTGTAGGAAGACTGGAGCTTGTCCATCTCGGAGTTCAGGCCGGAGAGGGCGTTGGTTTCGGTTTTGGCGGATTTGGCATTAGAGGGTTTTATGGCAGGGATGTTTGGCAAATCTTCCTTTTTCTTTTT
>CBCOZL010000072.1:0-4435 GCA_965114645.1 uncultured Lachnospiraceae bacterium | reverse complement strand
ATCAATCTGCTGTAATACGGTGCGGGTTTCCTGGTAAGTGCCGTTGAGCTTCTGGATGGAGTCGATCATGAGCTGGGTGTATTCGTATCTTGCCTTATAGAGACGAAGAAGTTCCCTGGCATTTTTGGTGTCTTCATCATTCGGGTCGCCGGAATCCAGATATGTTTCCAGATCCCCGATGACACCTGCATAACCGCCCAGATTGATAATAAGCTGGTCTTCGTTTTCAGATAACTTTTTTATGGCGTCCGTCTGCCTGCTCTGGGCAAAATCAATGTTCGACTGATAAACATTCCAGTCATCGGAGCCTTCTTCTACAGCATTGCGGTATTTTGTCCATGTATCAATTTCTTCTTGAGTAGCCTTGATGTCAGCCATCTTCTTGGAATAAAGTTCGGACAGATAGCCATAACTATTCTTGTTTGGTGTGATAAATCCGCTTAGGATACCCCATTCATTCCCGTTGGTATCTTTCTGGTATCTGGTATAATAGTTGTCCTCATCGAAGCGGTCAGTAAACTTCTTCCCGGTTTTTTCTTCAAAAAGCTGGTGTTCCTCGGCTTTCAGAATCCGTTCATCCAGCTCCAGTCTGCGTTCCAGATAGGAGAGCCGTTTTTTTTCTGCTTCGGAGAGATCCTGCTTTCCGGAGAGCTGTTCGTATTCGGACTGCAGGTTCTGGTAGGCAGTCTGGAGGTTGTTGACTTTTGCTTCCTGTTCCTCGACGGTTACATTAAGTGCATCCCAGCCCGCTTGAACTAACTGTATAATTGCACTAATGGCAAGGATGGGGAGGGCGTTTACGGCTATGTTTTTGAGGGTGGCGGCAAACTGGGAGGTGGAGAGGGAGGCGCTTGCAAGATGTTGTTGATATTGTTGCGCAATATCACCTGTTCCATCCCATGTTTTTAGAAATGTTTTTAGGCTTTCATCGGCAATATTGAGTTGTTCAAAGAGTTTATCGTAGTCATCGCAATTTATAATATCTAAACCACTATTTATTTTATCAAAAAGTGATTCTGCTTCCTTGCTGACTTCCGGGATCATTTTTTTAAATTTATCAAGAAGCGTAGTTTTTTTATTATCAGAGTCATAGTTTACAACGTTATAAGAATTTGATAATATATTAATATAATTTACTTGGAATAAATATATTATGTGGTGAAAATATGGGAAATATAAAATTTTGTAGAAAGTGTCATGAGAATCATGAAGAAACATTTAATGGATACTTTAATTGGTTAAAAGAAGACTGTTATGAATGCCCAATAAAATCGTGTGGAAGTAAACTTGAAGTTTTAAATATTGATGCAGAAGAATTTGGGATTATTTGCAATGTTTCTCATGATAATGCATTTTTGGAAGCAATAATTGAATTAAAAGAAAAAGATCCAATCGAATATCAACTCAAACTCAGCCAATTTAAAACCCAGGTACAACAACAGGAAAACACCCGTGCACAGGCAGTCAACACCGTGAAATGTCCAAGATGCGGTTCTACAAATATAACCGCAGGCCAGAGAGGCTTTTCCCTCCTGACAGGTTTTGTCGGTTCCGGGAGAACCGTAAACCGTTGTGCCAACTGCGGCCATAAATGGAAGCCCTGAGACGTATATTAGCCGCCCGCCCGGAAGACCGCCGAAGCTGTCCTGCGCAGGCATATGAGATTTTCTGATATTCCGCCCGGTATCCAGAAATTCCGGGACACGGATGTCACGGAAAGCCCGAAATGAGCCCGGATGGCGAATAGAGGGCGGTTTCGTCCGCATTTCACAGCCGCCGCCGGAATATCTTAGAAAATCCATATGGCGGAGCCGGACGTAAGGGGATCTTCCGGGCGGCTTCCACAGTCTGCGGGGGTTTCCATGTATCCCGGACATTTACCCGTTTTTGATCTGTCTGCGGTTCTGTTTTTTGGTCTTTCAATTACCCTTTTCTGTATTTCAGTTTTCTCCGTCATGTTTTTCCAAGTCATCAACGGAGCTGTGTGATATGTACTAAGTAGGGCAGTAGTGAATACTGTCTGCATCCCTATTCGCTTCTCAGGGCCTTTCGCCCGGGTCACGGATCATGTATCTTGCAGCAATCCCACAATTAAGCCTGTGGAACACCGTGTCTTGTCAGCCTCTCGCACGGCATATTAGGAAATCACACTTTCCCGGTGCCATATACCGTGTCGGGATTACCATTTTCACACAGGAAAACTGTGCTTAGTGCATCATGGATTTTGCCATGACGATACCTTTTCAGGCTTACGGCTTCCCCCGATATTCGACATGTTCCGGATAAAAATCCGGGGAGCAGTCTTCCCGATGAGCAGCATCAAATCGAAGAACATCTCTATTCAGTCATATGGCTTATTGATATGACCTTATGTAGAAGGGCCTGTAAACTATGACGTGTAACTTACGTTAACCCTGCTCCCTTTGCACCGGCGACGGCGCCGCCGATGGTGCCAAGCGTCCCTAAGGCGCCGAGTTTGTCTGTAATGAAATCCAGCACATTTACCGTGCCGTTACCGAAATCAACAATCCCTTTTAACAGGCCGTCTCCTGCAAGGGTATCCGCGAACTCCTGAAAAGAAGCCAGCAGACGTGAAAGGGAATACTGGATGCCCTGCTCGTATTTCTCCTGTGCCTTTAATGCGGAGCCGGAAGATTTTTCCACCGACCGGTAGGCATCTTCGATTGAGGAGATACGATCCAGCACGGATCCGAGGGCTTCCCCTTGAGACCCCGCAAGGGCATCCAGTAAGCTGCCCTGTTCGGTGGCGGAAAGGTTTTGCCATTCATTCCCGATCCCCACAATGATGCTGTAGAGATCTTTAAGCTGTGTGCTGTCTGAACCGGCCATGATATCAAAGCCTGTCAGCTCCTGCACCAGATCCCGTAACAGTGCGGTGGATTCTAATATCCCGCCGGCTTCTGTTCCTGCCGCTTCCAGCTCCTGCCTTATGCCATAAATATGGGCTTCAACGGCATTCCATAAATCTGCCACGGCAGAGGGATCCTGCAGGATGCTGTCCGCCCCTGCCGTGAGGGCGACTGCTTCTGTAAGGCCAGTGTCTGATGCACGGAAAGACCCTGCGCTTTCCTGTAATGCCTTACCGATCCCGGCGGGATCAAGGGAAAGGTCATTCCCGGCTTTGGAGAGCATGTCAAGGAGCTGTCTTACCTCCCCGGCCTCCAGCCGCAGTCCCTGTACCGTGGAAACAAGTGCCTCATTGGATGCACTGATATCCATGCCGGTGATGTGGCTGTATAAGGCGGCGGCCTCCGCCAGTGCGTTGGCATCCGGCAGGCCGTACCCCATCCGGCTCCACTTGGCGGTAATACCGATCAGGTCACTGATGGAGATACCGTATTTCTGTGCGCTGTTCGCCGACTGTTCAAAGTAAGCGCTCAGCTCAGACGCAGATGCGTCGCTGGACTGGCTTAACTGCGTCATGGCGGCATCGACCTTGACTGCCTCTTCCGGGATTATTTTCAGATATTCCAGAAAACCGATGATATCCGAAAATTCGGAGAGCCAGTCAGAAAAGCTTTTTTTAGGTTTATTGGATTCCGACGTTTTACTGGTTGGAATTTCAGAATTGCTCTGGGATTCCATCAAAGAATCATCCATAGATAGTTCCTCCTTTTTGGTTTTGTAGTTTGTTGGTTTTCATTTTATAAGGCTGCTAATCTGCAGACTGCCACAGTACAGGGACTTGCGTTATACGTTCCTGTATTCTGGCGGGATACAGAATGCCTGGTTTTACTTCAATCCATCTGTTTTGCAGCCTGGTAACCCTGGTAAATCTGACTGGCGGCTTCGGCCTGGCTGCCGCCCCGCCTTCTGGCGTTAACTACAGCGGCTTCCAGTTCTGCTTCCGCCGCTCCCAGGGCCGCATTGCGGAGCTGCTCGTTGGCGTAGGTGAGATATTCCACTGCCGCCGCCTCGGTTTTTAAACCGTTGATGGTATCTGCGGCATTCCTCGCCATCTGGATCTGCATCTCCTCAAGCTTCGCCTGCGAGAGACGCTCAAAAGCACTGGCGTTTAAACCTAACTGCCCGTTCTCATCCACAAGCTGGGAGAGGAACGTAAAGCCCATGTTAGTAAGCTCCTGGTACTGGTCCACCGTGATCTTCCCATTCTGGTTGTAAGTGTCCCGGATATCGCAGAGGGACTTGTAGGAAGACTGGAGCTTGTCCATCTCGGAGTTCAGGCCGGAGAGGGCGTTGGTTTCGGTTTTGGCGGATTTGGCATTAGAGGGTTTTATAGCAGGGATGTTTGGCAAATCTTCCTTTTTCTTTTTTGGGGCAGGGGATGCAACAGCGGCGGGCGTATAGTTTCCGACACCTAGATTTTTATTACCCGCAACATTACCCATGCCGTTTTTTGCTTTCACATAGAGCCCCCACTGGTCAATCAGATCGGCAAGCCAGTCATACTCGA
>CBCOZL010000071.1:2373-6033 GCA_965114645.1 uncultured Lachnospiraceae bacterium | reverse complement strand
TTTTTCATGTCTTGTTTGTGCCTTGAGCGAAGCGAAAGGAATGATAAAAACCATGAAAAGCAAAGAAGAAAAGACCAACGCCATACGCTCACTGGAACAGAAGAAACTGCAGTTTCAAGTGCACGACTACTCACAGTCCGATGCGCTGAGCGGTTTAGAAGTTGCGGATTATCTGGGAGAAAATCCCGACCGGGTTTTTAAGACTCTGGTTACCGTTGGCAAATCCGCCGGCCACTATGTCTTTCTCGTGCCGGTAAGCCGGGAACTGGATCTGAAGAAAGCAGCAAAAGCGGTGAATGAAAAAAGCATCGAAATGATAAAGGCAAAGGATCTGCTGCCATTGACGGGCTACGTCCACGGCGGCTGCTCACCCATAGGCATGAAAAAATTCTTCCCGACCGTCATCGACGCCAGCGCGGAAGATTTCGGAGAGATCTTTTTCAGCGGCGGCAAAATCGGGCTGCAGATTGAAATGAGTCTGTCAGAACTGCAGAAAATCATAGCTTTTCGACTGGCAGACATCTCCTCCGAAGGCTCTGCCGCCCCGCTGTCTTAGGCATATACGCGCTGTCCTGCCCGGCACGCGTCCCTATCTCCCGCTCCATGTACTTCTGGAAAACAGAATTAGGATCGGGAATATCTCCAGACGTCCTGCCAGCATATCAACGATGAGGAGCGACTTGGATAAAAGTCCGTAATCCCCAAAGTTGCATGTCGGTCCCACGCTCTCAAGTCCCGGCCCGATGTTGTTGAAGCAGGCCATCACCGCGGAGAAATTCGTCATCGGAGAAAAACCGTCTATGGAAATCACAATAAAGCTGAATACGATAATAAAAGCGTATGCTGCCAGATAGGCGTTCGTATTGTCGAGCACCTTTTCCGTCACCATCTGCCCGTTTACACGCACCACCTGTACCTTTCTCGGATGCAGGATCTGCCGCACATTGCGCCGCAGGCTCTTGATGAGAAGCAGGGTTCTTCCACACTTGAAGCCGCCCCCGGTACTGCCCGCGCAGGCGCCCACAATCATAAGCCCCAGAAGGATGGCTTTTGAAAAGCTGGGCCACAGGTCAAAATCCGTGGTGGCAAAACCCGTGGTCGTCATAATGCTCGCCACCTGAAAGGCAGCATGTCGGAACGCTTCCTCAACCGTCGTGTAAAATCCCCGCACATTCCAGGTAATCAGCAGAATACTGGCAAGAGCCGTCCCCAGATAAAAGCGCAGTTCCTCGTCCTTAAATACATTTTTTACCTGGCGGATTGCCAGCAGATAGTAACAGCTGAAGTTCACGCCAAACAGCATCATAAACACGGTGCAGACATTCTGCAGATAGGGACTGTACCCGGCTATACTGTCATTCTTGATGCCAAAACCGCCTGTGCCCGCCGTTCCGAACGCGGTACAAACCGCATCAAACAGAGGCATCTTTCCAATCAGCAGAAAAACCACATTGATAATCGTCAGAAAAACATAGATAAAATACAGGATTTTCGCCGTGTCCTTCATCTTTGGCACCAGTTTTTCCACCTTGGGGCCAGGGCTCTCCGCCCGCAGAAGATGCATCGTGTAACCATCGCTCTTCTCCCTTCCCCTGCCAATCGCCAGCACGAACACCAGAACACCCATGCCGCCGAGCCAGTGGGTAAAGCTGCGCCAGTACAGATTTCCCATAGAAAGCGTTTCTACCTCCGGCAGAATGGACGCCCCTGTCGTGGTAAAGCCGGAAACCGTCTCAAAAAGCGCATCCACAAAATGCGGAATCTCCCCGGAAAAGTAGAAAGGAAGACAGCCCAGAAGACTCATCACAATCCAGCTTGCCCCCACGCACACAAGTCCTTCCCGCGCGTAAAACCCCTTTCTGGCTTTTCTGCAGAGCAGAAACAGAAGAAGCGCCGTAGCCAGTGTAATGACCATTCCAGTCAAAAAGCCGAAAATCGTCTTCTTCTCCTGATGATATATGCTGATCAGCAGGGCCGGAAGCATAAACACCACTTCCACAACAAGTATCCTGCTGATAAATTTTCCCATCATTCGATAATTCATGTTCTTCACCATCGTTTACGGATTATGCAAAAATATCGTTGAGCTGGTAGATGACCTCGTCTCTTCCCGTGACGATGATCACGCCATCTCCCTTCTCATAGAAAGAATCTCCATTCGGAATCTCAAAACTGTTGTGCCTGTTGATGCCTGCCACACGGATATTTTTCTTGAGCTTCAGTTGTTTGAGAGGTTCGCCGCAGTGTCTGGTGCTCCCATCCACAATGAACTCGATGGCCTCCGCCTGTCCGTCCGCAATCACATTGACTGCCTGGGCCGCTCCCGTCTGGTTTCTGATGGCCCGCACATACCGCACAATATCGTTACAGCAAAGCTCCTTCGGACTGATGGTACTGCCCACAGGCAGAGAGTCCAGAATCCGATTGTTGGAGAGCCGCCCGAGTTTCGTTATAATCTGCGGCACAGCCGCTTTGCTGCCAATCAGGGAGATAAAGAGATTCATTTCGTCCACGCCGGTCAATGTGACAAGCGCATCACATTCCTCCAATCCCTCCCGCTCTAGAAGAAATTCATTGCTGGCGTCACCGCACACCACCGTCACATCGGGAAGCTGATTGGCAAGAGACAGACATCTGTCGTAATCCTGCTCTATGATCTCCACCATAATGCCGTCCTGGTGCAGAAGCTGCGCAAGATAGTAACTGAGCCGCCCGCCGCCGCACAAAAGCGCGCGCTTCGCCCGGTGTGTGATGATTCCTATATTTTTGAGGAATACAGTCAATTCTCTTGTGGAAGCTGTAACAAAGATCCTGTCCCCGGCCTTTAACACAAAGTTACCGTCCGGGATAACCGCCTTGCTGTCCCGCAAAACCGCACAGACCAGAATCTTGCACTTGACCACATTTGCCAGATCAAACAGTCCTACGTTGCAGAGCTTCGAATCTTCCCCGATCTTCAGCTCCACAATCTCCACCCTTCCCTTGGCAAAAGTATCCCTCTTTAAAAAACCGGGATACTTGATCAGACGCTCCATCTCGATGGCTGCCTGTCTCTCGGGATTGACTACCATAGACAATCCAAACAGATGCCTCATCTGATAGATCTGATCTTTGTATTCCGGGTTTCGAATCCTCGCTATGGTATGAAGGTTCGGGTTCATGCCGTGAGCAATCGTACAGCAGAGCAGGTTCACCTCGTCCGCACCTGTCATCACGATCAGAAGCTCGGCGTCCTCCACGCCGGCTCTGGAGAGCGTTGCCATAGACGCGCAGTTTCCCTGCACCGCCATAATATCATAGCGTTCCTCGCTCACCTCCAGAACCTCCGCCTTCGCATCAATCAGGGTGATGTCATGTCCCTCTGCAACCAACTGTCTTGTCAGCGTGGAGCCGACTTTCCCATCCCCCGCTATTATGATCTTCACTGAAAGTTCCCTCCGTTATACATTTATGCACCGTGTTGCCCGGCTCCGCTTCACTGCGCTCCGCAGTGCCGCTCGATTCCGCTTTGCTCCATCTCGCTCACGGGCTTCGCCCTATGCATCCATCGGTATTCTTGCTTCGGTGAGCTGGCTCCCCGCCTCAAGTATACTGATGATTCCGTTCTCCGCAGTGCCGCTCGATTCCGCTTTGCTCCATCTCGCTCACGGGCTTCGCCCT
>CBCOZL010000071.1:1871-2273 GCA_965114645.1 uncultured Lachnospiraceae bacterium | reverse complement strand
ATGCATCCATCGGTATTCTTGCTTCGGTGAGCTGGCTCCCCGCCTCAAGTATACCGATGGATGCGCACTGCTCATTGCCATCGTGTACATTATACCACTCTTATGCAAAAAGGCAATGTTTGGATTTGCAAAAGGAGGCGCCCGCCTTTTGCGGACGCCTCCTTCTCTGTTTATGTGGGTATCCGCAGGATCTGGCCGATCTGCAGATTGTCGTTTGACAGCCCGTTCATCCGTTTGATGGCATCCACTGTGGTGCCGAAGCGGTTTGCCAGAAGCCACAGCGTATCCCCGGAACGCACGGTATAATTAAAATATCCCGTGGGCTGGTCGGACGGAATCCGCAGCACCTGGCCGATCTGCAGATTGTCGTTTGACAGCCCGTTCATCCGTTTGATGGCATCC
>CBCOZL010000071.1:0-1771 GCA_965114645.1 uncultured Lachnospiraceae bacterium | reverse complement strand
ACCGTTGTGCCAAAGCGGTTTGCCAGAAGCCACAGCGTATCCCCGGAGCGCACGGTGTAGGTAAAAAAGCCGCCTCCCGCATCCGGCCCCGGATCAGGGTTTGGCGCGGGTACATTCTGACCGATTCCCTGATAAGTCCTGTACAGCGCATTCCATGTGGCGGGCCCCACAATGCCGTCCGCAGAAAGCCCCATTCTTCTCTGGAAAGCGGTCACCGCCTGTCTGGTCCCCGCACCGAAAATGCCGTCCTGCGTCACAGCCGGGATGTCGGGATAGTATTCGGAAATCACATCCAGCAGATACTGCAGTGTAATCACATCCTGCCCTCTCGCCCCCTGCCGCAGCACGGCCGCCGGCGGCACCGTTCCGATTCCCAGATTGGTTCCCTCGCTGTTCAGTTCCGCCAGCCTTGTGACCGCCGTATACAGGCTGGACAGCTTATACCATGTGGATTTTCCCACGATCCCGTCAGGCGTCAGGCCGAATATGCTCTGGAATTTCACCACGGCCGCCCGTGTGCTGTCACCAAAGGTACCCGTCCCATCGGTGATCATCGGTATGGCCGGATAATTCTGTCTGATCCGTTTCAGCCAGGTCTGGATCGTCTGCACGTCCAGGCCCGTACTCCCCACTCTGAGCGGCGTTCCAGGATAGGAAGTGAGCATATTTGTTATCGCGTTTGTCTCCACAATCTCCACATCGTCCGGGTAATAATACCGCAGGATCCGAATCGGCGTGTAGCCCTGACCTGCCAGCGTCACCGTCCCCCACTGGGACATCCCTCTGCAGGTCGTCGTTGTGCCGTTACAGAAAGACGTAAAATAAGGCGCCTGCTGCCCCTGCCTGCGGACATATTCGTTGAAAATCTGATCCACGATCCTGCTGATCGAATCGTAGATGGGCCTGCCGTAAATGAACGCTTGATCGTAAGCGGTGCTGTTTGTAATGTCAAAAGGATAGCCTTTCGCCCGATACCATTCTGTGTAAATCCGATTCAGCGCAAAGGTGATAATCGCGTAGATGTTTGCCCGCAGTGCATTCTCCGGCCAGGTCGGATAGATCTCACTGCTGGCCGCATTTTTCACATAGTCAGGAAAGGATACCTGTACGTTGGAAGCGGCAGCGTCCGGCGTCCCCAAATGTACTGTGATGGGATTCGGAATGACAACCTGCCGCAGCACCTGCCCAGACTCCTGCCCCTGAAAAAAGCCTTCCGGCTCCCGCTCCCCCTCCGCGGAGACCGCAGGCCCGCCCACCACGATTTCCGTAGGCGTCCCGTCCCGTTCCTGTCCCTGCATCGGAATGAGTACAAGGGGAAGATAAGCCGATTCACCGTCAAAAATCGGAATGTCAGAGACATACACCGAATCAAATCCTTCCGCCTGCGCAGACACGTTATAAATGACATAGGGCGTGCCCGTAAAATTCTCATTCTGAGAATAACTTTTGTCCATCGTTTCAAGCGGTACTTTTCTCGTCTCGCCGTTCTCGTCCGTTGTCAGTTCATAAATCCGATTCTGTTCATCGTCCAGAACCGTGACCCGTACGCCGCTAAGCGGCAGTGCATCGTGCGCCGTTCTCGCC
Organism: uncultured Lachnospiraceae bacterium; assembly: GCA_965114645.1. GTDB lineage: Bacteria > Bacillota > Clostridia > Lachnospirales > Lachnospiraceae > UBA3282. The sequence continues at coordinate 187 of CBCOZL010000071.1, read as the reverse complement.
TGCATGGTCAGATACCCAATCGCCATAATCCCCTTCTCCTTCACAGCCTTGATTCAAATTCGCCTATGTTATAGATTATGCGAAATCGGTATTCCCGTACCATCCCTCATCGGAACACGAACACAGCGCGCACAGTCAAGACTACCGGCTTAGCCGGTAGCCTGCTCTGCCCCTATAAGGGGCTATT
>CBCOZL010000070.1:0-6123 GCA_965114645.1 uncultured Lachnospiraceae bacterium | reverse complement strand
GGCTTGGCTTGGCTTGGCTTGGCTTGGCTTGGCTTGGCTTGGCTTGGCTTGGCTTGGCTAAGGATATCCTTTCTGTCCATTTGTGTCAACTCCATTCTCATTTTTTCTTCGGTAAAGTAAGATGTTATTTCATTATAAAGAGAAGACACTATTTTTCCACCAAAATGGTACGAATTGCACTTTTCAGGGTATACTTTGCGTATTTAGTTTACATAATTTTTTACTGCTGGTCAATCTTCGGGCATTTTCGCTATATCTGCATTTTAGCAGTTCTGTTGTGAAAATTGTTGTCCATTCCGAAATTGGTATGGGTTTTTATGGATTTTATCCTGCATTGCCGGATTGAGGACATCGTGGAGCATTTTGACGATAATAACCTGTTCTGATTTCTAACCATAAAAAAACGGGGCACAGCGTAACAGCCACGCCCTGCTCCGTGCGGTATTTATCAGATAAAGAAAAATTAGTTCTTGAACACATTGCGACCATATGGTATATTATAGATACAAATGAGGAAAGCAACCGCCCACAAAGTGGTTGACCTCCGTTTAGCTGCATAAGCCTACCCGACTGCCAAGTACAAGGTAGGCTTATTTATTTTCGCTTGTTGTTCCTATCTATGTAGGCAAGCAGTGTAATTAGAAACGTCGCAAACAGAATCAAATCCTGAAACGAAAACATTCCCATCCGCACCACCGTCTACGCTCCGCTTCGGTCGTTGCTAAACGTGTGCCACTGGCACACAGCAACCTTCTTTTTCAAGTTTAGGGAGGCTACCACCTTGCAACACGGTTGTTCCTCTCTGACAGTCTACCACATTTTTGTTTTTATGACAATTCCCTGTTTAGTTTTTCATTTATGAATCCGCGTTCTTTTTCTTTGGGTTTCTCCTGTAAACGTGTAATCCCCAGAAGCCGGTCCACGTTCTGCTTCGCGTTCTGGTACTCAATCATCTCCTTTCTTGCCGCCCGGTACTTGCTGTAGCAGACTTTCTTTTCTTTGAGGAGCGCGGCAAATTCCTCTGAAAGCTGCGCCGTCTTCGGTATGGGCTTCTTCGGCCATGCGTCAAATGCCCGCTTCGCCGCCTCGTTTTTCCTTTCCGTCTGTTTTAACAGACTCTTTCCCACCCTCTGCCGCAATGCCTCCTCTGTATAATCCTCTCCCAGACGGTAGGAGCGGGTAAAGCACTCCTGTTCCCCATTCTTAAATTCCAGAGACTTTCCTCTCCATTTCACCTCATAGCCCTCATCTCTCATGTGGTTTAGGAAATCGTCAAAGTCACGACTCTTTGGCAGGATGCGGTCGATGGTACGGCGCAGCCTCTCCTTGTGGCTCCGCCCCCGCTTTGCCGCCGCTTTCTCCTGATAGCGCTGCCCCTTTGCTATTCCCCTAAAACTAAAAAATCCTGATAACCACGAAAGCCCGTGATTATCAGGTATTTTTGTATCGGAGTGACAAGACTTGAACTTGCGGCCTCTACTTCCCTAAAGTAGCGCTCTACCACCTGAGCCACACCCCGAAAAACCTTTACTACTATAACAAATCTTGCAGAAAAATGCAAGCCCTATTACGCAACTTTTTTACAAATTATTGCTCTTTTATCAGATTTTCAAAAACTGCCTGCGGTATCGGTCTTGAAAAGTAAAATCCCTGCTGCATCTGGCAGCCCACTTCCTTCAGGTAATTGCTCTGCTCTTTCGTCTCCACCCCTTCACACAGAGAAGTGATTTTCAGTTTTTTGGCCATATCCACCACGCAGGAAATAATGATCCTGTCGCTCTCCTGCATCTCACCTTCCTTCAGGAATACCCGGTCCAGCTTGATAATGTCTATGGGCAGCTTGCTGAGCAGATTGAGGGAGGAATACCCGGAACCAAAATCATCCATGGACACCTTGATGCCCAAACCATGCAGCCCTTTAATCAGCTCCAGCGCCTGTTCCGTATTATCGAGATAAATACTTTCCGTCAGCTCAAACTCCACCAGCGAACATGGAATCTGGAACTCCGCAAGCAGCTCCTTTATATACTGCAATATGTGCATTTTCTGCAGATGAACCCTGGACACGTTCAGGGAAATCGGAACCACTTTTTTCCCTTCCTTCAGCCTTTTGTCGAGGAAGCTGAAAACCTCCCTGTATACATAGTAATCCACATCCACAATCTGCCCGCTCCGCTCGATCAGCGGGATAAACTCGTCGGGATAAACAAAGCTGCCGTCCGGCTTCTGCCAGCGCACCAAAGCCTCCGCCCCGATCAGCTCAAGGGTATCTGTATCAATCTTCGGCTGGAAATATACCTGAAACTCCTTCTGCTCCAGCGCTCTGGGAATGGAGGACGTGATTTCCACTTCACGCCTGATTCCCTCCATCATACTCTGGTCAAAGAGCACACAGCTGTCGTGCTCCATCTCCTTTGCCACCTTTCTGGCAAGATTGGCATTGGAAACGGCTGTCTCCGCATCCAGACTGCGGCTGTTTTTATCCGTCACACTGATACCTGTACAAAACTGCAGTCTGCTGTTGAGATATTTCTCACGGAATTCTGTCTCACGCTTCATATTCGTCTGGTTAATCATATCTCGGAATTGCTCGTTGGTAAGACCGTCGGCGGAAAGTCTGCCAGCCACAACAAAATTATCGGAATAGACTCTGGCGGCACAGAGAATCAGCTCTTCGCGTTCCAGAAAGCCTGCTACAAAATCTCTCAGCAGCGCATCCCCCACTTTATAACCGTAGGTATCGTTGATATATTTAAAATGCTTAATATCCGTATATACGATGACAATCCGATCCTCGCCGATCTGCTCTATTTCCTTTTCCAGCTTCTCCAGAAAAACCTCATACTGATCTAATCCCGTCAATATATCTCTCATAACCATTCTTCACCCTGCATCATATATTTACCCTAAATAGTTCCTAACACCTATACTCTACGATTTTATCCAGTTTCTGTCAATATCTGTCAGCAATTCACCGTTCACTGTTTTAAAACTTCCAGAAGATAGCTCCAGACCCTTCCCACCGATTCGATATCCATACTCTCTTCAGCCGTATGCACGTTCTGTAGATCTGGTCCGATGCTGACACAGTCCAGTCCCGGAATCTTACCTGCCAGAATACCGCATTCCAGTCCTGCGTGAATCGCCTCCAAAACCGGCTTCTTCCCATACATTCTCTCATAAATCCGTACCATCTGCTCCCGCAGCGGCGAATCCTTGCGGTAAGCCCATCCGGGATAAGCGTTTCTGACAACTGCCTTTGCACCGGCCTCTTCCGCAATCTGCCTCATATGTCTGCAAAGCTCTGCTTTATCCCCATCCACGCTGCTTCTGACCGCGTACTGCAGGCGCAGGCAATTTTCCTGCAGGGACAATACCCCCAGATTGAGAGAAGTCTGCACCAGTCCCTCCACATCCTCACTCATGGCGACAACGCCGTTTGGCAGTTTACACAGACAGACAAGCGCCGACTTCGTTGCCGTTTTTGTATATGCAGGAACAGAAACTGTGACATTATGGCAGAGTTTTTTTAGTGCAAATCCGGGATCCTTTTCCTGTAAGGTCTCTCTGATCTTCTGTTCCTCTGCCTCCGCATAGGACAAAATTTCCGGCAAATCCGCTTCGCGCACATAAAACGCAGCCTCCGCCTCACGGGGAATTGCGTTATCCGCAAGCCCCCCTTTCATCTGCGCCAATCGGATATCATAGCGCTGGGAAAGGCCACAGAGAAGAGAAGCGAGAAGCCAGTTGGCATTGCCAAGTCCTTTTCCGATCTCCATGCCCGAATGACCACCCGCAAGCCCTGTGATCCGAAATTCTAAAAACCGATACGCCTTTCCCGGAGCCTCTTCCGGCTCCATGGGTATCTCCACATCCACCCGTGCTCCACCGGCACAGCTTGTAATAAAAATGCCCTCCTCCTCCTGATCCAGATTGATCATGCGTCTGCCGCGCAGCATGGAAAGATCAATGTCTGTCGCACCCTCCATGCCCGTCTCCTCATCCACTGTCAGAATGACTTCCAGGCTTGGGAGGGAAACCGTCTGCTCATCCAGAACTGCCAGGCAGTACGCTACGCCGATCCCGTCGTCACCGCCAAGGCTGGTGCCCTCCGCAAAGATTCTGCCATCCTCCACTTTCAGCCTGAGCGGCTCTTTTTTCATATCGATCTCCACATCTTTCGCACGCACCGCCACCATATCCACATGTGCCTGCAGAATATAAGGCTCCTCCTCTTTTCTGGCAGGGGAAGCCTCCTTTATGATAACGATATTGCCAAGTTCATCCTGCCTGCAAAACAGCCCTCTTTCATCTGCAAACGCCTTCAGATAATCACTGATCGCCCTGGTATTCCCGGAGCCATGGGGAATGCGGCTGATCTCCTCGAAAAAATGAAATACACGTTCCGGCTGTAAGCCCTCCAATACTCCCATAAAAGCCTCCTGTCATCTGTTCTATGTTACTAATTATGAAGAGAAAGGACACGGCATATACGCCATGTCCTCATTTTCACACTTATTTCAAGTTTGCTTTCGCAAGCTCTGCCAGAGTGGTAAAGCCTGCCGCATCATTGACTGCCATCTCAGCAAGCATCTTTCTGTTCATGTCAACGCCTGCATTCTTCAGACCGTACATAAATTTGCTGTAGGACAGACCGTTCATTCTTGCCGCCGCATTGATACGCGCGATCCAGAGCTGTCTGAACTGACGCTTTCTCTCTTTTCTGCCGGCATAGGATGATGCCAGCGCTCTCATTACGGACTGCTTTGCTACTCTATACTGCTTAGATCTTGCGCCTCTGTAACCCTTCGCAAGCTTTAACACTCTGTTATGTTTCTTTTTGGCGTTCATGCCGCCCTTTATTCTTGCCATGTCTTTTCCCTCCTAAATTTCAAACTCCCTCGTCTATGCCTGTCTTACAGATAGGGCAGAATCTTCTTCATGCTCTTTACGTTCGTCTTATCGGTCATCGCAGGCTTTCTGAGATTTCTCTTGGTCTTTCTCGTCTTCTTGGTCAAGATATGGCGCTTATACGCTTTATTTCTCTTTAATTTACCCGTTCCGGTTACCTTGAAACGTTTTGCAGCAGCTCTGCTGGTTTTCATTTTCGGCATTTTACTGTTCCTCCTGTATTTTTATTCCTGTTACGAGATATCTACCCGGGATATCATTTATTTTAACCGAGCGCTTAACGCTTCTCAGCTAAAAACATGGTCATGCTTCTGCCTTCCACCTTCGGCGCCTTATCCATCACCGCAATGTCGGAAAGAGCCTCCGCAAAGTCATCCAGAATATGCTTACTGGTATTCATATGCGCCATCTCACGACCGCGGAAACGCAAAGTGACCTTCACCCTGTCACCCTTACTGATAAATTTCCTGGCAGCATTCACCTTCGTGTTCAAATCGTTGGTATCGATATTGGGAGAAAGACGAATCTCCTTGATCTCAACGATCTTCTGTTTCTTCTTTGCTTCCTTGTCTTTTCTGGCCTGTTCATACTTAAACTTGCCGTAGTCCACAATCTTGCACACAGGGGGCTTCGCCGTAGGCGCAATCTTCACCAGATCCACTCCTGCTTCTTCCGCAAGCTTCATCGCCTCTCTCGTCGGCATAACACCGAGCTGTTCTCCGTCTACACCGATCACTCGTACTTCTCTGTCTCTGATCTGCTCATTGATAAATAAGTCGCTAATCGTTTTACCCTCCCATAAGAAAACTTTCTTCTGACTCAGTTTCTTCACGCAAAAAAAGAGCGGACAGCCTCGCTATCCACCCGCTCATAAACGCCCGACAAAATCCGCCCTCCGGCGGTACAAAGGCTATGAACGCTTGCGAACTGAAATCGTTGCAAGGTGAGAGCGGATGCTCTGCTTGGTTGTCTGTGCTTTTACACGTTTTTGCACATTTGAAACTATATCATACGCCGCCGGCATATGTCAACCCCTTTTTTTATTGTTGCCAATCTACTTGCTGCAGCTCGCTCCGATAACCGTAAATCGGTACGGAATCCGACGTAGGTACAAATTGCTGCGTTCTATCCTGCCACTTACCCTCATTTGCCCGCCTAGTCGCCGCCACCCGTAAAACGGGTGGCTCGGGACGCTGGCTGTAAGCCCTTGCT
>CBCOZL010000069.1:0-6284 GCA_965114645.1 uncultured Lachnospiraceae bacterium | reverse complement strand
CATTGCCGCGCTCGATGTCCTCCATAATCTGCAAAAATCCGGGTCTGTCCCAGCGTGTGCCGCTCCACCCGTCATCGGTTCTGTGGACAAAGTTGGTGAAGCCGTTCCGGGTTGCGTATTCCTCCAGGTACTCCTTTTGATGCTCAATGGACAGGGACTCGTTTTCCCGCCCGTCCTCATGGCTCAATCTCTCGTAAAGGATAGTCAGCTTGTTGTCGTTCATGGTTCCCTCTTTCCGGCTGTCCGGCGCTGCGGCTCTCGGTGTAGTTTTCACTGTTTCACCGCGTCCCTTTCAATCAGGCGTACCAGCTTATCGCCCATGGTTTCCCTGCTCGTCCTGCTGAAATGAACGCTCACCTTGTAGGTCGTGGAGCCAATCCGCTTTGTGATGTGCAGCGGCTTGTCGGTGCGTTCCGCCGCCCTGTCTGCTGTCAATGCCGGCATAGGATTAGCCCCCTTTCCATATTCGGTTGTCTGTGATATACTACCGTCAAAATCACCTCTGCGCGTCCTTTCCCGCGCCCCTGTGCCGCCTGCGGCCTGACTGCCTGTTGTTTTCGGGGTGTCCCCGTTCCTTTACGATACACTCCTTTCGGGTTTGTAGAGATAGCAACAAAGTGGAATGCTAAGGCAACTGTCAGTATTGGCCTGTTTTAAATTTTCATGGCCGAGATAGTCTGTCTTCGCTTGTAGTGCAGGATCATTATCGCCGGACTTGACAAAAGAATAAATAAACTGGTATGATTATATCGAACAAGGGCGTTCTTACAGGGATAGAACGCCCTAAAATTATGCTTATAAGCGTGGAAAGGGAGGCGCTGCATGAGAAAAAACTATAGCAGGGAAGAGATTTTGAAGCTGGTCGAAGAGGAGGATGTGGAATTTATCAGACTCCAGTTTACAGACATTTTTGGAAATCTGAAAAATGTGGCCATCACGGCGGGCCAGCTTGAGAAAGCTCTCGACAACGACTGTATGTTTGATGGTTCCTCAATTGAAGGATTTGCTGATGTGGAGGAGTCAGACATGTATCTGCATCCCGATTACAGCACGCTGGAAATTTTTCCGTGGAGACCCCAGCAGGGAAAGGTCGCCAGACTGATCTGTGATGTGTACCGTCCCGACAGAACTCCTTTTGAAGGAGATCCCCGTTATGTCCTAAAGCGGGCAGTCAAAGAGGCGGAAGAGATGGGCTTTACGTTCCGGGTGGGAGCAGAGTGCGAGTTTTTCCTGTTCCATCTGGATGACAACGGCATGCCAACTACACTTACCCATGAAAAGGCGGGATACTTTGATGTGGGACCGGCGGATTTTGGGGAAAATGCAAGGCGGGATATGGTGTTGACGCTGGAAGACATGGGATTTGTGGTGGAGGCTTCCCATCACGATGTGGCGCCGGCCCAGCATGAGATCAGCTTTCGGTATGACGAGGCGTTAGCGACAGCGGACAACATTATGACATTCCGTCTGGCGGTCAGAACCATCGCAAAAAGGCACGGGCTTCATGCTACCTTTATGCCAAAACCCAAATATGGGGTGAACGGATCCGGCATGCATATCAATATGTCTCTGTTAAAAGAAGGCAGAAATATTTTTGCGGAGGAAAAGGATGCAAATGGGTTAAGCAGCGAGGCATATGCTTTTCTTGGCGGGATTATGGAGCATATGCGCGGGATGACGGCAGTTACGAACCCGATTGTAAATTCCTATAAAAGGCTTGTCCCCGGTTTTGAGGCGCCGGCATATATCGCCTGGAGCACGACCAACAGAAGTTCTCTGATCCGTATTCCGGCGGCCAGAGGGGAGGCAGTGCGGATAGAGCTTCGCAGTCCCGATCCGACGGCAAATCCCTATCTGGCGCTGGCGGCGATCCTTCGGGCCGGCCTGGACGGAATCAGAAGACAGGTGTCTGTGCCGGAGCGCGTGGACTGTAATATTTTCCGCATGAGTGAACAGGAGCGGACCAAACGGAAGCTGGAAGAGCTGCCAGGAACGCTTGCCGAGGCTGTGTTATGCATGGAAAAGGATTTGTTTATGAAGGACACGCTGGGAGAGCATATTTTCACGAAATATATTGCACAGAAAAAGGAGGAGTGGAACCGCTACCGCAGTCAGATTACGGATTGGGAGATCAATGAGTACCTGAATCGGTTTTAAAGATTGTGCAGTGTGTTGCCGGCTAAAATGAGATAGCGTATGTTTTCGCGGTGACAGGAAGGGGGTGAGCGTGTGTTTCACATCATAGTGGTTTTGCCAAAGCCTGAAGACGCGAAAGGTATCCGCAATCTGCTGATCAAAAACGGGTTCCATGTTGACGGCGTGTGTGCGACCGGCTCTCAAGCCCTTAGCAGGATGGAGGATTTCAATGACGGACTTGTGATCTGCAGTTACAGAATGTCCGATATGATGTACAGTGAACTGCACGCCTGCCTTCCGAAAGGATTTGAGATGCTGCTGTTAGCCTCCGCGAATATACTCAGAGAGTGTGATCTGCGAAATATAATGAGCCTTGCCATGCCGCTTAAGGTACATGATCTGATCAACACGGTGGATATGATGGGGCGGGCCATCGAGCGGCGCAGACATCGGCAGAGACAGCGCCCCAGGGAACGCAGCGCACAGGAGGAAGATCTGATCAGGGAGGCCAAGGCGCTTTTGATGAACCGCAATCATATGACGGAGGAGGAAGCCCACCGCTATCTGCAAAAATGCAGTATGGACAGCGGCACCAATCTGGTGGAGGAGGCCCGGATGGTTCTCACCATGATGCGGACGTGACAGCCGTACAGCGGGAGCATGCGTGCAGTGTATGATATGGTAGCATTTTGGCAGGGATGGATGTATACTTGAAAGAAACTGGAAAATGGTGCAGGAGCATCACAGATATGCCGTGATGGCGCGTGGATCTGTTTGTGCGAAACGGCAGTTGAGATTTGTGCGACAGTCATCGCATGGATGCTCCAGAATGGAGATGGACATGAAATTCACGAAAATGCAGGGCTGCGGCAACGATTATGTCTATGTTGACGGAAGCCGTGAGCAGATCCTGCAGGAGGAGAAGCCGGAACTGGTCCGCCGTCTGAGTGACAGACACTTCGGCATCGGCGGGGACGGGGTAATCTTTATCAACCCTTCCGACGAGGCGGATTTTGAGATGGAGATGTACAATGCGGACGGCAGCAGGTCGGAGATGTGCGGCAACGGCATCCGCTGTGTGGGAAAATTCGTTTATGACAAAGGGCTCACGGACAAAACTGACATAACTGTCATAAGCGCGGGGAGCATAAAGTATCTGACGCTTTTGGTGAAAGACGGAAAAGTGGAGCAGATAAAGGTCAATATGGGCGCGCCGGAGCTGAAAGCGGCGCTGGTGCCTGTAGTCAGCGAGAACGAGCGGGTGATCGGCGAGCAGATTCATGTGCAGGGAAAAGACTATAAAATGACATGTGTGTCAATGGGCAATCCCCACGCCGTGGTCTTTATGGATGGGGTGGAAACACTTGCCATAGAGGAGATCGGGCCTTATTTTGAAAACCACGAGCGGTTTCCCAGGCGGACGAACACGGAGTTTGTGGAAGTGATCGACACAACGACCGTGCGCATGCGGGTCTGGGAGCGGGGAACAGGGGAAACACTTGCCTGCGGCACAGGCGCATGTGCGGTGGTGGCAGCCTGTGTCTTGAACGGACTGACGGAAGAGACCGTTACGGTAAAGCTTCTGGGCGGCGATCTCACTGTCACCTGGGACAGGGCGGCGGATCTGATCTATATGACAGGGCCTGCGGTTACGGTTTTCGAGGGTGAAATACGGGAAGGATGACCTGAGAGGTATACTTGATGAAGCAAGGAAGGATCTGAAAAATATGGTAAAAGTAAATGACAATTATTTAAAACTGCCGGGAAGTTACTTGTTTTCTACCATTGGGAAAAAGGTGAACGCTTACGCGGCGGCTAACCCGGACAAAAAAATAATCCGGCTCGGGATCGGCGATGTGACAAGGCCGCTTACCCCTGCGGTGATCAGCGCGCTGCACGGGGCGGTGGACGAGATGGCGGATGAGAAAACCTTCCGCGGTTATGCGCCGGACTTAGGCTACGAATTTTTGAGAAGCGCCATTGCAGAAAATGATTATAGGGCCAGGGGCTGTCAGATTGGGGCGGACGAAATTTTTGTGTCTGACGGGGCAAAGTGCGATTCCGGCAACATTCAGGAGATTTTTGCCACGGACAATAAGATTGCAGTCTGTGATCCCGTCTATCCTGTGTATGTGGACACCAATGTGATGGCTGGCAGGACAGGTGTCTATGATGAGAATACGGGTAACTGGAGCGATGTGATCTACATGCCCTGCACAGCGGAAAACGGCTTTGCGCCGGAGCTTCCCAAGACGGTGCCGGATCTGATTTACCTGTGTTTTCCGAACAATCCTACGGGATCCACCATCACGAAAGCACAGCTGCAGGAGTGGGTGGATTATGCCAACAAAAACGGTTCCGTCATCATCTATGACGCGGCTTACGAGGCATATATTTCCGAGGCGGACGTACCCCACAGCATTTACGAGTGTGAGGGGGCGAGAACATGCGCCATAGAGCTTCGCTCCTTCTCCAAGAACGCGGGCTTTACCGGTGTGCGCCTGGGCTTTACCGTGGTACCCAGGGAGCTTAAGGCGGGTGAGATATCGCTTCACGCACTCTGGGCAAGGAGACACGGTACAAAGTACAACGGCGCGCCTTACATGATCCAGCGGGCGGGCGAGGCGGTTTACAGTGAGGCGGGGAAGAAAGAGACGCGGGAACTGGTTGCCTATTATATGAAGAATGCGGCCTATATTCTGGAAGGCCTCAAAAGCGCGGGATATACGGTATCCGGCGGCGTCAATGCGCCGTATATCTGGCTGAAAGCGCCGGACGGCATGACGAGCTGGGAGTTCTTTGATTATCTTCTGGAGACGGCAAACGTGGTCGGCACGCCCGGATCGGGATTTGGGCCGAGCGGCGAGACGTATTTCCGGCTGACGGCGTTTGGAAGCTATGAGAACACCGTGGAGGCGGTGGACCGAATTAAGAAGCTGGGGGCGTAAGACATGGACATCTATTTACTGCGGCACGGGGAGACGGACTGGAATAAGAAACGGCTTCTGCAGGGACATGCGGACATTCCGTTGAATGAAAGGGGAAGAGTGCAGGTGGAAGATACCGTGTGCAGACTGCGTGCGCTTGGCGTGAGGATGGACGCTGTCGTTTCCAGTCCCTTGAAGAGGGCGAGGGAAACCGCAGAGATTTCGGCACGCATATTGGAATATCCACGGGAGAAGATTGTCGTGGAAGACCTTCTCATTGAGCGCGGTTTTGGCGAGGGGGAAGGCATGCTGTTGGAGGAGATGAAGGAGCAGTATCCCGACAGGGACTGCCCCGGCATGGAGTCCAAAGAGGAACTGGTAAGGCGTGGCGGACAGGCATTCCAAAAAATAACGAGAGTTTTCTTTGGCGCGGAACGGATTCTTCTGACAGCGCACGGGGCAGTTCTGTTTGCTCTTTTAGAAGCGGTCTCAGAGGAGACAATTCCCTATACGGGGCGAGCAGCATGTATCACCCAGGGCAGCATTTACCGGATCCGCAGGGAGGATGGAAAGATTTCTTTTGCCGCTTATGAGGAAGAATCGGGCGGCTTTGTGGGGCTGGACGCGGCCGGAATCGGCCGTTTGGCAAAAATATATTTGTGAGTTCTTTCGAGGGTAAACGTTGTATTTTTACCGTACACGATTTCTATAAAAAAGGACTTGCACATTGGCAGGAATTGTGTTATACATGTATACAAAGATGTAGGAAAGGCTTCCCGCTGATGGGAAAGCGGCCTGCAGAACAAATGCGAAGAAGGAGACTCTCCCTGAGGGAAGCGACAGGAATACGGCGTCACCGACTGAGAGCGCTGTTTGTGAAAGACAGGGAAGGGAACACTCTGGAGCAGATTGTCTGAACTCCATAGCATGGCAGTAATGTCAGGATAAGCCGGAATGCGGCGATATATGACAATAGTGTCATAAATGGAATAGGGCAGTACGTTACACGCGTTAAGTGTTTGAGAGGGTAAGGCGAAACAGCATTCTGTTTGGAGATGCCGGCTTACCAAGGCGGGTGGTACCGCGGATAATGAAACATATCCGTCCCGGAATACAGAAATGTGTTCCGGGGCGTTTTTTGTTCCGGGACACCATATGAAGGAGGTAAGAGTGAAAAATAAAGTGTATTTTTGAACGCACTTGTATAAGGGTTCATAAAAC
>CBCOZL010000068.1:0-6495 GCA_965114645.1 uncultured Lachnospiraceae bacterium | reverse complement strand
ACAGATTGAGGGCGAGGAGCATGCTTATAGGTTCCTGTCTGACTATAAGAGAAGGGTTTTGGGAAATAAAGAGCTGCCGTTTATGGTGGATGCGTTAAACTGCGCTAAGGGCTGTATTTACGGTCCAGGCGTGGAGGAGGAGAAGACGAAGTCTGACGACACGCTCTATGAATTGCAGAGAATCAAGGAGGCCAGCAAGAAAAACGACAAGAGGCACGCTTTCAGCAGGAACCTGACGCCGAAACAGAGACTGGCAAAGTTCAACAAGCAGTTTGCGGCACTGGATATCAATGATTTTATCAGACGTTATACGGATAAATCATCTATGGTGACGGCGAACAAACCAAGCGCTTCCGAGCTGGAGGAGATTTATATATCTATGGACAAGCGCACGGATGCGGAGCGCACCATAGATTGCTCTGCCTGTGGCTACGACAGCTGTAAGAAGATGGCTACGGCGATTCATAACGACTGTAACAACATCTATAACTGCATCCAGTTTGTAAAGAGCGAGGTGGAGAAGGAAGGCGAGATCGCCAGGACGATGGCCTCCGAGGTGGAGCAGAAGAATGCCGAGCTCCAGGAGAAGAACGAAAAGATTGCCGGGCTGATCGCCGAAGTGCAGGTGGATTTTGACAGTCTTGATATTTCCATCAGCGAAATGTCTGAGGGGAATAACAGCAATGCGGAGGAGAGTACAGGAATTTCCGCTTCCATGAGCGATGTGGTGAGCTTCTGCGATCAGTTGAATGAGGCCCTAGGAAAGATCCAGAGCCTGCTTGTCAGACTGGAAGAGAACAATGAGGAAATCACCAATGTGGCGGAGGAGACCAATCTCCTCGCACTGAATGCGAGCATTGAGGCGGCCAGGGCCGGAGAGTCCGGAAGGGGCTTTGCCATCATTGCCGAGAATATCAAGAAACTTGCCGATTCTTCCAAAGATACGGCCAGTGACTCTGATGCGAATAAGACACAGATACAGACGGCAATTTCAGAACTTTTGGCAGACGCCAAGAAGCTGATCAGCGTCATTGACGGCGTGAATCTGCGGGTGACGAATCTGGCGGCCTCCACGGAGGAGATTGCGGCTTCGGCCGATATGGTGAGCACGATTTCAGGTGACCTGAAGGCGAAGCTTGCAGAGTTGAACGGCTAAACCGTGCAGCGGAAGCGAATTGTGGCAAGTGAAAGAAAAGCGGAATAGAAGAGTGGAATAAAAGAAAAGGAATCGGGTTATTAACAGCTCCGATTCCTTTTTTGGATTATCCATGTCTTTTAGTAGCCAAGCTCCTCGCCAACGAGATAGACCTTGATCCTGCCGGGATGCATGCTCCGTCTCGTCACGACAACCTGGCAGCAGAAACACTCTGGGGAAAGGCAGTCATGGCAGACGCCTGTCGCAGCGCAGGGAAGATTCCGTTCCAGACGGACCGCGTTGGCGGGAGAGGCCGTATTTCTGATTCTGGCAATGCCGCTTTGCGTGTCGGGAACAACTTTATTCATGCCCGCCACAACGATAACGTTGGAGGGGCCCTGGATCAGGCAGGCAACACGGTTGCCGTTGCCGTCAATATTGATGAGCTCACCGTCCAGAGTGATGGCATTGGTACTCATGAGAAAATAGTCGGCGAGAACGGTTCTGCCGTAGATCTGCCGGGATTCCTCCGGCGTTTTTGCAGCGCTGCGGTCCAACAGTTCATAGGAGCCGTTGTGAATAGCGTCCATCAGACCGCATTCTTTCAAGGTTTCGCTGCCGCCCCAGCCGATGATTGCGCCTGAGGGCATTTCGGCGAGAATGGCCTCGATGCAGGCTGACGACGTTTCAAAGTAATGACCTTCCATATTTCTTTTTTCCAGATTTTTTATGATGCTTTCTGCCTGTCTGGAAAGCGCAGTTTTTTTTGGTGACATATGTATTTCCTCCGTACATGACATGTTTTGTAAAGCTTTTCACTTATTGTATCACTGTACCTTGGAGCGGTGCAAGCATGGAATTAGTATCATGTATGTGCTGAAAACGCCCAATTTTACGCATCAAATTAACTGTCAATTAAGAGGAAAATATAGTGAAATGAGAAAATAATGGACGATACAAAGGAAAGTGAAAAATTTTTAAAAAATTTCAAAAAATGTGTTGACAAATTATATCTGAGTGATATAATAAACTCATAAAGAAACACTTCACATAGATAAAATAAAAGAAAGGGAGGTACGGTCCACCAAAAACTGAAAGTAACACATCAGAGAACTACAAGTGAATAGGAGGCCACTAAAAAGACGAGCGAAATCGAGTACATGAAGGGATGGCGAATCAGAAAAGAGTCCCGGGAAAGCTCCCCATAGAAGAGGCGAAGAGAACGGACAGCAGAAAAGAGAAGAGATCCGAAGGGAGAGAGGGAACAGACGCCACAGTATCCAGGATACGAGAGAAGAGATGGAAAGAGGACGTGAGGGAAAAGACGGAGGTAAAGGCCATTGGACAATGAGTTTTAGAAACGGGTATTGATTCCTTAGAGAATGAATACCCGTTTCGCGTTGTCTTTTTTTATTTTCTTATAAGAATCTTAATAAAATCGGGGTGGCTTTTCCACTAAAAATAGGTTATAGTATACTTATGCATACTATATCTTGTATGTAGAAAATTCTAAGGGTCTGTTGCTACAGCAAACATTTGGATAAAAGATTTCAGAAAGGATATGGTTACAGCCGATGGGAAAGCTGCACAAGAGAAGAAGGGGATATTCGGACGAGGAACTGGATGAAGAAGAGGAAGATTTTGAGGATGATGAAGATGTAGAAGAAGAGGACGAGGACGAAGAAGACGATGAGATAGAGGATGAAGATTATGATGATGAGGCAGAGCGCCGTGCATACAGGCACAGACGCAGGATCCGTAATCAGATCATTGTCTATCTGGTGATCTTTTTTGTGGCCGCAGGCATTGTCGCAGGCGGTATTGTGGTCGGAAGTAAGGCGGCTTCTTTTGTAAAACAGAAGAGACAGGCGGCAGAAGAGAAGGCGAAAGAGGAAGCTGCCGAGCAGGAAGAGCCCGAGGAAGAAATGGTTATTGATACACCCGAACCGGCGGAGGAAGAGCCAGAGGAGGAAGAAGATATTTTGGGTGAACTGGCAGAGTCCTATTATTCTGAGATGTCGATTGAAAATAAGGTGGCTGGTCTGTTTATGGTAACGCCGGAGTCGATAACGGGTGTCAAAACGGCGACAAAAGCCGGAGACGGAACCCAGGAGGCGTTGAACCAGTATGCGGTGGGCGGACTGATCTACTTCGGACAGAACATTCTGGATAAGGAGCAGATCATGACGATGCTTTCAAATACGGCGTCCATGAGCAATTATCCGATTTTCCTCGCTGTGGACGAGGAGGGCGGTGAGGTCAGCAGGGTTGCGAACAGCAAAGTTGAGGTGACGAAGGTAGACGATATGGCGTCTGTCGGTGCGGGAGGAGATGCTTCTCTGGCGGCCGATGCCGGGGCAACGATCGGTTCTTATCTGAATGAGATTGGTTTTAATGTGGATTTTGCGCCCGTTGCGGATGTGGCAGGAGAGGGCAGCGCACTGGGAAACCGTTCTTTTGGTTCTGATCCGCAGATGGCGGGTGAGATGGTTGCCAGTGTCGTAGGCGGACTGGAAGGCTCTGGTGTGAGCGCCTGCCTAAAGCATTTTCCGGGGTTGGGAAGCACGACGGAAGATACCCATGACGGGAGGGTAGAAATTGCGAAGTCGCTGGAGGAGATGCGGGCTTCGGATTTCGTGCCTTTTTCCGCAGGCATAGAAGCCGGGGCAGACTTTGTGATGGTGAGTCATGCAACGGCGCCGGCGCTGGATGAGGACAATGTACCAAGCTCCCTGTCGAAGAAAGTGATTACGGATATTTTGCGGGGAGAGCTGGGATTTGAAGGCGTGGTTATTACAGATGCGCTGGATATGACGGCAATTACGGATTATTATCCGACAGAGGACGCGGCGGTGATGGCGCTGGAGGCCGGCGCGGATATGCTGCTTATGCCCGATGACTTTGAAAAGGCGTACAATGCAGTGCTTGCTGCAGTCCAGGAAGGGACGATATCCGAGGAGCGGATCAACGAGTCCCTGGATCGGATTTACCGGGTGAAGTGCGCCGGAAAACTGGAAAATTAGGGATAGACAGATGTATGAAAAAGGAAAGACGGAAATGTTGCCCTGGGCAGCGCTTTCGTCTTCTTTCGTGTACAGTAAATCTTTTTGGCTGCTGGCACAGGACCGTTTCGGATGTTGACTTCGCCTGGTTTTGGTTTTATAATATACTTAGTATTACAAAGCATATAAAGTTTTGAAGATTTAGAGAAGGGGATCCATTCGATAGACACAAGGGGAAGCGAAGAAAAGAAGGGGATTATGACTGATAAGTATGAAAGGCAAATGAAGAAAGGCGTTTTAGACATGCTGGTTCTTAGACTGCTTAGGTCTGAGGCCAAGTATGGATATCAGATTATTCAGGAGATGAGGGAGAAGAGTGAGGAAATATTTCTGTTGAAGGACGGTACCTTATATCCGATTCTTTATCGCCTGGAAGATGACGGGCTGGTGGCAAGTAAGTGGAGCGGGGCGGTAGGGAAACAGGTGCCGAGAAAATATTATGAAATTACACAAGAGGGAATGCAGGAGCTTGCAAGGATTGAGGATGTCTGGCGGAGGATTTCCGACGGGATAGGAAAGATCATGGAGGATTAGGTGATGGACGAGAAGAAATATGTAAACGCTGTTGCAAGAAAACTTAAGTGCGACGGAAAAAGGAAAAGAGAGATCAGAAAACAGCTTCTCGCGGACATTCAGATGCGGGAGAATCAAGGGGAACGGCTGGAAGAAATTATTTCCCGGATGGGTAAGGCGGGGGAGATTGCGGATGGCTTTAATGAAAATATTTCGGTGGAGGAACAGAGGCGGTATGCCAGAAACAAGGTATTAAAGATTGTAATTCCCATTGTTCTGGCAGTGATTGTTATTGGAATGGCTGGTTTCTGGATGTTTCCGAAAACTGTGGATATTGCGGAGAGCAGAGTTTTTGACAAAGTGGAAGTTGAAACAGCAATGAAGGAAACGATCGAGCTGCTGGATGCGGAAGATTATGACGCGCTGCAGAAAAATGCCATTCCCAGGATGAAGCCTCTGTTAAATGCAGAGACGAGGGAGAACATGCGGAGAACACTGTCTGACGACTGGGGAGAACGGAAACAGTTCGGTGCGGTGTATATGGTTGAGGTGATACAGGGAAACAGCCATTTGGCAGTCGGCGAGATGACAGTGACTTATGAAAATGTAAGTGTCACCTACCGGCTGACATACGATGAGGATATGCGCTTTGCTGGTATTTATGTGAGATAAGGGGAAAACGTGCTGAATTGCTCAAGCGGCATACTGGGAGGGTGAGGATATGACAGGAGAGATTATTTTTTCGTTTGTAGTGTTGTTGATCAGCATGGGGCCGATTTTCATATTGGGAATTGTACAGTGCAGGAGCAAAGATCCAGTCGGGTTTTGGGCCGGAAAGAAGCCGCCCCGGAAAGAGCAGATTACAAATGTCAAAGCGTATAATCGGAAACATGGTATTATGTGGATTTTGTACGGGGCAGGATTTATCGGCTGTTTTGTGTGCGGGCAGTCTTTTGGGGAATTGATTGCAGCATATTTGTGTATGATGGAAGCGATAGGCGGTATCTTGGTAATGGCTGCGTACCATAATAAGCTGAATCGTATGTACTATAAGAAATAAGATGGTGTTCCCGGCGGGCAGACATTTTTAGAAAAGCCCATTCAGTCTGCTCCCTGTTTTATATTTCATTTATGCCACGATTACTCCACCACTACATTTAGCTCTGTCGTTATTTGTTTTACATTTATATACAAATGGTTTTGCACACGAAAAATCGTTCCCGGGGTTTCTCCCGAACCCCTTTTTAAATATGAGCGAGAATGAATTACATGTCTTCTTTCGTCACGTCTTCTTCATCTCTTCTAGTGGAACATACAAAAACTAACCGTGAACGTTATGTGATACTTGTCCCTAAAGCGATATCCATTTTGGAGAAAATACCAAAACAGGGAAACGATATCTTATGAGGAACGGCGAACGGATTTCCACAAGATAAATTGCACATGTGCTTGAAAAGTATGCGTAGCGGCAAGGAACGATAACCAAAAGCACACACAAAATGCGAAAGACTTATGCAGGTAATCTGAACGCGAACGGTGTACCGCTGGATTGTCTAAGGGAGACGCTAGGGCATGGCAGTCTGTCAACTACATTAGGATATGTGTACAATCCGCTAACAGAATCAGAGACATACAATCTCATATCACAGGCTTTATAGACTGTCTTCAAATTTGCAGACACAAAGAAAAACGGAAATGCTGTATTAATCAACGTTTCCGTTTCATTAAAAAGAGCGCGAGACGGGACTCGAATACGTTTACCACTTTGGAAGGTAATTGTGTATC
>CBCOZL010000067.1:0-8801 GCA_965114645.1 uncultured Lachnospiraceae bacterium | reverse complement strand
AATAGCCCCTTATAGGGGCAGAGCAGGCTACCGGCTAAGCCGGTAGTCTTGACTGATTGAAGAAGTTATCGTTATGTGATATATTGCAACTATAACGGGGCGGCAGCGCCGTTTTCCAGCAGGTATGATTTCGTTTCCCTGAAAGGAGAGTATCTGAATGCGTAAAAAAATGGGGAGTTTTATCCTGATCGTCAGTCTGATGCTGATGTTGATGCCGGATACGGCGATGGCGGCCAGAATGGAGAGAGAAGCGGTGGCTGTACAGGAAACGGCAGGCCGGGCAGAGAAGGCTGATCAGAAGCAGAGAGAGAAGAAAGAGGAAGCGGTGGCGGCCGGAGTGCCTGTAAGCATGGAAGGCAGCGGCACAGCTTCGGATCCGTATCGCATTAAAGACGGGGGACAGCTCCGTTATTTTGCCGATATGGTAAACGGCGCCGGCAGTGCACCGAACACGGGGTTGTGCGCGGTATTGACGCAGAATATTGATCTGTCTGGTGTGTGCAGCTCTGTTATTGGTTCCTGGCCGTCGATCGGTACGGAGGCACATCCATATACAGGGAGCTTTGATGGCCGTTCCTTTACGGTAAGCGGATTGTATCTGCACCAACCGAATGCTTCCTATGCAGGGTTGTTTGGATATAATGCCGGTACGATCAAAAATCTGGGAGTAGTGGGTGCGGACATTGTTGCAGGCAGCTATACAGGAAGCGTGTGCGGTTTCAACCGGGGTACAATTACTGGCTGTTACAATGCGTCGTCTGTCAGTGGGAACAGATCTACGGGCGGTGTCTGCGGCTATAATGACGGCGCAGGAACTGTCAGTGTCTGCTATAATATCGGAGCCGTAAACGGCAGTAAATATGTAGGCGGGATCTGCGGTTACAATCAGAACGCGGTTTCCGACTGCTACAATGTGGGTGCGGTAAACGGAAGCGGCACGAGCGTAGGCGGGATCTGCGGCTATAATAAAAGACTGATTTCCGGCTGCTATAATACGGGAGAAGTCGGCGACGGACAGAAGTATGTGGGCAGTATCTGCGGATATAACCATTCCGGCAGCTCACTTTTGAATTGTTATTATCTGATCACAGGCACGGAAAAAGGAAATTACGGCGCAGCGATGACGCAGCAGCAGTTTGCGTCGGGTGAAGTATGCTGGCTGTTAAACGGCGGTAAAAGTGAGAATGCTGTCTGGCATCAGACCTGTGGAGCAGGATTTCCGGCTTTTGGCGGAAAAACAGTGTACCAGACGCAGACGTACAGAGGTGACGGCAGTTCTGCTTTTGCGTACACCAATGACAGGAATCAGAGAGGAGCGCAGCCATATGCGGCTCCGGCGGTGACGGAAGCGGCCGGAAACGGGGGCGGACATGTTTATCAGGAGCCCGAGTGGGAGTGGGATGAATACAAAGCCGCCAAGGCTGTTTTTACATGCAGGGACTGTGGTGACAAACTGACTCTGGAAGCGTCGATTTCCAAAAAGACGACAAAAGCAACCTGCGGCGAGGAGGGAAAAACGGTTTATACGGCTTCCGTCGAAAGGGGAGATCAGACATACGAGGACACCCGGACGGATAAAACGGCGGATAAGACAGCTCATAAGGATATTGTGTGGACAGGGCAGACAGAGGCGACATGTGAAGAGCCGGGGTACACTATGGAATGCTATACGTGTCTGGTGTGCGGGCAGTGCTTTGAGGATGCCGGGGGAAAGAAAGAGATCAAGAAAAAAGTTCGGATTCCCGCTTTAGGCCATAAATATGAGGGTGTGTCGAACTGGATACCAGAGAGCGATTACTCTGCGGTTACCGCGCAATTTATCTGCACGCGTTTTTGCGGGAAAGAGCCTGTTGAAGTAAAAGGGAAAACGAAGGTTGTCAACACGAATGCGACCTGTATGACAGCGGGAACGACAACTTATCGTGCGACCGTAAAATTTAAAGGGAAAAGTTATAAGTATGAGGAGAGTGTTCCCGGAAAGACGCTTCCGCACAATTATGGGGGCGCTCCGGATTGGGACTGGCCGTCTGCGGATGGTCCGGCCAGCGCGGCTTTTGGCTGTATGAATGAGGGATGTCATGCGTCGGAAATTGTGCCGGCTGATATTACAAGTGCCGATATAAAAGGAACTGACTGCAGTTCCCCGGGAAAAACCATCTACACGGCGAAGGCAGAATTTAAAGGAAAAATTTATACAGAGCAAAAGGAGAAGGAGCTTCCGGCACAGCATAGTATTCAAAACAAGGTTCCGCAGGAGCCGGCAACATGCGGGAAGGATGGAAATAAGGAATACTGGCCGTGTGATGTCTGTGGGAAATTTTTTGCAGATCAGGCAGGCACAGTGCCTGTTGCAGATGTTGTGCTTCCGGCGACCGGGGAGCATGTGTTCCGGCATGTGAGAGACAATATCTATGTGTGTGATCAATGTGGCGGGACATATCTTGTGACAGAGAGCGGAACGAAGCAAATCAATGCCGTGGAGGATGAGGCCGGCATCCCACAGGAAGACGACGTCGCTTTGCAGGACGAGAATGAAAATGACAATAGTGTCATTCCTTCTGTCTCTGATAGGGAGAGTCAGAACGGGACAGAGGCGGAGGAAGAGGAAGCGATCCCACAGCCTGACCAGGAGGAAAAGCCGGAGGAAACCATTCAAGGCGCAGAGATCCAGGAGGATATCCAGAACGGACAGGAGGAAGGCTGCGACGGTGTCATAGATGCGCAGGAAAATCCAGAGCGCTATGGGATCATTTATCCCGAAGGGCAGGAGCCAGCACCCGGCGAAGGGACAGAAGGCGCGTTTGAAGGAAATGCAGTCAGTTTTCGTGCGGAACGGGCTGGAACGGAAGCGGCACAGACCGCCGGGAAACAGCAGGGCAGCTCTTTGTGGGCTTCCGCGGCGATGCTGGCGGTATTTGCGGGTATGGTTTTGCTCTTTGTTCGGAAAAGGAATGATAAGTAATGCGGGGGGAGTTAATCCTCCTCCCTCAGAAATTTGATAAAATGTAACAGTTCACGGCGTTTTCCGGCATCCAGATTCTGGATGTGGAAGAGCACGTCGTGCAAGGTGACGTCGCCCAGATATTTCCGGCGCAGATTTGAACTGCCAAGATAGCTGCTGTCTGCGCCTAAGAGGTAGTCGGTGCTGACCTTAAAATATTTAGAAAGTTCTAAAACGGCCCAAAGCGGAATGGCGCGGCGGCCGTTTTCGTAATTGGAGTAGGTCTGCTGTGATACGCCCAGATATTCTGCTATGGTTTTCTGCTTGAGATCCCGGTCTTCCCGTAAATCCCGGATGATGACATGCAGTTCTTTCATTTCCCGATCGTAGTCCTTTCTAGGTTGCTGGTGAAAAATGTTGTTATAAATGCTAACACACAACGAGAGGTTGTAATGGAGAAACTACAAAAAGAAAAGAAATATGGCAAAAAACAATGGCAGGAAGTAAAAAGCGGGTAAGTTTCTGGTGTAAATAAAAGTAAGTTTTGCTATAATAGAAAAAGATGGAATCGGAGGACAAAAGCGCGGAGATGATAAATTATACAGAGCAGGATCATTTATTTTACAGGATCGTCAACAGCGTGATCCGGCTGTTGCTTGCGGGAGCGGTGTTTCTCCTGTTTCTGCACAGTATTTTCAGTACCAGTTTTGTGGGCAGATTGTTTCGGGAGGACGGAAGCGAACAGGAGAGAACCCTGAATATTGCGGATCGTCCGCTGCGCCATCTTCTGGTATTTCTTGTTTTATCGGCAGCGCTGCTTGTGGGTCGGAAGCTCTGGGATACTTTTGGTGCACGGAAGAACGATCGCACGGACGTGCCGAGTGGGAAAACACGGCTGGGCAGGGCGGATCTGATATTCTGGGGGCTGACACTTCTGACGGTGGTTCTTGCCGCGTCCTATGTGGGCATGACGCAGCTTTATCCCGGGTCAGATCCGGCGAAGGTATATGAGATTGCCATGCAGTGGCGGCAGGGAGACTTTTCTTCTTTTGAGGAGGAGGCGTATCTGTTCTGCTATCCGTTTCAGTCGGGAATCATCCTGTTCTTTTATCTGTTGAGTTTTCTTTTCGGAGAGGGAAATTTCGTAGGAATCCAGTTGGTGAATGTGGTCTTTCTGACAGTGATTTACGGTTTGCTGGTGAAGCTTTCCGGGCTTTTCGGGGTGTCAGCAGGAGAGGGTACGGAAGGATTTGGAAAGAAGAGAAAAGGTCTGCAGGCGGCGGTGTATCTGGGGCTTTTGGCATGGGTGCCGCTTGCCTTTTATGTGACATATCTGTACGGTATTCTGCCGGGCATGGCATTGTCCCTGGGGGCGGTTTATTTCGCACAGCGGTATCTGGCGGTCAGACGTCTGCGCTATATTGCGGCGTCGTCCCTCTGTATGGGACTTGCCACGGTTATAAAGATGAACTGTCTGATTTATCTGGTAGCCATTGCCTGTTTTCTTGTATATGACGCGATTTCGCTGACCCTTTTTTCCGAGAAAAAGCGTTGGAAAGAAGGCGCTGTGTCCCTTGCCTTTATTGCTTGTCTGGGAGCTGGCGTGATGCTTTGCACAGGGATTTCCAATGCCGCTGTGGAAAAGATCGCGGGACAGGAGCTGCCGGAGGGAGAGGTCATGCTTTCCTGGGTGGTTATGGGGATGCAGGAGGCGCCTCTTGGGCCGGGAGGTTACAACGGCTATATCAGTAATGTATTTACAGAGAACCAGTATGACAGAGAACTGGTTACACAGGCGTCCATGGAAGATCTGCAGCGGATTATAGCAGGAATGCTGCAAAATCCGTTTGATGAGGGGCTGCCTTTTCTGGCGAGAAAGACGGCATTCCAGTGGAACGATCCCACGTTTATCTGCCTGGACCGTACCAGGGGAAGGAAGTCGGAGACGCATATGCCGCAATGGCTGAAGAGCGTGATTTACGGCAAGGGCGGTGTGCGCCTTTCCGTTGTGCTCAATTACATGCAGACATTGATTTTGCTGGGGATGCTGCTTTACCTTTTATTGCGGTGGCGCAGGGGAAATCTCTATGAGCTGATGGGAGCGGTGATCTTTCTGGGCGGCTATCTGTTTCATCTGTTCTGGGAGTCCAGCGCCTCCTATACCATACCCTATTTTGTGCTGCTGATTCCTTATGCGGTTTGCGGGATGGCAGAGTGGGCAGCTTTTCTGGAGAGAGGGATGAACAGGCTGCACAGGAATGAAAGAAGCGGCACAGAAGGGGCGAAAGAAGCGACTTTGCCGGCAGGGAGGCGGGCGAAACCGGGCATGGTTTTTGCCGTGTCGGCAGCGCTTCTGTTTGGTCTGCTTGTCTTCGCATTTACAAGGACGAATCTTTTTGACAGAACGATTGCGCTGGACGATGACCGGCAGGGAATCGACGCGAGCGCGCAGTTTTATCAGACGGAATAGGGATTAGTGCGTCAGAAAGAAGCGGAACGGCCCATACAGTCCATGCCGGAGGCAGAGGACATAAGCCTTGTTATGGAGCCCGGAAACACAGCCGCTTTTGACGCTGCGAAAAGCCCGTCTGATGGGCGGATAGCTGCATTCTGCAAGAAAAGCTTTCCTGTCATTCTGGCCAGATGCCTGTTTTGCGCGGAACACGGGCGGCAGGGTCAGAAGGCACTGATAGGCATAATAGTAGAGAAGCTGTTTTTCCATGCAGGGGTGCATCGTAAGGTCGATCAGCTGGTTATAGGTATCGAAGAGCAGCCGGTTTTCCGCAAGGCGTCCACGGTCCATAGTGTGGGTGAGGGATCCGCCGCTGCTTCTGTAATAATAGAAGGACTCTTCCAGAAAACAGGCGCAAGAAGCTTCCAGCAGGCAGGGATAGACGGCCAGCCCGTCCTCTCCCAGCTTGAGGGACAGGGGAACGCGGAAAAGATGTTTTTCGAAAAGGGATGCGCGAAACAGCTTGTTGCAGAGGCTGGGAGAGACGCCAAAGTGGAAGAAATCCCCCGAAAAAAGCATGGTGGGAAAGATCTTTTCCTCGAGCCCGCTGCGGTCATAGAACCCGGGAGAACAGATATCCCGGCGTTCGATGTGCCCTTTTGGCGTGACCGCAGTGTAGTTACAACAAACGACATCTGCGTCATATTTTATGGCGGCGCTGCACATCCGCTCATACATGACAGGAGCAATCCAGTCGTCGCTGTCCACAAAAGCGGTATATGTGCCACGCGCATTTCGGAAACCTTCCTGCCTGGCTGACATGTGTCCGCCGTTTTCTTTATGGAAACAGCGGATGCGGGAATCCATGCCGGCGTACTCGTCACAGAGGGCGGACGAGCCGTCTGTGGAACCGTCGTCTATGAGAAGAACCTCGAAGTCAGTGAATGTCTGGGCGAGAATGCTGTCCAGACATTCGCCAAGGTAGGGCTTTACATTATATACAGGTACGATGATGCTTAGAAACGGGGTGGATGACATAGGCAGCTCCTTTATACAAATATGTTTTCTTCTGCGACGATTATATCATGTAAATGCCGTATCGTAAAACTGTGTTTGCGGTGGAGGAACAGGGATGGAAAAAATAGTGTTTGTCATACCCGATATGCCTGGAGGAGGCACGGAGCGGGTTGTGGCGCTTCTTGCAAATGAATACAGCAGGCGGGGCATACCGACAGGGATTCTCCTTTTTGCAGGCAGCGAGAGGGCATATCCGCTTGATTCACGGATTGAGGTGGTGAGCGTGGGGGGCCCTTCCGACGGCAGTCTTTCGGTGAGAATCGGGCGGCTTCGCAGGATGCGGCAGTATTACCGGGAGAATAAAAACTGTCAGATCTGGGCGTTTAGCGCCATGGGGACGGTGTTCTCGGCGGTGGCGGCGTTTGGGCAGAAGCATTTTTTTCTTGTCTCCGAGCGCAACGATCCGACCCGTTACGATCACAGGCGGATTCGGGATCTGTGCTACCGTCTGGCGAAGGTGGTGGTGTGCCAGACAGAGGATGCGGTGAAAAGTTTTCCCGCAGGAATCCGTAAAAAGAGCGTGGTGATCCCCAATCCGCTGGAACCGAAGGAAGAGCCGTATGCGGGGGCGAGAGAGAAGCGGATTGTGGCGGTGGGACGGCTGAACGCCCAGAAAAACCATAAACTGTTGCTGCGTGCCTTTGCCGCCTTTGCGAAAGAGCACAGCGGTTATGTATTGGAGCTATACGGACAGGGAGAGCTGGAGGCGGAGCTTAGGGCATTGGCCGGAAAACTTGAAATTGACAGAAGTGTCATATTTAAAGGGTTCTCCGCGCACGTCCTTTCCGACATCAGGACAGCGTCCATGTATGTGCTCTCCTCGGATTACGAAGGGATTTCCAATTCCATGCTGGAGGCGATGGCTCTGGGGCTTCCTGTGATTGCGACGGACTGTCCCATCGGCGGTTCCCGCATGTATATCCGGGACGGCGTAAACGGGCTTCTTGTGCCGGTGGGAGACGCGGGCGCGCTTGCGGGGGCTATGGGGAAACTGGCTGACGACCCGGCCCTCGGGGAACGGCTTGGCGCAGAGGCCGTGAAACTGAGGGAAGAGCTGACGGTATCGAAAATCGCTGACAGGTTTCTGGCACTGACGGCGAGGGGAAACAGGGGAAAACCGCAGGGAGGGAACAATGAGTAAGGTGCTGGTGATCAATCCCATACTATATACGGCGGAAACGAATGACATACCACGGGTGGATTCCATAAAGGACACCATGATTTATACGATGTGCCTGGGATTTTTGCGGGCGGGTCACGAGGTGACGCTGATTGCTGCGGAGGATTACAGACCGGTTCGGGAGGAAACGTATGAGTTTCCCGTGCTCTGGTTCCGCACGGTCTGCCGTAAGCTGTTTATGCCCAGGTGTTTTCCCTACATGCCGGACATCCGCAGGTATCTGAAAACCCACAAGGAATATGACATGATTGTCACAAGTGAGGTTTTTGCCACCTGGTCGTATACGTCAGCGCGTGTGGCGCCGGAGAAAACGGTCATCTGGCATGAGCTGGCGGCTTACAATCATATGCTGCACGAAATTCCTGCGAAATTCTGGTATCAGTTTGTGGCAAAATTTTTGATGCGGCGCGCACAGGTGGTTCCCCGCTCTGAGGAAGCGGGCGCCTTTATCCGGCAGTTTATGCCCCGGGTAGAGAAAACGCCGATTGACCACGGCGTGGATCTGGAAAAATTTCCGCTTTCCGGGTTCAAAACGCGGGATGACCGTTTTGTGGTGGTGTCACAGCTGATTCCCCGCAAACGGATTCCACATACGCTGGAGGCGTTCCGGGAATTTGTGAAGGCTGGGCATGAAGGGTATTGTCTGGATGTGATCGGAGCCGGGGAGGAGGAGACTTCCCTCAGACAGCTTGCCAAAAAGCTGGGGCTGGACGGGAAGGTAACATTCCACGGAAAACTTTCCCATGAGGAGCTGCTGCCCATCGTTGCGGCGTCCAGGGCGCTTCTGGTGTCCACGGAGAAGGATAACAATATGGTGTCCATTGTGGAAAGCATTGCGCTTGGCACGCCGGTGGTTACCACTTCTGTGCCTTACAACGCTGCCTACATCAGACGGGAGGAGCTGGGAATTGTGGAGGATAATTGGTCGGCGCGGACGCTGGAGCGGATCGTGGCGGAAAACGACAAGTATGCGGCCAACTGTCTGGCATACCGAAACAGCCTTTCCAACGTGGCCTGCGCGGAGCGGTTTCTTGCACTTGCAAAGTAAAAGCGGTGCGCGGCGGCAGGCAGTCTTTTTGTCTGACGGATATCCCGGCACGACAAACGCATGAGTAAATAAATTGTAAACCATCCTTTTTTCTGTTATGATA
>CBCOZL010000066.1:0-9339 GCA_965114645.1 uncultured Lachnospiraceae bacterium | reverse complement strand
ACCATCAGTGCGCCTTCCGGGCGCAAGCAGGTAATAGCCCCTTATAGGGGCAGAGTAGGCTACCGGCTAAGCCGGTAGTCTTGACTTGTCTCATATAAACTTAATTTATTGGAAGGCTATATTTTGGACTAACATTAGTTAAAAGAATTTAATATTATTTTATGTATTTAAGTTTATAATGACTAAACAGAAAATATCTATTGTGAAAATAGCTAAAAATAGATATATAAAATTGTACAAATGGAAGAAAAGCACAAAAACAGCAAGAATTGTATAGAAAACACAATAATAATTGATGATTAATAATTTAACTCATGTATACTTAATTTAAGTTAAATAACAACTAACGACTCAGAGCGAGTCACATAAAAAAGGAGGATAAGACTATTATGAAACTGAGAAAAGTGTTAGCGCTCACTTTGGCGGCTGCAATGACTTTATCGCTGACAGCCTGCGGCGGTTCCGATGAAGGTGCGGCAGATGCGCCCGCAGCAGATGACAGTGCGGCGGCAGAAGAGACGGAAGCGCCTGCGGCAGATGAGGCGGCAGATGACGGCGCAGAGGCGGAAGCGCCTGCAGCAGCGGGTGTTACCTATGCATCCATCAATCTGGGTGAGGACTATAAGGATCTGACAACTACGATCAAGTTCATCCATCACAAAACGGACCGCGAGGAGGATGGCACGATACCTGATCTGATCGCTAAATTCAATGAAGTTTATCCGGGTATCACAGTGGAGACCGAGGGCATCACGGATTATCAGGAAGATTCCCTGCTTCGTCTTTCCGCCGGCGACTGGGGCGATGTGATGTTCATTCCCGCAGTAGACGCGGCTGAGCTTCCTACATACTTTGTTCCTTACGGCACAGTGGAAGAGATGAGTGAATATATCAATTTTGCGGATCAGTGGAAGGATGCGGCAGGCAACTGCTACGGCATCGGTTACATGGGTAATGCGCAGGGCGTTCTTTATAATAAGAAGGTGTTCGCTGACGCAGGCGTGACAACCCTCCCCAAGACACCCGATGAGTTTATCGCAGCGTTACAGGCAATCAAGGAAAAGACCGACGCGATTCCGCTTTATACGAACTATGCGGCAGGCTGGACGATGGGCGGCGCATGGGACGGCTATCTTGGCGCAATTACAAACGGCGACGAGACGTGGTTAAACCAGAAATTTATCCATGAGGCGGAGCCTTTCAAGGATCACGGTGACGGTACCGGCCCTTATGCGCTTTACAAGATTCTCTATGATGCGACAGCGCAGGGTCTGATCGAGGACGACTATACGACTACTGACTGGGAAGGCTGTAAGCCCATGATCAACAACGGAGAGATCGGTACGATGGTGCTCGGTTCCTGGGCGGTTGCACAGATGAAGGCGGCAGGCGATAACCCGGATGATATCGGTTACATGCCTTTCCCGATCACCGTAAACGGACAGCAGTATGCAACGGCAGGTCCTGACTACTGCTACGGCATCAACGTGAACGCTTCCGATGACAACAAGGCGGCAGCAATGGTATTCGTTAAGTGGATGGTAGAAGAGTCCGGCTGGTGCGATCTGGAAGGCGGCTATCCGATTTCCAAGACAGCTCCCACTTCCTTCGTATTTGACGGCGTAAACGTTGTAAACAATGTGACATCCCTGCCCGGCGAAGAAGATTTTATGAACGAGTTAAACGCGGAGTCCGAGCTTTCCTTCAACGCAGGCGGCGA
This sequence comes from uncultured Lachnospiraceae bacterium, assembly GCA_965114645.1. GTDB lineage: Bacteria > Bacillota > Clostridia > Lachnospirales > Lachnospiraceae > UBA3282. Next base: position 7,619 of record CBCOZL010000066.1, on the reverse strand, counting down.
CGCGAAGGTACAGAGAATCGTTGAGGCGGCGGCTACTGGCGCAGAGACGTACGATGACATTATGGCTGACTGGACGGCAGCGTGGAACATGGCCCAGGAGGAATGCGGGGTTGAAGTTCTGTATTAAGCAGGAAGAACGATTCCCAAGGAATTGTATCAGTAAGTTGTTATAAGGTTAGTATGATTAATCGGGGCTGGCACAGGGAAAATCAAAGTGGCAGCCCCTGGCTATCAGAGCGGTTTGAGGCTCTGGCATGGAGGATAGGATATGGCGGCACAGGCAAATACAGTGGGAGCCAAAAAGGGGTTCCTGCATTGGGCGAGGAGCAGAAGAGGGCAGCAGACTATCATCATTATTGCATTTATGGTTATTCCGCTTGCTCTGTTATTTACATTTACATATCTTCCGTTCGGGGAGATGGTCGGATTCAGTTTTTATAAGATGAAATATGTGGGAAAGAGAACTTTTGTGGGCTGGAAGAATTACGCCAGCGTATTCAGCAGAAAGGACTGCTTCGGCGCCTTGAAGCTGAGCCTGTATTATATGGGCGGCTCCGTGGTGCAGCTTGTACTGGCGTTGTATCTGGCAACGATCTTAAGTTTTAAAGTAAAGGGCGGTAATATCTTTAAAGGTTTTATGTTCTTTCCTTATCTGATTAATGGTATTGCCATTGGCTTTATTTTCAAATTCTTCTACACCAGAGGCTTCGTGTTTGACACGGTTCTCCAGTGGTGTGGATTTCAGTTAGACAATCTTCCTTATTGGTTGAAAGACCAGAGTATTAACAATATATCCCTTGTGGGCACGTCTGTGTGGCGGTATTTCGGACAGAACATGGTGCTCTTTATCGGCGCCATCATGTCGGTGGATTCCGAGTTGTATGAGGCGGCGATGTTGGACGGCGCCAATCGGTTTGAACAGTTCCGCTATATTATCCTGCCGAGCATCAAGACGATCGTAACGCTGAATGTGATCCTGTCCATCACGGGTTCCTTAAGCGCCTTCGAGCCGCCTTATGTCATCACCAGCGGTGCGAACGGAACGGGAACGTACTTTGTGGTTATGAACGAGATCGCCCATACCCAGCAGAAGGTGGGGCTGGCCTCGGCTATGGCGGTGGTGCTGCTTCTGATTATCTTTGCGGCCACGATTCTGCAGAAGCTGTTCTTCAAGTATGCGTTCCGCAATGCGGAGGACGAGGACTTTGGGGCAGCGAAGAAGCGTGAAAAACAGCTTGCGAAGTATGCGGCTAGAAAGGCGGGCAGATAGATGACGACATTACAGAAAATCGGACATTATTTGGTAATTGTTGTGAAATATGTATCATTGGTGTTTTTCTCTTTCGTGGCGGTACTGCCCGTTGTATCCTGCGTGATTACATCCTTTAAGACAGATAGGGAGTACCAGAATACAAACGTGATGACGCCGCCGGAGAGCTGGCTGAATTTTGACAACTTTTTACAGGCGTTTGACCGGGCGAACATGGGAAGGGCGTTTTTTAACTCTCTCGTCATTCTGATCTGTGTGCTGACCGCTTCGGTGCTGGTGGGAACCTCGCTTGCCTATGTGTTGAACCGCTTTAAGTTCCCGGGAAACGGCCTGATCCGCAACCTGTTCCTGTTTGCAACGCTTCTGCCTGGTATCGCCATGCAGATCGCAGTATACGGGATCATGGATGCTTTGAATTTTATCAATTCCCTGCCGGGCTATATCATTATGATGTGCGGTACAGACGTCATAGCCATCTATATTTACATCCAGTTTTTCGAGAATATCAGCGTGTCGCTGGATGAATCGGCCATCATTGACGGGGCGTCCTACTTTACGATTTACTATAAGATCCTTCTGCCCCTGCTTCGCCCGGCCATCGTGACGGCGTGTATCTTAAAGGGCGTGGGAACATATAACGAGTATTACTGTGCGAACCTGTATCTGCAGAATAAGAAGCTGCTGCCCACGGTTGCGACCTGTCTGTATACGTTTGTGGGCCCGCTGGGAAGCAAGTACAATCTGATCTGCGCGGGCGTTATCATATCCCTCCTTCCGGCGCTGATTGTGTTCATTCTGTTCCAGAAGCAGATCTACAGCGGCATGACCGCCGGGTCCGTCAAAGGTTAGTGTGTATCGTGAAAATGAACAAAAAATGAAGTTAAATTAAGTAAAGATGCTGGTTTTATAAAACTAGGTTGACATTAACAAGTTTTGCTTTATAATTTGATTAACAGTTAAGTTATTTCGCTCGTTTTAAGCTAAATATTAAGCTGGAGACGAGCGAAATTGTATATGAGGGTTGAGAAACAACGGAAGAAAGGCAGAGGAGGGTTGTCACCATGATGGTGGAGGAGATCAGGAGTCATTTGACAGAATGCATCATTCCTTTCTGGAAGGGGCTTCGGGATGATGCGAACGGCGGTTATACAGGCTACATGGATTATGACTTGAAGCGGGACGAGAAGGCGGTGAAAGGCTGTATTTTGAACAGCCGGATCACCTGGTTTTTCGCAAACGCTTACATGACGTTGAAGGATGAGTCCCTGCTTGAGGAAGCGCGGCACGGTTACGAATTTATGCAGAGATACTGTGTGGATCAGGAGAAAGGCGGTGTGTACTGGTCGGTGCGTTACGATGGCACGCCGGAGGACACCACAAAACACACTTACAACCAGGCGTTCTCCATCTATGCGCTGGCATCCTACTATGATGCGTCGGGGGACGAACGTGCACTTAAGACGGCTATGGAGCTGTTTCATATCATCGAGGAGCGGTGTATGGACGAGATCGGCTATAAAGAAGCTTTCGACCGGGAGTTCCGGGAGATCGAGAACGATAAGCTCTCCGAGAACGGCGTGATCGCGCACAAGACGATGAATACCCTGCTCCATGTGTTTGAGGCATACACGGAGCTTTACCGGGTCAGCGGGGATGAGGCGGTAAAGAAGCGGCTTACATGGATTTTAGATACCATCGCGGAAAAGATTTATAACCCGGAGCTGCACAGGCAGGAGGTATTTTTTGACCGGGAAATGCACACGATTCTGGATCTGCACTCCTACGGCCACGATATCGAGACGGCGTGGTTAATCAGAAGAGGAACGGATGTGTTAGGGGATGATACATACACGGAGAAGATGCTGCCGATTATACTTGACTTAACTGGTCAGGTATATCGGACGGCCTTCGACGGAAAGTCCCTCGCCAACGAGTGCGAGAAGGGCGTGGTGGATGAGAACCGCATCTGGTGGGTGCAGGCGGAGGCGCTGGTGGGCTTTCTGAACGGGTATCAGATGGCGCCGGAGCACACGGAGTATCTGGAGGCGGCGAGAGCCGGGTGGGCGTTTATCAAAGCGCATGTGATTGATAAGCGGCCCGGTTCCGAGTGGTTCTGGGATGTGAATAAGGACGGGGAGGCCGTCAGCGGGAAACCGATTGTGGAACCCTGGAAGTGCCCGTACCACAATGGGAGAATGTGTCTGGAAGTGATCAGAAGAGGGATTGACTAATATAGTCGATCAGAATGGAGGAGTGTATGCTGCACGAAAGGTATTATGTGGAATTAGAGAAATACAATAAGCTGATTGAGAGAAAGAATGTGAAGTCGGACGACTACAACGGCATCTATGACAGGTATCAGTACCCGGTTCTGACGAGGGAGCATATTCCGCTGCACTGGCGGTATGACTTAAATCCGGAGACGAACCCTTATTTTATGGAGCGGCTTGGCGTCAACGCGGTGATGAACTCGGGAGCCATCGAGCTGGACGGAAAATACTATCTGGTGGCCAGGATCGAGGGAAATGACAGAAAATCCTTCTTCGGGGTGGCGGAGAGCGACAACGGCATTGACGGTTTTCGGTTCTGGGATTATCCGATCCTTCTGCCGGACACCTGCCCGGAGGAGACAAACGTTTACGACATGCGCCTGACAAAGCATGAGGACGGCTATATTTACGGTGTGTTCTGCTCTGAGAGCAAAGACACCACGGTGAACGACCTGTCCGCGGCTGTGGCGGCGGCAGGCATTGTGCGGACGAAAGATTTAAAGAACTGGGAGAGACTGCCCAATCTGGTGACGAAGCGTTCTCCCCAGCAGAGAAACGTGGTGCTGCACCCGGAGTTTGTGGATGGCAAATATGCATTCTACACGAGACCTATGGATGATTTTATAGAGACCGGGTCGGGCGGCGGCATCGGCTTTGGCCTGTGCGATGATATCACACAGGCGGTGGTGGACGAGGAGAAGATGACGTCCATCCGCAGATACCACACCATCACCGAGGCGAAAAACGGGGCGGGCGCGCCGCCGATCCGAACGGAAAAAGGCTGGATCCACATTGCCCACGGCGTGCGCAACACGGCGGCAGGTCTGCGCTATGTGATCTATGCGTTTGCAACGGATTTACAGGATCCTTCCAAGGTGATCGCAGAGCCGTCCGGCATGCTGATCGGCCCGAGAAACTGGGAGCGTGTGGGCGATGTGTCAAACGTGGTGTTCACAAACGGCGCGATCGCGAAGGACAACGGCGAAGTATATATTTACTACGCGGCCAGCGACACCAGAATGCATGTGGCCGCCACGACTATCGATAAGCTGACGGACTATGTGTTCAACACGCCGCAGGATCCTTACCGCTCGGTGGAGTGTGTTGCACAGAGATGTGAGTTCATTAAAAAGAACCTGGCGTATCTAAGAGAACAATAAAAGAAAGGCGGAGAAGAAAATGAGCGAAGTAAAAATGATCAGCCCCGTTGTGAAGAATGTGCCCTGGCAGGAAAAGCCGGAGGGACTGAAAGGCGCACCGATCTGGAGATACAGTGAGAACCCTATTATTGGAAGAAACCCGGTGGAGGGGGTTGCCCGTATTTTTAACAGCGCCGTGATGCCTTACGGCGACGGGTTTATCGGCGTGTTCCGCGGGGAACAGACAAACGGCATACCGTATATTTATCTGGGCCACAGCAAAGATGCGATCCAGTGGGAGTTCGAGAAGGAGAAAATTCCTTTTAAGGATGAGGATGGCAACGACTTTATGCCGGTTTATGCCTACGATCCCCGTCTGGTGAAGGTGGAAGATACCTACTATATTATCTGGTGTCAGGACTTTTACGGCGCGTCCATCGGTATGGCGAAGACCACGGATTTTAAGACCTTTACGAGAATTGAGAATCCGTTCATTCCTTTTAACAGAAACGCGGTGCTGTTCCCCAGAAAGATTAACGGCAAGTATATGCTCTTAAGCCGTCCTTCCGATTCCGGCCATACGCCTTTCGGGGATATCTTCTTAAGCGAGAGCCCGGATATGGTTTACTGGGGTAAGCACAGACATGTGATGGGCAGAAGCAGCGAGTGGTGGGAGTCCGTCAAGATCGGCGGCGGCGCAGCGCCCATTGAGACCACAGAAGGGTGGCTCTTGTTCTACCACGGCGTAACCGGCACTTGCAACGGTCTGGTGTACTCCATCGGCGGCGCGATTCTGGACATCGACAATCCGTCCAAGGTGCTGTACCGCTGTGAGAACTTCCTGCTGACCCCGGAGGAGTGGTACGAGGAGAGAGGATTCGTTCCCAACGTGTGCTTCCCCTGCGCAACCATTCACGATTCCGAGAGCGGAAAGATCGCGCTCTACTACGGGTGCGCGGACAGCTATGTGGGGCTGGCATTCACGAAACTGGATGAAATCGTGGATTATATCAAGGAGCACAGCCACACCACCGAGTCGGACACGGAGATCGGGATCCGATAACAAATTGAGCTTTGCTCAATTTCGAGCTTCGCTTAGGCGAAGCTCGAAAGAAGTGAGAAAAAAGAGAGGAGCGTCGGCTTTCTGACTTTTCGCAAAGAAAAGTCAGGGAAAAGTCGGCGCTTTTTGGGTTGTGGGGAGAGAAAAACGAGGGTATAATAGACATGTAAACGGTTTTTTGCAAGCGGGGTATGGCGCATGGGAATTTACTTAAATCCGGGAAACAGGAACTTTTGGAAAGCAGTCCGCTCTGAGATTTATGTGGATAAAACAGGATTGATTGCGGTGACGAATAAATATGTAAATACATTACAGCAGTATCTTTGTGTCAGCAGGCCGAGACGCTTTGGGAAATCCGTGGCTCTGCAGATGCTTGCGGCCTATTACAGCAGGGGATGTGACTCCGAAGAACTGTTTCAGGGGTTTCAGATTGAAAAGGCGGAGACGTTCAAGGAGCATCTGAATCAGTATGACGTGATCTTTTTGAACATGCAGCACTTTTTGATTGAAGTAAAGGATGGAATGGTAACGGAGTATCTGGAGAAACAGGTGCTGGAAGAGCTGCGGGAAGAGTATGGAGAAATATTGCCTGAATCAGTCGAGGGGCTTGCCGCTGCTCTGAGAAAGATTTATGCGCGGACAGGCAGACAGTTTATCTTTCTGATCGACGAGTGGGACTGCGTGATGCGGGAGCGGCAGGAGTCGGAGGAGATGCAGAAGCAGTATCTTGATTTTCTGCGGAATCTCCTAAAGGATCAGGAGTATGTTGCGCTGGCCTATATGACTGGGATTTTGCCGGTAAAGAAGTATGGCATACATTCCGCGCTCAATATGTTCAAAGAGTATTCGATGACAGACCAGTTTGAGCTGGAAGAGTACACAGGATTTACGGAGAGAGAGGTAAAAGAATTATGCGGCCGGTATGGTATGGATTTTTCACAGATCGGAAGCTGGTATGACGGCTATCAGTTTCGGCAGTCAAGACATATCTATAATCCCCGCTCAGTTGTGATGGCGATGCAGAATCGTGTGCTTTCAAACTATTGGACATCTACGGAAACTTACGATGCGCTTAAAATTTATATGGATTTGGATTTTGATGGATTAAAGGCAGACATTGCACGGATGCTGGGCGGGGAGCGCGTGCAGGTGAACATCCAGGGGTTCCAGAATGATATGCGCAATTTCAGGACGAAGGACGATGTGCTTACGCTGTTGATTCACATCGGTTATCTCGGATATCGTGCGGAGACGAAGGAGGCGTTTATTCCCAATAAGGAAATTATCGGAGAGTTTGAGAACGCCATGAGCGTGGGCGGCTGGCCGGAAGTTATGCGCATTTTAAAGGCGTCGGAAAGGCTGCTGGAGGATACTCTGCGCGGTGATGAGGAGAGTGTTGCCGAGGGGCTTGACCGGGCGCATACGGAGGCTGCGTCTATTCTTTCTTACAATGACGAAAATTCGTTAAGCTGTGCCATTGGCCTTGCGTATTACAGTGCAAGAAAAGATTACAGGATGGTCAGGGAGTTTCCTACCGGGAGGGGATTTGCGGATGTGGTGTTTCTGCCTCTGTTCCATACGGATAAACCGGCGCTTGTAGTAGAACTGAAATATGATAAGTCGGCACAGACGGCTATACAACAGATCAGAGAACGGCAGTATACGCAGGCTCTGGAAGGGTATGTTGGGGACATTTTGCTTGTGGGGATCAATTATGACAAGGAAAGCAAGATGCATGCGTGCGTGATGGAAAAGGTGGAGAAGGAAAACTAGAAATTCACAGATATGCTTCGGGGCATTCGTCGGATCAGATGACGGATGTCCCCTTTTTGTGTCACAGACAAAAATAAACCCCCTGCTATGCAGGGGGAGGGCAAATC
>CBCOZL010000065.1:9702-9829 GCA_965114645.1 uncultured Lachnospiraceae bacterium | reverse complement strand
CGCGGAGCGGCTGGCGAATGAGCACGGCGGGGCACTGCGCAGCTAATAGGGCGACAGCCCGCATTCGCAAGACGCGGAGCGGCTGGCGAATGAGCACGGCGGGGCACTGCGCAGCTAATAGGGCGAC
>CBCOZL010000065.1:0-9602 GCA_965114645.1 uncultured Lachnospiraceae bacterium | reverse complement strand
AGCCCGCATTCGCAAGGCGCCAAGCGGCTGGCGAATGAGCACGGCGGGGCAGGGCGCATGAGCAAACAGGGAGAACGCATATGAACGATTTAACCAACTTATCCGCATACACGAACTACATGACCGACACAAACCGTGTGGCCACAGAGAACCTTCAGAAAAATCTGCAGAGTGCAGACAAGGCCGGCAAGGAAAAGGAGGACGATGCCCTCTTTGATGCCTGCAAGCAGTTTGAGGCTTATCTGTGGGAGCAGGTCTATAAGGAAATGCAGAAAACCGTGGATATCTTCGGCGAGGACGAGGACGGCTATGCTTCCAATATGGTGGATTATTTTAAGGACACGGTGATCCAGCAGATTTCCGAGCAGACCGCAACGCAGGGCTCCAATTCCCTTGCGCAGATGTTATATGAGCAGGCAAAGATCAACTACGGCATTTCCTGATAATTGCAGTATTCTACACCACACAGGTATTCTATGGAAACAGTCAAAGGATTTATAGATCATATTATTTACCGTAACAAAGACAATGGATATACGGTTTTAAATCTTCTCACGCAGGAGGACGAAATCACCTGCGTGGGTTTTTTTAAAACCATGGACCAGGGTGAGACGATTGAAGCCCAGGGCGAATATATTCAGCACCAGGTATACGGAAAACAGTTTAAAATTGAACAGTATCAAATCTTGCCTCCCAGCGATGAGATCAGCATGGAGAGATATCTTTCCTCCGGCGCGGTAAAAGGCGTGGGAGAAGCGCTGGCGAAACGGATTATCAAAGCTTTTGGCGCGGACACTTACCGTGTGATCGAGGAGGAGCCGGAGCGTCTGGCGGAGGTAAAAGGAATCAGCCTTCGCAAAGCCCGGGAAATCGCGGCATCCCTTTACGAGAAGAGGGACGCCAGGGACGCCATGACTTTTCTGCAGGGGTACGGTATCTCCAATACGCTTGCGCTGCGCATTTACGAAGCATATGGGATGGGGCTCTATGGTATTATGAAGGAAAATCCCTATCGGCTGGCGGAGGACATTCAGGGAATCGGCTTCCGCATCGCGGATGAGATTGCGGAAAAGATCGGTATTCACACAGATTCGGACTATCGTATCAGGAGCGGCCTGCTCTACACCCTGCAGCAGGCGGGTGGAGAGGGGCACTGCTATCTCCCGGCGGACAGACTGCTTGCTGAGGCCGGGGAGCTTTTAGGCATTGAGCCGCCTCTGATGGAACCGCAGCTCCAGAATCTGGCGATGGACAAAAAACTGGTCATAAAATATGTTCCTGTGGAGAACGGCATCGAGCCTTCGCGGGAATGCCGTGTCTATGCCAGCACTTTTTATTACGCCGAATTAAATTGCGCGCGGATGCTGCATGATTTGAATATATCGGAAGAGCTTCTTCCCGCCGAGGAGGAGGCGCTTCTACAAAAAATAGATCAAGTGGAGGTAGATCTCGGCATTGTGCTGGACAGCCTGCAGAAGCGTTCCGTTTTGGAGAGCATCAGAAACGGTGTGTTCATTCTCTCCGGCGGCCCGGGAACGGGAAAGACTACCACCATCAACGCGATCATCCGCTACTTTCTCTCCCAGGGAATGGATATCAGTCTGGCGGCTCCCACGGGCCGGGCGGCCAAGCGCATGACTGAGGCGACGGGCTATGAATCCCGCACAATCCACCGGCTCCTGGAACTTTCCGGGGCGGCGGCTCTGGAGGGGAAGGCCGCACGTTTTGAACGCAACGAAGAAAATCCGCTGGAGGCGGACGTGATCATTGTGGACGAAATGTCCATGGTGGATATTTTTCTTTTTCAGTCGCTTTTAAAGGCGGTTTCCGTGGGAACCCGTCTGATTATGGTGGGCGACGTGAACCAGCTTCCCTCCGTCGGGCCAGGGCAGGTGCTCTCCGATCTGATCAGAAGCGGTGCGTTCCAGACCGTGGTGCTGGAAAAGATTTTCCGGCAGGCTAAAGAGAGTGATATCGTTCTGAATGCCCACAGAATCCATGCCGGGGAGGAACCGGTTCTGGACAATAAAAGTGAAGACTTTTTCTTTTTGGAAAGAAACGACACAAATGTCATATACAAACATATGATTCAGCTGATTCTGGAAAAACTGCCACGCTATGTGGACGCAACCCCTTATGATATTCAGGTGCTCACGCCTATGCGGAAGGGCAAGCTGGGCGTGGAGACGCTAAACGGCATTCTGCAGAGATATCTGAATCCCCCGGACGACAAAAAGCGGGAGTGCCAGTCCGGCGATACCCTTTTTAGGGAAGGCGACAAGGTGATGCAGATTAAGAATAATTACCAGCTTGCGTGGGAAGTTGTGAGCCGCTACAACATTCCGATTGATCAGGGAATGGGAATTTTTAACGGGGATATCGGCGTGATCCGCACGATCGACGAGTATGCCCGAGAAGTGGTGGTGGAATTTGATGAACACAGGCGGGTTACTTACCCCTACGCGGGACTTGACGAAATAGAGCTGGCCTATGCGGTCACCATACATAAATCCCAGGGCAGCGAATATCCGGCTGTGATTATGCCGCTTCTGACTGGACCCCATATGCTTTTTAACCGCAACCTTCTCTATACGGGTATCACCCGCGCGAAGGCGTGCGTCACCATTCTGGGCAGCCGCGCCACCTTGTCGGAAATGGTGGAAAATAACCGGGAAAACCACCGATATACCGGCTTCCTGGATCAGATCCGCTCGATACAGATCGCGGAGTAACGTCACACCGGCTTTCGGGCCGGATCCAGGTGGGCCAAAGCCCGCCCGTTCACATCAGAAAGGACACATCTATGAACACACATCTCACTTCGCGTTTTGCTGTGAAGACTTGTCTCCGTGCTGCGGCAGACACAGTCATCACGCTTCTGTTTCCCCGCCGCTGCCCTGTCTGCGATGAGCCTGTCAGGCCATGGAATGCGCTTGTATGCAGCGAGTGTACAACAAAACTTTCTTACATGGAACCGCCGTACTGTTTAAAATGTGGTAAGCATATCGGAAACTATGAAAAAGAATACTGCGCCGATTGCTTTGCTCATAAGCATCTGTTCGACAGCGGCCGTGCGCTTTTTTCCTATCGGAGCGTTTCTGCATCGATCGCCCGTTTCAAGTATCGCGGCAGACGGGAGTATGCCGCCTGTTATGCGGCCTGTATGGCGGACCGTTTAGGGGAGTTTATTGCTTCCTGCAAGGCAGATGCACTGGTTCCTGTGCCGCTTCACAAGAGCAGGCTGAAAAAACGCGGATATAATCAGGCGCAGGTGCTTGCGGAGGAACTTTCTGCGTGCACGGGCATTCCTGTGCGCGCTGATTTGATAGAAAGAGCAAAGAAAACCGTGCCCATGAAAGACTTGTCTGCCGCCGAAAGGCAAAATAATTTGAAAAAAGCTTTCAAAATGCGCTATAATGATGTAAAATTAGATATAATTATCATTGTTGATGACATCTACACGACTGGCAGCACCATAGATGCCATGTGCCGCGAATTGAAAAAGGCGGGTGTAGAACGAATTTATTTCATATCTCTGGCCATTGGCAGTGGGATATGACAGGAAAATATATCTCAGGGAGGTAACGTATGAACGTAAGGAATTGTAGAAAGTGCGGAAATCTTTTTAATTATGTCTCCGGGCCGCCGATTTGTATGGCATGCCGCGAGAAACTGGAGGAGAAGTTTCAGGAAGTAAAGAAGTACATTCAGGATAATGGGCATGCTGGCATCCAGCAGGTGGCGGAAGCATGTGACGTTTCCACGAACCAGATCCATCAGTGGCTCAGGGAAGAGCGGCTGGAGCTGTCTGCGGAGTCGGGCGTTACGCTTTCCTGTGAAAACTGCGGCGCTGCTATTTTATCCGGGCGTTTCTGCGGTAAGTGTAAAAACAGCATGGCCAATGAGCTGGGTGCCAGCATCAAAAAGCCTGAGCCGATCAAGGTGCAGAAGAAAAAGGATACCAAGGAAAATCCCAAAATGCGTTTCCTGAACTGATATTTTGACTGGAAATTGGAGACAGGTATGTTAAATGAAGAGAGAGTCGTTCTGATGACCAAGATGGCGTCCTACGAAGCCCGTGAGGGAAAGAAATGTCTGGCTATCGGCAGTTATTTTCGGAGCGACTATATAGGCTGGCAGGTGCTTAAATCCATTATAAGTGCAACCATCGCATTTGTAGTGGTTTTTGCTATGTACATTTTTTATGATTTTGAAATTTTTATGACGGAGATTTATAAGATGGATCTCCTGGAATTTGCCAAGAATGTTCTTTTCCTGTATCTGGGGACGGTGGGGGCGTATGCACTCATTTCTTATGTGGTATATGCGGTCAGATACAGCAGGGCGAGCAAGAGTCTGCGTGCATATTATGTGAATCTGCACAAGCTCTCAGCCATGTACAAAAAGGAGAGGAACGGGTAACTGTACAGATACAGAACAGTTACAAGAACGGATAAAGGGACTGATTTACAATGACTACTTTACTGGTTGCAAAACAGGTACTTATGACCATATACAGCAAATACGAGGTGTATATCACGCCGCTTCTGAAGTTTCTTCTGGCGCTGGTAACCCTTGTGCTGATCAATTCCAGACTGGGGTATATGGAGACGATTAACAGAATGACAGTGGTGCTGATTGTGGCGCTTATGTGCTCTTTCATGCCGATGAACTTTATCGTCCTGATGAGTGCTGTTTTCGTGCTTCTGCATCTCTACACCTTCAGCATGGAATGCGCTGCGGTAATCGGTGCGGGCTTTCTTCTGCTCTTTTTGCTGTACCTTCGCTTTTCGCCGAAGGATACGGTTGTTGTGGTGCTTCTGCCGCTCTGCTTCCTTATGCGCATACCTTATGTCATTCCCATATCCATGGGACTGGTCGGCGCGCCCACATCGGCTGTCTCCGTTGCCTGCGGTGTGATGGTCTATTATATGATCCATTATGTAACGCAGAATGCGACAGTGATTGCGGCCATGGCGGATGAGGAGACGGCGGCCAAGTTTAAGTTTATTATTGACGGACTGATGAAAAACCGGGAGATGGTTGTGACGATTGCGGCTTTTGCCATGACAGTGATTGTCGTTTATCTCCTGCGGCGTCTGAGCATTGACTACGCGTGGACGATTGCGATGACGGCCGGTGCGGTGGTGAATATCATGGTGCTTTTGGTGGGAGACTTGATTTTTGAGATAAACCAGCCTCTGTTCAGTGTGATTTTGGGGACGGTTATCTCCTTTCTGCTCGTGCTGGTGCTGCAGTTTTTCGTATTTTATGTAGATTACAGTCGAACAGAAAAGGTTCAGTTTGAGGACGATGAGTATTATTATTATGTTAAGGCCGTGCCGAAGGTCACCGTGGCAAAACCGGACAAAAAGGTGAAGCAGATCAGCTCTGCGCGAAGCGGTACCGGAAGAAGTGCCCGGCCGACGCACCACTGACAAATCGGCCGTCGTTCGATGCATGCTTTGCCCGGCTGTGAGCTTGTCTCGATTGCGGGATCCGTTTCGCGGCCTTAAATTGACCAGAATAGAATTTGACACAGAAGGCAGGTGATGGAGAGATGGAACAACTGAATAGCTGGATTGGCGTCTATCTCGCGAGACTGCACATGCCTACGGTGCATTGGAACGATGTGGCGGAAATCGCCATTCTGACTTTTGTGGCGTACCATATTCTCGTATGGATCAAAAATACGAGAGCCTGGGCACTCTTAAAGGGTGTTATTGTAATTATGGTGTTTATCGTGATTGCCGCCCTCTGTAAGATGAATACGATTCTCTGGATCGTTCCCAATATTATCAGTATTGCCGCAACGGCATTCGTAGTAGTCTTACAGCCGGAGCTGCGCTCTGCGCTGGAGGAGCTGGGGCGGAAAAATTTCGTCGCTTCTTTTCTGGATTCCAACAAGCGGGAGACGGGCCGTTTTTCCGACCGCACGGTGAATGAAATCGTAAAGGCTTCCGTGGAGATGGGAAAGGTGAAGACGGGCGCGCTCATTGTCATTGAGCATGAGCAGTCCCTGAAGGAATATGAGAGAACAGGTATCGATGTGGACGGTATTATTTCCAGTCAGCTCCTTATCAATATTTTTGAGCACAATACCCCCCTCCATGACGGCGCAGTTATTGTAAGAGGGAACAGAATCGTGTCCGCCACATGCTATCTGCCGTTGTCGGATAATATGGCTCTCAGTAAGGATCTGGGAACCAGGCACCGGGCGGGTGTGGGCATTTCCGAGGTCACGGACTCCCTGACGGTGATTGTGTCCGAGGAGACTGGAAAAATCAGCGTTGCCTACGGCGGTGCACTTGAGCGGAGTGTGGATGCCGGGAGATTAAAGGAAAGACTTTTAGAAATTCAGGATAAACCGATGGAGGAGAAGAAGCGCAAGCTTTTTAAAGGCAAGAGCATAGGAAAGGCAGGGGCTAAGAATGAAGAATAAGCTTACCCGGAACTGGGGCTTAAAAATCGCCTCCTTTCTCAGCGCGGCAGTTCTCTGGCTGGTCGTTACAAATATAAATGATCCCATAAGCACCTATCGCGTGACGGATGTGCCGGTTACCATCAAAAACGCGAATCTGATTACCGACAGAGGGCAGGTTTACGAGGTGCTGGACGGCACGGATATGATTGACGTGGTCACGATTTCCGCGCCACGATCCATTATTGATTCTCTGGACAAGAGCAATATCGTGGCGGTGGCGGATGTCAACGACCTGACCAGCGTAGATACCGTGGCTATCAAGCTTTCTACAAATAAATACAGCGACAAACTGGACAGCATACGCGGCAACATCGACAGTGTACGCCTTAGCATTGAGGAAAAGCGGGACAGATCCCTTCCGGTAAAATCCATTACTACGGGCGAAGTTCGTGAGGGATATGTGGTTGGAAAAGTCACCACGGATCAGAACCTGATCCGCATTTCGGGTCCGCAGTCCATTATCTCACAAGTCAGCAAGGCGCAGGCGGAAGTCGATATTTCCGGGTTTTCAAACGATATCAGCACGGATTCCGAAGTACGTCTTTATGATGAGAACGGAAAGGAAATCACCGCAGAAAACATCGAAAAAAGCATATCAAAGGTGCGTGTCAGCGTAGAAATTCTGGAGCGCAAGGTACTGCCTATCACCTGCGAGGTGACCGGAACGCCTGGGGACGGTTTTCAGTATACCGGCGAGGTAACCTTCAGCAAAGGGTCAGTTACGGTGGCGGGAAAATCGAAGCTGTTGGAAAATGTTGAGGCGGTTGCCATTCCTGCGGGTGTACTTGATGTGACTGATGCGTCTGAGGATGTGACTGTGCTCGTGGATATCACCCAGTATCTGCCAGACGGTGTGTCGCTGGCGGAAGATAATTTTGTGGGCAGGGTCAATGCCACGGCAAAGATTGAGGCAGAGCGTGAACGCGCTGTGCGGATTCCTGTAGAACAAATCCGTTTTGATGGTCTTCCCGAAGGTTACAGGGCCGTTATCACAGAGCCGGCAAATGAGTGTAGTGTTACTTTCAAAGGACTGCTTGCAGCTTTAAATGAAGTGACGGCAGAGAAAGTGACGGCTGTGGTGGATCTGGATGCATGGATGACTGATGAGGATATGGAAGAATTTGCCGAGGGTAGCTACTGGATGCCGGTAACCGCTTCAGTGGAGGGACGATATCTCGAACAGACGGGTGTTACGGAAGTACGGGTGCACATTATAACAGAGCAGGAATGATTTCTAAAAACGATAGACGGAGGTATGTATGAGCAGATTATTTGGTACAGATGGAGTCCGGGGGGTTGCAAATGAGGAGCTGTCGCCCCTTCTGGCGATGCAGCTTGGGCAGGCAGGCGCCTACGTCCTCACCAGAGAGAATGAGCACAAGCCCACAATCATGGTAGGCTGTGATACAAGGATATCGGGAGATATGCTGGCGAATGCCTTGATGGCAGGCGTCTGTTCCGTAGGAGCGAATGCGGTGTATGTGGGTGTGGTTCCCACGCCTGCGGTGGCATATCTTACCAGAAAATATAAGGTGGATGCGGGCGTTGTCATCTCCGCTTCCCACAACACCGTTGAGTTTAACGGTATTAAATTCTTTGACGGTAACGGCTACAAACTCCCCGATGCGCTGGAGGATGAGATCGAGGCGCTGATCAAGAGCGATATGAAGGGCGTCAAATTTCCCACGGGCGCAAGTGTGGGAAAAATCAAGTACCGCACGGATGCCCGAGAGGAATATATCAACCACGCCATGAAAGCCGTGAATGTGGATCTGCGCGGCATGAAGATTGTACTGGACTGTGCGGAGGGCGCGTCCTATTACACTTCCGTGGAGACCATGAAGGAGCTGGGGGCTGAGGTTGTAGCCATTCACAATAGTCCTGACGGCACAAACATTAACGCAAACTGCGGTTCCACCCATATGGAAGAGCTGCAGGCGAGAGTTGTCTATGAAAAGGCGCAGCTCGGCCTTGCCTTTGACGGAGACGCTGACAGACTGCTGGCGGTGGATGAGCTTGGCAACATTGTGGACGGCGACCAGATTATGGCCATTGTCGGCAATCACATGAAAACAAACGGAAAGCTCAATAAGAACACCATCGTTGCAACCGTAATGAGCAATCTCGGCTTTTTCCTGATGGGTGAGAAAAACAAGATCAAGATTGAGCAGACCAAGGTGGGCGACCGCTATGTGCTGGAGCGGATGCGTGAGATCGGCGCAAGCCTTGGCGGCGAGCAGTCCGGCCATGTGATTTTCCTGGATGAGAATACGACGGGGGACGGTCTTTTGAGCGCGCTGCACCTTTTACAGGTAGTCGTGGAGACGGGAAAGCCTCTGTCGGAGCTGGCTTCCATTATGGAAGTGATGCCCCAGGCGTTAGTCGGTGCAAAGGTGCCCAACCACAAAAAAGAGAAATTTATGGATTATCCCGAGATTGCGGAGGCAATCGCTGCTCTGGACAAAAAGTTTGCGGGTGAAGGGCGCGTACTGATCCGTCCCTCCGGCACAGAGCCGCTTGTCCGGGTTATGATTGAGGGTAAGGATCAGAAGGTTATTACCGAGGAGGCGAAGAAGCTCGCCGAACTGATACAGAATATTATGCTGTAGGACTTGAGATAACATACAGAGATATGGTATACTCATAGTATCATGTAAGAAAGAGGAAAAGGCAATGGTAAGTCAGAAGGTAGTCATCAAAAACCCGACAGGGCTACATCTAAGACCGGCAGGCATCCTATGTAAGGAAGCGATGCAGTTTAAATCTCTGATAACCTTTACATTTCGTGAAAATACAGCGAATGCCAAGAGTGTCCTTAGCGTGCTCGGGGCATGTGTCAAGTGTGGCGATGAAATCGAGTTTGTGTGTGACGGTGAAGATGAGGAAGCAGCTCTCAAGGCATTAGTGGAGGCAATTGAGAGCGGTCTTGGAGAATAGTGTCACGTTCGGACGACCCCGCTGTATTTTTATGCAGCGGGGTTTTTGCACGTAAGCAATGAGCAGTGCGCAGACGTAAGATGAAAAAGCGGCAGCTAGCTGACGGCTTTTTCGGATTGCGGATGCATAGGGCGAAAGCCCGTGAGCGAGATGGAGCAAAGCGGAATCGAGCTGCACTGCG
>CBCOZL010000064.1:0-10169 GCA_965114645.1 uncultured Lachnospiraceae bacterium | reverse complement strand
GATAACTTCTGATTATCCGTCCCTCAGCCAAAACCGCTGCAATCCCCAAAACCTCTCCCTACAGCAAAAAAATTACGGCATATCAGACCACGCATCGTAGTCCTCTATACCATAACTCATTTCCCCGATTTCTGTCAACTTTTTACACTGTAATATTGTAGAATTTTGTCAAAACACGCTCCGATCCCGTTCTAAAACAGGCTCATCTGTCGATACTCCCCTCCTCCGCTTTTCTGCCTCCGCAATTCCGCAAAACGGCTGTCCAGCAGTTTTTCCGCTTCCTCCCGCGAAAAAAGCCATGCCTCCCGTTCCGCTTCGCGAATGATCAACGGCATCCGGCTGTGTATCCCGGTCATGCACCCCTGCGCTTCTCTCGTGAGAATCGTAAAACGGTCACCCGCCGGGTCTTTGTGATAAATCCCTGCCAGATACAGAATCTCATCCGGCACAAAAAATTCATACTTCTCCTTTTTCTTTGCCCCGGTGTCCTTCCACTCATAAAACTTACATGCCGGAATCAGACAGCGGCGCGTTTCATAATCATAGCGGAACATGGGACGCTCTTTCACGGTTTCGCTTCTGGCATTAAAAACCAGCGTATTTTTTCTGGCTGACTCATAGCCCCACTTAAGCGCCTCCGCCACCATACTGCCCTGGTCTGCCCGCAATACCAAAGCCGGTTCCGAAGGGTGTACTTCCCCCGTTTTGGCATTCTGACGGTCGATTTTTCTGACGATCCTTTCGATCTCCCGCGCCGTCTCATCATCTATATAAAATCTTCCGCACATACTCTGCCCTGCATCCTTCCCATCCGTTTTACCATCTCTGCTCCAATCTCTCAGAGATCCCTGACATTTTCACCCTCAACGTCTATCCCTAATGTAACCCCGCTGCGCCTCTCTTTATTCAGTCCGCCGCTCATATGGGATACATTTCCTTTTAAAAAACTGGCACGAAAAATCGCGTCCTCTCCATATTTCCCGCGAATCTGATCCACCGCTCTGTCCAATTTTTCCAGTCTGTCACTTTTTTCCAGATCAAAAATACTGTACTGACGGCCTGCATTTTCCTGTACTCCTGTGGTGTGAACCCCCAACTGTCTGAGCGGCGTCTTTTTATCCCACAGCCTGCCAAAAAGGAGACTGGCCGCCTCATATATTTCCTCCGTGATGTTCGTGGGAGAGTCCAGCTGCATCTGCTTATTCATCCGCTTAAACTCGCAGGTTGTCAGATGTACGCTGACCACGCCGATCATCACCCCGTCGCTTCTGAGTCTCGTTCCCACGGTCTCACTCAGGGAAAGTAACAGATGTCTCGCATACTCCTCCGTCACAATGTCCATCGGCGCTGTCATACTGTTTCCGTAGCCTTTATTTGCCTCGTGGGAAATCATTGCCGGTTCCAGGTCTCCTCCTCTGGCAAATCCCTGGATTGTCACCCCATGTTTTTTCAGATGCGCCCGGATCATTCCCTCATCGGCCCTGGCAAGTTCTCCGATTGTCTGTATGCCTACGCTGTGCAGCCTCTCGACCGTAGCCCGTCCTGCCAGAAACAGGTCTGAGACGGGGAGCGGCCACATTTTCTCCTCAACTTCCTCCGGGAAAAGGGTGTGTACTTTATCCGGCTTGGAAAAATCCCCTGCCATCTTGGACAGCAGAAAGTTTGTGGAAATGCCGACGTTTACGGTAAATCCCAGTTCCTCCCTGATCCGATCCTTCAGTTCATAGGCCATATTCACCATCTGACCGCGGCCATACAATTTTTCAAACCCTTCAAACACAACCCACGCCTCGTCAATGCTGTACTGGATCACATTGTCGCTGTACTCCTGCAGTATTTTTATGAAAGCGCGGGATGACTTGACATATAGCCCATAATCCGGCGGCACAATCACCAGTCCGGGGCATTTCCTCTGTGCCGCCACTACCGGCTCCCCCGTCTGTATGCCGTATTTCTTCGCCGGGCTGCTTTTGGCAAGGACAATTCCGTGGCGTTTCTCCTGATCTCCGCCTACAATGCTCGGTATTTTTCTGATATCCTCCTTTTCGCCCAGCACATCCACCCGGTACGCCGCAGTCCAGGAAAGGAACGCGCTGTTGACGTCTATATGGAACACATATTTTCCCACCGTTACAGGAACTGGAAGATCCGCCATTTCTGGGTTTCCACGCTATAACGCATCTCCAGGGTTTTACAAACCTTTCCCAACCTGGTTTTACAGATAAACTGTTTCTCCCTCACACCCACATACTTCTTCTCATCTCTTGACACGATCTGCTCAATCCGGCATGTTCTGACCTCATGCTCCTCCGTTTCCAGCCGGAACCACAGCGGCGTCATTCTGCCGTCACGGTCTGTCAGCGTCATCATCTGGATCGGGATATTCGCCTGCCTGTCTTCCAGCAGCCCTTCAAAAAGCCTCTCTTCCATTCCCTTCACCTCCTCCCCGCTGATCCATGCAATATCATGTTATCAAACATATGTTCTTGTGTAAAGATGAAATATTTACCTGTTTTCCCAAATTATCAGATACCAATAAGTGCACACATCCTCATTAAAGTATTTTAACCTTTCCGCTCTCCCGGCTCCTCTTCCTTCCTCCGCCGCCATACCACACGTATCACGATCAGCATGACTGCCAGGATAACTGCCAGCCAGATAAAGTAACATACCCCTAAAAAGGTCGGACAGATATGACACACTCCGCACTTTGCGTCCGCTTCCGCCTCCTCCGTCTCCACATAAGCAATAGCGCAGCTTGAAAACAGATCCGTACAGATGGTGATGGCATCCGGCTCATCGTCCAGATCGTTCATAACGATATATTCCCCGTCATGGGCACGGATGATGTAAAACTTTCTGCCTCTGCTTTGCAGTTTTTCGGGGATACCAATCACCACTTCTATGGGTTCATCCGTTGCGGCAACGACGTTCCAGTCTCCCTCTCCTATTTTCATAAACATGGAAATGTCAACATACATGCCAGGCACAAGCCCCGGCGCTTCTTCCCGGTACGCTTCGATGCCTCTCTCAATCACTTCCTTATCCTGTGAGGGCACTTTTTCGGAAATATCCGTCACGTCTATCCGAATCTCTATGGTCTTACCACTGTTTACGATTTCCTGCTGTCCGGGCGTCAGCGCCGCCTTTACGACTGCTCCGGCATCCGCCACTGCCGCAGTACATTTTTCTTCCTCGCAGACCACCGTCACGAGAACCGTGCCTTTTCCGATCTTTACTTCCTCCTGCTGTACCGATACAGCTCCTGTTGTCTGCCCGGAATCTGTGCCATCCGCTGCGGGCGGGTTTGGGTTCTCCGGCAGGTTTGCGGGCGGTCTGGATGTCGGATTGCCAGCCCTGGTGCTACAATCCATGGTGATGATCCCGCAGAAATCCTCCGTCCCGTTTTCCCCCTCTTCTGGTAGTACCTCAAAATCAGAAATATACGTTACATCTGACTGCTCCGATTTTACCGCCGCAAAGACAGGAATGGTCTCCAAAAGATCAAGATAGATCGTAAACAGCACACAAAAGCAGAGTATCACCGCCAGTATGCGCAGACGCCTTTTTCTTCTTGCTCCCAACCATGCACGTCGTTCATCCATAATGATATGCCTCCTCATTGCGTAGTGTACGGACAAAACCGCAAAAAGCCGCTATCTCCACAGGAACATACGGTTCTGCAGGGATAGCGGCTATCCTGTAAAACAGCCCGCAAAAAGGGCGCAATTCACCTAAGGCCAGGCTAAGGATATCCTTTCTGTACATTTGTGTCAACTCCGTTTCTTTAAAAGTTGTTATTTCATTATAAAGAAAAGAAGCTGTTTTTCTATCAAAATGGTACAGATTGCACTTTTTGCGGTACAGTTCGAATTTTAGTTTACATAACTTTACATTCTCCTTGTTTTGTAATAGAAAAACCGCCTGGTAACAGGATAATCCCCTGTCATCGGACGGTCATCATAGTTTTACAGACAAAAAAACAAAACAATGTCTACTTTCTGTACCCGTTTTCCTCCACCTTTTCCGACGCATGGACTATGCGCTCTACCCGACAAAGGAAGATTGATTCCTTGACCGTACAATACGGGCGTTTTCACAAGCAGTGGATCAGGATATCCTTTCGGACATCCCAATCCCCGCTCCGCCGTCTGCTTCTTATCTCTCGTTCTCCTTCTCCTCTTCTTTCTTCCTGCGCAGTACCACGAATACCACGATTGCTATGGCCGCTGAGATAAATGCCAGCCAGATAAAATAACATATCCCAAGGAAGGTCGGACAGATATGGCATAGCCTGCATTTTGCGTCTGTATCTGTGCCTTCTGTCTCCACATAGGCGATGGCGTAGCTTGAAAACATATCCGTACTGATGGTGATGGTATCCGGCACATCATCCAGATCATTCATAAAGGTATATGCGCCGTTATGGGCGCGGATGATGTAGTATTCCCTGCCGCCGCCCAGCAGTTTTTCGGGGATATTGACCACCACTTCTATGGGTGCATCCGTCTCCGTGATGGCGTTCCAGTCTCCAGCCCCGATCTTAATGAACATGGAGATGTCAACGTACATGCCAAGCATAAGCCCCGGCACTTCTTCCCGGCAGGTTTCGATGCCGTTTTCGATCACTTCCTTATCCTGGACGGGCACTTTTTCGGAGATATCCGTCACGTCTATCCGTATCTCTATGGTCTCACCGCTGTTTACGATCTCCTGCTGGCCGGGCGTCAGTACCGCCTTTACGACTGCTTCGGTATCCGCCACGACTGCGGAACACTTCTCTTCCTCACATACCACCGTCACGATGACTGCGCCGTTTCCGATCTTCACCTCCGCCCGTTGTATCGATACGGTTCCTGTTGTCTGCCCGGAACCTGTACCATCCGCCGCCTGTGTCCGATCATCTGCGCCGTCCGGGTCCGATGTTCCCGCATGTTTGTCGTCCGTTCCGGGTGCTGTCTCCCCAGCCGCCCCACTTCCCTCGGGTGTCCCATTTTCTTCCTGGGCGGTGCCCGGTCTGTCCTCCGGCTTCTTATCTGCCGCAGGTCTGGTTTCCAGCCTGCCTTCCGGCCCTTTATCCGTCGTGGATGCAGTGCCCGTTGCGGACGGTCTGGGGGGCTCCGGCGGGTTTACGGGCGGTCTGGGTGTGGGATTCCCCGGTATCTGATCCCCGGGCTCCGGTGTCGGATTCCCCGGCGTCTGGTCTTCGGCTTCCGGCGCAGAGTCCTCCGGCTTTCTGTCGTCCTCTTCGTCTTTATCTTCGCCGGGATCTGATGGTTTGCCCGGTTTCTTAGCCACGCCCTCCACGGTGACGGTCTTGTTTCCCCGAATGTCCGCGATGGTATAGGTGTCATCTGCCGTCAGTTCCACTTTCACGCCGTTTACTTTCACCGCAAAACCGGCAGTCTTCTGGTAACCCTTACTTAGCGCAAAGCGGAAGGTAAAGCTTTCTCCCTCCTTGACGGGGCTTTCACTGCCTGCTTCTGCCGACAGGGTATAGCCTGTGCCCGTCTGCAGGGTAACGGTGTACACCTTCGTGTATACGGCATACACGGTCATGTCCGCCGTGATATCGGTAAACACTGCAGGGGTGCCCTGCTCATCGCTGCACCACTGGCCTGTATAGGTCTGGTCTCCCGCGCCTTTTTTCGGCGGCACAGCTGGAATATCTGTCAGGGCAGTGCCGTAATCCACGGTGATCTCTCTATATTTCTCCCCGTTTGCCATAAAGGTCACTCTGACCTTGTAAGCGTCTATCGTTACGGGATCGCTGTTTTCACCGGCAAAATGTGTGTCTCCCGCTTCTACGCGCACCACATAAGTGCCGGGGGAGAGCCCTGTGATCTGGCCGCTTCCGTCTGCCGTTTTACTCTCCCATGTCTTGCCGCCGTCCGTGGAAACCTCGTAAGCAACGCCTGCTGTCAGTCCAATCAGTTTTCCCGTTCCCCCTGCCGTACTCACATCCACGCCTGCGGGTGTGGGTTTTGCCGGTCTTGCTGGGATGGAAATATGCTGTGCCGGGCTGTCGGTGGTTTCATCGCCGGTGCCCTTTTTGACAATGCTTATGGCGCTGCCAAACCATTCTTCCTTTATCGGGATATTTCCTTCCCCGTCCGCCGTACACACATTGCCGTCTATCAGATATGCCCCGCCCGGCACAAGCCCTGTCAGTTTTCCTTTCTCGTAATCCAGCTCTGCGGCGGGTTCTGACTCCGGCCCTTTGACTTTCACCGTAATACGCTTGTCCGCCCGGTTTCCGGCATTGTCCGTGGCGGTGACCGTGATCTGTGTCACTCCCGTGGGTATCTCTGACGCCGGTATGGTAAAGGCGGCCTGCGCCGATTTTTGTAAGGTACTCCTGTCAAAGGTGACAGATTTTTCCGGGCCGTTCCCGACTTGATAGAAAATCGTATCCATCCCCGCTGTAACTGCACTGTCCGTATCATCCTTAACCGTTACAAGCAGCGCGGGCGCAGATGCATAGTATCCTTCCCCGACCGCCACGCCGCCCGGTCTGGTCTGCTGTGTATCGGACAGGTTCCGATCCGCCTGTACCGTAATGTCCGGCGCCCGGTCTTCCACGATCACGCCGCCTCCATCCGCTCCTATCGTCACGCTGTCCGCCGCATTGCCTACCCTGTCGGTACAGCCTATGGTGATGGTCCCGCGAAAATCCTTGTCAAAGGTAATCTTCGCCTCGCCGTTTGTAACCGTTGCTGTCTTTGTCTCCGCGCCGTTTCCGGCAAGGGTTCCGTCCGCGTTTCTCGGCGTCAATGTATACCCAATCTGCGCCACGCCGCTTCCCTCGTCCGTGACAGGCACATGGACGATCATGCTCTTTTTGCCGATGATCCAGTCCAAAAAGTCCTTTGCCCTGTTCTCGTATTTGAGCGTGCCGATCACAGGCTTTTTCTGATCCAGTTTTATCATAAATACGACACTTTCCTCGGAAACATTGCGTGCCGCGTCTTTTGCCTTAAACTGGTAAGTGTGCTCTCCTTCCTGAACAGGGGTGTAATCATAGTGCACGATGCCTGTGCCACCAGAAAAACCGTTTACTTTTGTATAGGAATCGTTTTCATCAATACTCACCCACAATTCCGTCACGCCCACGCCGTCATACAGTTTCAGCGGGATTTCCTCCTGTGCGTTCGTCCAATCCGCAGGCAGGGCCACGCCATCCTGCAGCACGGGTTTGTCGGGCAGTGTCTCGTCCTTCCAGCGGGCATGAAGGGTATGATCGGACATTTCCGTTACAACCGTGTCCACCTTTATTTCAATGCCCTGCCCCTCTGCCTCGGTGGTGTACCAGCCCTTGAAGGTGTAGCCTGTTCTGGCCGGTACGGGAAGATCGCCGTATGTACTGCCATAGGCCACATTTTTGCTCAGAATGGTATCTCCGCCGTCTGCACCGTGGTAAGCAAACGTCACCTGATAGGTGTTGGGCGTCCACTTGGCCCAATACGCCTTATCTCCGGTGTCTGTGGCAGAGATTTCCGTTACCGGATTCCCGCTGCAGTCCTCGTTGTCATACCAGCCTGCAAAGGTATATCCTGTTTTCTCCCAGTCTGTGGGCAGGACTTCCCTTGTTCCGTAGGTATAGGATGTAAGGTTTGTGCCGCCCTCTCCTCCGTCTGTATGCAGGGTTACTTGGTAGGATCCCGTAACCGTAAAGAAAATCCGCGCCGTTGCCCCTCCAATCGTCAGCTCTGCCGTCGCCGGTCCGGGATTGATGTTGTTCTCATAGCTGATCGAAGTCTCATCCGGCTTATTGCCATCCTGCTCTACCCAGTCATCTCTGTAAGTGACCTGCACAGGCGTAATTGCACTTCCTGTATAGCTCAAGTCTGCCCCCTTTTTTATGGAAAGCGTTGCGGTGGCGGACACATATTCGCATGTACATTTCTGTGTGACCACTGGGCCGGTGGCGGTATAGGTAACTTCATGCTTGGACGCTGTTATTTTGTCCTGATAATCACGCAAACTTTCAACCGCCCGATAAGCATCCAGATATTGACACGAGGGGATATAGATATTTTCTATATTACATCCATTGAAAACCCCCTCTTCCACTGTTGGGGGAGCCGCCCCTTGAAAGCTCACCTTAGCCAAAGCTTCGCAATAAGCAAATGCGCTCTTCCCTATGCTTGTCACACTATTCGGTATCTCCACCTCCCCCAACGACTTACAAAGTTCAAATGCCCCTTGCTCTATGCTTGTCACAGTGTCCGGTATCTCCACACTGTTCAAAGCTATGCATTCAGAAAATGTATAAAGCTCTATCTTTGTTACACCAGACGGTATTTTAACACTTTGCAATTTTTCGCAACAATAAAATGCCTCTTGCCCTATGCTTGTCATAGTGCCCAATATCTCCACAGTCGTCACTTCTGTACATCCCCAAAATGCACAGCCCCCTATGCTCGTCACATCTCTCTCAATGATAATCCTTGTGATATCACTCCTACCTTCAAATGGACTTGACCGATTCCAATCAGCCATCGCCCCTCTTCCACTGATCGTCAGTAAACCTTCAGCATCAAGTTCCCATGTCACGTTATTACCCTCAGCGCCGCACGCACCGCTATCCACTATGCCCGCCGCCATCACCTGTGCACTTTCTCCGGCTGTCTTTCCAATCTCCACCCATACTTTCAGTTTCTCCAGTGTCTCTTCGGAAAACCGTGCCTGCTGTTCCTCTGTCAGCTTCTCATATTCCTCCCAGATGGCAAGAGCTTCCTGCGCATACGCATACAGCTTTTCTTCCCATGCCGCATAGCCTTCCTCATCCTTCTCCCTGTCCGGCTCTGCGGCAAGGTATTCCTCCCCGTCCGGCAATGCCGCTATCCGATCAAGCAATGCCTGTATTATGGCATCTGTTCCGCTCTCTACCGTAACCGTGATTTCCGGCAGGCTGACGCCCTCTGCCAGTGCATACCCTTCCGGCAGGACTGCGGTAAAAATATATGTCCCTTCCGTACTCCCCTCGTACGCCGGCTCCGACTGCCATGCAACGCCGCTGATCACAGCCGTTTCTTCCTGATGTGCCGCTTGTTTTTCTTCCTGCATTTCTTCCTGCATTTCTTCCTGCTCTTTTGCCTGTGCATTATCAAGCGTCTGCACAGCTATCACATTTTCCGAAAAATACTCTGGCAAAGTGACGGTATGGGTTTCCGTGCGGGCTGTTTCCTCAACCTCTGCCGCCGGTTCTTCGTCTGTCTCCCCGGCATCCGCATTCTCTTCCGGCTCTGACTCCTGCTCGTCCCCGGATTCCGCGCCTTCTTCCGGCTCTGCTTCCTGCCCGTCCCCGGATTCCGCGCCTTCTTCCGGCTCTGACTCCTGTCCGTCCCCGGATTCCGCATTCTCTTCCGGCTCTGCTTCCTGCCCGTTCCCGGATTCTGCGTCATTGCCTTCTGTCTCGCCGCCTGTTTCGCCGCTTCCTTCGGTCTCCTCACCGGTTTCTGGCTCATTTCCGGTTTCCGCATCTTCCTGCTCTGCATCGGACGGCCCGCCTTCTTCCGTTTCCTCTGTACCGCCGTTATTCCCCGTATCGGTCACGTCACCGTCCGTCTCTTCCCCGGCGTCCTCTTTGTCTTCCCCTGAGTCCTCTTTGCCGTCATCGCCCGATTCGTCTTCCCCATCTTCGGAAGACTGGCCCTCCCCGATCATCACTACTTCCAAAGCGTCGGGAAGCGCGAGTTCCGAAAGCCCTGTTCCCACCGGGACAGTCTGCTCCCTGATTTCTTCTGGCAGTGCCAAAAACCCGGAAATGTACCTTGCTTCCGACTGCGCCGGTTCTGCCGCCGCAAAAGCGGAAATCGTCTCCAGAATATCGGGATAGTTCGTAACCAGCACACACATACTGAGCATCACCGCCAGTATGCGCAGACGCCTTTTTCTCCTTGCTTTCAACCATGCACGTTGTTCATCCATAATGTACCTCCTCGTCCTTTTAACCAATTTTATAAAATATCGATAAAGTTTCTTCAAAACGCAGCGCAAAAAAAGCCGCTATCTCCACAGGAACATTCCATTCATGTTCCGTGAAAATAACGGCTATATTATAATATACCTATAAAACGCCCCGAAAAACGGGCGCAAATCACCTAAGGCTTGGCTTGGCTTGGCTTGGCTTGGCTTGGCTTGGCTTGGCTTGGCTTGGCTTGGCT
>CBCOZL010000063.1:0-10541 GCA_965114645.1 uncultured Lachnospiraceae bacterium | reverse complement strand
TTGCACAAAAAACAGGAGTCAGGGAGAATACCCGTGTCGGCTATAACTTTGTTATCAATATCCTTAAGAAAGAGGAGTTTGGGAATAAGAGAATTGATAAGGTGAAATTATCCGATGCGAGGCTGTGGCTTATCAAACTGCAAAAGGACGGTCGTGGATATAGTACGATCCATACGGTGAGAGGTGTGGTAAGGCCTGCATTCCAGATGGCAGTGGATGATGACCTGATTCGTAAAAATCCCTTCGAGTTCCAGCTTGCTACCGTTGTGGTGAATGATTCCGTAACACGGGAAGCAATCACGAGAAAACAGGAAAGACAGTTCCTTGAGTTTATCAAGAACGACAAGCACTTTTGCAGATACTACGAAGGGATCTATATCCTGTTCCATACAGGCCTGCGTATTTCGGAGTTTGTCGGTCTGACTGTTTCGGATATAGATATTGAAAATGGTATTATCAATGTAGATCATCAGTTGCAGCGTACTCGGAATATGCAGTATACTATCGTAGACACGAAGACTGACTGCGGAACAAGACTTGTGCCGATGACGGATGATGTGAAGGAGTGCTTTGCACAGATACTTAAGAACCGCCCGAAACCGAAAATAGAACCGATGGTGGATGGGAAAACAGGCTTCCTGTATCTTGATAAGAACGGTATGCCGATGGTTGCCCTGCATTGGGAGAAGTATTTTCAGCATATCAGGGAAAAGTATAACAGTATCTATAAGGTACAGCTTCCTGTGATCACGCCCCATGTGGCGCGCCATACGTTTTGTTCCAACATGGCGAAGTCGGGAATGAATCCGAAGACTTTACAGAAGATCATGGGGCATAGCGATATAGGGGTTACATTGAATGTGTATACGCATGTTGACTTTGAAGATGTGCAGGAAGAGATGAAAAAGGTATGTAATCGCTGAGTTGTAAAAAGTTGTAAAGTTGAAAAAAGGGGCTCATTTTACCACCTTTTACAACTTTTTTACAACTTTTGAAGCAGAAGATATGCGGTTTTATACCAAGATATGCCGAAAAAATTGTAAACTAGCGAAAAACGGGAGAAACAGGAAAGCCCGTAAAATCAAGGAAAATCAGCATTTATAAGGAGTTTTAGAGTTATGATAAAAGTACTTTTTTGTTGTCACGGCAACATCTGCCGTAGCACAATGGCCCAGAGCGTCCTCGCCCACATGGCCGCCAGGCAAGGTCTTTCAGACCAATTCCACATCGACTCCGCCGCCACCAGCCGCGAGGAGATCGGCAACCCGCCTCACTACGGCACTGTGAACAAACTGCGGCAGGAGGGCATCCCGCTGATTCCCCACCGGGCGCGCCAGATGACGAAACAGGATTATAAGGATTTTGATTATCTGATTGGCATGGATGATGCGAATATCCGCAATATGGAGCGGATCGCGGGCGGTGACCCGGAGCATAAGATATACAAGCTTCTGGAGTTTGCAGGGAGCGGCAGGGCGATAGCCGATCCCTGGTATACGGGAAA
This sequence comes from uncultured Lachnospiraceae bacterium, assembly GCA_965114645.1. Taxonomy (GTDB): domain Bacteria; phylum Bacillota; class Clostridia; order Lachnospirales; family Lachnospiraceae; genus UBA3282. Next base: position 9,037 of record CBCOZL010000063.1, on the reverse strand, counting down.
TTTTGAGGCGACTTACCGGGATGTGTCTGAGGGCTGTGAGGCTTTTCTGGAATCACTTCAGAGATGACTGACGATGAAAGATATCCATACATCATGGCATGAAGCGGTAAATTTATGTCACGAACGGCGTCTTTGCCTTCTTTAGAAAATGGGAAAAGACGCCGATATTTATTATATAAAATGCTTAAATAACCGAAGGTATCTATTCGTCATCAGATAAGGGGGATCGGAGATGCAGATTAAGACGGGAAGCAATGAAAGTCAGATGATACAGACGAATCTCCAGACGCAGGAGAAAGGGGCTGTGGAAGACGGATGCAAAGCGGCGAAGCAGCAGAAGAAAGCGGTTATCTTTGCAGGAGATCTTTCACTGCATAAGGATCCCATCACCATTCGCAGGCGGGAGGCACAGAGACAGGCCATGAAGTTTGTGCAGAACGCCTGGAACACGGACCGTAAGACGGATCAGAGCATAGCGGAGTACGATGGGCTTGCAGAGGAGCAGAAAAAAGAGATTCTGGTGAATCGTGATAGAATTCTGGAATGCAGAGAAAGAAAGGAAAATCTGCGGGAAGGCTATGGCGTGGAGAAGGATTCTCAGGAGCAGAAGGATCTGGAGCTTCTGGAGCGCCGGTATTATCCCGGGAATCGTGAATTTGCAGATTTAGATTTTACGGAAGAAGAGCGTAAGAGACTGAAGGAATTAGAAGGCGAACCGTTGACAGAATATCAGCAGAAATGCCTCGAAATTGACGGCGAGGAACAGATATTTAGGATTCGTGCCGGCAAGGCGGAATCGGCTATTAAGTCGTATTACGGCGCGATCAGATCCATCAAGCGGGAACGTCTGAAACATCACGAGATGGAGGATGCCCAGAACAATGCCGAGAAGGTGATGGAGCAGGCCAGTAAGGATATTCAAGGCATGCTTATGGACGAGGCCAAGGATCACGTAGACGAGTCTTACGAGGAGACGCGCGAGGAGGAAGAGGAGAAGGCGGAAGAGAAGGAGGCCGAGGAGGAGAAGATTGAGCTTCGAAAGGAGCAGAAAGAACTGATGGAAGCCAGAATCGACGAGGCCCGAGAGGAGAGTCACGAGGCTGAGGAAGCGCAGAGGGCGCAGGAAAAGAATGCCAGGGAGGAAGCCGCTTTCCTGAAAGATATGTCCGAGGCCGGCATGAATGTAGCCGGGGCTGGCGATTCCGTGAAGGCTGAGATCAAGGATATTCTGCAAAAGCTGAAGCTGATAGAGGCAGACATCAAGGGTATTGAGGTAGACGAGGAAATTTAGCGGAAAGGACAGACGGCAAGAGAGGCATAAGAGAATAAGATGAGAATTGCGATTTGCGATGAAGAGACGAGAGGGAGAGAAAGGATTCGAACCTTACTCGACAACGAGTTTTCAGGGGCGCAGACCAGTGAATTTGATTCAGGGACGAAGCTGATAGAGGCTGTGAAGGGAGGATACCAGCCGGATATCGTATTACTGGATATAGCGATGGAAGGGATGAATGGCATGGAGACGGCGAAGAAACTGCGGGCGTTGTCTGATGTCATTCTGATCTTTGTGACAGGGATAAAGGGGCAGGTGTTTCAGGCTTTTGATGTGGGAGCGTTTCATTATCTGATGAAGCCTGTGGATCAGGAGAAACTGAAAAGTGTTCTGGACCGTGCGGTGAAAGAGGTGGAAAAGCGGGCAGGCACACCGAAGATTCTTCTCGTGAAGACTGCGGGCGGGCATCGAAGGGTGCCGGTAGAGGACATTCTCTATGCGGAGAACAGCGGCAGAAAGGTGATCCTGCATACGAAGAAAGAGGAGATTGCGTATTACGAGCGGATGAACCATTTGGAGGAGGTGCTCGGCGAAGCTTTTTTCCGATGCCACAGAGGGTATCTGGTTGCGCTCTCGGCAGTCAGCGGATATGACAATACCAGCATTACGCTGGTCAATGGAGATAAGGTTTATCTGTCCAAGCAGAAGTATGCGGAATTTGCCAGACGCTGCAGTGAAAGTGTACAGAAATAAGGAAACCGTTTGATACAATTGTGGGACGGTTCATGACAGGCAGGGTTAACGAAACATGGGCCGGGCCGATATATGAGATAGAACCAGAAAAATAGACATAGGGGGAAATCAATATGAGAGTTACCAGAAACTACGGAAATGGCATGGTAAATTACAAAAAGAACGAGAAAGGTTCATATTCGTCGCTCTTACAGAGTGCATTGAGCCGCAGCAACGCAGGCCGCCGTGGCGGCAGACTGGCCAGTCTTCTGGGAAATACGAAGGACACTAACAGTGTGGGAAACAGAAATTTTATCACTTCTTCCCAGAAATCCCAGAAGTTTTATTATGACATGCAGTATCATGCCAAGCAGGTAGGTGAGTACGCGGATGCTTTAAAGAGCAAAAAAGAGGATTCCATTTACGATAAGGCAAGAGAGAGCGGCAGCACGGATCAGATCGTTTCGGATGTGAAGAGCTTTGTCAACCAGTATAACAACATGTTAAAAGATCTGGAGGAGTCGGGAACCAGGTCTGACAAGGTGTTTCTGACCCAGTTAAGCAGTATGTCCAACATGGCGGAACGGGATCTGGAGCTCACCGGCGTAATCAGAAAGGCGGACGGCACGCTCGTTGTGGATGAGAAAAAGCTGGCAGCGGCGGACGTGGATACGCTGGAAAAGGTGTGGGGTGGAAACGGATTTCCCTCGAAAGCAGCGGCGAAGGCAGGCTCTGTGGCGGCTACGGCAGAGCAGAATATAGAGGCGGAGAAGAGTAGCACTTACAGTCCCTTTGACAGGGCAAATCTCTACAGCAGCGGCAGAAGAAGCTCGGGCAGCTATTTCAATTATCGCAGATAGCGGACAGTAAGATCATTGTAAAAAGGCCTTGCAATGATTAGGGCATCCGGCGAAGACGGGTATCAGAATGAAGCATATAAACTGGGTACAGCAGAACGAAGACTATCATGTCAAATACCATGTAATCAAGTGGAAATCTTCGCATTTCCACGAACCATACTCCAATCATGTGCTGCCTGGAACGAAGGTGAAGCAGGGTGGGGCATCGGCTCCCATGCCTGCGGCACAGGCGCAGAAGGAGGGGGAAGGAATTGGATTTGATCTGGCGCAGCGCAGCACGGACGCAAGGCTGCGTCTTGGCTTCGGTCTGGAGAAGTCTCTGACTGCAAACATATCCGAAAGAGGAGACGGCCGTGACGGCGCAAGTATATCTGTGCGTGGAATGGCAGGACGGGAGAGCGCGGGAGAGACTGCCCGGGCTGCGCTGCAGAGCATGGCTCTGGCTGAAACGCATGCCGCTGAAAATACGGTGACGGCAGCCGGTGTGGACGGGCCGGAAAAGGAAAGGCAGGAGCAGGAACAGGCGCAGAAGGAAAACACCACCGTTGCGCAGTCGGGACGAGGAAATATCCGCAACCGTCTGAGGGAGAGCGCGGCGCGCCTGCGAGAAGCGTATCAGAGGCAGAAAGAAAAAGCGGCGAACATGTCGCTTAAACAGATGAGGAAAGAAGCGGCAAAGAATAAAACAAAAGGAACCCGGCAGGCCGCAGACAGGGAGGCAATGCTCTCCATGCAGGCTGAAAATCATTATCTGCTGGATTCCTATGATGCCACAGGAAATTATAGTATGCTTGGCAAAAAATAAATTATTACCGTTTGACAAGTCTGTTGACAAGCTTCAGGACGGCGCGTATATAAAAAGGCTGCAAGGCCTTTTTTGCGTTTTGCAGTTCTTTTCGGATCTCGATGTGCTGGGGGCAGTGCTTTTCACAGGCGCCGCACTTGGTGCAGTTATTCATGGAAGTAGCGTCCTTTTTGAGGGACGTAATCTGGATATATTCCAACATGGCGCTGATTTTTTTGTGCATGGCGCTCTGGTTGTAGCAGCGGAAGGCGGTAGGAATGTCCACGCCGTGAGGGCAGGGCATACAGTAGCCGCAGCCGGTACAGCCGACCTTGAGATTCTGGTTGATTTTGGTGCGCACTGTATCAATCAGGCTGTGGTCTTCCTGTGTGAAGCTGCCGATGCCGGCTTCGTCTGCCGCATTTGTGTTTTCCAGAACCATCTCCTGGGAATTCATGCCGGATAGGACACAGGTGACCTCCGGCTGATCCCAGAGCCAGTGGAAAGCCCACTGTGCGGGGGTGCGCTTAATCGGATACTCCGCAAAAGCTTTTTCGACGGCTTCCGGCAGGGCAGTAATCAGTCTGCCGCCCCGCAGAGGCTCCATGATGACAACAGGAATGCCTTTGCCGGCGGCGTAGTGAAGGCCTTCCCTGCCTGCCTGGGTGTGTTCGTCCAGATAATTGTACTGGATCTGACAGAAATCCCAGTCGTAGGCGTCTACAAGAGCCTGGAAGGTGTTGGTATCGCCGTGGAATGAGAAACCGATATTGCGGATTGCGCCGGTTTTCTTTTTTTCGGCAATCCATTCTTCGATGCCGATGCTTTTCAGCCGGTTCCAGACTTCCAGATCGAAAAGCATATGCATCAGGTAAAAGTCAATGTGATCCGTCCGCAGGCGTCTGAGCTGCTCCTGAAAGAGTTTCTCAACGGAGGAAGCATTTTTGAGAAGATAATAGGGGAGTTTGTCTGCAATATAGACCTGATCCCGGCAGTGATTCCGCTCCAGGATTGTGCCGAGAGCTTCCTCGCTGCCCCCGTATATGTAAGCGGTGTCAAAGTAGTTAACGCCATTTTTTATGGCGAGCATAATTTCTTTTTCAGCCTTTTCCAGATTGATTTTTGTGCCCGCGCCGGTAAAGCGCATGCAGCCGTAGCCGAGAATCGACACTTCGGTGCCGTCTTTCATTTTTCTGTACTGCATAATATCTCCGTTCCAAAGCGTGAGCGGTGCAGGAAGTATTTGCTCTTGCAGTCACTGCGCTTTTTGATGGTCATAATCAGTTCTCCTTATTATATAGTAGATTTGTGCGGAAAGTCAATTATTATGCGCCCCGCTGTTGTCACAGAATTTACCAAATTTCTAATAAAAAGTTAATAATTCTTTCCTTGTTTTTCCACAGTATTCGGTATATATTAGGAAAATGAACGGAGGTCAGACAGATGAGTGGAAACCCATTTTTCCCATTGGACGAGTTGGGATTTGATGCAGAGGAGAATCAGATGATGGTGATCCCTAAGGTAGATAAGGAAATTTATGAACAGCGCCGGAAGATGGCGGGAACGATGGTTGATTATAAGGAGATGCGCATGCGCTACAGTTGTGCAATCAAGGAGGTGCGGACGAAGTTTGACGTCCTAAACTCTGAGTTTAATGTGCGGTATCAGCGAAATCCCATCACTTCCATCAATTCCCGATTAAAGAGCAGCGCGAGTATTATGGAGAAGCTGAACCGCAAGGGACTTCCCTTTACGGTGGAAAACGTGGAGGAGAATCTTCACGATGTAGCCGGGATCCGGGTGGTCTGCTCCTATGTGGATGATATTTATGTGCTGGCGCAGGCGCTTGCCCAGCAGGATGACATTACGGTGATCCGCAGGAAGGATTATATCAGAAACCCGAAACCAAACGGATACCGCAGTTATCACATGATTGTGAGTGTGCCTGTGTTCTTTTCCGATCAGACAAGAGAGATGGCGGTGGAGGTGCAGATCCGCACCATTGCCATGGACTTTTGGGCAAGCCTGGAACATCAGCTCAAATACAAGCAGGAGGTGCCCAATCAGGCGGAGATCGTCCAGAGCCTGACGACATGCGCGGAGCAGATTGCAGCCATTGACGAACAGATGTGGCAGGTGCGCCAGCAGATCGAAAGCTCGGAGGATCTGCCGACGGAGGAGGAAATTCTCATGGAAAAGCTGCGCAAGATTGATATTGCGGTCGGGGAATAGAAAATAAAATACTAAAATATTTTAAAGGAATATAAATTAAATATTGAATAACCACCGACTCTCTGTTATAGTTTAATTAGAGAAAACAATTCGTGCTGCCCTTTGCGATGTCTGCAGGGTCAGCGGTCTGGATTGTTTTAGGAATGAACAGAAAAGGAAGCAGGGACGGACAGAAGCGGCGTGGTATGCCGGGGACGTCTCGGAACGGAGGGTAAGGGATGAGAAGGAGAAACGGGGCGCTATGCACATTGAGCCTCCTGCTGGCGTTAGGCCTTGCAGCGTGTGGTTCGTCACAGGACGCGGGCACGAAGGCGGTGGAAAACGACGGTGCAGGCGGAGAGACACAGGAGAACGGGGAAACGGCATCGGTTACAAAGGAGGAGAGCGGCGTGGGAGAACTGCCTGCAGATCTTGATTTTACGGTAAGCTATGATGGGATTAAAACAGCAGGGATTGATGCGGGTGTAAGTGTTCACGATCCTTCTATTTACAAGGTGGATGGCAAGTATTACATATTCGGTTCCCACATGTCCACGGCGGTGTCGGAGGATCTGCGCACCTGGACATCCCTGGGGGACGGCTATAAGGTGAAGGATTCGATTTATTATGAGCTGATGGCGAATGAAGAGGCGTTTGCCTATTCCGGCAGCAAGAAGAGTCTGATCCCCACCGATGACCGCAAATGGCATGTGTGGGCGCCGGACGTGATTTACAACGAGGATGCGGGGCTGTACTATCTGTATTTCTGTACCACCTCCACCTGGAACGCGTCAAATCTGTGCTATGCCACCAGCGAAAAGATCGAGGGGCCTTACGAGTGGAAGGGCGCGCTGATCTATTCCGGGTTTACGGCGGAAACACTGGACGCAACGGATGTGACGGAATATGTTGACCGGGATACGGCCAAAGACAGATATATCAAAAAGAGCAATGAATATAACTTCAACAAATTTCCCAATGCCATCGACCCCACGGTGCTTTACGACGGGGAGGGAAGGTTGTGGATGGTATACGGTTCCTGGTCGGGCGGCATGTATCTTCTGGAGCTTGACAAGACAACCGGCGAGGTGATTCACCCCGAGGAAGATGAGGCTAAGCGGGTAGACCCTTACTTCGGGAAACGGCTGCTTGGCGGCAATCACAGCTCCATCGAGGCGCCTTATATCCTCTACGATGAGGAGAGTGGATATTATTACCTCTTTGTATCTTACGGCGGCCTGACGAGAGAGGGCGGCTACCAGATCCGCGTTTTCCGCTCGGAGACTATAGACGGGGATTATGTGGATATGAACGGGGAATACCCTATGGATACGAACAACCCGGAACATTATCCTTACGGACTGAAGCTTTCCGGCAACTATTTCCTGCCAAGCCTGGAGATGGCGTATATGGCGACAGGCCACAATTCCGCCTTTGTCGATGAGGATGGCAAAAAGTACATTGTAAACCATACCCGTTTTGACAATAAGACGGAAGAACATGAGCCGAGGGTGCACCAGTTTATTGTCAATGAGGAGGGATGGCCCTGTATGCTGCCCTATGCGACAGACGGCGAGACCGTGTCTGAGAGCGGTTATGATAAGGCAGCGGTGGCAGGCAGATACTATGTGATCAATCAGGGAACCGCCATTGACGCTGAGATTGCCCAGCCCTTTATCCTGTATCTGGATGAGAGCGGACAGGTGTACGGTGAAGGCGTGGAAGGAAACTGGGAGATGAAGGACGGCACATGTTATATGAAGGTGTCCTGTGACGGCAAGGATTACAGTGGCGTGTTCTGCCAGATGAACGATGAGGCGGGAACCCAGGTTATGACCTTCAGCGCTGTGGGCAACAACGAGAGTGTCTGGGGTGTGAAGTACGAGTGACCGAAAGACTGCCGGAATCACAAAATGAAAAAGACATATTTCAGCCGGAATATAGACAAAAAAGCGCCTGCGGGAGAGTCCTGCAGGCGTTTGCTATTGCATTTCGGATCTGTTTATGAGATATAAGAGGAACAAGGACTACTCGCCCTCCTCCATGGGAGCGTAGTGGATATTTACCTTGATGTCCTGTCCGTAGTTGCCGAAGGTTTTGCCGAAGATGGTCAGGCCGCCGACATGTTCTGCATCGTCGTCCACGGCAAGCCGGAAACGGAGACTGCTGCGGTAATCCAGATGAAAGCTGTCGATGGTCACGTCAGAGATCTTGAGGCCGTCGATGAAAGTGCCTTTCCTGTTGATCACGAGCAGTTTCAGCAGGCCGTACTGGTTCCAGTTGGGGAACCACCAGTCGGGTGTGAAAAGCCCTCTGGAGTCACCGAAATCTCCCGGGGAGAGCCAGTTGCCGATACACACGTCGTTTAAGTAAAAGGAGATGTCAGAGGGCCACACATTGTTGACGCCGGGCGCCTCGGAACTCAGCTCCGCTGAAATCGTGAGCTGGGTAATCTTCTGGAAACTGGGGATAAAGTTAGGAATGTTGTATTCCACAAATCCCTTGGTGAACCAGAGAATGTCTGCACTGTAGCGGTCGGGATGGTCAAAATAGCGGGAGTCATCCACTTCACCGATAATGGCCTTGTCCGAGGCGAGACCGCAGGTGGGACAGATGCGGTAAACAGAGTAATGACCGACTTTGATATCTGTGCTGTAGACATTCAGAATATCTTCCTGCCGCTCTAAATCGATCAGAATCTTGTCCAGATGAACCGAGCAGATCTTCTGGTTGCCGTGTCCGGCGGACTCACTGGAAATGGAGATCAGCCCGCAGCTTTCCAGCTTTTTGATGTGGCTGGTCAGCGCGCCGTTTGTGATATTCAGCCGGGATGCCAGTTCATTCATGCTCATGCTGTTGTTATCCAGAAGAATATTTAAAATCTCGATGCGGACATCGGAGCCGAGCGCTTTAAAAATATCTAAACCATCGTTAAGTGAAGTGATGTGAAGCAAGTTTTTTTCCTCCAGAAAGCAAAAAGTTTAAGTTTTATTAAAATATTATAATATCAATAAAATTATAAACAAAAAAATGCAGTTAGTCAATTATTGTTAAGTAATTTATACAAATAATTCGAAAAAAAGCAAAAATAATTTATATTTTGCTTTACAATTAAATACCGTCTGAATGTATCTTGACAAGCAGACGCAAAAAGAATATAATACATACCAAACGAAT
>CBCOZL010000062.1:0-11740 GCA_965114645.1 uncultured Lachnospiraceae bacterium | reverse complement strand
GAAACTAAAAATTCCTTGAAAAATAAGGAAAAAAGACTTGACTAAATAGGGAGGTTCAACTATATGGGTAAACAAATTTTTCCTTCAAAAAGTGGCACGACAACTGCCATGCCACTTATGCATCATACGCTCAAACAAATCATATCGTTTCAAGAAATGTTTTGCAAGAGAAATTACAATTACATACGATTGGGATTTAAGAGGAAATCCATTCTTGAAGGAATCGCCAATATGTACCAACAATTTCTGTTCCTGATGCATTTTGCCGCTATTCGGAATCGCAAAAGCGGATTGGATATAATATCTCTGATTGCCGCGATTATAACCAAAATCAACCTCCAGTCTCTTACGCGAAAAAGAAGCCGGCTGTCATATCAAGATAATTTTGACCACTATACTGCGAATACCGCTTACCAACCTCTGCCTTAAAATCGTCTGCACTTTTGGCGTCGGCGGCAATCTTTTTCAGATTTTCCAGATAGTCGATCTTTATCCGGGCATCCTTCAAATCCTCCGGCGTATAGTGCGAAGTAAGGATCAGGTCATATCCTCTTTCCATGTAAGTGCGCAGCTCCGCGATCATCGCGTCTGCATGGCCTGCACCTGCCACAATAGAATGACAGTCATGTCCTAACATATGGGTGTACACTGCATTGATTTCGGGAATCTCCACATTGAAGGCTTCCTCTGTCTGTCTGATGACAAAATCAATGCCGCCGATTGTGATCCTGCCTTCTGCAATCACATGAGTAATTTCGTGCAAAGCGGGGTCGAAAATTTCACCAAAAGCGCCGGTAAATTGATGGATCAGCGCACTGCCGCCGCCGTTTCGCGCATAGTCGACAGCATTCTGCGTGGCATATTTCGGAACACCGGGAAGGAAGGTTCCCCCTGCTGCGTGGTAGGAAACGAGCATTCCCACGACCTCAACACTTTTGAGGTATTCGGCAAGCTCCTTGTTATTATCAAAGAAGCACGGGGATTCAAGGACAACAGCCCTGCCGTCTTTTTCGACAACAAACACCTCGTCGTCAATAAAGTCATTGGTTTTATAGGCGTGCAGCTTTACGCTTCCAAAATCATAGACTTTCATTTCGCCTTTAGCAAGTTTTACGTTTTGAAATGCATTTTTATTCATGGTAGAGTCCTCCTGTTCTTTGTTTGCTGCGGCTTGTTTTTTCCCGCCTGCAAGTTTATAATATGGCTGTAAAGAGAAATCGTAAAGTAAGCACTTTATTGTGCTATAGTTACTAAAAGGAAACTATTGTGAAGAAACGAGGATTTTATGGAAAAAAATTTACCTGCCTGCCCGGTGGAAACGACGCTGATGCTTATCAGTGACCGCTGGAAAGTGTTAATTATCCGCGACTTACTGGACGGGACAAAGCGATTTGGCGAAATAAGAAAAACGGTTGGAAATGTATCTCAAAAAGTCTTAACGGCAAATCTGCGTTCCATGGAAAGCAGTGGGTTACTTACCCGGAAAGTCTATCCGGAAGTGCCGCCCCGGGTAGAATATACGTTAACGGAAACGGGGTATAGTCTGAAACCTGTTTTAGACGCCATGGCGGCATGGGGGACGGAATATAAAATGGCATTGAAACAGCCCTGACAGAAAACTTTATTTGAAAATTGGTTCAATCTACAGTATAAGGAAGAGATTCGATATGAGCGAAACATTTCATATAATCAGCGACGGCTCCTGTGATCTGCCCTCCTCGCTGACGCAGGAAAAAAATATTACGGTCGTTCCCTTTTATGTGTCCTTTGACGACGAACGATACTTAAAAGAAAAGACGGAAATTGCCGTCCGGGACTTCTATCAGATGATGGTGGAGAAAAAGGGCGTATACCCCAAGTCCTCCATGCCATCCATCCGGGATTACGAGGAGGTTTTCCGGCCTTTCGCAGAAAAAGACACTCCTGTCATATGTATCTGCATCACCACAAAGTTCAGCGGTTCCATGCAGTCCGCGCTCAACGCAAAAGCATTGATCCGGGAAACTTATCCCCACGCCGAAATTACCGTTATTGACGCCACTGTCAACACGGTTCTGCAGGGCCAGTACGTTCTGGAGGCAGCCCATCTGCGGGATCACGGTTTCAGCTATCAGGATGCGATTGCGCGGCTGGAGGCCATCAAGAGTACCGGCCGGATTTTCTTTACCGTGGGAAATATGGAATACTTAAGACATGGCGGCAGGATCGGAAAGGTGGCGGCTCTTGCCGGAGGCGCACTGGATATCCGCCCCGTCATCACCTTGAAACAGGGCGAAATCTTCCCCTCCGGCCTCGACCGGGGACGGAAGCGCACCTTGAAAAAGGTCATGTCCCTCCTTCTGGAATACTTGCAGGAAAGTGCTCTGGGGGCTGACTGTTACAGTTTTGCCGTCGGATACGGTTATGACAGAGAGGAAGGACTCGCCTTCCGTGATCAGGCGGTTGCCTTCCTGCGCGAAAAGGGCTATACCATAGACGAGATACCCCTTTACCAGATCGGCGCCACCATCGGCGTACACACCGGGCCTTATCCGCTGGGTTTCGGAATCATTGAACGAGGGATTCACGATTAGCCCTTTTCTGCCAGCGTCCACTCAGATATCAGATCGTACTTGATAGCCAGAATTAGCCAGAATTATTTTAAAAAATATTGAAGAAAAAGGAGAAAACCGCTATAATATCCACGGGCTATCCTGTATTGGCAGCTTCCCCGAAGCAAACAGGCGGGGCAGCATCAGCGCTGGTCAGGGATCGCCGTATATGCTGACATGGAGGGACCTATGAGAAAGAAAATCAACGCTTTTTTTATCACTGCTGTATTGGCCGCTTCGCTGTCCGGATGTGCCGGATCAGACAAAGAAAGTAAAATTACCGATGCCGATATGGAGCTGCGAAATAGTGCTGAGAACACAGGCGAAACAGAAACCCTGTCTGATAACGGAGATGTCGAACTGACCGTCTGGGGCGCCGAAGAAGATGAAGCGCTGTTAGCCCGGATTATCGAGGACTTCCAGACGGAATACAAAGGGCAGGCCAATTTCCATATTACATTTACTGCCCAGAGCGAATCTAACTGTAAGGATGCATTAATGGGGGATCTGGAAGCAGGCGCTGACGTCTTTGCCTTTGCAGATGACCAGCTAAATACGCTCGTAGCTGCCGGTGCACTGGAGCCGGTCGAAAATGCAGACCGCATCAAATCTGAAAATCTGCCCGGCGCTGTTGAGGCCGCTTCTGTGGGAAATACGCTTTATGCCTACCCTTTAACGGCGGACAACGGCTATTTTCTATATTATAACAAACAATTTTTCAACCAGGAAGATGTTAAAACCCTTGACCGTATGCTGCAGGTGGCAGAAGAAAACGGAAAGTACATTACCATGGACTGGTCTTCTGCCTGGTATGTCTACTCCTTTTTCGGCAATACCGGCCTGGAAGTCGGATTAAACAGTGACGGTATTACCAACTTCTGTACCTGGAACCAGACGGAAGGCGACATCAAAGGCGAGGACGTTGCCAATGCCATGCTCACCATTGCAGGCAGCCCGGCTTTTCTCAACACGGTGGAGGAAGGCTTCCTTGAAGGAGTCTTGGACGGTTCTGTGATAGCCGGAGTCAGCGGCGTATGGAATGCAGTCGCTATGGAAGAAGCGTGGGGCGCAGACTATGGCGCTGCCAAACTCCCCACCTACACCTGTGCAGAAAAACAGATCCAGATGGCATCCTTTTCCGGGTATAAACTGATCGGCGTCAACGCTTACTCCGACCATTATACGTGGGCCGTCCGGCTGGCTGAATGGATTTCCAACGAAAAGAACCAGCAGCTGCGCTTTGAAATGCGGGGACAGGGGCCGGCAAACACAAAAGCGGCGGCGTCCGCCGATGTGCAGAACTCTCCCGCCATCACCGCCCTGCTTGAGCAGTCGGAATTTTCCTGCCTGCAGCGCATTGGCGGCAATTTCTGGGATCCGGTATCTGCATTTGCCCTGAATATGGCGGCGGGAAACCCGGAAGAAAAGGGTCTGCAGGAACAGCTCGATTCCATGGTGGAAGGGATAACCGCGCAATAAAAGCATAGACATCTATTGGAGGACACAGGGATTATGAAGAAAAAATTAAACATCAAATACCGTTTAATACTGCCCATTGCCCTGCTCGGCATAGTGGCGCTTATATCCAATCTGCTGGCAGTGACCAATATCAAAAACGTCAATGACAACGCCGCGAACATTGCAGATAATTATATGGAGGGAAGAACCCATCTGGCGCAGATTCACCAGTCCGTCATGAATATACATAAGATGGCGCTGTCCCATATCGTGGCTACCGACTATAACACGATGATTACCCTCGTAAACGACATAAAAGATGCGGAAGAAGAGCTGGACAGCATGCTTGCTGATTATGAAATCTATATCAGTGATGATGACAGGGAAACTTACAATACACTGCTTGCCGATTATGATTCCTTGAAACATTCTCTCGTTTTCCTTGTGTGCGCCAGCGCCGCCAGCAAAACGCAGGACGCCTATGCTTTCGCCAACGGTGACGTGGCCGCCTGCAACACTGCAGTGGAAAACAGCATCCGCGTTCTGGATGAATCCATCAGCACGAGAACCGTGCAGGCCAGAACACAGCTTGCCTCCGTTTATCTCAGTTCCATGATCACAAACGGAGCATCCACCCTTGCCTGTATTATCCTCGTCTTATTTACGGTATCTCTCATTTTAAGATCTGTAATCAGACCCATAGCAAATGTTCTCGATACGCTTCAGGCCTGCTCCGGGCGCATCAGCGGTGTCGTGGAGGAAGTCTTATACCGCACACAGACTTCCAGTAAAAACGCTACCGATTTATCTGCTCTTTCCGAAGAACTGTCGGCAACCATCCAGGAAGTGTCAGACAGCGCTTCCCACATCAACCAGAATGCCAAAAATGTACAGATGGATTCGGAAAACATGGCGGATGAATGTGAAAAAATCACGGCCTACTGCGGCGCAATGAATACGCGGGCTGAAGAAATGGGACAGTCTGCACAGAAAAGTCTGGATAACACCAATGCCAAAGTCAGAGAAATACTGGATGTCTTAAATGACGCGATCGAGGGAAGCCACAGTGTCGATCAGGTAAGCCTCCTTACACACGATATCCTGGAGATCGCTTCCAAGACCAATCTGATTGCCTTAAACGCCGCCGTGGAAGCAGCGAGAGCCGGGGAGGCAGGAAGAGGTTTTGCGGTTGTGGCAGACGAGATCCGCCAGCTTGCGGCTTCCAGCAGCGAAACGGCAAACCACATCCAGGAAGTCAACAATACCGTGACCCACGCCGTTTACAATCTTTCCGAAAACGCACAAAATCTGGTCACATACATAGAGGAATCCATTCTGAAGGAGTTTCTCTCTTTCGTCGCTTCCGGCCAGCAGTATCAGGAAGATGCCGCCTATATCCGGCAGACGATGGACTCGTTTAATGCAAGTACCCGTGGTCTGAAAAGTTCCATGACTGAAATCGTTGACGCCATAGAAACGATCACAACGGCCATTGATGAGGGGGCAGCGGGTGTTTCCGGCGTAGCCGACAGCACACAGCGTCTGGTGAGTGACATGACAGAAATTACCAAGCGGATGGACACAAACCACAAAGTGGCATCCGAGTTGGAAAAGGAAACCATAACCTTTGCCAATTTATAAAAGCCCTGCTTATTTGTTTTCATATTGCAGCAGGAACATATGTGAGAATACCCCAGGTAATCTCCTCCGCATAGTGAAGCTCCGTATGTATCATTGAGCGAAATCCGCAGATGCTGCCTTAATACATAGAAATTCCGCACCATCTCTGCGCTCTGCCAATTCACTCTTTGATACACACGCCTTCATATGGCACAGATCATCTTTACAATAGCAATTCTGCAGCTCATTCACCCCTTCGCTTTCTTTCTGACGAACACCGAAATCAGCATGGCTACTATGCTCATGGCAAGATAGACCACCGCATACAGGATAAATGCCATTTCCCCCATATCAAAAAATAACCATGTGCCAATCAGAAACAGCACAGCCGAAACGACCGTAAGACTCCATAAGCGTCGTATGTCTTTTCCTGCAAAAACGCCGGTCAGTACAGAATATATCGGATTGACAGCAAAGAATAGCACAAGACTTACCACCATTCCTCCATCGCCTTTTACAAAGGTAACCGCCAGCCACGGGAATGCCAGCATAACCACCGCTGACACCGCCATCCAAAACATAATGCTGTTTTTCATCTTGAACCTCCTCTGAAACCCACTCCAATTATGAACCCTGTTAAGGAAAAATTGAAAAACGAAACAGGGACGGAATTAATCTAGCAGTTCCAATGCAGTTTCAAATCTAAAACTCATATCTTGTACCATGTGATAATAATATTCCTGTTCCATGTGACGTAAACCATTCTCCTGCTATCGCAATGACAGGATTTTTTTGTATATGTTTCATTTTGTTTGAAAGTGCATATGTAATAATATAAAATGCACCATCTTCATAATAGGCATCTACCTTTATGCCCTTGTAAACTCATTATTACCAATAATTCCTTCTTTCCTCAAGTTGCACCAACGCATCTAATAATTCTTCCTGCAACTCCGTTTTAGAAAGACTTTTCACATACTTTTTCATATCCTCATAATGTTGCCGTTCCCGCTCTTCCTCCTCAGCTTCCCACGCTTCTACCTCTTTTAGAAAGTCTTTTGCAACTTTAGGCTCTGCTGTAAAATACAGCGCTATCATATGCTTGCACACAACACGCCTGCCATCCGCGAAGGGACAATTGCAAAAAGATTTTCTTGGATGTTCTGTATCTATATGTACTGTATAAACATGATCTTCACTGCCGGAGACTACTCCGTCATAAAGACCCGTCCCGGATGATTTCCACGAAACAACTTTTTTGTTATCATAATAATCCATCCCGCGCCAGACGGAATTGATGCTGGCAATTTCCACTAACCCCATACAGATCTCCCGCTTTCTTTCCCACAATTCGCTTATATTTATCAATCTGGCCATTTATATACACATTATATAAGTCATTTGTGTTGTCTGATATACTCTTCTTTCACTTTGTCAATTGTCTTTCCACCAATGCCAAAATTTTTATCAGGCACTTCTTTAATCGTGGTAACAAAAAATTCCTGTGGCACTTTCATAATCTCAGAAGACACTTCTGTTAACCGCTTAATTAGCAACTCTTTTTGGTCGTCTGAGAGTTTTCCGCTTTCGATCGTAATATACGGCATTTCCATTTTCCTCACTTTCCAATTACAAGCTCGATGCAATCAGGACAATATTACCTGCCCCTATGCTTTTCTTTCCTCTTCTGCTGTTTCAACTCAAACTGCAGTTGTTTCTCTGTTTCCCGTTGCGATTTTGTACCTATTCCGGTATTCTGTACTTGTTTGCGCACTTCACGTTGTACCCGTTTAGGATTACGACCATCTTCTTTTACATCAGTTGCCACAGCCGGGCTAAACCGTAACTGATAGTAGTTTCTGAGAATGAAATCCCATATCTCATAGTCTTTTGGTTCTGCACCAAACGTGACTTTACATACAGATAATTTACCCTCTGATATTCGTTCAAAAACGCCTATCCAAAATGGTTCTTCAAAAAATACGGTCAGCTTTCCCGATACTTTGTCCATAACAATTCCTCCTTCATGCCTTACGGCTGTCGCGGCATTCGTCAAATGCTCCTGCAATCAAGGCATTTTCCTCATTACTCGCGCAAATGATTGCAATGAACAAAGAATGGACGACCCTAAGAAGGGAGGGCTGCTTACACCATGCAGGTGCGACTGGACTACCTGCCAGTTCTGCAAGATTACCTTGCGTTGTGTTTTTATCTTTGCTCCTACATGCTACCATATAACCGTCGATTTTTCCATAAAAATTTGTCATTGTAGGCAAAGCAAAACGTGGAAAAGGTTGCGGAAAAAATACTGAATCTGGCTGTGCAATATGCCTTTCAGATAACCGGCACAAATGCAGAACAACTGAATGTTTTTAATGAAAACGCATTAGTGAAGCAAGGATATGAAAAAGTCGGCTTTGTTGAAAGAAATATGAATAAAGATGATAAACAATGCCGTTATCTACGGGAAAACAATTTCCTCCCTTCCCTTAATCTTTTGCCAGACAAATCATTCTTGCATATTTGTTCGCTGAATCTTCGACAATCCGAATCCTCTTATGCTGAATATAATATTCAATCCGCTTTGCATACCACCAATCCCCTACACTAATCTGAGAAGAGCCCAGAATATCGCCAATCAGTCTGGCTTCCTTTATCGGATTTTCAGTTAATCTTTTCCAAATTTGAAAATCATAAAAATCCTCTGGAACACCAAGAACCTTTCCATTGATCACAGACCGTAAAGGACTGTTATCTTCAACTAAATCACTCCATAAAATGGCATACATTCGTATTTCTTCTTTTGAGAGTTTTTTTTCACAAGAAAGGAATCCGGCAAATTCTTCTGCCGCTACTTCGCTCCAGTTTTTATAGGCCATAATGCTTTTTTCCCGAACTACATACTCTGGAATCTTTACCACACAGACTTCATTTTCATATTCCTCCAAAATTCGACACAAATGGTAAAAACCACATCTGGAATATGGGGCATCACTATACCAGATTCTAACCCTCTCTCCATTAACCAGAAATTGATTAAGGCGGAGCAATTCATTTATATAAACTTCCCCGGCTTTTTTCATTTCATTATCCCATTCATTTTCCTGCTCCCATTGGTTTTGCGCATACATGGAATAAAGTAATTCTTTCCGATATACACTGTCCACAGGTTCTTTGATATCCCCTATATCCAACATAAATCCAAGACAAATAACCTCTTCTGCCGTTCCCTCGATCCAGCCAGTAAAGGGCTTTGGAGGCGGCGCCTTTTTTCCTGCCATAAACACAGATGTAGGTCCATTGACCGCGCCAATTACTATTTTATTCTTTGCTGCTTTCATTGAAGCTGCCTCGCTCTCACCAAATAATATCTCAATCATGCCAACCTCTTTACCATCATCGTTTATCAGACTTAAATTCTTTCACTCTCTACGCTCTCCATAGAGAAGCCGCCACACCCATTTCCACTTATCGGTTAATGAGATATACATAGCACATCTCCCTGCCGCAAACAATATCCATTCCTCCAGACAGTGTAGTTTTATCTTACATCAGTCTGGAGATTCACATATATTTGGGGATAGTCCCAATCCACTTTCAATTTTTTATTCCAACAATTCCTTATCAGCTTCCAAGTTTTTTCATCATCCAATACGCATCCGCATAAGAACCCTCTCCATACTTCATGTTATTCGGAAAGGTTCCATATATTTTAAATCCAAGCTTTTCGTATAAAGCAATCGCAGATTTGTTACTCGCAATCACCTCAAGTTCTGCCTGTTCATATCCAATCCTTTCAGCAAGATCTAAAACTATTTTTAACATTGCTTTTCCAATCCCCAGGCCGCAATATTCTTTATACAACGCAATCGCAATATCGCATCTATGCCTATATCTTTTATATCCTCCCATATTCATCAGAGAACAATTTCCAATATGTTTGCCTCCAATTTCAGCAATCAATAATAATTCATTCTTGCTTTCCTTTTTAGTCCTTATAAAATCCTGTTCTTGTTTTATTGACAATATTATTTCATCAAGCTCACGAATTAGAAATGGTGTTTCAACTGCTGTGATTTTCAAATAATCTATCAGCTTCTCCGCATCATCTTCCTCAGCGCTCCTAAGAATTACCTCTCTATCCTTTTTATCTTTTATGATCTTAGCCGGGACATACATGACAATAAATCACCTCCACAAAATTTCTGTTTCTTTATCCATAATTATACATAGACCAACATTATTATAAAGTGAAAAGCAAGTCGTGTAATACTTGCTTTCCACCTTCCCTACAAATAGGAATTTACATCGATGCTATTTTTTCAGAAAATCACTAAATTCTTTCAATTCCTTTTTTATATCTTCGGAAAGTCTGTTATACTCTGTATCACGAATCGCACCCTCCAATGTATATAAATGTACCAGACAAACATTTGGATATTTCTGCTTTAGCCTAAGAAAGGCGTCTTTTGCGCCTAGCTCAACTAATTTCTCGGAAGATTCAATACCAACAGATAGCAGCTTTTTTTGCATTTCTTTACCAATATTCATCATAGCTGATAATTCTGACATGTTTAACTCTCTCTTTTCATTTATTTTTATCGACTTCAACTTCCGATTGCTTCATTTGATTATACATTTTTCTTTTGCATCGGTAAATCCCCTCTCGATTGTCTGGCATGCTTCACATTGGTAACGCAAACACTTATATTCCCTGCAGCCCTTTCGGTTAGCCAAGCGGTACGGCAGGTTTTTGCATTCCGGTCAGATGGCGATGTCCAGCTATTCATCAGATACATATTTGTTTCATCCATGAAACCCGCCCTTCGTCATAAGATATTTATAAGGCAGGGACGAGATCCCATAAAGGCACTGTATGATTTTTCTATTTTGCATTTCTGTCCTTTCCATTCATTCTAATCAAGATGTAAATTTTGCTTAAACATTCGATACTGAATGAAACCAGATAAGGAGAAAACTCAAAATTGTGTTTAAGACAACAGACACAATAATGTGGAGTGAATATCTTATTTGGAGGAAGTAGAAAATGGCAAAATCATTATTTGATGAACTGGGTGGCAAATACGAAAGACAAGGCAATTACTTACTACCGTGCTTAACCGTACCCGCCGAAGAAAAACGGCCCATAGGCATATGGCATACGGCACCGAAAGGCAGAAAACACCCTAGAATGGACAGGACGGCTAGGCAACATGGCGGCAGGAGGAAATTCTGCCGCCTTTATAGTCTAATATCAACTTGCGTTCTTGACAAACAGCATAAGATTTGCTACGCTTAAAAAGGTCAATAAATTGACTGTACCGTAATTGACTTTTCATGGGAGGTGGCTGATATAACAAAGGAAACCAAGAAAAACGCATATCTGTATTGCAAATTTCGGGATGAGCAGCTTGCATTGTATGATGAGTACGCCAAACGTCACGGAATGTTGATGAAAACACTGTTAGTAGTTAATGTTTTATTTTATGATGATTTCTATGGCAAGGGCGGCGTAACACAGACGGAGATTTGTGGGCGCACCTTTCAGTCTAAACAGACAGTCAATCTGATTATACGAAATCTTTTAAGCGAAGCATATGTAACGGTTGAAGAGCGAAAAGAAAATAAACGGGAGAAATTAGTGCGGATAACCGAAGCTGGCAAGGCTTACTGTGAAAAAGTCGTCCGCCACATCACATGGGCAGAAGATACGGCAATGTCTATGTTTACACAGGAGGAGCAAGAACAGTTAATTTCGCTCTCCCGGACATTTACTAAAAACTTGACAGAGCTAATCAATAAGGAAACAGAGGATTAAAACATGGAACTTTATGAAGCAATTAACAAAAGGAAAACGACGAGGGAATTTTTAGACACAGAAGTTGATTTTGAGGTCATTAAAAGAATTTTGGGAGCAGGAAACAAAGCTCCCACTTGGGATCATAACCGTAATTGGCAGTATATCGTTATGAGAACCGATGAAGAAAAAGAATATGCCTTTTCCGAAGCCAAAGCAATTGCAGATAAATTCGATGCCGACAGGTATCTGAATATGCCCAGACCTTACCCGA
>CBCOZL010000061.1:0-12172 GCA_965114645.1 uncultured Lachnospiraceae bacterium | reverse complement strand
AAAGAATAAGTCTGTAAGCTGTTTTTCTTGCTTACAAACTTATTATACGAGGAGCATGAAAATATGAATATAAAAACGGAACTTGAAACAAAATTAGGTACAAAGACCGGCATCTGCTTAAACAATGTTGAAATCGACCCGCTCACGATCAAGGCAGTTATGATCAATGAAGTGGTACCCTCCGACCCCTCACAGGATTTTTACGGTGCCCCGGACGCGGACTATCTGAAAACGACCATCCCTCTTTTACAGGGAGCGGGCGTGGAAGTCACATCCATACAGGACGTACTGCAGATGGGCATCTATATCACAAACGCCGTAAAAACGCCTAAGACGGCATCTGCCATTGAGAAAAGCAGCATCGAAAACAGCCTGCCTTACCTGGAAGCAGAACTTTCTTTCTTCCCCAATGTAAAGGTGATTATGCTTATGGGTGATGTCGCCAAGAAGGCTTTTAACATGATTACGAAAAAGGCGTCTAAAAAAAATGCGGTTCCTGCCATTTCCACCTACAAACTGCGAAACAGCGAAATCTATTATGAGGGGATCCGGGTCATGCCTTCATACATTATGACCGGGGGAAACATATTGATCGAGAAATCAAAGGTGACAATGGCGACAGAGGACATCGCGGCGATGCTGGAAATCATTACCCCCCTGTCTCATCCCACCCATGGATGATCTCCTGTCTCTCCCAACGCTTTCGGATCCCCAGGGTCACTGCGGCCCGCACGGTCTGAGTCCTTCGCCGCAAGGCGGAGGACTTTTCGTGATAAGGACAGGCAAATGAAGAAAACAGGATTTTATAGAAACAGACCGCATTATTACTGTGTTTGAAGATATATGTACTGGAATATACTGGATGACAGCCGAGAGAGCATACTGCCAAAGAGATTGGGCCGAAAGCTAGAAAAGTCCTAATTTATCCCACTCACGCTTGTCCTGCCATAGAAGCTCTGATGCCTAAACCTTATTATAAAGGGTATGGAGTTTATGTGATAAATTTGGAATACTACCGCAGGATATTCTCGTAATCCTGCAGGTCGTGATAAATGCCGATAACATATGCATAGTCATCGACAACTTTATACAGCATAAAATATCTGTGCCGCCTAAAATGAATCGTCTGGTATCCTAAAGCCCGCAAGTCGGCATCATCACATAGTTTCAGGCTGCCAGCCATGTAGGAGAGCCTGACGGCAGTATCTTTCATGTCCTGTTCGACGCTCAAGGCAGCCTGCATGTTCTCCAGCTCATAGGCAAGGTAGTCAAGAATCTGTTGTGCCTGTATTTCCGCTTTGTCCGTAAATATAACTTTAAAATCCGTATCTTTGTTCCAGCCCATCAAACACCTCATCCGCGCTTTTGTATCTGCCAGCCGCAATCTCCTTTTCTGCAGCCATGGCATCTTCCATGAAGTCAGCTTTTGACATACGTTTCAGAACCTGGCCAACTGCAGCATCAGTTGACTCGGACTCGTGTTGGCGAAAGAGTTTTTTAATCAAGTCCTGAATTTCTATCAAGTCGGTTTCTGGCAATTTTTCCATCATAGAGATCGTATTCTCCAGCGTCGTCATTGTACCTCTCCTTTCTAATAATCGTCAGGTTCTTTTTTATTTTATCTATAATTATAGCATTTTATTTATCAAAATGGAATTACTCCATATATTTTTGAATAGATAAAAACCCTCAAAAAGCAAGGAGTAAGAAACAGCAGAAAGCCCGCTCTCATTCCATTCCTGGAACAAGCGCGGGCTTCCCGCTGTTTTTTATTCAGCTTTTCTTTTCTATCATTACATTCCTTCTTTCAGCACTCCCTGATCCCGCATCACTTTCTCTATCGCCGTTCCACTGATAAACCGTATCAGCAGCTTCTTTAACGGATTGAGCGGTCCCAGATTGATTTCAAGCGGGGACTTGCCGTCCATCAGCTTCACACTACTGGAGAGAAGCTCCCTGATATCGTATACGCTTCCCCACACTTCCGGCACGCCCCTGTCCACGCCGAGCAGTCCATATACGGCTTCCATAGCGGTTCTGACAGAATACTCGGTGGTGAACACGGTATCTCTCGGGGTCTGTGCAAACTGTCCAAGGAACGCGAAGTTCACACAGCCATCGGGAATGACATCGGGTCTGTCTCCCGCTGTTCTCGGCATAAAGAAGGCGGTAATATAAGGCATCATGGTAGGCACGCACACCGCGCTCTTCTCGGCAAGCTCCTCGATCTCACCCACGGGCACGCCAAGATGGTAAAGCCACTCCTGGGTGATCTCCTTACCAGTGCAGTCCTTCATGGGCTTCTTCACGTAATCGCCCTCCACGTCCGTGAAAAGACCGTACACCCAGACGCAGACTTTCTTTTTATCCTGCTCCTTAAACTGCCCCTGTCTGTTGATGGTCCAGCTTAAGAGCCAGGAGGAATCCTGACAGCTCACGATACCGCCGGTCACTACCTTGCCGCTTCTCGGATCACGTTTGCAGATGGCCTCGATATAGGGAAGGATCTTGTCGTCCAGCGTGGTGACGGTAGCGGACTCCCAGTTTGTCTTCGCCACATCGGAACAGAACTTCTCGGGATGGCCGAAGGAAGGATCCTGCTTCGCAATATTTTTCCAGAGGCTCCAGCATCCGCTCGTGCGCACTTCCGCATCCCCGTTGGGCGCATGATTCTGGTCACCGTAGATCGTTCCCTCGGTGCAGCTTCCGTTGGTCACGAAGACAAGGTCGTTTTCGGTTAACATAATACCTTTCTCCACGCCCTTCACCTTGCACTCTATGGCCTTGGCGATCTTCTTGTCTCCCTCGAATCCAAAGATCACATTCGTCACTTCGGTGTTAAACTGGAAATCAACTCCCGCCGCCTCCAGATATTTCTGCATGGGCAGAATCAATGACTCATACTGGTTGTATTTGGTGAATTTCAGTGCGCTGAAATCCGGCAGTCCTGCAATGTGATGGATGAACCTCTGGAAGTACAGCTTCATCTCCAGGGCGCTGTGCCAGTTCTCAAAGGCAAACATGGTACGCCAGTACAGCCAGAACGTAGAGTCAAATACTTCCTCATCGAAAACGTCCTCAATGGTCTTGTCGTAAAGGTCTTCGTCCTTTGTCATAAAGAGCTTCATAATCTCCATGCAGCCCTTCTGGCTCAGGTTAAACCTGCCGTCCGTGTGGGCATCCTGCCCCTGATTCACCGTGGCACGGCAGAGAGAATAGTTCGGATCCTCCTTGTTCAGCCAGTAATATTCGTCCAGCACCGACACACCCGGTGTCTCGATGGAAGGGATGCTGCGGAACAAATCCCACAGGCACTCAAAATGGTTCTCCATCTCCCTGCCGCCGCGCATCACATAGCCTCTGGTAGGATCATCAATACCGTCGCAGGCGCCGCCAGCAATGTCCATAGACTCCAGAATATGGATATGGCTGCCGGGCATCTGTCCGTCGCGTACCAGGAAACATGCCGCCGCCAGGGAGGCAAGGCCGCTGCCCACGATATAGGCGTTTTTCTCATCCACGCCTTCCGGCTTCCGGGGTCTCGCAAACGCCTCATAGTTGCCGTTGCTGTAATAGATACCCTTGCTGTTTTTATCATACCTGCCAAGCTCGGTGTTGCGGTAATCCAGCTCGGTGTACTTCCGATGGTTCCTGCCCGCAGCCTTCCCTGCGTTTTCCCCGTCAAAGTCATCCTGCGTCACCTGCCCCTGCTCCAGACCTACATTCGCATGTTTCTTCAAGCTCTTCGCCGCCAATGCCGCGCCTGCTCCTGCTGCCGCAACTGCCGCCACACCAAATCCGATATTTTTCTTACTTGCCATATATGTTCCACCTTTCCTGATTCCGGCGGTTTTCATTCCGCCGCTGTTTTCTTTTTGATTACTAAAGCTATCATACCCATTCCTTCCTTTTTTACCAATTTACAAAAAAGGCGGAATGATAAAAAACTTATCATTCCGCCTTACATGTAAAGAAGTGAAAATATTTTTTAAAAACGTCCCGCCGCAGGACGAGAGGTCAGGAAGTCCTGGCTGTCACTCGGGCGAATGCTTAAAAAGCAGCATTCTCTGCCCCGCCGCCGTCCGCTCTCTCAAAGTTTTTGATAGAGCGGGCGATATTGCCGTGCAGCATCACGCCCATATTTTCCACAATCTCCTCGTAATCCGCCTTCATGCCGCAGCTGATCCAGTCCAGCATGATTCCCACAAAGCCATACTTATAGAAGTCCGCAATAAAAACCTTGTGATCCGCCGCAAGGTCAATCCCTCTGCACTTTTCCTCCACTACCTCTTTTATCAAATCGTATGTAAATTTGTAGAGGTAGCTCTCTATCTTTTCCCTGCCAATGCTGCGGTACACGTTCAGGATAAAGTCCCTATTTTCCAGAACGGCATCAAACACCTGACACATCCCCTCCTGCCAGGTATCGTAAGTCTTTTTGTCCTGCAACGCCTTTCTGCCGTCCTCCATGCAGACCCATTCCACCAGATCATAAATATCCTTAAAATGATAGTAAAAAGCCATTCGGCTGATGCCGCAGTCGGCCGTCAGGTCGTTGATCGTTATTTTCTCCAGACGCTTTTTCAGAACCAGCTTTTTCAACGATTCCGCAAGAGCAGTTTTGGTCGTGTTCGTATTCGGCATGGCTTACTCCTTGTCCCCTAAACCCGTTTCGCCTTCTTCTTCGGCTCCGGCAGTTCCCTGTACATTTCCTGTAAAATTTCCGCCATGAGCGCCTCGTTCTCCACATCCTCCACAATGACCATCTGTGTTTTGGAGCCTTCGTAGGGATAATCCCTGTCCGCGTCCGGCAGCAGGCGGAGAACCGATTCCGTGGGCTTTAGGAACAGACAGTTGCCGCAGATATCCCCGATCAGCTTTCCCTGAAAGTAGACGCAGTACTCTCCCATCATTTTTCTGGTGGTCACGTCACCCACCCTCTGCAGATTTCCCACCACATAATCGTGAAATTCCTTTGTCGTAGCCATCTTTCCCGCCCTCCCTCTTCGTTTCACATGTTTCTCACAGCGTATCGCCCGCCATCATTTTACAGTCCAGTATCACCGTCTCATCTCCCGCCGCTTCCCCGTTCATCAGCCTAAAGAGGAGCTTCACCGCCTCCTTCGCCACAGGTTCCACAGGGTTATAGATGGTATAAAGCCGCGGCGTCACATAGTCTAAAATGTCAATGCCATCGAATCCTACAATGCCGTAATCCACTCCGGCCTTTTTTCCCTTTCCTGCCATATATTTCATAATGTCCAGAGCAAAGACATCGCCGGAGCAGAAAAAAGCCGTCCTCTTTTCGGATATCTGCAGTTCTTCAAAGGTACGATCCACAAACCCTTCCCGGACACCGATCACAAGGCTCTCCACCGTCTTGTTCCCGGTATGTTTCCACCTCTCCACCGCCTCCGTAAAGCCCTCCAGACGCTGTCGGTGCACATAGGTGTTTCCCTCGGTCTGCTCCAGGGGCGGGCACACGAAAACGATTTTTTCGTATCCTTTTTTTAAGATCGTCTCCGCGGCTTCCCCCGCCGCTTCTTTCTCCTTGATGCTCACAAACGGAATGCCGTCTGCAATTTTATTTCCTATCGTCACAATGGGCGTGTCGAGACTTCTCAGAAAATCCCTGTACGCCTTTCCCTGGTTGACCGAGGAGAGGATAATGCCATCCACATGGTAATCCACCAGCCGCTCCAACTGCTCCTTTTCCATCTCCTTGTTCTCTTCATGGAGCGTGATGTTGACAAAATACCCCCGCTTGCGCGCCTCTGTGCTGATGGCGCTGAGCATCTGCGAAAAATATCTGTTGTTCACATCAAGCACTACCACGCCTATGTAAAAGGTCTGTCCTTTTACCAGCCCTCGCGCCAGCAGATCCGGCCGGTAGCCGCATTCCTTCGCCTTGGTCTGAATTAATTCCTTCGTCTGGGGGTTGATCCTTCCTGTATCTGTGAGCGCCCGGTGCACGGTCATTCTCGACACGCCGCACATTTCGGCAAGTTCCTTCGCTGTTATCGCCACCGTTTATCCCCCTTTATGACTGGCTTTTATTCGGAGAATGCCGCTTTTTAAGCATTCTTCTACGCGAAACTTAGCGCTTCCAGGTCAGCTTGCTGACCTGGCGTCTCCGTCCTATGCCGGGACGTCTTCAGAAGCACTTTTCACGTTTCTATTTTATCACAGAATTTCGATTCGTACCATATTCCAGGAAAAAGACGGCAGAATACTTTTCACTTTGTTGTCCTGAAGAACGCTTTGATCCGTCTGCTGCGGCCTTACCGCATGATGGTCTTCCAGATTGGTCGTTTTCCTGTCCTCGCAGTGCATGGTGATATGCTCCTTGACGCAGACTGCATCAAATCCCTGCAGCTCCAGATCCACCTCCGCTTCCTTCCCCGTGCGGTTTACGGCAAACAGCACCACTTCCCTTCCCTCCTCATTATAAACCGCCGCATAATCCACACAGGGCACATCTTTGCTGAGATCGCAGTCATAACAGGGGATTTCGTCCACACCGAGCAGGGTTTTCCCCACCCCGTAATTGGCCATATGCATAAAGGGATAATAAATCGGCTGTACCCACACCTCACCGCCACGCTCGGTCATAATTGCCGCACTGATATTGGTCAGCAGGGACTGGCAGGCAATCTTAATGCGGTCCGCGTACTTTAAAAAGTTCATCATCATTCCGGCAAACAGGAGGGAATCTTCCATCGTGTAAATCTGCTCGCTCAAATGAGGCGCCACCTGCCAGGGGCTTTCATCCACCGCAGCCGCCACAACCTGATCCGGCACCGACCACACGCCCCACTCGTCAAAGCTGATGTACAGCGTCTTGTCCGAACGGTGCCATGCCTTCACATAGTCGCACGTTCCGATCACCGTTTTGATATACTGCTCCATGTCAAGCGACTGGGACAGGAAATTCTCCGTGCCCAGTTCCTGCCCGCCGTAGTATTGGTGCAAGGAAACATAATCCACATAAGGGTATGTATATTTCAATGTTTCCGCCTCCCAGTCGGGATACGTTTTCATATCGGATTTGGAACTGCCGCAGGAGACAAGCTCAATGCTGTTGTCCACCTGTTTCATGGCCTTTGCCGTCTCCTGTGCCAGCCTGCCGTACTCCTGTGCCGTCTTATGCCCGATCTGCCAGTCACCGTCCATCTCATTTCCAAGACACCATGTCTTGATGCCGTATGGGTTTTCCACCCCATGTTCCTTTCGCCAGTCGCTGTAATAGGTTCCCTCCTTGATATTACAGTATTCCACAAGGGACACCGCGTTCTCGATCCCCTTCGTCCCCAGATTTACGGCGAACACCGGCTCAATCCCCGCTTTCTCTGCCCACCGCATAAATTCATTGGTTCCGACCTCATTGGTCTCGATGGCGCGCCATGCAATCTCCAGCCTGCGGGGACGCTCCTTTGCCGGTCCCACACCGTCACGCCAGTCATAGCAGGAAACAAAGTTCCCGCCCGGATAGCGCACGGCCGTGACGCCCATCTGCTTTACTTTTTCCAGCACATCCTGCCGGAATCCATTCTCGTCCGCGGTTTCATGCCCCGGTTCATAGATGCCAGAATAGACCACACGGCCCATATGCTCCACAAAAGAGCCGTAAATCCTCCTGTCAATCTCACCCCTTACAAATTTCTTATTCACAGTAATACGCGCTTTTATTTTCTCCATGTCGTTACGGTTCTCCTTATTTTCATTGATTTCTCAAGTCTTTTGTCCTGTTCATACGCTGCCCGCGCGCTGCTCACGCTCCGCCTGCCTACTCCTTCACCCCGGATGCCGCCACACCCTCTATGAAATACTTCTGACAGAAAATATACAGGATCAGAAGCGGCGTCAGAGAGATCATTGTTGCGGCCAGCGTCGGCCCGTACTTAATCACCTTATTTCCCACCAGAACCGCAAGTCCCGCCGAAAGCGTCCGCTTATTCTGGGAACTGGTGAGCATCAGCGGGTAGAGCAGATCGTTCCAGTTATTCATAAAATGGAAGATGCCCAGACTCACCAATGCTGGTTTACATAACGGCATCATAATGGACCAAAAGATCCGAAATTCGCTCATGCCGTCTATCCTTCCCGATTCCTCCAATGACTTCGGCAGTCCCTGGAAGAAGGAACTCATCATATAAATGCCAAAGGCGCTTGTTGCCCGCGGCAGGATCAGCCCCAGATAACTGTCCAGAAGATGCAGCTTATACACCTCAATGTAAAGCGGCGTCATAATAATCTGGAACGGCACCATCATCGTCAGCAGAATGATGGAAAACAAAACCTTGGAGCCTTTAAAACGCATCCTTGCAAAGGCGTAGCCTGCCATAGAGTCAAACAACAGGCTGATCACTGTCACACCTCCTGCAAAAATTACGGTATTCTTCGTCATTTCAAAGATCGGAATGCTGTCCCCCACATACAGGTACTGGTGCAGCGTCCACTCTTCCGGGAAAAACCGGGGCGGAAACTTGATCACGCCCACATCGGTCTTAAAGGATGAGACAAGCAGCCACAAAATGGGGATCAGCACCGTAACGGCAATCAGAAACGTAAACAGATATCCAAGCGCCGCAGCCAACGTTATCTTCCCAATTTTCTTACGCATCTGCATCCTCCCCTCCCTTCAGCACGAACCTGCGAAGCACAAAAGTCATCACCGCCACGATCACAAACAAGTACACGGAGATCGCCGATGCATAGCCGAGATCGTAGGGCGCCGTCTGGAATCCCCTGTCATAAATATACTGCACCACTGTCTCTGTCTTGTTCAACGGCCCGCCCTGCGTCATAACATAAGCCTGGTCAAACATCTGCATGGCGCCTATAGTTGTTGTGACAATGCAGAAACTGATGGTTGCCCAGATTCCCGGAATGGTAATGTGGATAAACTTCTGAAAACTCCCCGCCCCGTCCATCTGCGCCGCCTCATAAAGCGACTGGGGGATGTTTAACACCGCCGCCGCAAGAAGCGTCAGCGTATAGCCGAAGCCTTTCCAGGCTGTCACGGCAATCACCGTAGGCATGGCGAACTTCGGGTCTTTTAAGAAGGCCGCCGTCTCAAAACCTGCCTGCTTCAGCCAGTAGGCCACAAGCCCCATGTTAGGGTCAAGCAGCATGGACCACACAATGCCGATTGCCGTCATGGAACAGACAAAGGGCAGATAATAGACGGAACGCAGCATCTTGCAATACCTGTTGTTCTTTGCAAGACACACCGTCAAAAGCAGGGCCAGTCCCACCTGCAGCGGCACCTCGAGCAAGGTGAAATAGAGACTGTTAAACGTGGCATTCGACACCCTGTTGTCCGAGAACAGGCGGGTAAAGTTTTTGAGCCCCACAAAACTGACATCTTTCATAAAAATGTTCATATCGGTAATGCTGATTACAAAGGAAGCAATCAGCGGGATAAACACAAATACCGATAAGATGATCATAGACGGTAATATAAAAAGATACGCGCTCTTCTGGTTCTGCGCCACATACTTTTTCTTCTTTTTACTGTTGGTCATAATTTTCTCCCGTAAAGTGCAAAGAACCGCCGAAAACGACGGTTCTTTCGGTTTTTCCATGTACCTCCTACTGTGCAAGCACCCTGTCCATTGCTTCGGACGCCTCCTTCAAAGCATCCTGCGGCGCCGCAGCGCCCGACATCACCTTCTCGAACAGCGGAATCATCACATCATTGTCAATCTGGCTTGCCAGTGAGTAGCCAAGATTATAGGAACGGCCTATCTCCGTCGCTTTGGAGATGGCGCTCAGCACCTCGTCCCCCTGGATCTCCGGGTCCTCCATCAGTGTCTTCGACCATACCGGGAATCCGTTTCTCTGGGACCACTCCTTCAAAATATCATCCATCAGCCAATACTGCATGAACTTATATGCCGCCAGCTTATGGCTTTCCTCTGTGCCTTTGGGAATCACATAGCTGCATCCGCCTGCCGGGGAAAAGGCGCCGGCGCTGCCAGCCACGCAGGGCGCAATGCCAAAGTCGATACCCTGTTCCCGCAGTCCGTTGATCTGCCAGGGCCCGCTCATGTACATACCAATCTGCCCCGCCTGAAGCATAGTGTCCGCCTCCGGCCCGGTGATGTTATTCGGAGACACCTTCTTGTTCACCGTCAGATCCTGCAGCCACTCCAGGGTTTTTACGTTCTCTTCCGAATCTAACAGATTGGTATTTGTATCGGGATCATCCGCATCGCCGCCGTTAGCCCATAAGAACTGCATGTATGTAACGCTTGTGGGAAGCGCAAGACCAAACTGGTTCTTCTCCGGGTTCGTCAGCTTCACCGCATACTCCGCCAGCTCCTCCATCGTAGCAGGCGCCTTTTCAGGATCTAATCCCGCGTCTCTGAACAGATCCTTGTTCCAGTATAAGTAGCTCACATTATACTGCATCGGCGTCCCATACAGCTTACCGTCCACATGGGAAAGCTCCAGCACATTCTCCAGAATATTGCTCTTATCAACACCTGTCACATCCCAGAAATCACTGATATCCTCCAGAGAATCATTGCTCACATAGGGCGCAATGTTCTCCACGCCAAACAGCACAAAATCGGGTGCGGTACCTGTAGCGATCGCTGCAGGGAGCTTCTGCTGAAGCTGGTCATTCGGCATAATATCCATCTGAATCTCAATGTTATCCGTATTCGTCTTATTATAGTTATCTACGATCTCCCGCAGAATATCCCCGTCGGAGCCGGTAAACACATTCCAGAACTGTAACGTGATCTTCTCCCCGGACGCCGTGTCCGCCGCATCGCTGCCGTCCGCCTGTGTGTCCGCAGACGCCTGCTCCTCCTGCTTCGTGTCCGCCGTATCGCCGGACGCTGTCTGATTCGTATTTCCTCCGCATCCCGCCAATAATGTGATGCACATTGCCGCACTCAAAAGTGCGCTTACCCATTTCTTTCTCATTGTAAACCTCCTGTCTGTGATTGCCTGCTGCAGGAAGATGGCAATCCTCCCGCCGTTTTTTGACAGATACTTTACATTTATGCAGAAATGCTTTAAAATAACGGATGTAAAAAATATCCTAACGGCCTATCAGTTCTTTCGCGGGGACTATAGCGGTTGGGGTATTTTTTTGCGTTCCTCCCTCAACACAGATATCATTTCCGTTTTTTCAACTGCAAAATATAGCGATCTGCCTTCTCCTATATGTGCAACTTTCTATTGCGTACTCGTGTACGCTATATGGAAATTATACACATTGTACAATGAGCTGTCAACCAGAAATTGAAAAAAGGACTGTCTCTGACAGCCCTCTCTACGCTCATTACCATATATTACCATTGTTACCGCCCGGATTTCCTCAGAATCCTTCTTCTCTCCTCTGCCTGCGCATTTCCCTTCTTCTGATCCCGGCCTCCCACTCCGCTTTTTCCGACTCTGTCTCGATGATAAGCCCGGGAACCTCCGCCGGGTTTCCCTCCCCGTCAATCGCAACCAGCGTCAAATACGCCCTGTTTATGGGCTTTCTGATCCCATCCATGCTCTCAATGTAAGTATCTACCCGCACTTCCATCGAAGTCCTGCCCACAAAGGTGACTCTGCCGATCAGCACAATCAGATCCTTCAGGTAGGCGCCTCTGATAAACCGCAGATTGTCAACAGACGCCGTTATCACATCCCGCTGGGCATGCCGTATGCCCACAAGTCCTGCCAGTTCGTCAATCCACTCCATCAGCTTACCGCCAAACAGTCTGCCTGCACCGTTTAAATGTTCCGGGCGCACCTGATATACCTGCTCTATTCTGGATTCCGATACTGTTTTTTCCATACCGCTCCTGCTTTCCAAAAGAATATGTTACCAGTTGACTGCGTCTATTATAGCGTATGTCCGCGCCGCTTACAAGAATGATATTGCGGGGTATTTTAGATATTGAATTGTTCTTTGATTATGCCAACTGCATTATCTTTGCTTCAAGTTCCTTCAATTCATCAAGTGATAATGTTGGAATATAATCCGCAATTTCTTCTAGTGACATTTTACCTTTCCTTATCATTCTTTCTGCTGTTTCTTTTGCACTGTCTAATACGGCTTTCTGTGCCGCTTCATTTCTCATATCTTCCATAATTTTACACATGGCAGCAACTCCTCGTATAATAAGTTTGTAAGCAAGAAAAACAGCTTACAGACTTATTCTTT
>CBCOZL010000060.1:0-12623 GCA_965114645.1 uncultured Lachnospiraceae bacterium | reverse complement strand
TAAAAAATACGAATTGAACGATTTGATAAATGAACACATTCATGCGTTTGTCGTGATATCCCGGAGCAGTGTCTTGCTTTTTAAACGGTATCACGGTACAATAAAGGGTATGGAAAGATTGAGGATCGTATTTTGCTTTGACGAAAATTTGGTGACGCAGGTGCAGGCGGCGGCGGCTTCTCTTCTGGACGCGCGCGGCCCGGATGACCATTTTGAGATTCACTGCGTCTGCACGGAAGCGGCGGGAACCGTCCAGGCGCCGCTGGAACGGGTTATAAAAACAAGGGATCCGCATTCATCGCTCATCACGCACTGTGTGGAAAACCCTTACGGGAACGCATACCAGGTGAGGGACATTTCTGCAGGCACCTATCTGCGGCTGGCCCTGCCGGGGCTTTTGCCGGAAGTGGACAGGATCCTCTATATGGACGCGGATGTGCTTGTGCGGGAAAGTCTTGCGCCGCTTTGGAAAACGCCTGTGGATGGTATGGCGCTCGCGGCTGTGAAGGGAGCGGTGAATCTCTCCGATAAGTGGGAATGGAACAGCAGCAGGGCTTACTGGCATCTGCTTTCGGAGATGAAAGGCGGCTATATCAATGCGGGCGTCACACTTCTCAATCTGGCGGAGGTGAGAAAACGGGGACTTTCCGCGCGCTGGCACGAGCTGACAGAGGAACGGTTTTACTATCAGGATCAGGATATTCTGAATATGACCTGTCAGGGAGCCATCGCCTATCTTCCGCCGAAGTATAACAGGCTGGCTTATCTGGAAGACAAAGATTTTGAGCGGTTTGTGACAGAGGGCATTTATACGCAGGAGGAGAAGCGGGAGGCGCTGCAGTCTCCGGCCATTATCCATTATGCGGGGGACAAGCCGTGGAAACGCTATGACACAAATCTTGGGAGTTTCTGGTGGGACTATGTGAATGCGCAGCCGGATTTGAAGGATTTATTTGATGAGGAAAAAGCGCGCCGGTACCATGGCCCGACCTTGGGGCAGCGGGCGGTGCGGAAAGTGAAAAAATGGTTCGGCAGGGAAACCTAGAAAGGGATACGGCAACGGAATATGAAAATAGCGGTGGCGGGAACCGGGTATGTAGGTCTGGTGGCAGGCGTGTGTTTTGCGGAGAAGGGACACGATGTTACCTGTGTGGATGTGGATGAAAAAAAAGTAAAAATGATGGAGGCAGGAAACAGCCCCATTTTTGAGGAAGGGCTGGAGGAGCTGATGCGGAAGAACAACGCCGAGGGAAGACTCCACTATACGACGGATTATGCGGAGGCATACCGGGATAAAGACGCCATTTTTATCGGTGTCGGCACGCCGGAACAGCCCGACGGCTCCGCCAACCTGAACTATATCGCGACGGTTTCGAGACAGATCGCGGAATCGGTGGAGGGGGACTGTCTTGTGGTGGTGAAATCCACCGTGCCTGTGGGAACAAACGACAAGGTGGAACAGTTTATTCACGACTTTCTGACGCGGGATGTGAAGGTGGAAGTGGCTTCCAACCCGGAGTTTCTCGCACAGGGTTCTGCGGTACACGATACCCTGCACGCCGCCCGCATTATCATTGGCACGGAGAGCAGGGAGGCGGAAGCGCTCTTAAAGAAAATTTATGAGCCATTCGGACTGCCTATCGTGTCCGTGAACAGACGTTCTGCGGAGATGATTAAGTATGCCTGCAATGATTTCCTGGCTTTGAAAATATCTTATATGAATGATATTGCAAATCTCTGCGAGCTGGTAGGCGCAGATATCGATGCGGTAGCGGAGGGCATGAGCTATGATGCCCGTATCGGCGCCAATTTCCTGAAGGCAGGAATCGGATACGGCGGGAGCTGCTTCCCGAAGGATACAAAGGCGCTCAAATATCTGGCCAAACAGTACGGTTACCAGATCAAGACCGTGGAGGCGGCGGTAGATGTGAATGCCGCACAGAAAACGAGACTTTACCAGAAGGCTTGCAAGCGGATGATTACTTTTGAAGGGTTGAAGGTGGCGGTGCTGGGGCTTGCCTTTAAACCGGGGACGGACGATCTGCGGGAAGCGCCCTCCCTCGACAATGTAAGGCTGCTTTTGGAAAACGGCGCGCAGATTACGGCTTATGATCCTGTGGCGGCAGATAATTTCCGCAAGGTTTATCCGGAAGGGCAGGCCGGCAGGGGTTCCATCGCCTATGTGGACACGCCGGAGGAGGCGCTTAATGATGCCAATATGTGTTTTGTGTTTACGGAATGGGAGCAGGTCTGTTCCTTGAAGCCGGAAACGTTTGTGGAGAGGATGCGCATTCCTCTTGTATACGATGGAAGAAACGTCTTTGACGTGGAGGAGATGAAGGAAGCGGGAATTGAGTATTACAGCATAGGGCGGTAAGCGGCGGAAAGGAGCGGCAGTGAGAAAACTAGATTCTTCTAAGACATATCTGATCACCGGCGGCGCAGGCTTTATCGGATTTCACTTATCCAAAAGCCTTCTGGAGAAAGGCGCGCGGGTCATTGGCTTTGACAACATGAATGACTACTATGATGTAAGTCTGAAAGAAGACCGGCTGTCAAAGCTGTATTACTATGATAATTACAGCTTTGTCAGAGGAGACCTTGCGGACAATGCGGATGTGTTCCGGGTATTTCAGGAATACAGGCCTGATATTGTGGTGAATCTGGGAGCCCAGGCGGGTGTCCGTTACAGCATTGACAACCCGACGGCCTACATGGAGTCCAATATGATGGGATTTTTCCATATCCTGGAGGGCTGCCGTTATTTCCCTGTGGAGCATCTGGTGTATGCATCCTCCAGTTCCGTCTACGGCGGCAACGAAAAAGTACCCTTTTCCACGCAGGACAAGGTGGACGAGCCGGTGAGCCTCTATGCGGCCACAAAGAAATCCAACGAGCTGATGGCGCATGCTTACAGTAAATTATATCAGATCCCCGTGACGGGGCTTCGCTTTTTTACAGTCTACGGGCCGTTCGGCAGGCCTGATATGGCGTACTTTAAGTTTACCAAAAAAATCCTTGCAGGGGAGCCGATACAGGTTTACAACAAGGGCGATATGATGCGTGATTTCACGTATATTGACGATATTGTGCAGGGTGTGGAAAACATTCTCTGTAATCCGCCCGAAAAGAACGCGAAGGGTGCGTTCTATAAGCTTTATAATATCGGCAATAATAAGCCTGTAAAGCTGATGGATTATATAGAGACGCTGGAGCGGTGTCTTGGCATGGAGGCGAAGAAAGAGTATCTGCCCATGCAGCCCGGCGACGTATACCAGACTTATGCGGATGTCACGGATCTGATGCGGGATTATGACTTCAAGCCGGAAACGTCCATTGAGGAAGGCTTACAGAAATTTGTGGACTGGTACCAGGAATATTATAAGTAAACAGTTTAGACAGACAGAGACATTGTATTGAGGAAGAGAATATGAGAGAGATTCCGATTTTATATCTGGTAGTGCCCTGCTATAACGAGGAGGAAGTGGTGGAAAAAACCGCCACCGTTATGGCAGAGAAGCTGATCCGGCTGGAGGGTGAAAAAAAGATAGCCAGAGGCTCCAAAGTCATGTTTGTAAATGACGGGAGCAGGGATAAAACCCTGCAGCTGCTTCATGGAATTGCGGCGAAGGACAGACGGTTTTCCGTGGTGAGCCTTTCGGGAAATTATGGCCATCAGAGCGCGATTCTGGCTGGAATGATGACAGCGAGACAGTATGCGGATGTGGTGGTTACCATCGATGCGGATTTACAGCAGGACATTGAGGCGCTGGATTCGTTTCTGGCCTGTTACATGGAGGGCTGTGAGGTAGTCTACGGGGTGCGAAACGACAGAAATTCCGACGGTCTTTTCAAGAAAGCAACTGCCACGGCGTACTACAAGCTGATGCACATGCTTGGCAGTACGGTGATGACAAACCATGCGGATTATCGTCTGATGTCAAAGAAGGCGCTGGACGCGCTGTCGGAGTACCGCGAGACGAACCTTTTTCTGCGGGGGCTGATTCCTACAATGGGATTTCCCTCCGATGTGGTGTACTTTGACGTAAAGGCAAGGGAGGCGGGGCATTCCAAGTATACGCTGAGCAAGATGATGACGCTGGCCCTTGACGGCATTACTTCCATGAGTGTGCGGCCGCTCAGACTGATCGGCGGACTTGGCTTTCTCATGTTTCTGTTCAGTATCGTGATGTGCGTGGTCGGCCTGGTGGACTGGGCCATGGGCAACAATGTGCCGGGCTATACCACAACCTTGATTGTATCTCTGGTCATCGGCGGGATTACCCTTTTGTCGCTGGGAATTATCGGAGAATATGTCGGCAAGATTTATATGGAGACCAAGCACAGACCCAGATATATCATTGATACACTCGTGTGGCGTGAAAATGACGGGGAGCAGCAGTGAATATAAAAAGAATGTCTGTGTGGAAGCAGACATGGGGGTGCAGGTATGTTGATGGTGCTTTTTTCCTGGGTGATCATCGGAGGGGCGTCCCTGCTCTTCGGTAAGGCGGTTGTGGATGCTGTATACGGAAACCGCCGGGAGGACATGGGGCGTCCCGATGTTTATATTGTGACAGGCTTGATTGTTCTGAATGTCTATGCCCAGCTTTTCAGTCTTTTTTATAAGGTGGCGGGGATTGCCGACACCATTCTGGGAGCGGTGGGCATTCTTTTGTTCTGTGTGTGGTTTTTTCAGCGTTTTGGGAAAGGAAAACGGACCGCGCTTTTTCCGGGCGTTACATGGGAAAGACCTGCCGGCTGGCGGATTGCGGCAGTATTGTTCTGTTTTGTTCTCACGCTGGTCTGGACGACCCGCAGCCCGAGCCAGTACGACACGGGGCTCTATCATGCGCAGGCGATCCGCTGGATTGAGGACTACGGAGTGGTTCCGGGACTGGGAAATCTTCACATGCGTCTGGCTTATAACAGTGCGTTCATGTCCCTGCAGGCGCTTTTCAGCCTTGGATGGCTTGTGGGACAGTCCCTGCACAGCTTAAACGGGTTCTTTTGTCTGGTTGCGCTTATCTATGTATGCGCAACCATCCGGCTCTGGGGTGAGAAGAGCCTGCGCACTTCAGATTTTCTGAAATGTGTGATGGTCATTTTCGTGGTACAGAAGCGGTATGACATTGCCTCTTCCGGCACGGATATCTGGGCCATGCTTCTTGTCCTCTATATATTTGTAAAGTGGAGCGAATGCTGGGAGAACAGCCGGGAGGATGGTGTTTTGTACGGCTGGCTGTGCCTTGTCGGCGTGTATGCCGCGACGGTGAAGCTGTCTGCCGCATCCGTGGCAGTGCTGGCGCTTTATCCGCTGTATCTGTTTATCAGGGAGAAAAAGGGAACAGCCGTTTTCGCCCATGTGGCGGCGGGCGTGTTCGTTTTGGCGCCCTATCTGATCCGCAATGTGATTATTTCCGGCTATCTCGTCTATCCTTACGGGGGACTGGATTTGTTTCAGCTGGATTGGAAGATGGACAAGGCGGTGCTTGCGAGGGACAGTCTGGATATCAAGATGTTTGCGAGGGGTATCACAAATCCGGCAGAATATGACGAGTCTCATTTCGGATGGATTCCCGGCTGGTTTCTCAAGCAGGAAACGGGAAGCCGCATTCTGATTGTGGCGGGGCTGCTCTGCATTCCTGTGATTTTGTATCTGCTGGCAGCATATTTTCGCAGAAAAGAATATGCCTGCGCGGCTCTTCTTGGCACGGGCATTGTGAATCTGCTGTTCTGGATGGTGACTGCGCCTCATATGCGCTACGGCGGGCCGTACATCCATATGGTTGTGGCATTGACGCTCGGCACGGCAGTCTGTCTCGCTGGAAGGAAAGACAGATCTGCTGGAAGGGAGAAGCCGGCTGTGGGAGGCGGCACGGAAAAAGCGCCTGTGTGGAGAAAATCGCTTGCTATCGTGACGGCGGCCGTTCTGGTGCTGGTTCTGCTGCAATATGGACAGCGGCTTTCTAAACTTTCCGAGATGGAGCCGAAGGATCTGGTCAGACAGCCGGACTATCTTTCCTGGCAGTCCACCCAGTACCCCGTGGACAATGTCCACATCTGGAAGCCGGACGAGGGGGATCTGTCAGGATATTTTGCGTTTCCGGCCACACCCCAGGGCGGACAGCTTCAGGTTCTGCGACTTCGGGGAGAGAGCTTTCAGGAGGGATTTCGACATGAGTAAACCGGATATTCACGCGGACGATTACGCGCTTACTTTAAATACGTCAAAGGATATGCTGGCATGTATGCAGGCAGGCAGGCTCGACAGCATCAGCATTGTGCCGAATATGAGCTGTTTTGAGGAATGTATGGAGCTTCTTTGCAGGGAGATACCGAAACTTCCCTTTTTGCCGCTTTTGTCCGTGCACCTGGATTTTGTGGAGGGGAGAAGTCTGGCAGGCAAGGCGGCGGCTCCCGATCTCGTAAAGCCGGGCACCGATCTGATGGGCCTTGGATGGGGCGGGCTCTTTGCGGCATCCTATCTGCCGCATAAAAGAAAGAAGATACGGGCGCAGTTAGTGTGTGAAATCAAAGCCCAGATTGCAAAGGTACAGACGGCCATAGAAACGTGCATCGGGATCGCGGCCCGGCATAGCGTCCCCTGCGGGCAGAAAGGGCTTCGGATCGACAGCCACCAGCATGCCCACATGATTCCCGTGGTGTGGGAGGCAGTTCTGGAAGCTGTGCGCGGGGAGGGGTATGTGTTAGAGTATATCCGCAATTCCAGGGAAGTGCTTGGTGTATTTCTGACAGATGTGTCATTATATAGGACCTACCGACCCGTTAATTTCATAAAGAACAGGCTGCTGTCCCTCTACTCCCACAAGGTGGACCGCTACTGCAAGGAGAACGGGATGAGCCGGATGTATCTCTGGGGACTTGTGATGAGCGGGCGGATGGACAAAGGGAGAATAGAAAGACTGTACGGAAAAATGAGATGCAAGGCCCAAAAGGACGGGAGAACATTGGAAATTCTCTTCCATCCGGGCATTACCCTGCCGGAGGAGGTTACACCCGAGATCGCAAAAGAAGCGGCGGATGATTTTTATCTCAGACAGGATCGCCACGTGGAAATGGAAGCGGTGCTCGGCGTGGAGTGGTGAGTTTGAGAAAAATGTGTAAATTTTTGTTGTAAAACTCAGAAAAATGTGTATTATTTGATTTTAAAACCTGGAAAAATGTGAAATTTTTTGTCGAAAAGCGCGGAAAAATGTGTAAAAAATAATTGAAACCCTTGGAAAAATGTGCGATACTGATTTTGGGCATATAGAAGGGGGATTTCAATGAAACGAAATGTCATTCAGGATTTGATCAGCTGGAAAGCCAGCGAGGAGCGAAAGCCTATGGTGCTGAAGGGGGCGCGTCAGGTTGGCAAGACATGGCTGATGAAAAAATTTGGACAAAGCTGTTATCACAGTTTTGTCTATTTTAACTTTGATGAAGAGGATGAACTGCAATCCATTTTTGAAACCAACAAAAATCCGCAGCGGATCATTGAGCTTCTTTCCATGATTGCCGGAGAAAAAATTCTTCCGGGTGAAACGCTCATCATTTTCGACGAAATACAGGAGTGCCCGGAGGCTTTGAATGCACTGAAATATTTCAAGGAAAAGGCCAATGACTATCATGTCATCGCGGCCGGGAGTCTGCTTGGAACACTTCTTGCAAAGCCGAAATCCTATCCTGTCGGTATGGTCAATCTGCTCAACATCTTTCCGCTGACTTTTGATGAGTTCCTCTGCGCGGTTGATCCGCCCCTTTATGATTATTATGCAGGCATTCAGAAGAACCAGCAGATTGAAGATATTTTTCACAGCCGTCTGCTTGAAGCATACAACTACTATCTGATCATCGGTGGTATGCCGGAATGTGTCGAATCATGGGTAAAATATCGCGATCCGCAGAAGATTTCCAAGATACAGCATGAGCTGATTGAAGTCTATGAAAACGACTTTTCCAAACATAATGGGAAGGTGAACAGCGGACGCATTCTCATGGTCTTCCGCAGCATTGTCACACAGCTCGCAAAGTCGAACGAGAAGTTTATGTACGGGGCGGTGCGCGAAGGCGGCCGGGCGCGTGACTTCGAGGAGGCGATTGAATGGCTTGTCTCAGCCGGTATGCTGAACCGCGTTTACAATGTATCCAAAATGGAGCATCCGCTTTCCGCCTTTGAAAGACTGGATCAGTTCAAACTTTTTTTGTTTGACACGGGGCTTCTCAAACATATGGCGGGCATTGACAACAGCGCCATCCTTTTGAAGACGGATTACCAGTTCAAAGGACCGCTGACGGAAAACTATTGTTTACAGCAGCTCCGGGGACAGTTTGAGATGGAACCATGCTATTTTTCTGATAAAAACAGCGAGATTGATTTTGTTCTGCAATATGGCACTGAGATGATACCCATAGAAGCAAAGGGCGGGGAAGATAAATCTGCCCCATCTTTCAAAAAGTATATTGCGGATTCCCGGCCGGAATATGCGCTGCGCTTTTCCAGACGCGGTTATCGGAAAGACGGGCATATTACCAATATCCCGCTGTATCTTGTCAGAAAAACGAGGGAACTGCTTTGATGGGACCTGGAACGCTGAAGAAAAATGGGTTACCTGCCTGAGCGTACTGGATTGAGTATAAAAAGAGCCGCTTGCAAAACAAGCGGCTCTAAAGTATAATCTACTTAGAGAAGCTTATCGGACACGAGGTTCCGATTTGCCCTCCGTGTAAAATGTTTAATAAAGAAATGGCATCCACACTTTAGGCGGGCGGGATGCTATTTCTTTTTATGATTATCTATGTAAGACAGAGCCGCGAAAACAACAAGCAATAATGTCAAAACTTCCATCACGCTCATGGGCACCACCCTCTTTCGTAAGACTAGAGGGCATCTATCAGAAAATCGCATCCTGCTTTCTGTTCAATTATACTATTTCATGTTAACATGAATGCAGATATTCGACAATAAGAATCGAATAAAATTTCCATTTACTCCTCAAGCGCCGCCCTCAGTTCCGGCACTTCTTCCGCAATAATCTCCATGAAATACGCCGCGCCCTCCGCATTCAGATGGTCGGAGTCGGAAAAATAGGTCAGATTTTCCTGAAACCGTTTGTCGTGGGAATAATCGTAATAACTGACATCTGTGTCAGATGAAATGCGGTTGATCGTGCCGTAAAAGCGGTCCAGAAATTCTTCGGATACCTGGGCGTTGTAATAAGAGGAAAAAGGCGTGGTGATGAGCACGGGGGTAAGCCCGTGTTTTTGGCAGTAGTCGATCAGGGAGAGAAGCTGTTCCTCGCGCTCGGGTAAAAAGAGATTTTCCTTGTTGTTGAAATGACGGTCATAGCGCATGGCGGCCCGGTTTGCGAACTCCGCCACAGCGGCTTCGTCCATTCCGCCATCCGGGTTGTCCTCTGCGGCGAATGCCTTTAGAGAGAGGGAAAATGATGGCAGCAGCTTGAGCAGATCCTCCCCGGCGGAGAGAATCGGCAGTCTGGTTGTCACGATGTCTGTGTAGAGGTCGTAGTCTGGTATGTTCTTCGGGGAGAGGCAGTGGTAATATTTCACGGACAACGCCTGCGCTTCGGTTTCATTCACCGTCTCGTTGTTGAAAGAAAAGTAGGAGACGGGGATAAACACGACGCATCCCTCGTCCAAATGACTGCCATACTCCTGCAGCAGAGCCAGATCGTACTGGTAAGTCTGGCTTACGCTGCCAAAGTTAAAGCAGGAATATCCGTCTTCCGTCAGCCCGTCATAGATAAAATCATATGCGCCGTGGGAGCTGCCGACATTGGCAATCTCCACCTCATTGATCTGGTTCCCCAGCATCCGCAGATTCCACATATCCATATATTTCGCATCATCTATTTCCCGGTACGGCAGATTCAGCAGGAAGAGTATTGAGATAGCCGCAGCGGGGATGGCAGTGCATTTGATGATAAAAATGAGGATTGTACTTTTTTTCTCCATGCCATAATCCTTTCCGTCATCGTTCGTGAAACATGCATCTTAAAATTGAAAATAGATAAACTCCGTCGCAATCCCTTTTTGTGAAAACAGGGCAATCACCACCAGCAGCAGTACATAGACACTCCACCGCACCGGGCCCTTCTGCCGGGACACCAGTCCGATCACGTCCTGCCTGAGCGAAACCATGTCGTAAAGGAAAAGCACAGCCGTTGACAGCAGCATGCCGAGCATGGACAGATAGGGCATGTCCAGACAGATCACGGCGGTTTTCAGGTAATTGACAGGTCTGCCGATATCCCAGAACAGTCTTGAGATAATCCAGAAGGCGTCCTGGATGGTGTTTGCCCGGAAAAAGATCCAGGTAAAACAAAGCAGGGTGAAGGTGACGGGAAGCTGCCACCAGTGTTTTCGTCTGGTGACAGGAACGCCCCGTCTGGTCTTCGGGTAAAGGAGCGTTTCTATGATCTGCAAAATGCCGTGGATGGCGCCCCAGAGGATGTAAGTCAGACTGCTGCCGTGCCAGAAGCCGCTCACCAGAAAGGTGAGGAGGAGATTCAGGCAGCGCCGCCACTCCGGCACCCGGTTGCCGCCGAGAGGAATGTAGACAT
This sequence comes from uncultured Lachnospiraceae bacterium, assembly GCA_965114645.1. GTDB lineage: Bacteria > Bacillota > Clostridia > Lachnospirales > Lachnospiraceae > UBA3282. The sequence goes on along the minus strand of CBCOZL010000060.1, from coordinate 2,037 downwards.
AGTCCCGGAACCAGGTGGACAGGGAGATATGCCAGCGGCTCCAAAATTCCTTGATGGAAAAGGAGAGGTATGGGCTTTTGAAGTTAACCGCAAGCTCTATGCCAAAAAGTTTTGCGCAGCCGATGGCAATGTCCGAATACCCCGAAAAATCGCAGTAGATTTCGATGGCGAACATCACCGTGACAATGATAAACACAAGGCCCACATAGCTGTATACATTGTCGTATACTTTATTTACCGTGGCGGCAAACACATCCGCGATCACCAGCTTTTTAAAATAGCCCCAGGCCATCAGCTTGAGGCCGTAGGTCACATTGTTGTATTCAAAGCGCCGCTCCTTTTTTAGCTGGGGCAGCAGGGCATCCGCCCGGCCTATGGGGCCTGCCAGAAGCTGAGGGAAAAAGGAGACGAAGAGGGCGTAGTAGCCAAAATGCCGCTCTGCCCGGATTTTCCCTTTATACACATCAATCAGATATCCCATAGACTGGAAGAAATAGAAGGAAACGCCTGCGGGCAGCAGGATTTTCACGGTCAAAGGCTGCATGGACAGGCGGCCGGCGTCGATGAAACTGTTGATCCTGCCGATGACGGGAGCGCCCAGCTTAAAGACCAGAAGAATACCCACAAGGGGCACAACGCCGCCAAGCAGGCAGATCCGCTTTTTCGCCTGCAGGGGGGCCTTTTCCAGACGGAGCGCCAAAAAGTAGGTCAGAATGGTGGCGCCAAACAGCAGAAGGCCGTAGGCCGCATGCAGATTCATGTAAAAGGCATAGCTTGCCGCCAGCAGGAAAACCCATCGAAATCTGACAGGCACGATATGATACAGGACAAAAGCCGCCAGTAAAAAGCCGGCAAAGGTTAGGGAATTAAAAAGCATGGCTGCCTCCAATCGCTTGCGTTTCCTAATTATTTTACTGTATTGTGGAAATATTTACAACCATGTGCTATAGTGAAAGCGGAGGCGGATGAATAATATGGGTATCACTTCCTTTTATTTTTTGTGTTTTTTTACCGTTTTATTAGTCGTATATTACAGCATTCCCCGTAGGTTCCAGTGGGGATTTCTTTTGCTTTGCAGTGTGGCGTACTGCCTCCTTGCAGGGCAGGGGGCGCTGGTTATCTATCCGTTTGTCTCCGTGGGAGCCTGTTACATGGGGACCGCACTGCTTGAAGCGGCGCCGGCGGAGGCGGCAGGGAAGCGCAGGGGGATTCTGTTGATGACCATATTGGTCAATATAGGCATTCTCTTTGCCCTCAAATATGTGAATTTTTTCATCAATACCGTGGACGGTGTGGTGCATCTTTTCGGCGGGCCGGACAGGCTGATTGCCGGTGTGGACTTTCTTGTGCCTCTGGGCGTGAGTTTCTATACCTTTTCTCTTTTGGGATATGTGATCGACGTCTATTATGGGCTTGCGGCGCATCAGAAGAACATCTTGAAGCTGGCCCTTTATGGGCTGTATTTCCCAAACCTGATTTCCGGGCCGATCTTAAAGTACAGGGAGCATGCGGAACAGTTTTTTTCGCCCCATGATTTTGATTACCAGCGGGTGACGCAGGGCTTACAGCGCATGGCATGGGGGTTTTTTAAGAAGCTGGTGATTGCCGAGCGGCTCGGCGTTTTGGTGAATACGGTTTACGGGGACTACGAGGGGTATCCGGGTGCGTATATCTGGGTGGCCACCGTCTGTTACGCATTCCAGCTTTACACGGATTTTTCCGGCTGTATGGATATTGTGCTTGGGCTGTCACAGAGTCTGGGCATCGCCCTGCCGGAAAACTTTCAGACGCCTTTTTTTGCAAAGAGCGTGGCGGAGTACTGGCGCAGATGGCATATTACGCTTGGCGTGTGGATGAAGGACTATGTCTTTTATCCGCTCCTTCGTTCCAGACTCTTTACAAATCTGAACCAGTCCTTGAAAAAGAAATGCGGGAAAAAGCGTGGAAAACAGTACGCCACGTTTGCGGCCATGTTCATTCTGTGGCTGACGGTGGGCATCTGGCACGGCGGAGACTGGAAGTTTGTGATCGGTTCCG
>CBCOZL010000059.1:0-12959 GCA_965114645.1 uncultured Lachnospiraceae bacterium | reverse complement strand
CATAAATACTGGGCATACAGCCATTCATCTCCCTCACAACTGTTAAAAACAGGATGTTACTACATTTTCTCTGGCTATGCAAATATATTACCTCACTTGATAATCTATATGTTTTTCCGTCCAAACAAGTTAGTAAAAAAATATTCTTTACCCTGTAGAGCCGGTTTTTTTATAGTTTATAAGGTTTCTCTTGCACTTCTCTTCCACTCTGCTAAAATGATCTTATCGAGTATTAAATCTTTATTAATCGGAAGGGACTTAACCGCCATGAAGATCTTGCTGGTTGCCATCAACGCCAAATACATCCACTCCAACCCTGCTGTCCACTCCCTGCGATCCTGCGCGGGAAAATTCAAATCCTGCATAGAGATCGCGGAATTTACCATTAACCAGACACCTTCGTTTATTTTACAGGAAATCTATAAAAAGCACCCCGATGTGATCGCTTTTTCCTGCTATATCTGGAATCGGGATATGATAGACGCATTTATTCCCGACCTACATCGAGTCCTGCCTCATGCGGACATCTGGGCCGGCGGACCGGAAGTCTCCTATGACGCTGCCGAAACCGCCGCCAGGTGGGGGCTGCGGGGCGTGATGACAGGGCCCGGGGAGGCAGCCTTTGCCCGGCTGACCACCGCCTACGGAACAGGCACATCCCGGGAACTGCCCGCCGTTTTGGACGGGAACAGCATCCCCAGACTTAAGCTGGATGAAATCCCTTTCTGGTACGAGGACATGCAGGATTTTGAGAATCGCATCATCTATTATGAGAGCAGCCGGGGATGCCCGTTCTCCTGTAGTTACTGTCTCTCCTCCATCGACCGCGCCATGGATTTTCGCGGAACTGAACGAGTGTGCCTGGAGCTGGATTACTTTCTGGAGAAAAGAGTCCCTCAGGTTAAATTCATCGACCGCACTTTCAACTGTAAAAAGGAGCATGCCCTGCCGATCCTGCGGCATATTCTGGAGCATGACAACGGTGTGACCAACTTCCACTTCGAGATAGCCGCCGACCTTTTGGACGAGGATTACTTTGCCATACTGGAAAAGCTGCGCCCCGGTGCCGTACAGCTGGAGATCGGAGTACAGTCAACCTGCCGGGAAACCATTGCCGAGATCCGCCGCAAAACGGACTTTGACAAAGTTGCCGCCGTGGTCCGGCGCGTCTCCTCCCGGAAAAACATCCATATCCATCTGGATCTCATCGCCGGGCTGCCCTTTGAGGATCTGCAACGTTTCCGGTGCTCCTTTAACGATGTGTATGCTCTTCGTCCCCAGCAGCTGCAGCTGGGCTTTCTCAAGGTGCTGAAAGGCTCTGAGATGGAGAGGCAGGCTCCCGTGTATGATCTGGCATACACCAGCCGCCCCCCTTATGAGGTATTGTCTACCAGATGGCTTTCCTATGAAGATATCTGCCGTCTGAAACAGATTGAAGAGATGGTGGAGATTTATTACAACAGCGGGCAGTTCGACCATACGCTGGAATTTATGAATACACTGTTTGAGAGCGCTTTTTCCATGTATGAGAGTTTGGCTGCATGGTACGAGAAACATGAGCTGTTCGGAGTGCAGTCCTCACGCATACGCAAGTATGAGATACTGCTGGAGTGGGGAACTGCCTGTATTGCCGATATCTCGCGGACGCAGGCTCTGAGAGAGTATCTTCTCTATGACCTGTACCTGCGGGAAAACATGAAAAACCGCCCTGTCTTTGCTCCCTCTCTTGCCCCTTGGAAAGACGCCGTCCACCACGTATTACACAGGGAATCCCGGGAACATACGCTGTTTCCCGAATTGGCAGACCGCGATTACCGGGAACTGACCAAGGCGCTGCATACGGAGGTATTTACATACATTTATGACGAGCCGACGTTGGTGCTGTTTGGGTATGAACACCGCAACCCTCTGACCAACAACGGTATTGCGATAGGGGTATCTCTTAAATAGACTATCAGATGTAATCCGGCAGAATATGAGACTCCTCCGCGCCTTCAAATACGGAAGAGATGGCCGTTCCCCATATTTCCACCAGCTTTTCCAGCGAAAAAGCGGCATTGGCCGGGCTGGTGGAGGGCAGCTCTATCAGCATTTGCCGATAAGAGGCAGGCTGATAGGTTTTAAAATATTTCGCCGCAGTCCTGCCGTTTGCCAATATTCTTTCAATCCGGCACTTCTCCATGATAGTCCGTATATCCGCCGCTTTCACGTTGCGGATACTGCTGTCGCTGGAGCCTTTTATCTCGCAGCTTTCGATCACATCGTATACCGCCAGGCCGTGGCGCAGCAGCAGGGCCTTTTTTTCCGGGATACTCTCGGGGACCGGCTCCCGATAAACTGCCGCCAGCATGGGCCAGAAACGGTTTCGGGCATGTCCGTAATAAAAACCCTGCTCTCTGGATTTTACAGAGGGCAAGCTGCCCAAGATCAATATTCGCGAATCTCTGTCGTATACCGGAGCAAAAGGTTGCGTCACCCGTTCATATTCCGCCATATCGGTTCCCCTCCCCAACATTTTTACCAGCCCCTTTACCGCAACAGACTCAGATAATTTTCAACATCTGGACCAATTTATACCGTTCTCGTTTCGAGCTGGTCGTTTCTCTAACACCAAATTGCCTAAAGCCATTCTCTTCCTGGTAGAATCTCCGTAAACTCTCTTTATCCTCAGACTCCAAAAGCGCAACTGTACCACCGGCTTGAAATTGCAGCTCTCTCACTTGATCCAACGCTAAATCCAGTAACTCTCTGCCCGAAATAGATTTATTTGCATTGTGTGTATAATTCTTTCCCAACTGCGCTACTAAATATGCCGCCAGACTATATGTCTGATTTATCTCGTCATACTCTCCTGTACGCGATATTTTTCTTTTCATATGATTACTGAAATTTTTAGCGCTGATGGTGATCGGTTTGACAGCTATTGTGAAATAGCCCAGCAATTCTGCACTTATATTAGAAAATACCAGATATGTAACAGACTGATTCTTTACCGTAAATTCTAACGCCCGCTCTCTCAAAAATATTTCCACATCCCTATTTGCGGGACAGGAATACCCGGAGAGAATCATCTGCAAACCGTTCTCCCCCTGTATACCCCATCCCTGTGAAAGATACAGGCGAATATTGACCGTAGAAAACCTATCCCCCATTCACCCTGTTCCTTTTCATCATTAGTTTATACAATTCCTCCCTGCTCCGTATCTTGTTAACGCTGACTTTAGCAGGCTGTTTCCGCTCTTGAAAGGACAGTTCAACCGCATTGACAAATGCTTCTGCCTCTTTTCCGCTGAAATAAAAATTTTTAGTGATACTCGAAGTAGCCATACGCACCTCCCTGGCATTCATCATCACATATAATTCTATATATTCCCCTCTTTCAGAATATTCGCTTTTTATTGATTTTGCAATCCCTTTTATACAAAATTTATTAAAATTTCACAGTATCCCACGCCTCCGGGCCTCCTCTAAAAGCTTGGGCTGTATCTCGGGATAGGTCCACTGGCCGGGCAGTTTCTCCGTCAGGATGATCTTCTCGATCTCGCTGTGCAGTTCCGATTCAAAAGACTCGATCCGCGCAAAATACAGCATACCGAAACTCTCCTCACTGCTGCCTGTATCCGGCTGACCCGTGCTATTGTTCTGCACATCCGTATCGTCCGAATCCGCCACAGAGTACACGCATACAGGCTGCAGGGTATATATCAGCGCTCCCGTCTCCTCGTACAGTTCACGCCGGGCAGTGGTATCAATATCCTCTCCCGGTTCCCGATGCCCGCCGGGCACCTCATAGGTATCCCGTTCCCGGTGTTTGCAGAATACCCATTTATCCCCGGATCTTGCCAGGATCACCGCGAACCGCAGCAGACTGTCTTCCACGCTGTCGTAAAACCGTACCTTTTTCATGTTTTTCTCCCTCCCCGCACTATAGAACTGTCTCAGAACCGGAACACAATTCCCACCACTGCCGCCGCCAGCAGCCATACCGCCGGATGCAGTTTCTTCAAAGGCTTTAATTGCATCAATACAAATACTACCGCACATAATATCAACGGTTTTACCGCCAAAGCGCCTTCTTCCGTCACCAGGACCACCCGGAAAAGTCCCCATATGGCTACGGCGATCAGCGCCGTAACCGCCGGGCGTACTCCCGAAAACACGGCTTTCACCATGGGACGCTCACTGAAATTGGTCAGAAATTTCGCTATGAGAATAATGATAATGACGCTTGGCAATACCAGCGCCAGTGTGGCGGTCAGGCCACCCGCTATCCCCGCCGCCTGAAACCCCGCATAGGTAGCCATATTGACGCCCAGCGGACCCGGCGTGCTCTCGGACACCGCCACCATATCCGTCAAGTCGTCCAGCGCATACCAGTCATATTTGTCTGCCAAATCCATCAGAAAAGGAAGCGTTGCCGGTCCTCCTCCCATGGCGAACAGTCCAATTTTGAAAAATTCCCAAAAGAGCTGTAGGAAAGTCATAGCTTATGCCCTCCCCCTTTCGGACATCTTCTTCGCCACAATTCTATAACTGCACCGCACAATCCCGCCAGCACCACGATGGCAACGGTAGGGACAGGAGTAAACAACGCCAGTACCACAGCCGCCGCGCAGACCAACACGCTCATCAGATTAACCAGACTTTTCCTTGCCAGCGTAATGACCGTGTTCAGCATCAACGCACAGACCACGCCCTTAATGCCCATAATAGCATGCCGAAAATACAAGTTCTCCACAAATGCCTGAAAAAAGGAGGCGATCAGTGTGATCAGCGCCAGCGACGGCGAAATCATTCCCAGCGTGGCGGCGATCCCACCTGGAATTCCTTTCCTCTTGTATCCCACAAAGGTAGCTGTATTGACGGCTATAACCCCGGGAGTACACTGTCCGATAGCATAACAGTCCAGCAGTTCGTCCTCGCTGACCCAGCCTTTTTTCGTGACCAGCTCATGCTTTAACATGGGCAGCATGGTCAGGCCTCCGCCAAAAGTCAGACCGCCTATACGAAAAAAAGTCAGATACAGTTCCCCTAACCCATGTATTGCCATCTGCTACCTCCATCCGCCATTATTGGGGCCTGCCCATCCCGTCGCCCGACGTCTCCGGCTTTGCCACGGTATGCATCGTCTGCTGCGCGTATTCCCTGCTGTATTGCGCCGCCTGGAACCCATTGTCATTCCCGTCCCCTACAGGGATAGAAAAATCGTCATCCATCTGCCCCTGATCGTCATAATTACCTGTAGATTGTACGGTTTCACCGCCTCCAACCCCAGGAATATAACTGTCCCTATCATCGGCGGTCCCGGGGGCGGCTCCAATGTCCGTTTTCTTTTCGGGAATCGTTGCATGCATCAGTGAAGCATATATCTTTCTGATCTCGTCTATTCTCATATTTTTTCACCTTTCCGGCATATGTTTTATATAAAAAATAAGGTGTTTTCTTGGGTAGCCCCCAAATTTTCTGCTATCTTATAATAGCAAAGGCCACATCCAGAATATATACACCGACCATCACGATCCCCTCCCAACGTCTCAGCGCTTTTCCCCTTCTCAGGAAAAACAGAGTCAATAGACTGGCAAGGAACAGGATTCCCATGTCGCACACAGACGCCACATTGACCCCTACAGGATGTATGACCGCCGAAATACCCAATATAAACAGCATATTGAAAATATTGGAACCCACCACATTGCCCACCGCCAATCCTGTCTCCCCTTTTCGGGCGGCGACCACCGATGTCACCAATTCCGGAAGAGACGTGCCTACCGCCACAACCGTAAGCCCGATCAGCGTCTCCGTCATTCCCATGGTCCTCGCGATCTCCTTGGCGCCGTATACCACCGCCTGCCCGCCTCCCACGATCAACAGCAGTCCGGCCACGATAAGTATAAAGCATTTCCACAGAGGTTTCTTTTTGGTGTGGTCTTCCTGCCCCGGATGCCTTTTCGCGTCCAGTATCAGATATACGATATATATCACAAACAATACGATGAGAAGTCCTCCGGCGGCTCTTCCCACCTCTCCCGCAAAAGTCTCCATCTTTAGCCGAAATATCCGCCCCGAAAAGACGCAGCCTGCACAGGACAGTAAAAACACCAGCGCCGTTGCCGCGACGGAAACGGGAAAATCCCTCTTCAATACCCCCGGCTCGGCACGGACCGGATAAATAATGGCGCATAGTCCAAGCACTGACAGCAGATTAAAGATATTGGACCCCACCACATTGCTCAGCGCTATCTCATTCGCCCCCTGCAAGGCCGCCACCGTGCTGACCGCAAGTTCCGGGGCGCTGGTTCCCGCCGCTACGATGGTCAGTCCGATGATCAGCCCCGGCACTCTGAAACTTTTTGCCAGAGCCGCGCTCCCCTCCACAAAAAGGTCGGCGCCTTTAACCAGAGCCACAAAACCAAAAATCAACAACAGTACGCAACACATCAGTAACATATCCTTTTCCTCCCCGCGTATATTTTTTTATAAAAAAAGCGACACTGATACCGTAAAAAATCTACAGTAAAAGTCTCGCTTTTTATAAACATATCCCGAGGAATCATCTTCCTGTGCTGACGTAAATATGTTACATACCAAGGTATGCAAGCTACTCCCTAATACATAATCGGATTATAGCAAACGCCGGGATGTAAGTCAACAGGTACTTCCCTATAATCGTCTGGTTTTACATAATTTTTACCTGCTCTTTACATTATCGCATTGTCTCTGGGCATCTCTGCAAAGTATTTCCCCGCCCTGAGGTAACTCATTTTCAACATATATCCCACCGCAACGACCGCCGGCAAAACCCGGCGCTGCCTTGATATCATCCCCCTATCTCATACGCGTCATAAGCGTGGTCAAAGTGATACCCCAGCTTTTCGGCCAGCGCCACCGACCAGGGGTTGTGGGCATCCCAGCTGGGATACAGCCCGCGGGCACAGCATTCCAAGATCAGACGCGCCCCGCAGACGTAGGCCAGACCTTTTCTGCGATGATCCTCCCTGGTATCTATCTCAATCTCAATACCGCCCCGGTAAGCGGAATAGGAGGAAACGCCGGATACGATCTCATGTCCCCGGAGTATGGCGGCTCCCAGCCCCCACTCCCGATATTGCCCGTAATCGCTGAACTGGGCCACCAGATCCCTGCTCCATTCCTTTTCCCTGCATTCATAATAGAGTTCCTCATCTATCAGGCGCAGCTCGTACTCGGGTGTCAGTGCCGCTACCGCAGCGCGCAGCCCGTTCAGATCCCATACCCCCGGCTCCTTTTTGATGGCATAACGGGTCACCTTGCGTACTTTTTCGCCGTATATCTGCCGGATCGTGTTCTCCCAGGTTCGTCCGGGAGTGTCCGATTGGTTCACCGTTTCTCCCTGCGGATTCCGAAAAGAATCCCGGGGAACCATGATCCTGAACTCTCTATTCCTGCCCTCCGGTACAAAGGCAGCCAATTCAGCATCCGGCTCCCCTGCCAGAAAGCTGAAATCCCCCAGCATGGCCATTGCAGAGAGCGGCTGGGCAGCAGAGGTATATATTTCCCCCATGATACCCTGCAAACAGGACTCGATCATAGTTTCCTGCCAACCCGCGAACAGATGAGCCACGGCCTGCGGATCGTCCAATTTATAGATTCTTCCCATAGTACTTCTCCCAACCCTCATCATTTCATTCTTGTCATACCGCCCTCCTCCAAAGCCAGGGCAAGAGCATAACCGTCCGTCTCAAAAAAGAGAAAGGCGCGCGCCATATCTCCTGGAACTTCTCCTCTTCAATGCCTGCGTCCAATGCCATCTGTGATCCAAAGTACAGTGGACTTTCATGAAGAGTTATAAGAGTTTCATTCATATCAAATATTACTGCTTTTACCATTTACATCACCTCATCAATCCCCCATAGCAACTGTGACTACCGGCTACGCATGGTTGCCGGTAGCCCAACACCACTTTGCAATCTTCTCAATCAGCGCAGCGTCAATCCCGCCATAAGGGATACGGATAGTCCCCTTATCGGTTTTGTAGCCCCGAAGTTCTTTGGCAAAATGCATTACAGCTGCAGGCCCCGGATACAATCCGATGTGCTCCTTTGAAGCAGCAAAGTGAAGAATATTATGGTTTTTCCAATAGGTGGGCATACTCCATGAGATGCGTTCTTCCGCTTCCGGTAACGCACGGCGGAGAATCTGACGGATATGCCGCAAGTCTTCCTGCTTGTCCACATCCTGATTCAGAATATATTCTTCTATCGTCTTGGGCTTATCGCCGCAGTAATGGCTCTGCCCCTCTTTCTTAAATTCTCTTCCGCATTTGGGACATTTCCACATGGATGTTTTCTCACTTTCTCTTTCTTGAAAAACCACTTCAACAATGTCGCCAAAGCTCTTGCCAATCTGTTTGCGTATCTCCTTGGTAACGCCGATGATATAGCAGGGCGTACCCATTTTTACCACCTGTCCCCGGTATGGTACGCCGTCAAAAGTAGCATCCACCGGCAGACGGCCTTTGCCAAAAAGCTCTTTGATATCGTAAGGAACCTCTACATAGGCAGCATCCATATTTCCGTTTTGAAGTATCGTCGCGCTAAATCTTATCTCCACAGTATTCACCCCTGCATATTTTTCATTGCTTTTCCCTTAGACAGTTCATCCGTCAGCTTATCGAGATCTCTGATTACTTATATCCTACAACTGCCACAACCTCACCATCTCTAATTCTAATGAGGTAACATACTTTCTTGCCTTCGGATATTAACTCGTTTTTAGTGCTGGTCACATTTTCGCTTGCCCTTTCCGGTATCTGACTTTGAAGTCGGTATCCGTCATAGCCGGAATTGCCTTCACAGCAGTTAATAACTATATTTTCAATTTTCTCCAAACTTAATTCATTTGCCGATATCCATGAAAAAATATCCAGTATTTTCACTATTCTCATTCCCTTCTTCAGCCAGAAAACATCTGCCCAATGATTCCGCGGGCCTTGGCTCACGCCCTCCGCTTTGCCGGAAAGCAGATCCGCGTTCCTGTTTTACAGACGAGAGGATGCCCACATTCACCGTGACGGACAATGGCCAACGTAAAAAGGCTGTCGCTTTAAGAAACACTTTTCTCTCCGCAACAGCCTTTCCCCGCGGCTTGTAACCGGATACCTCCGCCGCATGGCGGAATGTCCGAACGGACACCCGCCACAGGTTTTCACCGCCATCATTATATTATTTGCGTCAGTCAACCATAAACCTATACCTATAACGGATAACATAAAAATAACGCATACCCTTGACTTTATACCATAACGTCTCATTTAAAGGAGTTCCCCAAGGGATGTCAGGCGGCGGAAATACCTTTATGGATTTCCTTTTTTCATGTATTCATTCTGGAATACTAATAAGCGGGAATTTCCAGTTGCGCCGTGGTATTGACCAAGTCCAGCGCAGTTTGTGCCCGGGCCAGTTCCTCGGACACCCTTTCGTAGTCCGCCTTTACCATTTCCAGATCGTAATTGGCGTAACTGTATTCTATGATCTGGCTGCCCCCGCCGTAGCTGACCCTCTCCCGCTGCCTGGGCAAACGCTGCTGCATAAGGGAAAGCTTGGACTTGCGGCGGCTTAACTGGGGAATATACACCAGCATCTGGTCTATGGTCATCCCCGCAAACCCCGGCACCTCCTGCACTAGATTAAAGGAATTGAGAGCATGTTTCACCTGCCGTATCCGGGTCTCCAGACTCTCGATCTGCTCCTGAATCTTTCCATAGTCATAAGCCGGACGAACAGAGTCCACATCCTCCCCAAGAGCCGCCGAAAATTCCCTGCTCTGTTGTTCCATCAGCAACACGTTATCCAGTTGCTCATTCAATTTGCGCAGCAGCTTTGCCGCCTCCGCAGAAGTCATGCGAATTGTTTCGCTCATGTCATCCATCCTCCCCTGCTCTGCAATTATTTCTCCGCAATCTCCCACAATATCCGCTATTGAAGTTTGCATTCTAAACAGAGATAAGCTCATACTCCCTGGTCCCATATCCCAGCTCCGCGGCCGCGTCGATGGTGTGGGTGCCGTGCCGGGACTCCACCCTCTGCAGGAAATGATCTCTTCCCCTGTCCTCGGACTTATAGATCAGATCCATACAAGCCTGGTCCAGCGCCACCGGATCTAAGGAGGACAGGATACCTATATCTTTCATACAGGGGTCCTCCGCAATGGCGCAGCAGTCGCAGTCCACGGACAGATTGCACATCATATTGACAAACGCGGTATTTCCTTTGAAATAATCCATAACGCTACCCGCTGCATCCGCCATGGCCTCGCAGAAAGCGTCCTGCTCCGCCACCTGGTTCCACACCGCATTCTGATCGGCTGTGGTGCCGCCGGAATGGATCAAACATTTTCCCGCAGTGGAGGCACAACCTATGGAAAGCTGTTTTAGCGCCCCTCCAAAGCCGCCCATGGGATGCCCTTTAAAATGGGAGAGCACCAGCATGGAATCGTAATTAACGATATTTTTACCCACGTAGTTTTCTTTAAGCACCTTGCCTCCGGGTATGGGCAGCACCAGGTCCGGCCCCTCCCCGTCCAGCAGGTCTACCTGAAAATATCTGCTCCATCCGTGTTCCGCCATCAGCATCTTATGTTTTTCCGTGGAATTCCTGGCCCCATCGTAGGCCGTATTGCACTCCACCACGGTACCGTTCACCGCCTCCACCATGGGGCGCATAAACTGCGGGCGCAGATAGTTCTGGTTGCCCTTCTCGCCGGAATGAACCTTTACCGCCACCTTTCCCGGCAATTCCTTTCCCAGCTGCCTGTACATCCTGATCACAGCCTCGGGCGTGATCTCTCTTGTGAAATAAACCTTCGCCTTTTCCATATGCTTCTCCTCTCTGAATACCGGTTCCCAGGTAATTGTGAAACCCTGTTCAAGATACAGGGGATGGGCGAAATAGACAAAATAAGAGCGACTTGCCATCCCTCTTTGAAGTATCTACAATGGCTTTGAGCTTAGTATACAACTTAGAGTACACTTTAAGTCAAGACATTTTTATAGATTTATAAAAATTATTTAAATATGATGGTTCTCATCCTGCTGCGGAATGGCTGACAATACACTCAAAAGTACCGTCTCCTCCCGCCTCTCCAACTCCAGACTCCCCTGGTATTTCTCCGTTACCGCCCGGATGTTGGCAAGACCTCTGCCTTCTGCGATGCTGTGATGCCTTAACATCACTCTCCAACATCCTCTTTATCTTGTCCTTCATGGTTTCCTTTGTATCCTCAATGAAATGCACTCTCACACAATACATTGTGCTACCTATCATCTTCCTGAGTGCGACCGGTGTGTTTGCTTTTCTATTCTCCATTCGTTTGCTCTCCTTTTGTGTTAATGCCCGATAAGGAAGTGCCTCCTGAAACGAAATGTCAAGGACTTTTTAGTACCTCCTATCATTTCATTGCATGAAAAAAGCCACTGTAGATTATCGTCCACAATGGCTCTTAGGTCATTTGTATTTAATTCTCTTCACATAAACTCAGGTACAACCTGAAAGTTTCGTGTGTTCGACAAATTGAGATTCGTTGTTCTCTATATAACAATTCTATTTTCTTTCTAATGTATACCAAACATCTATTTCATCTTTAGAAGGTGCTTCCCACATGGACAATAATTTTCCCATAAGACCTTCATCCAGATAATAATCTGAACCACCTTCGCCATTTAATACCCTACAGTTTCGTTCTTCAATGTTTTTATTCCATGTTTGGTCATTAACATCAATGTAATGCCATTCACAATGAACATTCTGAGAGTGACAAAACTCGGTTAAGCTTCTTCTGTTTTCTAAGCTCCAAAAACCCCAATCTAAAATCACAGTACAACCTATATTTACCAATTCCACCGATTTCCTCTTAAAATAGTTCCAAATTCTTAACGCCATTTCGTCGTGTTTCTCACCCAAATCATTATCAAACAAATCCTTTGTTAATTCATCGCATGATAAAATAACTGCGTTCTCTTTTTCTTTTATTTGATTGGCGTAATAGGTTTTTCCGCAACATATTTTCCCACAGATTGCTATTATCTTTGCCATAAACATTTCTCCTTGTCTTATATAAATTCTAGTTTTTTTGAGCTATTCTTCATATTGGAAGTTATTATATTCTTTTTAAATTATCAATTCTTTCCGGATTCTCAGAAGAAACCCATTCCTTTAATTTATCACAAGGAAATTCCTCACATAATCCGCAGAACTGAACTTTATGTTCTCTTGCACATTTATGTATTGGACAGCCATTGGATTGCGTCCATTCCATACAATGTCCATCTGACTCTATGCAACCTTGACAAATGCCATCTTCTTTTTTCTTACATCCTACACAACATTCTCCGCATGCAGTAATTGTTGCAAAATCTATATTAAATTCTACTAAAAATTCTCTCTGTTGCGTTTTTCTCTGTTCTTTTTTCTCTGTTGCGCCTAAACTAAACCCTGCTCATGTTTGTATTATACACCATTTTTGCCTTAATAGGACAAGCCCCACACCCTCCTCGGCGATTGAGAAAATCAGTTCCACAACAGGGGCGGTCACTTCATCAATGACAAGGTGGTTATGGTCTTTCTCGTCTTTCTGATAACCGAACGGGGCGGTGGTAGCCATATACTTGCCCTGCATTCTCCTTGCGTGGAGTGCGCTCTTGATTTTCCTTGACGTGTCCTTTGCGTACATTTCATTGATGATGTTGCGGAACGGTGTAATATCCATTTGTGCGTTGTCTATGGAGTCCACGCCGTCATTGATTGCAATATACCGCACGTTATGGTTGGGGAAAAACACCTCGATATAAGTACCCGTTTCAAGATAATTCCTCCCCAAACGTGACAGGTCTTTTGTGATGAGCGTTGACACTTCCCCGTCCTGTATGTCCTTGATGTGGTATAAAAAAAGTTGACAGCTTATTCTCAAGGATTTCATAATAAAAC
>CBCOZL010000058.1:5294-14129 GCA_965114645.1 uncultured Lachnospiraceae bacterium | reverse complement strand
GGATAATTCCTTACTGGCTGTAAGGGGTATTAACCATAAATACATTGTAGTAGGAGGGTATAAGGCTTTATTATGACAACTGGATATGTTATAATTAAAAAAATAAAGGAGATTATGGATGAAAGATGCGAAAGTACAGTGGCATCCGGGTTTTGTGGCGGCTATGAATCTGGAACTGGCAAAGAACCGGGATAACCTGGTATTTGTCAAAGAGTACAACCTAAATACCAAGCCGCTGGAAATTGACCTGTTGGTAATCAAAAAGGATAAAGGTGTCTCTACTGAGAATGAAATAGGGGCGATATTTAGAGGACATAATATTTGGGAGTACAAGTCCCCGAAAGATCATCTGAATATTGATACTTTTTACAAGGTGGGTGCTTATGCAGGTTTATACAAAGCCTATGGAGAAACTGTAGATTCGATAAAAGCAGATGATATCACGGTGTCCCTTGTCCGTGATGCCAGGCCGGTGGAACTTTTCAAGTATTTTGAAGCACATGAATTCTCTATAGTGCGTCCTTACCGTGGCGTATATTATATAGAGGGTGAGGTTTTGTTTCCGACGCAGATTATTGTCACTAAGGAGCTGGATTCGGAAGCGCACATATGGCTGAAAGCTTTATCAGACAGGGTTGAAAAGCAGGATATGGAGACACTGTTAGAAAGGATCAGCCGACTTACGGAACAGGGAGACAGGGAACTGGCCGATTCCGTCCTGGAAGTGAGCGCTCAGGTAAACTGGCATTTACTTGATGAATTGAGAGGAGATGATAATATGAGTGAGGCACTGGTGGAAATTTTTATGCCGATTTTAGAGCCGATTATAGAAGCCCGTGTAGAAGCGCGTGCCTTGGAAGAGGGATTAAAAAAGGGCATACAGGGATTGGTGGAGATTCTTCGTGATTTGGGGCATGAGGATATCGAGATCAGGCAGATTATCCAGAAGAAGTATGATCTTTCTGATGAAGCAGTATCAGAATATGTGTAGCTGACAGTCATATGAGGTAAATGATGATTAGAGGAATATTCCTGTGAACGGGCAGAATATTCCTCTTTTTTGCATAATACGTGCAGCAGAGATGAATTTTTGCCGAATTGTATAAAGAAGGGAGGAAATTCTCCCGCAGATAGCATTATTACAGGAAAAGCCGGAAATCTATCATGACTACGCAAAATTTTTACTCATGTGAGATAAAGAAGTATAAAAGTTAGTTGTTTGCAGTCGGAGAAATAACAGGTTTTCCGTCTTTGTCTAGCAGCAGCGTTATCCCGCCTGCATTTCCGACTTTACGAAACACGTAATTCACTCCGGTCACTGTATCTACTAAAATTTGTGTTACATCAATAGTCCCTTGTGAATAAATCGTCTCAAACCGTTCTTTCTTAGCCATTTTGTTTACCTCCAGACAATATTGTTTTTTATATATAAATTCCCGATCAGCGGGGATTTATCAGTGAATTACCTCATAGCGCAATCGCAAATATGAATTTTCCAGAATCACACATTCCTGCAGTTTCAGAACACCTAATTTCGACAGTTCTTTTTGTGTAAACAAAGATTTGCCATCAATTAATGTAGATGTATCTTTGCCGCCAATCAAAACCGGGGCAACAACAAGATCAACATAATCAAATAGTTTTTCACGAAGAAACAGGCCGTTTAATGTCCCTCCGGTTTGTATCGTTATTCTCTCACAACCATATTCTGATTTGAGCTTTATAAGTGCATTTATTAGTGATAATTCTTTTTGATATATGATATATAAATTATCTTCCTCTGTATTAAATGCCGGGTGCTTTGGATTTGATGTAATTATTACAAGCTTTTTTGACAGAGAACAGAGATACCGTATGCCATTTTCATTCAAATGTCTGTTGTCTATTATCACAAAAGATACAGGCGTTTTATCTGGCGCATCCTTGGTATTGACACCGATTTTGGCTTGAACCCGGCCCGAATTGAGGGTCCATAAATCGGTTGTCTGCTCGATTTCGTAATATTGGTGCAACCCTTCGCTGACCCCTGCAATTTGAGGAAAATCTTTGTCCACATCTAAATCATCCGTTGCGCCGGTGCTTATTTTTCCGTCAACCGACATCAGCATAAATAATGTTGTAATAGGTCTGTTCATTTTATCTCTCCTAAAATAAGACTTGCCGCTGCTCTATTATATATCTGTTTTCTAAAAAGTGAAAGCAATTTCGTATATGTTTTGTCCATCAATACAGTACTGGAACAGAGCGGCAAAGTCTGATAGAATGAAACAGGAGTGTGCAGGCTGCATACAGAAAAATAAATTCACCTCTAAAGTCTTACGGAAAATAACCGATACTTATAGTGTAAGATATTGAAGAGGTGAATTTTTTTGAGAGAAACCTCTGGAGGAAGGAGGAAATTCGTATGCGTATTGAAGCTTATACACAGGTGCAGCAGGTCTACGGCGCGAAGAGCAGGGCCAAGACACAAAACACAGCTAAAAGTGCGAATTCTGACCAGATTCAGATCTCCAGTTTCGGTAAGGATATCCAGACTGCAAAGAATGCGGTTGCCGCAGCAGAGGATATCAGAAGTGAGCTGACAGCTCCCATTAGGGCAGGCATCGCGAACGGGACATATCATGTGAGCGGTGAGAGCTTTGCCGAGAAACTGATGAAGCAGTATGAGGAGATTGAAAGTCTATAATTTTTATTACTACAGGAGGTTTGAGTAGTGGCGAGTCTGATGGAAGCCCTGATCGAGGTTTTGGAGAAAGAAAATCTGGAATATAGGAATCTGTTAGAACTGTCCATGAAAAAAACGCCTGTTATTGTATCTGACGATGTAAAAGCTTTAGCCCAGATCACGGATGAGGAGCAAATCATCGTAAGCAGAATCAATCATCTGGATAATCAGAGAAATGACGCTGTTAATGATATTGCGAACGTACTTAACAAGGATGTTACGAAGCTGAAGATTGCAGATTTGATTAAGATGCTGGCGGCCAGGCCTCAGGAACAGGCGAAACTGGCATCGGTATTTGACGAACTGCGCAGGAATGTCCGTGCGGTAAAACAGGTCAACGAGCGGAACAGAGAGTTGATCGAGAGCGCATTGGAGATGGTGCAGTTTAACATGCGGGTGATACAGTCCATGAATAAAGCGCCGGAGACGGCGAATTATAACAGGGGCGCCTGCAATACCGGTGATGTAATCGGCACAGTCAATAAGGCTTTTGACGCCAAACAATAAATTGTTGAGGACGGTGGAATATGTCATTAATGGGAAGCCTTTATACAGGCGTATCAGGATTACAAACATCAAGCAATGCGCTTAATACCACAGCGCATAACATGTCTAACTTAGACACCAAAGGGTATACCAGGCAGCAGGTGCAGCAGGGTACGCGTAACTATGTCACGCATGCCAGATACACCAATAAAAACTGGATACAGACAGGTCTTGGTGTCAAATATACCCGAACAAGACAGGAAAGAGATGCGATACTGGACAGAAACTACCGCCGCGAATCGGGGCGGCAGGCTTTTTATGATATTTCGGCGGCGACGCTGGAAGAGATAGAGTATATTCTGGGAGAATCCAACGAGGGGCACGAGTTTTCCGAGGCGCTTTCCGGCGAGCAGGGACTCTGGGCTGCGGTACAGGAGCTGTCAAACGATCCGACCGCTTCGGTAAACCAGAATCTGTTCGTGACGAAGGCTTATGAATTTATCACGAAAGCGCAGAAGGTGTACAACA
This sequence comes from uncultured Lachnospiraceae bacterium, assembly GCA_965114645.1. GTDB lineage: Bacteria > Bacillota > Clostridia > Lachnospirales > Lachnospiraceae > UBA3282. The sequence goes on along the minus strand of CBCOZL010000058.1, from coordinate 10,390 downwards.
GCCTTTGCGAATATCAGGATAATATGAATAATAAGGTTAAGACGGATGTTAACCTGATTAATAAATACGCGCAGGAAATAGAGGCGCTTAACCGGGCGATTGTGAGAGTCGAGGGCGGTCCGGAGCACGCGAACGATCTGCGCGACCGCAGAAACTATCTTCTGGACGAGTTGGGTAAGCTCGGCAATATCGCTTACTCGGAAGATATCTCAGGCTATGTGAGCGTTCGGTTTGAGCAGGTGGATCTGGTGAAAGGCAGTCTGGTCAATGAGATGTGTATCTATCAGGATACACAGACCGGCTTCTATACGCCTTACTGGAAGATGCTTGCGAAATTTGATAAGTTTGACGCGGACGGCAATCCCATCGTCTCTGAGGAAAACATAGAGGGGGCGAAGGTTTTTGATCTGACGCAGGAGATTTCCTCGCTGTATAATACGGATATCGGTTCCTTGAAGAGTATTTTGCTGGCCAGAGGCGATCACAGGGCAACCCACGGCGAGCTTGACAATATCAACACGGACGGCAAATATGAGGAAAACTGGTATCACGCACATGTGGAGCAGTCCCTTGTGATGAATGTGCAGGCGGAGTTTGATAAGCTCGTGCACATTATCACGACCAAAATCAATTCGGTTCTTGCAGACGGAGCGAAGAGGGCGACGGAACTCAATCCCGATTCCACATATCTGCGGGATGAAAACGGCGATCCGTACCAGCTTTTTAAGCTTATGGTGGATGACAACGGCAAGCCGGAGACAGGCTGGACCGTGGGAAATATTATAATCAACGAGGAGCTTCGCCAGAATCCTTCCCTGCTGTCGTTCCGGCTGGATGAGCACTCCGAGGATAAGGAGACGATGGAGGCGTTAAAGAAGGCTTTTGAGGAAACGAAATACACGCTGAATCCCAACGTGGCGACGCCGGTCTGCTTTTATGACTATTATAAGAGTCTGGTATCCCAGCTTGCGAACAACGGAGCGGTATTCCGGGCGGTGCAGGAAAACCAGGATGTAGCTACAGACGCGCTGCTGTATGCGAGAGAACAGATCGTGGGTGTATCCTCTGATGAGGAGCTGACCAATATGATTATGTATCAGAACGCTTACAATGCATCCAGCAGATATATCAATGTCATCAGCGAGATGTTGGATCATCTTCTTTCCACATTGGGACGCTGATCGGTTGAAGAAGAATAAGAGGTAATGATATGGCATCTACATTTTTTGGACTGACAATAGCATCATCGGGGCTTCGGGCAGCCAATGCTGCGCTGAACACCACGGGTAATAATATCAGTAACGTACAGACAGCAGGCTACAGCAGGCAGGAGGTACAGACCGAGGCGGCCAACGCACTGCGTGTCTTTGCTACATACGGCTGTGCGGGCGCGGGCGTGGAGACGCTGGCAATCGAGCGGGTGAGGGATCTCTTCTACGACCAGAAATATTGGGCGAACGAGACCAAACTTGGCGAGTACGACGCGAAGGTCTATTACTGCAAGATGATTGAGGAGTATCTTAAGGACGACAATAAGACGGGATTTAAGACGCTCTTTAACAAAATGAGCGATACCTTGCAGGAAATCACGAAAAACGCCAGCAGCACCGAGACGAAGGCGCAGTTTCTGGGCGCGGCGAAGGCGCTGACAGATTATTTCAATAATATGTACGGGGATCTCAGGGATCTCCAGGCGGATGTGAACGACGAGATTAAGATCCGCGCGGATCAGATCAATTCCATCGCGCAGGATCTGGCAACGGTGAATAAACAGATCAATACCATCGAGCTGACAGGCAGCATCGCAAACGAGCTGAGGGATAAGAGAGATCTGCTGCTCGACGAGCTTTCCACGCTTGTCGACGTGAAGACGCAGGAATATCCGATTCTGGATCAGGAGGGTAATCCGACAGCGGCGCACAGATTTGTGGTAAAGATTGCCGGCGGGCAGACGCTGGTGGATATGGACCAGTACAGAACGCTGAACTGCGTGGCGCGCAAGGAGGAGGAGAAAGTAAACCAGACGGACGTGGACGGCCTTTATGACATCATGTGGAACGACGGGGTTGAATTTAGTCTTTACAACGCTTCCATGGGCGGTGAGCTGCGCGGTCTGATTGAGATGCGCGACGGAAATAACGGCGAGTATTTCAAGGGAACGGCTACCAACGTGGCTTTCCACAAGAGCATTTCCACGGTGACGATCAAGACGACGGAGGCACACTTACAGAGCATGACGAAGTGTAATCTTTCCGACACGGGCGGCGTCATCAATATCGGAAACCAGCTCTATTATTATACGGGTTGGAAATACAACGGCAACGGTGAATACACCTTTACCATTGACAATGAAAAGAGCGATATGCCGCTGACACAGGAAAAGACCTGGACGGATGTTTCTATTGGCGGTGCGATTGATTATCAGGGCGTGCCCTATTATCTGAAACAGATGAACGAGTGGGTGCGTGACTTTACGAAAAAAGTAAATGACATTTTCAAGGAAGGCCTGACGGCAGAAGACCCGCCGAAGAAAGCGGATATTCTCTTTACGGCGAATTATGTCAGGAAGGACGGACAGTATAAGCAGAGCGAGCTGGACATGTCCGCGCCGAACGGGGAAAATACCGGCTACTATGATATTACCGCAGGCAATATAACTCTCTGGGATGCGGTGATGAAAAATCCCGACCTTCTGGGAACCAGAAAAGATATCGACAAGGACAGCGGCGTCGGCACCAAGCCGCCGGAAGGGGACGGTGTTGATGAGATAGAAGGCGAAGAGCAGTGTGATCAGGTGTGGGCGGTGATTTCCATGCTGACCGACAAGAACCAGTTCAGCTTCCGAGGCAGGGATGCGGGCGGTTTTCTGGAGTGCGTGCTGTCGGATGCGACCCTGAATGCCAGCAATGCCGAGACTTTCTATGAGACTTATTATAGTCTGGAGACGAATATTGACAACCAGAGAACTTCCATCTCCGGCGTTGACGAGGACGAAGAGGCTATGAATCTGGTGAAATATGAGAATGCATATACGCTGGCATCCAAGATGATCAACGTGTTGACGGAAGTGTATGACAGACTGATACTGCAGACTGGCGTATAGCATTGAGTCATGACGATAAACAATATGACAGAAAGAGGGCTGTAACATATGAGAATGACCAATAAGATTATGCGGAACAACTCTGCATACAATATCAACCAGAATAAGATCCTGCAGGATAAGCTCACCAACCAGATGACCAGCCAGAGTAAGATCGTGCGTCCCTCTGATGACCCGGTGGTGGCGATCAGAGCGCTTCGCCTGCGGAGCAATGTGACCACGGTAACACAGTATAACGACAGGAATGCGAAGGACGCGGATCAGTGGCTCTCCCTGACGGCAGATGCCATGAAGACGGTGGATGAAGTGCTGAATGAGCTTTACAAGCAGGTTAATATTTCGGCGGATAAATATGAGACAGCGGACGATTTGCGGATTATTATGTCCCAGATCAAGCAGCTCACGGCAGAGTTTTATTCCTGCGCAAACGTGGACTATGCGGGCCGCTTTGTCTTTTCCGGCTTTCGGACGGATCTCCCGGTAACCTTTACCGAGGAGGACATGAAGGACATGAAGGAACATCCGGTTTCCTACAATATCGACCAGAAATTTGGCTTTCAGGATATCAGCAGAGTCAACTATACCGAATATGACACGGCGAAGAATATAGATGTTGGCACATTTCCGACACCTCCGGCAGGTATAGACGACGAGAACTCTTATGAACAGACCGTTACAAATTCGACTATGTACCGTTTCCGCATTTCCTACAACGATCTGGATTCCCTGGGAACGGAGATGACAGATGAGAATGGCAATACGGTATCGGCCGGAAGGAAACTTACGTTTACAATGCCGGACGGCACGGTAGTGACGGCTGAGGCACAGACGGACGCGAACGGTGCTGTGCAGAAAGATGCGGACGGCAATCCGATGGTGAGTACCACGGCAGTGGATGCGGCCGGTAATCCGGTTGTCCCCGCGCCCCAGGTGATGGAGTTCGCTGATCAGGAAGCCGCCTACAAGGCGATTGCAGACGGTACCTGTACGGGGATCGCTTATATTCCGACCAGCGGGGAAATGGTATTTTCAAAGGATTTTTACGATAAGAATTTCAACGAGGCGGCTTTTAACGCAAGCTCGACAGGTTTTCAGGTAAACTACGACAAGTCCTCGTGGAAAAACGGCGACATCAATCCGGTGCACTATTTCAAATGTGTCGAGACAAAGAATATGGCTGCTCCGGGTGAAACGCCGGATCTGAGAAAGACCGCTTACAATACCCAGCGCGACGAGGGAAGAAACCAGGACATTTACTATGATGTGGGATACAACCAGCAGATTCAGGTGAATACCCGGGCAGACGAGATTTTTACCCACGATGTGCAGAGGGATCTGGATGATTTCCAGTATTATCTCAAGCAGCTTGAGGACGTTGAAGCTGTGATAGCGGATCTTGAGAAGAAGCAGGAGGACTGGCCGGAGGACAGCGCGGAGTATAAGGATCTGGCTCTGCGTATGGAAGGTGCAGACAAGGCTTTGGCATATATCCGCGAAAATATACACACCAAGTTTGAGAACCAGATTACAAAATATAAGAAGTACATGGATGATTCGAGAGTAGCCATGACGGATAACGCTACGAGGGGAAGCCGTCTGGATCTGATTTCTACCAGACTGACGAACCAGAAGCTGACCTTTAAGGAGCTGCAGCAGGACAACGAGGGTATTGATATCACGGAGGTAGCTGTGGAGCTGACAGCATCCGAGCTGACCTACAACGCGGCGCTCATGGCCACAGGAAAAATCATGCAGACAAATCTGATGAACTTTATTTGATAAGCAATGAGCCATGCAGAGACACGAGAAACAGACTGCGGGAGCTTGCTCACGGCAGACTGTTTCGAAGTGGATCTATGTGGCGAATGCCACATAATGAGCAAAAGGAAGCAGCGGAGCTGCGGTTTTGCGAATGTAGCATGGCGGGGCTGGAAGCGGCACGAGAAACAGACTGCGGGAGCTTGCTCACGGCAGACTGTTTCGAAGTGGATCT
>CBCOZL010000058.1:0-5194 GCA_965114645.1 uncultured Lachnospiraceae bacterium | reverse complement strand
ATGTGGCGAATGCCACATAATGAGCAAAAGGAAGCAGCTAAGCTGCGGTTTTGTGAATGCAGCATGGCGGGGCCGGGAGCGGCAGGAGAAACAGACTGTGGGAGCTCTGCTCACGGCAGACTGTTTGCGGAGTACAGTTCAAAAGGAAGTCTGTGAAAGAAAGGACGAGGGTATGCAGATTACAACGAGAGTATTCGGAGAGATTACGATTGATGATGAGAAGACCATACATTTTCCCAGCGGAATCATTGGGTTTCCGGAACTTCAGGACTTTGCGCTGATACACGATGAGGAGAAGAGCACGGATACGATTCATTGGCTGCAGTCCCTGCAGGAGCCCGCTTTTGCGATGCCTGTGATGGATCCGCTGATCGTGCGCCCGGACTATAACCCGGAGGTAGACGACGAGCTTTTGAAAAACATTGGCGATCTGCAGCCGGAGGAGCTCCTGGTGATGGTGACGGTGACGGTGCCTAAGGACATTAAGCAGATGAGCGTGAATTTGAAGGGACCCATCGTAATTAACGCGGCTCAGAGACTGGCGACACAGGTGATCGTGGAGGGGGATGAGTATCTGGTTAAATTTCCGATCTATGATATCCTGAATGCGAATAAAAAGAAGGCAGGTGAGTAAATGTTAGCTTTATCCAGAAAGAAGAATGAAGCGCTTGTGATTAACAACAATGTGGAGATCACGGTACTTGAAATCAAGGGAGAGCAGGTAAAGCTTGGCATTAGCGCACCGAGGGAAGTGCCTGTTTACCGCAAAGAGGTTTATGTGCAGATTCAGAATGCAAACAAGGAAGCCGGAGATGTGGGCGGCATGGAGGCACTGAAGAATTTGTTGGGATAAGAAAGGTGTTGAAAAGGGATATACATGACATGGGTGTCGTGTATATCCCTTTTGTGATGCACAGGGGAAAATCAAGATGTGATACCGCCTGCCAGCACTTTAATCATCTGGGCAAGACGGATTTCGTATGTGTGATAGGCAGCCACTTTCTCATATCCGTTAATGGCAATCTCCACACGTTCCTCCTCGTGAGAAAGATAATAGCGCACTTTTTCCACCAGCTCGTCCGTAGACTCGTAGGTTTCCAGATCCCGTCCGATTTCGAAGAAGTCGGGGATTTCCGCCTGGTAGTTGGTGAGGAGGAAGCCGCCGCATCCGAGAATGTCCCAGACGCGCAGGGACAGGCCGGTTTCGATGGCCCTCATGGTGATATTCAGGTTGATTTTGCTTGCCTGGAATACTTTTGGCATTTCGGTAAGGGTGTTTACACCGCCCCTGCAGTTTACATCCGGCAGACAGGAGGCATCGCTTCTGGTATAGAGACTGACGGGAAACTGCCTGGAGAGACGGCTGAGAATGCGTTCCCGCTCCACAGCGGCCAGCTTCATCCCAATGTACTGATGCGCTACAAGGTAACGTGACATACCCGCATAAACATCGTCGCTTTTATAAAAGGAGGGATCGGCTTTCTCAATCTCGCGGATCACCTCGTCCGTCAGGCTTTCAGAAATGAAATTACAGCCGTATACCTTGAGCTGTGCCTCAATCAGTCCGTCCACGAAGCCGCGGGTGCGGTCGGAGAGCGTCAGATTGTCATATTTGCATTTTTCCGTGTACAGGGAGCCCACAAACGACACATCGGCTCCGTAGGAATCATAATCGTCATCGGTCATGGGCAGTATGGTTTTTTCCCAGCGTTTCACGTTCGTGGCCAGAGGCAGGTAGAAAATACAGCCAGGATTGACCGGGGAAAAGAAGTCATACTGTGCTTTGTCAAATAGAAATATACGGTTATAGGTATTTTTCAAGGCGCTGGAAAACAGTTCGGGTACCGGGGAATCCACGCTCCAGCAGACATAAGGCACCTTTAGTTTTTCGCAGGTATAGGAGATGGCCGGGAAAAAATTGATGCTGAACACAAAGGCGAGAGGTCTTTGCAGAATCCATTCGGACACTTTTCCGGCACATTCCCTGGGCGTGACATTTTTCTTATGTACTTCCAGCTCTTCCGTATGTACCGTGATGCCGAAATTTCTGAAGACCTGCAGGATATCCGGCTCACATATGCTGTTGTAGCGGTAAAATAAGATTTCCATAAATATCTCTTTCTCCTTTATGTCAGAAATTCCTGTTCGACAGCGGCGAAAAATAGTTCTGACGATTGTGTCAGCTTATCCCGGAAAGCGGTCATGCCGCAAGGACGGCACATTTCCACATAACAGTTCAGAACAGCCTCTTTCAAGGCGTTTGCGTGAACCGGCAGCTCGTCGTTCTCCAGATAGTCATACAGAGAGAGAAGGAGCTCTTCCGTCTGCTGCAGAATTGTCACAGCGATGAACCAGGCGTCGTCCGGCAGGACCGTGCCGGTAAGCATGGCCTGCACCAGATTTTGCAGGTCGTCTGCCCGTCTGGTGATTTCAGATGCACGTGCGAGGACGAAAGCCTCGGAGCCGTTTTCATGTGCGAAATCCATGACAGCTTCGTCGACGGTCAGGGAATAGAGCGTACAGGGGCCGAAGCTGTCCTTTTTTGCCTTTGCACACAGAGCAGCCAGATCCGCAGGTACGGTTTCCTTTACTGTGTAGAGAAGGAGCAGGCCGCCTGATTTTATCCTGTTTATGGCGTCGCAGACTGCGGCGGGCGCAGGAAAGGTGTCCAGCCGGTAGAGCAGCGCAGCGCAGGAACCGGGACTTACCGCCGTGAGGGAAAAGGGACTGGGAGCCAGTGCCGTCAGCGCGCTGCCTGTATGCAGAAAGGTCATAAAATCCTGTATGACCCGATAGGCCATGCAGTCTGTGCCGGCGCCGTAGGCCGCCAGATTTTTCGCGCGGTTATCCGAGAGCAGCATGGGATACAGGCGGCGCAGAATCAGGCCATAGCAGCCAAGATACGGGTCGTCCCGGCAAAAATCCGCGAATTTTGCCATACTGCAGGAAAGGCGTTCCCAGACGGTTTCGCCTTCGCTGTAGTAGACTGAGAAATAAGGTCTTTTCGTTATGTTGGAATAGTCGGGAAGCGCCGGCTTTTCCAAAAGTGTAAAAACCTGTCCGTCCTCTTCCAGAGAGACGCAGGTGTCGGTGGTTATTATTCTCATGACCTTCTCCTTTTCAGCGATTGCAGCTCGACGAGACTCCGAAGCCTGCCGGCAAGCCGTTCATAGTCGAAATACGCCCGCATATAGGAGCGTATCTCGTGAAAATTGCGGGCAAGATAATCGGGATCCTGGCAGAGTGATAAAAGCTCCTTGGAAAAACCTTTCACGTCCTCCGGATCCGGGGATATTCTGCCTACCCGGCCGTTGTCGGTCATATCGGGAGCGGCGTCCACGCCGGTGGTGAGCACGGTACAGCCGAAAATAGCGGCTTCCGAAAATACATTGGGGCTGCCGCCTTCCCCGCGGGAGGGAAGGGCAAAGATTCTGGCCTTTTTATAATATTGATAAAGCGTCTGCTTGTCGGAGATATGTCCGGTCAGATGTATGTGCGGCGCAAGCGGCGGAAACTCCTTGCAGAAACGGTCATATTCCGCCTGAAATTCAGGGGTGACGCTTCCTGTCATGACAAGCTCCCACGGTTCTTTGAGAGAGGGGAAAGCCAGGGCATAGGCATAGAGAAGCATCATGGAATTTTTCTGGGCGGTGCCGAGTCGTCCCACGGTGAGTATCATATTTTCCTTGTCCGCGAACTGCACGTCACCGGCCTCCGGATAGAGCGGGTACCAGACTCCGTTTGGGATATATTCCACGGGCCGCAGCCATTTTTTATAGAGAAAGGATTGAAGCTTTCTTGTCTCGCAGCTTATGATGTCGCAGTCCTCCAAAAAGACGGAAAAATTTTGGTCATGGAGCGGATATGCGTTAGCCCAGTCGATATTGGTGTCCAGCTTCAGATAAATGACGCCGTCGGGGCGCAGGGACTTGTAAGTGTGCGCCAGTTCCATATATTCGCCTCTCGCGCCGAAGAGAAAGAGCAGGTCGATATCCTGGCTGTGGCCGGATACATAGCTGACAGCCGCCTCCATATGCGGCTGTTCTTCCGGCAGAGAGATAAAATCCGTTCCCTCCAGATAGGACAGGTAGGGGTAATCCCCTGTGCTCTGTGTTACGATCGAAAAGCTTTCCCCGAAGAGGCGGTAGCAGACGTAGGGCAGGAGCACGCGGTCTTTTAGGAGCTGCACATTTTCTAACGGTGAAGCCGGGATCATGCACATTTTATATTTTTTCATGGAATTTAAGTCTCCAATCGGTTGGTTTGGTTTGATGGGATTATTATATAGGAAACAGGGAACGATTTCAAATTTTTAAAGATATTTCATTATTTTCCGTGGTAATTCTAAATTTTTGTAGGTTTTTTCCGATATAAAATACAAGAGATTGCGTCTGTCTGCACGCCTGCGGCGGACGTTATCGTGAGACGATTCCATTTTTTTTACAATATCACACGGAGGTGATTGACGATGGCAACAATTGAACCATTAAACAGCGCCATGACCTATCAGGCACAGGCAGCGGCAAAACCCCAGGCAGTGGCACCGGTGAACACGGAAGTTCCGGAAGATGGGCAGACGGTCAATGTAGATGAGACGACCGCGTCCGTGACAAGATCGCAGCCGGAGGACGAGAAGAGCGGCGGAGAGGCCGGGAGTCAGCAGCAATCCGCGAATGCGAAGACACAGCAGCAGGCGAACATCAGGCAGGCCAGAGAGCAGCAGCAGTCCGAACAGCTTAAAAAGGCGATTATGGAGATGAACAGAAGGATCAACAACAGCAATGAAGAGGCTGTTTTTGGCGTTCACGAGGACACAAACCGGATCATGATCAAGATCATGGATAAGGAGACCAAGGAAGTGATCAAGGAATTCCCTCCGGAGAAGACGCTTGACATGATCGCCCGGATCTGGGAGATGGCCGGTATTCTTGTGGACGAAAAGATGTAGGCAGTTAGGAGGAGACGACAATGGCTATCAGAATTACAGGTATGTACTCGGGGCTTGACACCGAGAGTATCATCAGTGAGCTTGTTTCGGCTCAGAGCTATAAGAAAAACAAACTGGTAAAGGAACAGAAGAAGCTGTCGTGGAAACAGGACGCGTGGAAATCTTTGAACACAAAGATTTACAGCTTCTATCAGAAACTGGACGATATGCGGCTGCAGTCTTCTTATTTAAAGAAGAAAACGGTGG
>CBCOZL010000057.1:0-14363 GCA_965114645.1 uncultured Lachnospiraceae bacterium | reverse complement strand
GAGCACCTGACTTTTAATCAGGTTGTCGGGGGTTCGAATCCCCCGTGGTTCACTAGAAAGAATCCTCAGAGTAAATTGGGGGATTCGAACCCCCAGGGCGACATCCCCCGTGGTTCACTAAAATTTCATAGTTCTACAGATGGAAACGTTTGCATGCGGCAGTTTTGCGTGTGGAACGTTCTCTTTTTTTTGTGTGGAAAGAGCGTGTGGCGTGACAGATTTTTTGTCACGCTTTTGTCATGTCTGATGATTTTTATGCAAAATAGACAGTGCGGTGGAGTGGAATGACCAACGAAAGTGTTTTAGTAAATTGTAAAAAATTGTGAAGAATGTCGGAAAATAGTTTCGTTTATTGGGAATATTGTATAAAAAAGCGGGTGATGTTATCATTTAACTAAATACTTCTGGAAAAGGAGGAACCTATATGAACATGAAAGAAGTGGCAAAACTCGCCGGCGTTTCCACTTCTACAGTTTCAAAAGTAATCAACGGAAAAGATAAGGACATCAGTGAAAAAACGCGGAAGAAAGTATTGGAGATCGTAGAGTCGTCCAATTATGTGCCATATCTCAAATATTTGGAGAAAGATAACTTAAAGAATGCGATGATCGGGCTGATCATCCGCAGGAACCACCGGGAGCGGGAGGCGGTTGTCATGGCGGCGGAAGCCGAGGCCAACCGGCACGGATACCAGCTTCTGATCCGCTATATTGAGGATGCGGCCGAGATTTCGGAATGTATGGAGTCGATGGCGCGGAAAAAAGCGGCGGGGGTCATTTTGGATTCCGAGGAATATTTTCCGGCGGGAAAACTGGAAAACCGTATCGTCTATCTCAACCAGAAAGAAGAATTTGACGAGCGTCAGCCTGTTTCCCTCTACTATCGCTTGTCGGAAGCGGGAAATCTTGCCGTGGAATACCTGGCGGGGTTTGGCCACAGGCGGATTGCCTGCATCGTGTACCGGGAAGACAAAAGCATGATAGAAGGATACCGTTCGGCCATGCGCGCCAGAAACCTGGCGATCCGAAACAATTGGATTTATGAGGGAGCGCATGCGGACGATGTGGAAAAGACAGGCATTGAACAGTGTCTCAACGAAAACGTAACAGCGGTCATCTGCGGAAGCCGGGAAATCGCATGCAGTCTGTGCAAGGTGCTTCAGAGGAACCGAATGACGATTCCAAACGAGCTGTCGGTAATTGTGGTGGGAGATGATGCCCTGCTGGATATATTGGAGGACGGCATTACGGCGGTAAAACTGCCTGCGGAGAAGCTTGGAAATGAGGCGGTTGCCTGTCTGCTGCACATGATTAAGGAAGGAAAGCCGTCGGGGCTTATGAAGAAATTCAGCCCTGCCGTGACAGAGCGGAGGAGTGTCAGGGCGCCTATGTGCCAGAGGCAGGGGGACAAGATTGTCGTTGTCGGGACGATGAACATGGATATTACGATCGAGATGTCCCGCATCCCCATAGCAGGGGAAACACAGATCGCCAAGAACGTGCATCAGTTTCCCGGCGGTAAGGGAGGCAATCAGGCGATCGGCGTGGGAAAACTGGGCGGACAGATCTATATCATCGGGTGTCTCGGCAATGACAGGGACGGCAGGCTGATTTATGAAAGTCTTCTCGATAACAATGTCCGTACCGACGGCGTGGTCTTTGACAATTCCGTCTCCACAGGAAAGGCGTATATCAGTCTCGACCAGAATGGAGAGAGCACGATCGTTGTCTACCGGGGAGCGAACCAGTGCCTCAATATGGAGCATATGAACCGATTCCGGCATCTGTTCCAGAATGCCAGATATTGTCTGCTTTCGCTGGAGGTGGCAGACGGGATCGCGGAATATACGATCCGATGCTGTAGCAGAAACGGAACAGAGGTGATTCTGAAGCCGTCTAATGTGGAGTCTGTCAAAGAAGAACTGCTGGAGCAGACTGCCTATGTTGTGCCGAATGAGAATGAACTGCACATGATTGTTCCGGGGCCGCAGACGCTGGAAGAGAAAGCGGGATGGCTGCGGGAAAGAGGAGTGAAGCATGTGATCGTAACGCTGGGAGAGCGGGGCTGTTATCTGCAGGATGACGAGCATTCCATGTACTTCCCGGGGACGGGGTTTGAGGCGGTGGATACGACCGGGGGCGCAGATTCTTTTATCAGCGCGCTGGCAGTATATCTGAGCGAGGGCAGGCCGCTGCTTTCGGCCATACGTTTTGCCATATACGCATCGGGAATCAGCGTCACCAGGTATGGTGCGCAGCCGTCCCTTCCGGACAGGAAGGCGGTCGATGTATATGAGGATGAGATATACGGATAAAGGCTTCTTTCGCGTGAATGACAGGTAAAAAAGGATGACGATGAAGAGAGGGGTGAGGCAGGTTGAAAAAAATAGTAGTAATCGGCAGTCTCAACATGGACTTTGTGATTGAAACGCCTCACAGGCCGAGAGGCGGTGAGACTGTCCAGGGCAGCAGCGTTTCACAGGTGCCGGGAGGCAAGGGCGCGAACCAGGCGTATGCGGCCGGAAAACTGGGCGGTGATGTCCGCATGATCGGGGCGGTCGGGGACGACGGACCGGGTGAGGCTTTGAAGGGCAATCTGGAGAGAGCCGGCGTAGACACAGAAGGGATTGCAACGATTTCCGGGGAGGCGACCGGGCAGGCGTTTATCACGGTGGATGAGAGCGGCGAAAATTCAATTGTGATTATCGCGGGAACCAACGCCTGCGTGACGAGAGAGCTGATTCAGCGCAGCATCCGGCACATTCAGGAGAGCGATATCGTGATCATGCAGCTGGAGATTCCGCTCGATACGGTGGAATATGTGAAGGACCTGGCGGTGAGTCTCGGGAAAGTGGTGATTCTGGATCCGGCGCCGGCCAGGGCGGATCTGCCGGACAGTCTTTGGAAAGATGTGGACTATATCAAGCCGAACGAGACGGAGCTTGCCATTTTAACCGGGCGGCAGATCAACAGCCGGGAAGAAATTGAGGCGGGCGCCAGACAGATGCTGGAAAAGGGCGTGAAACATGTGATCGTCACGCTGGGCGGGGAGGGATGTCTTCTCGCAGCAGACGAAAGCATGGCATGGTTCCCCACAAAAAAGGTGCAGGCAGTCGACACCACTGCCGCGGGAGACTGCTTCACAGCGGCATTTGCCCTGGCGCTGAGTAAGGGAGAGAGCTGTGAGGAGGCGATACGGTTTGGGCAGAGTGCATCGGCCATCGCCGTGACGAGAAAAGGAGCCCAGACGTCCATTCCCACCCTGGAAGAAGTGCTTGCGGGAGAGGACGGGAAGCCGGGACGAACATAGACAAGTGTGGAAAGGAGCGGGGCATGAAAAAAATAATTATTGACACGGATCCGGGTATTGATGACGCGATAGCGATTCTGCTGGCGCTGGCGGCCCGGGAGGAGCTGGAAGTGCAGGCGTTGACGACTGTCAACGGGAATGTGGATATCGAGAAGGTGACTCAGAACGCGTGTAAAATACTGGAAGTGGCCGGGAGAATGGACATCCCGGTATATAAGGGGAATGCGAAACCGCTGGAGCGTCCCAGGGATCATTGCGAAGAGTTCCACGGCGACGACGGTCTGGGGAATCTGGGCATGAAGGATTCGGAGAAACAGATCGAGGAGGAGCACGCGGTAGACTTTCTGATCCGTAAGGCGAAAGAAGAGAAAGGGGAGCTGATCCTCGTTCCCATCGGCCCGCTGACCAATATTGCGCAGGCTGTGCGCCAGGATCCCGAATTTGTACACAACGTCAGGGAGCTTGTGATCATGGGCGGTGCGGAGCACGGTGGGAACATGTCGCCCCACGCGGAATTTAATTTCTGGACGGACCCGGAGGCGGCGAAGATTGTTTTTGGGGCAGGTTTTGAGAAGGTGACAATGATCGGGCTGGATGCGACATCCTACGTCTTTTTAAGCCCGACGCTGCGGGAACTTTTGTATCTGATCAATACGCCGGTTTCCCGGTTTATCCACAAAATGACACGCGCTTATGCGGACGGTCACTGGGAGATCGAGAAGAAACTTGGGTGCGAGCTGTGCGATGTGCTGACAATCGCTTATCTTCTCGACGAGTCTGTGGCGGAGACGGTGGACGCGTTCGTCGATGTGGAGACGAGCGGATTGTGTGACGGCGCATCTGTCGTGTACCGCACCTTCTATTACCCGGATAAAAAGAAGAACTGTCAGGTGGCGGTGAAAGCGGACACGAAGAAGTTCTTTGAGATTTTCTTCCGCTATCTGTTCCCGGAGTATCTGGAGACTGCATCCAGGGAGCTGTGAGCCGGGAAGGAATACAGGCACAGGAAAACATGTGACAGGTAAGATACAGGAAAAAGAAAAGGAGAGAAAACAATGACAGAGAAAAAAGGTATCAAAGCAGACTTTAACTTAATTACCATATTAATCATTCCCATCGCGATCGCCGTGAACTTTATCTGCGGAAATCTGGTGCTCACGCTGAAACTGCCGCTTTATCTGGACAGCATCGGTACGTTTCTGGTAGCGATCCTGGCTGGACCGTGGGTAGGAGCCCTGACCGGGCTGTTGAGCATTGCGATTAACTCCATTGCGGATCCATCGCTTCTGCCCTTCGCTTTGATTGCGGGCGTGCTCGGCGGGGTGACCGGCATTTTTGCGCGCAAGGGGATGTTCACAAAATTCTGGAAATTTATCGTCTCTGCGATTGTGGCTTCGGTGGTTGCGGTGATTATGAGCGTAATCGTCAGCTATGTGTTCTTTGGCGGATTTGATACGAGCGGAAACTCTATTCTGATTGCAGGCATGATATCTGCGGGGGTTCCCTTCTGGCCGGCGCAGGTGATTGGAAATTTTATTTCCGAGGTGCCGGACAAGTTCCTTTCCCTGCTCGTGCCCTATCTGGTGATCAGAGGGATGTCAGACCGATATCTGTACAAATTTTCCAACGGGCATGTGTTTATTGACGCCAGAAAGGCGGAAAAAGAGAATACAAACTAAGTTGTGAAAAATAGGAGATAAAGAGTGAAAAATATGGAAAACAAACGAAAGGGCATCAAGTCGTGGAATCCTCTGACGAGCCTGTATCTGATCATTGTCCTGGCCGTCGTTTCGATCCTGTTTGACTTTCGGATTACGCTGCTTACAGTGGCGCTGATGATCGTGCTGGCGGCGGTATCCGGGGAGGGGGCATCGTTTACAAAGCTGTGGCTGAAATCGCTGGTGCTTGTGTGTGTGATCTGCTTTGCCTTGCAGTCGCTGTTTATTCCGGGGGAGGACGTGCTCTGGAGCTTCTGGATTTTCGCGGTCAAACGGGAGGGCGTGCAGAAGGCGGTCGTACTGTGTTCGCGTATTCTGGGTGTCGGTTCGGCAATTCTGCTTGGCGGAAAGCTGATTGATATGAAACATCTGACGGCAGTGCTGGAGGAGAGAGGGATGTCGCCGGCAGCGACCTATGTGCTTCTCTCCACGGCCAACATCATTCCCCAGATGTCCAAGAAGATGAGCGTCATTCTCGACGCACAGCGTTCCAGGGGAATAGAGACGGACAGCAGCCTGTTAGTGAGGGCAAAGGCATTCTTCCCATCAGTGGGGCCTCTTCTGCTCAATGCGCTTGTAAGTGCGGAGGAGCGTGCCATCACGCTGGAGGCGCGGGCGTTTTCCGCGCCGTGCAGGAAGACAAAGTTGCGGGAGATTGCGGACACACCGAGGGATAAGGCGCTCCGCGCAGCGTTGGTCAGCATATTGGTTTTGGCGATTGGAGGTAGGATTGCTTTATGGATAGCATTAAAATAACAGATTTGACATACCGATACCCCACTGCCGATGAGGATGTGCTGCGGCATGTGTCCCTGTCGGTGGAAAAAGGACAGCTCTGCGCGGTTGTGGGAGCGAATGGAAGCGGGAAGACGACGCTGTGCAATGCGATCCGCGGATTTGTGCCGAAATTTTATAAGGGAGAGATCAGCGGAGAAGTTCTTGTCAACGGGAAGGATGTGCAGCGGGAGGAGATTGGCGTCACGGCGCTGGAGGTGGGATTTGTGTTCCAGAATCCGTTTACGCAGATCAGCGGCATTACGGACACCGTGTATGAGGAGCTGGCCTATGGGCTGGAGAACATGGGTGTGGAACCAGCGGAGATTGAACGCCGCGTGGAAGAGATCATGGGACTGACAAAGATCGAGGCGTTCAGGGACCGGGATCCTTACCAGCTCTCCGGCGGACAGCAGCAGAGGGTCGCGCTGGCGGCGGTTCTTGTTATGAACCAGGATGTCTTCGTCATTGATGAGCCCACATCCCAGTTAGACCCGCAGAGCACGGACGATGTCTTTGAGATCATCCGGCTGATGAAAAATATGGGTAAGACGATTGTTCTCGTGGAACATAAAATGGAACAGATTGCGGAATATGCGGATAAAGTGGTTGTCATGGATCAGGGACAGATTGTGCTCGAGGGCACGCCGGAGGAAGTGTTCGCCGATCCGCGCTGTGAAGCGTATCACATTCGTCTGCCGCAATGTACGCGGATTGCGCTGGAACTGAAAAAAGAAGGAATCGGGTTTGAAAAGCTGCCTGTCACTGTCCAGGAGACCGTAGAGGCGATTCAGGCGATAACAGGCGCAGGAAAAGACGGACAAGAGAGGAAAGGGTGAAGAGAATGGCATTGGTAGAAGTAAAAAATCTTTCTTTCTACTATCCGAACGGCTATCAGGCGGTGGATGATGTGAGCTTTACCATCGAGGCCGGAGAGAACATTGCGATTGTAGGGCAGAACGGAGCGGGTAAGACAACGACCGTGAAGATGTTAAATGGACTGACAAAGCCCAGCTCCGGGGATGTACTCATTAACGGGGAGTCTACGAAAAACTATACGACCGCCCAGATGGCGCGCCGGGTAGGATATGTATTTCAAAACCCGGACGACCAGATTTTCAATGCGACGGTGTACAAGGAGATCGAATATGGCCTGAAGAAGATGAAGGTCGATATGGGAGAGTGCGAAAGACGGATCAAAGACGCCGCGGAGCTGACCGGCATGACAAAATATCTGGAGACGAACCCCTATGATCTTCCGCTGTCCATGCGCAAATTTGTGACCATCGCCTCGGTCATTGCCAGCAACTGCGATGTGATGATCTTTGACGAACCGACGGCCGGGCAGGATCTGGACGGTTTAAGAATCTTGTCAGATTTGAACCGGGTTTTGACGGCGCGCGGCAAGGCCATTGTGACAATCACCCACGATATGGAGTTCGTGGCGGATAACTATGACCGGGTGATCGTGATGTGCCAGAAGAAAATCATTGCGGACGGCAGGACGAAAGACGTCTTTTTCCAGAAAGACATTATGGAGAAAGCGATGTTAAAGCAGCCCGCTCTCGTGCGGATTGCGACAGGGATCGGCATGCAGGAAAATACGCTTGATGTGAAAATGGCAGCGGCATATATCAGACAGAATTTACGTTAGAAAGCACAACCGCCAGGCAGGGCGGCACAGTGGCGGCCTGCCCATGCGGGCGTCATAGGAAAAGGCGGGCGGAATTTTCGGAATAAAAGCGGAAAGCCGGCAGATGTTTATGGAATTTCGTAAATGTCTGCTGGCTTTTCCTGTGTGCGAAATGGGCGGCGTATGGGTGAAAACGCCAGAACGGCACGGATGTCCGGCAGGCGGATTTGGCAACATTGTATATTGAAAAATCTGCGCGGTAACTATATTATGGTAGGAAGGCGGTTTTATAACTTTCAATGACAATTAGGAGAATAGAATGGAACAGACGAAAGAAAACAAGATGGGCACTATGCCCGTGAACAGACTTTTGATCACCATGTCCCTGCCTATGATGATATCCATGCTGGTGCAGGCGCTTTACAATGTGGTGGACTCCATCTTTGTCTCCCGCATCAATGAGAATGCACTGACAGCCGTGTCACTTGCGTTCCCGATCCAGACGCTGATGATAGCGGTGTCGGTTGGCACTTGTGTCGGTATCAATGCGGTGCTCTCAAAGGCGCTGGGAGAAAAGGACCGGGAACGTGCCGATAACACGGCAGTCAGCGGTATTGTGCTGATGGCGGCCAGTTATGTGCTTTTCCTGCTGATCGGATTGTTTGCGACCCGCGGTTTTTATCTGAGCCAGACGGATGATACGCAGATTGTGGAGTTCGGCGTGCAGTATCTGAGCATTGTGTGCAGCTGTTCGTTCGGACTTTTTACCCAGTTTGTGTTTGAACGGCTCCTGCAGTCCACGGGCAGAACCTTCTATATTATGATTACCCAGGGAACAGGTGCACTCATCAATATCATACTGGATCCGATCTTTATCTTTGGCTTGTTCGGGATGCCCCAAATGGGCGTTGCGGGCGCGGCAGTGGCTACGGTGACGGGACAGACTGTCGCGGGCGTGATAGCCCTTGTGGTCAACTTTAAGAAGAACGAGGACATTCACATCCGCTTTAAGGGATTCCGGCTGGAAAGGGAGATTGTGGGGCAGATCTACAAGATCGGCGTACCTTCCATGATTATGCAGGCCATCGGTTCTGTGATGACGTACGGCATGAACCTGATCCTGATTTCCTTTACTCCCACGGCAACGGCGGTGTTCGGTGTGTACTTTAAGCTGCAGAGCTTTATCTTTATGCCTGTGTTCGGACTGAACAATGGTCTTGTGCCGATTCTGGCGTACAACTACGGCGCGGGAAGAAGAGACCGTTTTATCAGCGCGTTAAAATGCGGCATCGTGTATGCGGTTGGCATTATGGCGGTGGGTGTGGCTATTTTTCAGACCATACCGGCGGTTCTGCTCGGCTTTTTTGACGCTTCGGATGAAATGCTGCGGATCGGCGTGCCGGCCCTGCGCATCATCTGTCTGAGTTTTCTGCCGGCAGGTTTCGGCATTGTCTGCGGGACGGCTTTCCAGGCTCTTGGCAATGCGGTCTACAGTATGCTTGTTTCCATCGCAAGACAGCTTGTGGTGCTCCTTCCGGCGGCGTTTCTTCTGTCCCTGTCGGGCGAGGTGACTTATGTGTGGTGGGCGTTTCCGATTGCGGAGGTGATGTCCCTGACGATGACGGTGATTTTCCTGGTCAGAATTAACAGCAGGGTGATCCGGCATATTGGAGAACAGACGGCAGAAAAGGCTGTGTCCCCGGCAGAATGACAGGCGGATCGTTGACAGAGCACTGCGAAAATGATATGATACATGGGCGGGCAGGGTGAAGTGACATGCTTGTCATAAAAATCCTGCGCCGGACAGGCGGATATGGCGGAATTGGCAGACGCGCTGGATTTAGGTTCCAGTGGGCGACCGTGCAGGTTCAAGTCCTGTTATCCGCATAAACAGGGGCTTTCGAGACATTTTGGGTGTCTTGAAAGCCCCTGTTTTTTGCGTTTGACAGCAATTTTGACAGCAACGGAGGGAAGAAGGCTTATAAAATTGGATTCCATATGTAGAGAGGTAAGGTATAAAGTGGAATTTAAGAATTGATTTTGGGCGACGGACTGAGAAGGGGAGAGATATTAGGTTTGAAATGGGAGGACGCGGAATCAAAGTATAAGCTGGTTTTGCTTACACCTAAGACAGAATCGTCAAAAAGGAATATTCCGCTGAATCAGTTTATGGTGGAGGAATTATTGCGGAATAGGAAGGAGCAGGAGCGCGAAAAGGAGCTGTATGGGGAAGATTATCGTGATTTGGGAATGGTTTTCTGCAAGCCGGATGGGGATTATATCAACCCTACTTTGATTAACTTAAAGACTAACTAAGACGCATTAAGTGTATTTAGAGTTATAAGGGAGAGTCGATATGTTAAGAGTGCATACGTTTGAGATGCAAAGCTATATCAACTCAAAAGATGAAATGATGTGGGTATGTGAACGACTAAAGGGCATTCAGTTTGAACCGCTAAAAAGAGAATCCTACACGCGATTTAGATATTATGGGCTTGCTGGGAGTGGAGTAATCATTATTGTGCTTTGGTATAGGTATGTGAGGTGGGGAAAAATATGTTTGCAGATTACTCCCTGTGCGGTATTAGAAATTCTGAAAGATGCAACGCTTTTTGATGTGAATAAAAATGGATTTTTGCAATGCTTATGTCGGGTCGACCAGATTCTTAGTGGGTTTCAGCTTGGTTTATGGGGATTCAGAATGTCACGGGTGGATTTTACGCAGGATATACGATTTGAGAGATCAGAAACGATAGATACGATTATTAGGCTATTGATAAGGACAGGAGCACCACGGCATTACCACAATAAGGTTTATGGTGACGAGATTTATGATAACTCCTATAATATCGAAGATCAAGAAGGGAGCGAAGTTGTTGTTTACAACAAGGAAAAGCAAAGTGCAGATCGGGGTGATAAGCAGAGCATGCGTATGAAAGGGGTGATGCGGGTAGAAGCCAGAATAAATGTGGCGGATCAGAGCCAGCAAATATTTGTGGGAAATGAGCTGTATTTTTCGCGGTTGCTTGAAGCACGGGAATATGCCGAAAACAAGATCAAATATGTGTTTCAAGAGGGCTTTTATGTCAAACTTAGGAAAACCAAAGAGATTTTGAATCAAGAAATAAAAGGAAGTGGAGGATCAAGGCGGCAACGAAACAAACTGGAAAATATGATGAAACTACCAAAGATATCCTTAATCAGTTGGGGGAAAGACGGATCAATTTGGTTTCGATCAGTGCCAAAGAACCGATTGTGGTGATACCCGATATACTCTATATGCTGGGAATGAAGTCAGCATTGGAAATGCAAAGGGACAATCAGTTTTTGATGGAGTATAATTTAATGGATAAGATGCCAGTATATGAGCTTCTTTAGTAAAGAATAGGTCTCAGAGGGCGTTAAAAGCCTTTCTGAGACCTGTTTTGCTGTCTGGTGTAGGCAATTATTAATTCCTTGTTAAAACGCCATTGCCTGCCCACTTTAAAGGCTGGTATGGAACCGTCATGCAATAATTTCAGAAGCGTGGATTTGCTTATGCCCAAAATGTAACGTACATCATCAAAGAAAAGAATATCACCGAAATCATCAAATTCCATCTGTAAAACCTCCGAGTTTATTTTGGATTTACAAAGTTGTTTAAGGGGTAAGTGGAATTTTACAAGGAATAATTCAATGAATTACAGGAAGTGAATACTCAATGTAGAAATGATATATTTGTAGATATTTAGGGGATTGGGGGTTATTAAAGTGAAGGTAGTCGATATCTCCAGTTTGCAAGAACCGTATGAGGAAATTGCAGAAATAATAGGGGTGGAAGCGACGGTGGCAATATTTAATGAGTTAAAGGGACAGCAAATTACCTTTCCGACAAGGCTTTATAAAAAAAGCTATGTGATTAAGGAGGTGAACTTAAGGTACGATGGCGGCAATTTAAAGGAGCTTGCCAGAGAATTTAACTATACGGAGAGGTGGATTAGAACCTTTATCAATAAAAAGAATAGGAGGGTGCAGAGTGAGTTTAGATGACTTTTTTGACAAGGCTAATAGTTTATACAGAGCTGGAGAAAAGTTTATGAACAAAGCATTGGAAGCGCAACAGGGTCAATTGCAGAGCGGGATTCGTGCTAGCAGTGATGAGCAGTTAAAAGCGATGGAGAAGAAATTGTGTGAAGAGGGTGGAGCGCCGACGGCTGAATCATTACTTTACGAAGAAATGCGCAGAAGTCACATGGAGTAGGATGTACGGCAATATAAAATGAAATTCGACATAGGAGGAAATAATAATGGCAAGAGTTAATCTTTCAAACGGGGATATTGTAGAAGTGGAGCTTGTAATACCGCCAAACTATAAGTACAATGATGATATGAGAAATGATTTTATACATGAATTTGACACGGGGACTTTGTCGGATGCGGAAATACAGAGTGCGCTTCGAAGGGGCTGGGCGCGTTCACTCGGTAAAGTTGGTGAGTGGAGATAATATATTTAAAAGCGTAATAAAGGAATGGAAGTAGGGCGTATGGCAATATGAAAAGCTGTACGCCCTTTTTAGTTGTTTGGGCGATACATACTCCATATGATTGAACCAGACAGACTAAAAGACGCATGTGGTATAAAAAGAGAAAAGCGTGCGTGATGTCTTTCTTATGATGGCTGGATATGCTATAATCAAAATGAATGAAGGAGATTATGGATGAACGATACAAAGGTACAGTGGCATCCGGGGTTTGTAGCGGCGATGAATCTCGAACTGGCAAAGAATCGGGATGACCTAATATTTGTCAAGGAATATAATTTGAATACCAAACCGCTGGAGGTTGACCTTCTGGTAATCAAAAAGATATTTTGAAAAACATGAATATACGATAACGCCCCCTTACTGTGGCGTATACTATATTGAGGGTATGGTTTTGTTTCCGACACAGATTATTGTTACTAAGGAGCTGGAAAGGGATGCACATATATGGCTGAAAGTCTTGTCGGACAGGATCGGGAAACGGGATATGGAGGAACTGTTAAAAAGAATCAGTCGGCTTACGGAGCAGGGGGACAGGGAATTAGCGGATTCTGTTTTGCAAGTGAGTGCACAGGTAAACAGAGAAGTGCTGGAGGAATTGAAGGGAGATGATAACATGAGTGAGGCACTGCTGGAGATTTTTATGCCGATCATAGAACCACTTATAGAAGCCCGTATAGAAGCAGATATAAAAACACGGGTAGAAGCGGGTATAGAAACGCAGATGCTTCTGGTGAAAGAAACGGTGGCGAAGGAAGCGTTAAGAGAAGGTAAAAAAGAAGGAATACAGGGAACCGTGGATGTTCTTCGTGATTTAGGGCACGGAGACGCCGAGATCAAGCAGATTATTCAGAAAAAGTATGGTCTTACTGATGAGGAATTGGCAGAATATATATAGTGATCCGCCGTATCAAAGGTATTGCGTTAAGAGGGATATTCTTGTGACAGAAAGGAATATTCCTCTTTTTTCGTGTGTAAAACAGCATGTATTGGTATTTATTGCGGGAATGGTAGAATGTACCATCTCATTTTTAGCGATAAAAGAAAATGAAAAGCAATTTGGTAAATATGGCAGAAGAACGAAATGTGTTTGAAGCTATTACAGATTATGCCGTCAATGAGCGGATAAATCAAATTTTACTGGAAGATAAGCGGTATCAAGGTATACAGCGACAAATTGATAACCAGATTATGTTGTTTGAAGAACTCAATCTGGATAAAGAGCAACGGTTGATTGTGGATCGACTGGTTTCCCTTCACACGGAAAGCGGTGCTTTATATGGCAGAGTGACGTATCAGCAGGGCTGTAGGGACTGTGTAACTCTGTTACAGGCGATGAACCTTATCAAAGCCTCATAGCATCGGACGCAGAAGAATTAAGGTATATCAAAGATTTTCAACATCAAAGTATATATTATTATCATAAGCAGACCGATGGAGCCGATCCGTCGGTCTGACTTTTTGTCAAATTAAAAGAACGGAGGGAAAAGGCATGTCGGCAAATGTAGAAACTATGTTTTACACGAGGGAAAAGCCTTGGCATGGTCTGGGAACAAAGGTAGAGGATGCGCCCACATCCGTAGATGCGCTGCGTCTGGCGGGATTGGATTGGCATGTGATGCAGGAGTCTGTCTTTACAGAAACAGGAGACACGGGAGAAAAATACGCTGAAACTGCGTGAGGATATACTGCGCCGCTACTATGACGCGCCCGATCTGAGGGGTGTGGGGACTAACGCTTACCGATTTATCAACGCGGTGTCTGATTTACAGATGCCCGGTCTTTTACATAGCTGTCAAAAGCATCCCCAAAGGTAAGAGTGCAGTGGGAATGAAGTTCTTTTTCCGCAGCATAGTCTGCCGCCATTCTTTCCGCCTCACGCTTCCCTTTTGTGCTCTGATCGGAAGAAGTAAAGGATTTATAATGACGCTTCCCATTTTTGTCTGTGTAATCGTAGACTTGGCACCGCCATGAGCCGGATGGGAGCTTTTTTGCCGTAGCCATAGTGTTGTCCTCCTTTTTGGGTATAAAAATAACAGCCAGCGCATGTTCGCGTTTGCGGGCTGCTCCCGAAGATGATACAATTTGACTGTAAGAGAGTATCCTTCGGGATATATTTGGAAGCCGTTTCTGTTGGTGCAGGGGCGGTTTTGTTTTGTATAATAAAAAGGTGTAACCAAATGGTTACACCTCACGTTCACCAAATTACAAGATGGGCGGCGTATCCATCATCTCAGGTACTCTTACGAGTGTGTCGGGGGCCTTTCCGACCTTTGTAATCTGGCTAGTAGTTATTTTTATGTACCATTATTATATGTTATACAAATTTATTTGTCAAATTTTTTCAGACGTCCGATAGCGTAAGTTTATTGTAGGAATAGGACAGACAGAATAGTCCCTTGATCTGGT
>CBCOZL010000056.1:0-15676 GCA_965114645.1 uncultured Lachnospiraceae bacterium | reverse complement strand
AGTAGAAGGACAGGGAATGGGCTTTTGGACACGGGTTCGACTCCCGTCTGGTCCATCAGTGAAAAATCAAAGAAAACAGCGGATATTCCTTTTATACAAGGCGATTCCGCTGTTTTTATGTGCTGGTTTTACATATTGAAATTGTTGTTTAAAAATAATATGGTGTATGGACTCTTTCACAATTCGCTGGACATCGTTCCCGTTTGGCGGTAAAATGAAAAGTAATACGGTATATGCAAATGAAGGGAAGAGGGGCGTATAATGGCGGGAGAAAAAAGGGTTACAAACAGGAACGAAAAGAGCAATGTCCTGCATTCTGTGAGGACAAAAATTGTAGGAGCCATGATATTGGCGATGGTTATTTTGTCGGTGTGTCTTTCTGTGGTGCTGATCAGGAATCTGCGGATTCCACTGATGAATATCAACCAGAGCTATCTCTATGATCTGGCGCTGGCCTACGGGGAAAAGATGCAGTCGGAGATTGAACAGAAGGGATATAATACGGCGACCCATTATAATAGTCTGGCAGATTCCCTCAATGAAGTCGGGCTGAAAGGCGTGGAAACCAGCTATGCTTATCTGGTTTCATCGGAAGGGGTTATGCTCTATCATCCAACCAAGGAGAAAGTCGGACAGCCGGTAGAAAACGAAGTGGTAAAGGCTGTGGTGGCTGAGATCGCAACAGGTGTTGTTCCTGAGCCGAATGTGGTGGAATATTCGTTTAATGGCGCCATGAAGTATGCGGCTTACTATGTCACGGAGCGCGGCCATTGTATTTTGGTGATCTCTGTGGATAAGGATGAGCTGATGAGCACCGTGCACCGGGTTACGCTCACGGGCACAGCTTGTACGGTTATTATGGTTATCATTGCCAGTATTTTGGGCTTTTTGTTTGTGAATCAGATCGTGAAGCCGCTCACCAGGGTGACGGATGTGGTGGGCCAGCTGGCGCACATGGATTTCTCTGAGATTGACGGGTCGGAGAAGCTGACGTCCAGGACAGATGAGACGGGGCAGATGAGCCGGGCCGTGGCGGAGCTTCGGAGACAGCTCGTGGAAGTGGTGACGAAGCTTCGGGGGCAGAGCGAAATGCTGTATGAGGCGTCCGATGTGCTAAACAGCAATGCATCCGAGACGGCGATCACGGTGGAGCAGGTGGAGAAAGCGGTTTCGGAAATATCCGACGGGGCATCTTCCCAGGCGGATGAGACACAGAAAGCGACAGAGAATGTGATTCTGATGGGCAGCATGGTGGAGGAGACGACCAGACAGGTGGAGGAACTCACGGACAATGCCAATGCCATGAGAAAATCCAGCGAAGAGGCTTTCGAGACCTTGCAGAATCTTGAGAAAATTAACGACAGGGCGCGAGAGGCCATCGATGTGATCTACGAGCAGACAAACACGACGAACGAGTCAGCCATGAAGATCAGACAGGCCACTTCTCTGATTACTTCCATTGCGGAGGAAACCAATTTACTGTCACTGAATGCCAGCATAGAGGCTGCCAGGGCAGGTGAGCAGGGCAGAGGTTTTGCAGTGGTGGCGAGCCAGATCCAGAAGCTGGCGGAGCAGTCTAACGATTCTGCCAGACAGATTGAGAATATCATAGATTCTCTGATTGAGGATTCCCAGAAGTCTGTGGAGACGATGGAGGATGTGAAGAAGATCATGGAAAGCCAGAGCGAGAGCGTGGGCCGGACAAATGAGAGCTTCACACAGGTCAGGAACGGCATCACCCAGTCCCTTGACGGCGTGAACCAGATTGCAGATAAGACGAGAAGACTCGATGAGGCCAGAGTGAATGTGGTGGACGTGGTGCAGAATCTGACGGCCATCGCGGAGGAAAATGCGGCGAGCACGGAGGAGACATCCGCTTCGGTCACGGAGGTTTCTACCATTGTGTACAGCATTTCAGAAAATGCGACGAAGCTCAAGGAAGTGGCGGAGCATCTGGAGCAGAGCATGAGCGTCTTCAAAATCTGATGAATGTCTTTGAGGAGTGTTTATGGAAAAAAGAGAGGATGATCTGGTCGTCGGCGGTTACCGCTTTGCTACAATCGCGGATGCGGAGACGGCCCGGATGGAAATAAAAAAGGTGGAGAATCTGGAGCAGAGGCTCGATTACCGCAAGCCCCAGAATGTGCTGCTTGTCTACAACCGTGCGGTGGAAAACCAGGTGTTTCTGACGCCCATCGGTCTGAGTTATCTGCAGAGGATGCAGAAGGAAATGGTGAAGTGGGGAGTGCCGGCAGATAAGGTACAGCCGGTGCCGCTGCGTGGAACCTTCAGCAACAAGACGGCAAACAGCCGCTCGATCAGGATGAGCGTTGCCAACAGACACCCGGAATACCAGGGACGGTTTGTGACATCCGTGCTGATCAATGTGGTGCTGGTGATTCTGGTGGCGGCGATGATGCTGATTGCGTGGAACAGTGAAACACCCAATATTGTGAATTACAGACAGGCTGTGGTGAATGAATATTCGGAGTGGGAGCAGGAGCTCACCAGACGTGAGCAGGCCGTTCGTGAAGCGCAGCGCAAACTGGAGACCGGGCAGTTAAAGGAACAATGAACAATGACGTAACAATTCAGGACTTTGCACTTGCTGCAAAGTCCGTGAGAATGTGTAGAGGTTGAGAAGAATCCGGTCTCTTTGCCGAAGGCAAAACTGGAATAGACCGGATTCCGTAACTAGAAGCCGAAGGCTGAATAATTACAGAGAGGCAGGGCGGTATATGGAGAAATCGAAGATCCTTGTGGTGGACGATGAGAGCCGTATGCGTAAGCTGGTTCGGGATTTTCTGGTAAAAAACAATTATGAGGTTTTGGAGGCAGCGGACGGAGAAGAGGCGCTCGATCTGTTTTTTGAAAAAAATGACATTGATCTGGTGATTCTGGATGTGATGATGCCCAAAATGGACGGCTGGCAGGTGTGCAGGGAGATCCGCGCATACTCCAAGGTTCCCATCATTATGCTCACGGCCAAGTCAGATGAGAGAGATGAACTTTTGGGTTTTGAGCTGGGGGTGGACGAATACATCTCCAAACCTTTCAGTCCGAAAATTCTTGTGGCGCGGGTGGAGGCGATCCTTCGCAGAACAGGGCAGGCGGCCGGAGAGATGATTGTGGAAGCGGGAGGAATCCGGCTTGACAAACAGGCGCACAGTGTGATGGTGGAAGGGAAGCCGGTTGATTTGAGTTACAAAGAATTTGAGCTGCTTGCATACTTTATGGAAAATAGAGGGATTGCCCTTTCGCGGGAAAAGATTTTAAACAGCGTCTGGAATTATGATTATTTCGGAGATGCCAGGACGATTGACACGCATGTGAAAAAACTTCGCAGCAAAATGGGAGAAAAAGGCGAACTGATCAAAACGATCTGGGGCATGGGATACAAATTTGAGGGAGAATAAATCAGGTCATTTGTCAGAAAAGGACAAAATTGACGGGAGGTAGAAATGGCCAAACGGTGGTTTTATAAGGAGGAAATATTTTTTACCACGGAGGAAAAGAGTCTTTCGGATGAAAATCAGGACAGGATCGTAGAACTGCTCGGCAAAAACGTGGCGGTCGGTGTGGTCGGCGGATTCTATGAGGAAGGATTTCCCGTTTATTTTATCAGTGCTTTTGCGCTCAACAACATAGGGATGACCTATGAGCAGTTTATGGAGAAAACAGGCGGCCATGCACTGGAAGCGGTGTATGAGCCGGATCGGAAACAATTTACGAAGGTTTTTCTTCCCGGTGAAGAGGAGAAGAGGGAATACCGCATCATAAACGGCAAGGGTGAGCCGGTATGGGTGCGCGAGATTCGGATGGAGTCTGTCTCGGGCGATGGCAGGAGAATCTGGATCAGCGCAGTCCGGCTGATTGACGAGGAACGCAGGGATATCCAGTTGTCCAACGAGGCTTTTCGGATGCTTCGGGATACATATTTCAGGATCAGTGAGGTGAATCTGAACAAAAATACCATTGTGGACCTGAAGTTTGTGGAGAGTGAAGCGCTGGAGGTGGAGCGGCTAAACGGTGATTTCAGAATGACCGTCGCTTCCTGTGCCCAGAATCATGTGGAGGAAAAGGACCGGGTCAGCTTTTTGAACGTCATGTCGGCAGAGAACTTAAAAAGAGTGTTTCTGGAAGATGCCCAATCCATCCATTTCAGCTATCTGCGTCTGGTGGAGGGCGAGTGGAAATGGGTGCGGACCGATCTGGTGCCTGTGGAAAATTTCAGTGAAGAGAACGCCAGATTGATGTGGTATGTAAAAAATATCACGGAGGAGAAGGCCAAAGAGACAGAGATGACAGACCAGATGCTGCGGAAAAACGCAGAACTGTTTCAGGCTAAGAAGGAGCTCGAGGAAGCAAATGCGAAGATTCGGGAGTCAAACGAAAAACTGCGCCGTGCGCTGAGCGTTGAGGAACAGTACCGGCAGGCGATTGTCTCCGAGGCGGTCTTTGTGTTTAATGTGAATGTATCGAAGAACCTGATAGAGGAAGAGTTCTATGAACTCGTAAACGGGGAGATGGAGCCGGTGCTGTCCCGGATGGGGATGCAGGTGCCCTGTAATGCGGATGACTTTTTTCTGCGCTGGGGGAAGGAGCGGATTTTCCCGGAGGACAGGGAAGTCTATGTACAGACCATCAACACCAGGCATTTGCTGGAAGCCTATGAGCGGGGAGAAAATGAGCT
Source organism: uncultured Lachnospiraceae bacterium (assembly GCA_965114645.1). Lineage (GTDB taxonomy): Bacteria > Bacillota > Clostridia > Lachnospirales > Lachnospiraceae > UBA3282. The sequence goes on along the minus strand of CBCOZL010000056.1, from coordinate 10,983 downwards.
GATCATGGAAATCGAGACTTCCGGCGCGGACGAACAGCCTATGGTTTTAAGGCACACGATTCTGCTCACGAAGAACGGTATCAGTGGGGACATTCTGGCTCTTAACACGGCCAAAGACATCACGGATATCCGCAGGAAGGACAGGGAGACGAAGAAGGCGCTGCTAGATGCTTACGAGGTAGCGGACAGGGCGAGCTGCGCCAAGACAGACTTTCTTTCCAAGATGTCCCATGATATCAGGACGCCCATGAATGCGATTATCGGCATGACAGCCATCGCCGGCACCAAACTGCATGATCCTGACGGGATGGAGGAATGCCTGGCAAAGGTTTCGGCGGCCAGCCAGCATCTGCTCTCCCTCATAAACGAGGTGCTCGATATGAGCAGAATCGAGTCGGGTGCGATGACGCTGAACGAGGAGGAATTTAACCTTCTGAATATTATTGACAGCATGGTGAATATGCTTTCTGCGGCCGCAAGGGACAAGGGGCAGAAGATCGTATTTCGCGCGCATGGGGTTCAGAATACCAATGTGCGGGGAGATGCGAGACGGCTGCAGCAGATCTTCGCGAATGTGATAAGCAATTCCATCAAATACACCGAAGAGGGCGGGAAAATCAGCATAGAAATTACAGAAAAAGCTTCTCAGCAGGAGCACGTCGGCTGTTACGAGTTTGTGTTTAAGGATAATGGAATCGGTATGTCGGAGAAGTTTCTGCAGCATATTTTCGATCCCTTTGAACGGGCAGATGATGTGCGCACCAGCAAGATCCAAGGTACCGGCCTTGGTATGACCATCAGCCGGAATATTATCCAGATGATGGGTGGAGATATCCAGATCGAGAGTGAACTGGGGGTCGGGACGATTGTGACGATCACCGTGCCGTTAAAGTATCAGGTGCCGGGCGAGGTGAACAGGGAAGACCTTGCGGGAAGAACGGTTCTTGTGGTGGATGACTCACCTTTTGCAGGGGAGACGACCAATGTCCTTTTAAGCAATCTTGGGATGCGCGGTGAGTGGGTGCAGTCCGGGGAAGAAGCGTTAAATTATATGAAGGAAAAACGCCGGAAAGGGGAAGATGTTTTTGCCGTTCTGCTGGATGTGAATATGCCGGGGATGAACGGTATGGAGACAGCAAAAGCGATACGCAGACAGGATGGCGTGGAAATTCCGATTATTCTTGTTTCTGCTCACGAGTGGGTGGATATAGAAGTGGAAGCGCGACAGGCGGGCGTTAATACATTTATCAAAAAACCGTTCGATAAGACCAGACTGTTAACCGCATTCCGAAATTTTATTCCCAAAGAGGTAGTAAAACCGGCGGAAGGGACGCTCGAGCAGATTGAGGAGGCGGACTATTCGGACAAACGGATTCTGGTGGTGGAGGACAACGATTTAAACAGGGAAATCGCTACGGAAATCCTTTCCATGACAGGAGCTAAGATTGAGACTGCGGAAAACGGAAAGGAAGCCGTAGATATGGTGCTGGCATCCGAAGAGGGATATTACGATCTGATCCTCATGGATCTGCAGATGCCGGTGATGAACGGATATGAGGCGACAACGACAATCCGTGCCATGGAGAGGGAGGATGTCGGGAAAGTGCCCATTGTGGCCATGACGGCGAACGCCTTTTTGGAGGACATCCAGCAGTCGAAAGCCTGCGGTATGAATGAACATATGTCAAAGCCATTGGATATCGACCAGCTCCAGCGGATGCTGGCAAGGTGGCTGTTAAAGAAAAGTGGAAACTGATCAAAGAGGTGCCGGTTCCTGAAGCTGTGGGAACCGACACTTTTTTGTATTTTAAGAAAGATAAAAAAAGTCTTAAATGTGGGACAATGTACTTTACTTTTACAGATAAATGGTTGTATTCTAAAAATCGGATATTGGGATATAAAATTTGGAGGAGACAGAATGAAAAGACAATACATAAAGTCCGGGCGCGGAGCTGTATCGGTTCTGCTTGCGGCAGCATGTGCTTCCACACTGCTTTTTGGATGTGGAGATGCGGCGGAGAGCGCAGAGGAAGAGACGATGAGCGAGGTGATTCCCGTGGAGGCACAGATGCCTGTCGAGGGAACGCTTGTTTTGAAAAATGAGTTTGTCGGAACGGTCAGCCCGGAGGAGTCGGTGTATGTGATTCCTATGGTGACAGCGGAAGTATTGAGTACAGGCATCAGTGTAGGTGATACAGTGACTGCGGGACAAGAGTTATGTAAACTTGATACGGAGGCTGCAGAGCTGCAGCTTGCCAGTGCGCAGGCCCAGTATAACAGCGCGGCGGCAGGCGTGCAGGCGGCGGAGGTGGGATACGAGATCGCCCAGGCGCAGTACGACAGCACAGTGGCACAGATGGATGTGCAGAATGAGCAGACCCAGAGACAGAAGGATCTGACCATGTACCAGATGCAGATGCAGATTGACGGGATTAGCGATGGAATAGACGATATTAACGAGCAGATTTATCAGTTGGAAGAAGACAGAGAGGACGCTAAGGATCAGAGAGATGATCTGAACAAAGCCAGAGGTAAGGCGAACGAATATGTGAAGCAGGCGAAGGCGGCGTATCAGGCAGCAGCGGCGGCTTACGGATATGAGGCAGCGCAGGCCCGTTACCAGGCTGCGATAGCGGCGGTCACGGCACTGGAAACACCAGGGGTTACGCCGGATCCGGCAGCGCTGGAAGCGGCGAAGAAGGAACTGGAGGAGGCGGCTGCGGCCCTGAAGGAGGTCGAGGAAAAGCTCAAGCCTCTGGCGGAGGCCCTGCAGGCAGCCCAGACGGCAGCTTCCCAGACAAGCGCCGCTTATGAGCAGGCGAAGGCGGGCATCGAATCCATCGACGACGGAAAGGAAAAGCTGGAGGATTCCCTTTCTGATACCTATAAAACAAAGGAACAGACTGAAACCGTAAAAAATCTGACGGAGGCACAGCTTAACATCGACACACAGCAGGTACAGGATATCGGCAAACGGACGGCGGCGCTGGGCGTGGATTCTGCGGCAGCCCAGGTTAACAGCGCGAGAGTAGGCGCAGCGGGAGCCAAGGTGGGGATTGACAGCGCGGAATACCAGCTTGATATGTATACGCTGACGGCTCCCATAGACGGTGTGATCGAGGCGGTGAATGTAAAGGAGCATGATTTTGCGTCCCCCCAGACGCCGGCTTTCGTGATTTCCAACAAAAAGACAATGACAGTCACTTTCGGCGTGAGCGAGGGCATTCGCGGCACGCTGCGGGTTGGACAGAATATCCAGGTAGACAGAAACGGCAAACTTTACGATGCGGTGATCACAGAGATTGGCAGTATGGTGGATCAGACCACGGGCCTGTTTATGATTAAGTCCTGTGTGAGTACGCCGGATGACAGCCTGCTGACGGGCAGCAGCGTAAAGGTGACGGCGGAAACCTACAGCCAGACGGATGCCCTGCTGATTCCTTACGATGCGGTATACTATGATGACAGCCAGCCTTACGTCTATGTGGCGCAGAATGGTGTGGCAAAGCGTATGGATGTGGAGACGGGAATTTTTGATATGGAACTGATTACCGTGCTGTCGGGCCTTTCCACGGAAGATACGCTGATCACCAGCTGGTCTGCAAACCTCAGAGAGGGGGCGGAAGTGTCTGTACGGATGACGGAAGAGAGCGGGAAGGACAGCACAAAGACACCGGCGGCGGACGAGACAGACGCCACAGAGACATCGTCGGCAGATGAGACAGACGGCACAGAGATACCGGCGGTGGATGAGAAGAACAGCACACAGACAGCGGGCGAAGAGTAGGAGGCGGCGATATGAGTTTGACGAAATTAGCCCTGAAACGTCCCGTTTCTATGGCGCTTATTGTTCTGGCGCTGGTAGTGTTCGGCCTTTCTTCTGTGCCGGGCTTTCAGCTTGAACTGACGCCGGATATTGAAATGCCCATGCTCTTAGTCTATACGATTTATCCGGGGGCTGACCCGGAGAGTGTGGAAGAACTGGTGACAAAGGAGGTAGAGTCAGCAGGTTCCGAACAGAGCGGTGTGACTACTTATACTTCACAGTCAGCGGAAAACATGTCTATGGTTATGTTCCAGTATGATTACGGGACAGATCTGGACGATGCGTATATGGATTTAAAGACGGCGCTTGACGCTGCGAGGTCATCCATGCCAGATGACGTGCAGGAGCCGATGGTGATAGAGATGTCTATGGATCAGATGGAGACGATGGACGTATCGGTCACAGCGGTGGGCGACAGCGATGTGTTGAGCTATGTGAATGACACGATGGTGACAGAGCTGGAGACGATCTCCGGCGTGGCGGATGTGACCGTGTACGGCGGACGGGAGAATTATATCCGGGTACTGCTCAACTCCCAGGCGATGAAGGAGTATGGGGTGACCATGAGTGGTATTGCCCAGACCATAGGCGCTATGGACTTTACTGTGCCTGTGGGAAGTGTGAACCAGGGATCGCAGGATATTGCGGTATCCAGCAGTGCGGATATTTCCGGGGTGGTACAGATCCAGAATATTCCCATCACTACGGCAAGAGGGCAGGTCATTCCCTTGTCGGAGCTGGCTCAGGTCGGTGAGAGCCAGATGGCAGCCGACAGTTTGAGCCGTTACAACGGACAGGATAATGTCACAATTGCCATCAAGAAAAAGAAAAGTTATGGCACAGTGGATGTGACCAGGGAAGTGGAGCAGATGCTGGAACGCCTGCAGGCGGATAACGATGTGGTTGTGATTGATACGATCTACAACGCCAGCGATATGATCATCTCTTCCCTCTCTTCCGTGGGAAGCACACTGGCGCTTGGCGTATTGTTTTCCATGATTGTCCTGTTTCTCTTTTTCGGGGACATCCGGGCAAGCCTGATCGTGGGAAGCGCCATGCCGATTTCCCTGTTTGCCACCATGATCGGGATGAACATGCTGGGCTTTACCTTCAACGTGGTGACGATGGGCGCGCTTGTTATTGCGATCGGCATGATGGTGGACAGCTCCATTGTGGTGCTGGAGAGCTGTTTCCGCTTAAAGGATAAGACAGGAGAATATGACAGGGCGGCGCTTGAAGGAACAGGGGTGGTGACGGCTTCCATCATTGCATCCACGATCACAACGGTGGTTGTATACGGGCCGCTGAGTACGATGAAGGGCCTTTCGGGGCAGATGTTTTCGCAGCTTGGCATGACGATTATCATGGCTATGCTGGCTTCGCTTGTCATGGCGATGACCATCATCCCGCTGCTGTTCCGAAAGTTTCAGCCGGTGGAGAAAAAGGATCTGCCAATCAATAAGCTGCTGCGCAAGATTAACAGCGGATATGACAGAGTCCTGCGCAGGATTCTGCCTAAGAAGGGACTCGTGGTAGTGATATCGGTGTTTCTTCTGATTGCGGCGTTTATGTTAGTGAGCCAGATCCACACGGAGCTGATGCCCAGCATGGATGAAGGCGCTTTTTCCATCACGGCAAGTTTCCGTTCCGGCACAAAGATGGAACTGATTGAGGAGCAGACCAGTTTCCTGGAGAAGCTGGCCGAGGAGGATGAGAATGTAGATCATTATTCTTTCAGTGTATCCGGGGACACGGCGACGCTTACCGGCTATCTGCCGGATGACTGTGAACTGTCAACAGCGCAGGTAATCGAGAAGTATGCCAAAGAACTGGATGGTCTGACCAACATGGATATCAGCATCAGCGCCAGCGGCGCCAGCATGAGCAGCATGATGGGAACCGGCATCGAAATTGATCTGGAAGGACGGGATCTGAATGATTTGAGGGAGACGGCCAGGCAGGTACAGGATATGCTGCAGGGGATACCGGGTGTCCTCCAGACTTCCTCGAACCTGGCGGAAGCGTCCACCCAGGCAAAAATTATCATTGATCCGTTGAAGAGTATGGCAGCCGGACTGCCGCCTGTACAGGTGGCGGGAGAGATGTATAATACGCTCAGCGGCATGGAGGCAGCGAAACTCAAGAGAAGCGGCGAAGAGTATACGGTGCGGGTGGAGTACCCTGAGGGCGAATATGAGGGTATGAACGACCTTTTGAATATGACACTGAACACAGCCAGGGGAACGCAGATTCCGCTGTCGGAGATCGCAGCGGTGGAATACCGGGATTCGCCGGTGACCCTTATCCGTGTGGATGGCATCTATCAGGTTGCAGTGACGGCCAGCACTACGGAGGAGGCCAGATTCACGGCGCAGGAGGCGGCGGATGCCGCGATGGAGCAGATGGTGCTTCCAAGAGGTGTCTCCCGGGCGGCCAGCATGATGGATGATATGATGATTGATGAATTTAAGGCAATTATCACGGCCATTTTTGTGGCGGTTTTCCTAATCTTTCTTGTGATGGCCATGCAGTTTGAGTCGCCGCGGTTTTCGCTGATGGTGATGATGAGTATTCCTTTTGCGCTGATCGGCTCTTTCGGACTGCTGTATGTGACAGGATCTACTTTGAGTATGGTGTCGCTGATGGGTGTGCTGATGTTGGTCGGCATTGTGGTAAATAACGGTATCCTCTATGTGGACACGGCAAACAGGCTGCGGGAAGAAATGCCGCTGGAGGAGGCGCTGGTCCAGAGCGGGCAGCTCAGACTCAGGCCCATTTTGATGACCACGCTCACAACGATTCTCTCAATGGTGCCGATGTCTCTCGGGATCGGAGAAGGTTCTGTTATGATGGAAGGCATGGCCATGATTATCATTGGCGGCTTGATTGCTTCCACCGTGTTGATTCTGTTACTGATGCCGACTTTCTATCTGATTATAGACAAGAGGACCAGAAAAGAGAAGAGACTGAACAGGAGAGAAGAAAGACGGATCAGAAAAGAGGAGAAAAAGGCAGAAAAGAAAGCAGCGAAGGAAGAGAAGAACAAAAAAGAGTAGTTAAAAGTGAGTAAAAAAAGGCCGGTTCAGATTACTTTATCTGAAACCGGTCTTTTCCGTTCCATTTTGCTTCATAGAGCGCTTTGTCTGCATTCTGATAAAGCAGCTCATAAGTGTCGTTGTTTACGGCAAGCCCGACACCGATGCTGACAGAGAGTTTCTGGTCAGGATATTTGTTGTCGAAGTTCTGGTGAACGATGGAAAGGAATTTGCGAAGCATCCCTTCCGTCTCTTTCGCAGAGATGTCACGGCCAACAAAAACGGCAAATTCATCGCCGCCCAGACGGCCCACGATATCCCGGTTGCGGTTGTAATAGTTCTCAAGAATCGCAGAAAATTCCCGCAATACCTGATCACCTACGGGATGCCCGAGCTGGTCGTTGATCAGTTTGAAGTTATCCATGTCCATAATCATCAGAAGTCCCTGGTCAGGCCGCTCCGTCAAAGATACCCGGACAAGCTCTTCGAATCCTTCCCGGTTGAGAAGCTTGGTCAGCGGATCCATTCTGGCCTTTGTACGGATCGAACTCATCTCCCTGGAATACAGCGATGTCAGGAAAAAGAGGAGGACGGAGGCGATTACGGCAGTCAGCAGCATGGGGAATTCAATCCGCCACAACCCTCTCAATACTTCATTGCGGTTCATGCAGGTAATGAAGTACCAGTCCGTATTCGGAATGACATTGATGTCTACGAAATAGACACTCTCATTGCCGAGAATGTCGCACTGCCCTGTCTTTTCCTCATCCAAAAGGCGGCTGATATTTTGATACAGCAGAGATTCATGCTCGGCGGACAGCGTCGTGCCGATCATGGAAGCATCCGAGTCAGCAATGATAAGCCGGCTGTCTTTTGTGACAAACAATGCGTGTTCGATGTTGTCAGAGGCGCTTTCTTTGGCCAGCCGGGAGGCATAATCCAGATAGACGTCTGCGGACAAAACCGTTACCGCAGGGCCGGTCTGCAGGCGGCTGCTTATGCTTACACAGGTGCCGCCGGTCATCGCATCCACATAAGGGGCGCCGAAGGCAAACTGATCGTGCAATAAACCTTCCTGATACCAGTCGCGCTCTGTCACGACAAAATCATCATCGGGAACCCAGCCGGATGAATCGAAGTAATTGCCGAGGTCATCGCCCATATACAGGCCGTAGGGATAGGCTTCATGTACATTGGCGCTGGTAGACATGAGCTTGTAGGTGGCTTCGTTTTCCAGCCCAAGCTTTTCAATCATCTCTTTGTAGATGGTCGCTTCGCTCAGCACTGAATCGGCCCAGGAACTGATTTCTTCTACATAATATTGAGATTTCAGAGTCAGTTTTTCCTTTGAGATTATCAGAATTTCCCGTCTGACAAGCATGAAATAGAAAATAATCATTACCAGAACAATGGGAACGATGGTGCAGACCAGCTTTATGTTAGCCCAGATATAACGGTGTTTTGCTTTCATTCCAAATTCCTCCCCGGGAAAGGAAGACACCCGATTTCCCGCAATATTACTTGCCATAATTTTATCATATGCACCCGGAAAGTCAAGGCGGGACTCTATTGACAAACGAGGGTTGGAATGTTAACGTGGTTACCAATCCTACTTCATTTACGGGAAAGGGGACCATTATGAAATATTCGATGAAAAGGCAGTTTGCTTTCATTTTTATAACGCTGATTACTGGAACGATTCTTATGTGTCTGATTTTGAATTCGACTCTTTTGGAAACTTACTATCTTAATAGGAAGCAGAATGCATTGGTGAGCGCTTATTACAGCATCAACGAAGCGTCAAGCGCAGGTGATATCATCAGCGAGGAATACGATATTGAGTTGAAAAAAATTTGTGAGAAATACAATATTCAGGTATTGGTGGCGGACGGGGAATCGGAAGCGATCAAATATTCCATGAATGACCCCCGCAATGTGCTTAAGCAGCTTTTTGATCATATTTTTCTCGGCGTGGATGAGGAAGGTCTTCTTTTGAATACGGCTAATTATAAAATGCAGGTAGTCAGAGATCTTAAGACACAGACGGAATATATCGAGATGTGGGGCATATTGGATAACGGTTACCTCTTTATGCTGCGCAGTGCATTGGAAGGAATCAGAGAGAGCGTGTCCATTTCCAATCATTTTCTGGCCTATGTCGGTTCGGTGGCTGTTTTGGTCAGCATTCTTCTGGTAATCTGGCTTTCTAACCGCGTTACGAAACCGATTATGGAGCTTGCGAAGATTTCGGAGCGGATGAAGGAGCTGGATTTTGAGGCGAAGTATACGGGAAATGATAAAACGGAGATAGCCATTCTGGGCAATAATATTAACGAATTGTCAGAGGCTCTTGAGGAGACGATCTCTGAGCTGCGAACGGCCAACAATGAACTTTTGAAGGATATTGAGAGAAAGGATCAGGTGGATGAGAGAAGGCGGGAATTTCTGTCAAATGTTTCCCACGAGCTTAAGACGCCGATCGCACTCATCCAGGGATATGCGGAAGGATTGAAGGAAGGGATCAGCGAGGATCCCGAGAGCAGGGCGTTTTATTGTGATGTGATTGTGGATGAGGCGTCCAAAATGAACGCTCTGGTAAAAAATCTCCTTACCCTCAATCAACTGGAAGCAGGCAACGAGATTGTCAATATGGAACGCTTTGACGTGACAGCCCTGGTAAAAAACTATATTGCATCCGCAGATATCTTAATCCGTCAAAAGGAAATATCCGTCCGTATGGATGACTATGAACCTGTTTATGTCTGGGGCGATGAGTTCCGGGTGGAGGAGGTGTTTATGAATTATTTCACCAACGCCATCAATTATGCGGGTGACGAGAAAATCATAGACGTAAAAATCCGAAGGATTGACAGCCGGGTGCGCGTTTCGGTATTTAACACGGGAAATCCGATTCCACAGGAGAGTGTGGAGCATTTGTGGGATAAATTTTATAAAGTAGACAAGTCCAGAACGAGAGAATATGGCGGAAGCGGGATCGGTCTTTCCATCGTAAAGGCAATTATGGAATCCATGAACCGGGAGTATGGCGTGATCAACTATGATAATGGTGTGGAGTTCTGGTTTCAGTTGGACATGGCGTAACAGTAAATTTGCGAAAGACGCAGCCGAATCGGTCGTACTACCAGGTTTTGACTTGTAAGAATAAAAAATGTGGGTTATAATATAATAACGCAAAGTGTGCGGAGCGTGAATTTGCGGTTTTGATGTAAACTAAATTTACAACAGGGAGATGCGGACGTGAAAAAGGCGAATGTTCTTTTGTGCAGTGTGGCAGCGGCTCTTATGATGACGGGATGCGCTACGGTGCCTGATCTGACACAGACTGAGACTGAATTAATATCGGAATACGCGGTGGGCGTGCTGTTAAAATACGATAAGGGGCACGGAAGAAAACTGGTGGACACAACGGGGTATGAAACTGAGGAGGAGACGGAAGAACCAGAGCCTGAGCTGCCGGAAGAGGAAATGCCGGAAGAGCCCGAACTTGACGAGGCCGCTGAAGTGGTGGATGTGAGTCAAGATGAGGAGGAATCACAGCCAGCCATATCCTCTGTGGAAGAGTATTACGGTATTCCCAATATCATGATAAGTTACACGGGATGGGAGATGGCGGATTCCTATCCGCCGCAGGCGGAGGATGAAACTCCGTTTTTCTCGATGGATGCGTCAAACGGTATGCAGCTTTTGGTATTAAAGTTTAACGCCCAGAATCTGACAGCAGTAGACCAGACTTTAAATATGATGAGTTACCGGGCGACGTTCCGGGTATCGGTGAATGGTGAGGCAAGCAAGGGAGCGCTGGCTACGATGCTGGTGAACGATATGCAGACTTATGACAGTGTGATACCGGCAGGCTCATCTGTGGATATGGTGAGTATCGTGGAGGTGCCCCAGGGAACCAATCCCAATACAATAGATTTTATACTCCGGGGCGGCGAGCAGGATGGAACACTCCATCTTCAATAGACGCACAGGGCAGCCAGAAAGGCGGAATATCCGTTTATCTGTAGGAAAAAAAAGAAATTTGTAAGAAATTAAAAAAAGCTGTTGACATCCAATTATTCATCTGCTATTATATGAAAGTCGCCTGCAGGAAATACT
>CBCOZL010000055.1:0-16842 GCA_965114645.1 uncultured Lachnospiraceae bacterium | reverse complement strand
TGAAGCTGTTTTTGGTTTTGAGGGAGAAAGTGACGATAGTGTGATAGCCACTCATGTAAAAAATATCCGCAGTAAGTTAGCGGCTGTCAAATTATCCCCTATTGAAACGGTTTGGGGGGTGGGTTATAAATGGGAGTAAAAAAACTACGTTCTGTGTTCATGCGGTATATATTCACTGTTGCCGGAGGTATCCTTTTCATTATTGCCGTTAATGTTGGTCTATATATGCTCTTCATCAATACAGAAGTCATTATTCCTGCCATGAATATTGAGGATAGTATTGATGACGCAGCAGAAAAAATACAGACAGATAAATTATTTGATACAGCCGACATTCCCAGCTTTTGCGATTATGGCGTTTATTCTCCCACAGGTGCGTTCCAGTACGGTTCTTTATCAGAAGATACCGCCAACACCTTTTGGGAGAAAGCTGTCATAAACGGAAAGAATGTAGTTCACCCATACCGTGTTCGGATTGTTGGCCGTGAGAATGAAGTCATTCTTTTGCGATACCGTTTGACTTCACAATTCAGCAATCCAGCGCTTCGACGGATATGCCCGACATCCGACTTTTGCCTTATCGGGCTGATAATGATTGAGATTATCGTTTTGCTGCTCCTTGTTTCCCATTGGTTTGGGAAATATACGGGCAGGAAAATTGACAAACTGCTTATCGTAACCCAGAAAATTGAGAAGCAGGATTTGGATTTTAAGATTGAAAGTAGTGGCATATTTGAAGTAGACCGCGCCTTATCCGCATTGGAACACTTGAAACAGGCACTAAAAAATTCGCTTGCCGAGCAATGGCAAGCGGATAAATTAAGGCAGGAGCAGATTTCAGCTTTGGCACATGATTTGAAAACACCACTGACTATTATCCGTGGAAATACGGAGCTGCTGTATGACACGATACTTGCCGATAATCAGAAAGAATGTGCGGACTATATCGAGGGCAGTGTTGTTCAAATGCAGGACTATATTGAAACGCTAATTGACATGACAAAAGCAAAAGAGAATTTTCCTTTTCGCCGTAAAAATGTAAAATTATCTTCCTTATTGCAGGAAATCCGTACACAGGCAAAAGGTTTGTGCGCTGTAAAAAATATCTATTTGGAATGGAGGGAGAATGTTGATCGGGAATATATCTTTGCAGACAGTGAACAACTGATAAGAGTTTTTGCAAATGTTTTTGCAAATGCAATAGAATATACACCAGCAGAAAAAACAGTTTTCTTTGAAGTATATGAAAAAGATAATTCAATCCTATGCTCTATCACTGATATGGGAAGTGGTTTTTCTCCCGAAGCGTTAAAACATGCGACCGAACTTTTTTTTATGGACGAACAAAGCAGACATTCCAAATCGCATTATGGAATAGGTCTTTATGTAGCAGACTCCATAATAGCCAAACATGGCGGACAGCTTATTTTAAGCAACTCTGAAAAGACTGGCGGCGCACAGGTTATAATCAAAATTCCATATTGACAGTCTGTGCCCGCTTTTACGCGGGCTTTTTTGTTATAGATCCCTCTGGCTGGAGGAATTTCCTAATTATATAAGATAATCGCTACCCAAGGGTAAACAATATACAATTTTCACATCATTCTTCTGTCTTGATTTTTCTCAGTCAACAAAATAGGCATTTATCCAACATTAAGCAGACTATGAATTACCCAAGGTTGAATTGTAACCATGAAATGCGCACACATCTTCATTAAAATTAGTTTAAGATTTACTTAAACTCTCTTTGTCTTATTCTTTGCAATCATCATCTGCCTTGCCCGCTCTCTCTGCTCAGTGCTCACCACCCTCGGCTTTCGGTAGCCGATAAATGATTTTGTTCCGTTAATTGTCGGGAGATTGGATTGCGGAATATCATTGACAGGATGATATCCGATCCCATATAATTAAACTATAAGTTTAGTTATTGCAAGGAGGAACACATGGGACGAAGAAAAAAAGAACCCCGAAGCGTACATCGGGAAAAGATCGTGTCTGCGGCATCTGCCTTATTTATGGAAAAAGGAATTGCCGCTGCTTCTATGGACGATATTGCAAAAGCTGCCGGTTACAGTAAAGCAACATTATATGTATATTTTGAAAACAAAGAGGAGATCGTCGGGCTTCTGGTATTGAACAGTATGAAAAAACTTTACGACTATATATCATCTGCTCTGATACAGCATGAAACCACGAAAGCAAGATATGACTTTATCTGTCAAGGGCTGGTGCAGTATCAGGAGGAATTTCCCTTTTATTTCAAAATGGTATTGGACAAAATCAACATTGACTTTGAGAGCCGTGACTATCTGCCGGAAGAAAAGGAAACCTATCAAATCGGGGAAGAAATAAATGAAAAAATAAAGCACTTTTTATTCTCTGGTATGGAAAAAGGAGATTTACGAGGTGATTTGGAAATTTCACCTGCCATATTCAATTTTTGGGGCATGCTTTCTGGAATCATTCAGCTTGCCGCAAACAAGGAGGAATATATCAAAAAGTCAATGGGGTTATCTAAAAAAGCGTTTTTAGAATATGGTTTTTCCCTTATTTATCATTCGATTGCGGAGAATTGTTTATGAGCGAAAAAATGTGAAAGATGACATACAGGAAATTACCGCTCTGCTGCCCCTCATTCGAGGGGCTCTTTTAACATTTGATGTACCTCCTCCAGGAAAGCCCTGGCTGCCTTCCCCTCCTTTTCATTATATTCCCAGCCCAATTTCTTCCCGACAAACTGCGCTGTATTTCCAAACAACTCGCACATATCAAATACAGACTTCCATGCATGATCCACATTGCCGTCAAAATAAGTGGATAAAAGCAGCTTCCATTCTTCCTCTGAAAGCCATCTATACAAGTATTTCGATGATTTCCCGGTGCTTACCGACCAATCTGTTAAAATACCCACTTTCCAATTTAACATTCTGATAAGTTCCGGCCTTACAATACCATTTGTCATATCCTGCACATAAGGGATTTCCTCCCGCCATAATCCCTTTGCAAGATTGTTGGTACACCACCAAAATTCATTGCAAGCCGCCAGATACTGCTCTTTTGTCGGTTTCTTAACCCAATACTGGCAATCTGCTGCCGCTTCTATTTCAGGAAGTATATTGTCCTTATCCAATAAAATTTTGCAGAGCCTGTCGTCTTCAATATGCTGTAATGCATAATCGACAGACTGTATCGTCAGATCCATTCTGATTCCGTCTGCAAACTGCATCAGATAACCATAATGATTTTTCTTATCGCTAGGATAATTGGGACTTTCATCAGGATATTGCATATAAAGAATTTCCCCAAAAACCGCAATCCATTCTTTGTCCGCGATAAAGCTCCCGGTATCTTCCACAACATAAACGATATCGTAATCCTGAAACATATCTTTGGGAACATTCTCGTTCGTTCTTGAACCGTTCATATAAACAGCCTTAATTCTGGCATCCTCTTTTGCAGTTTCCAAAATGACGCTGTACATTTCTTGTTCTGATCTCATATTGGCACCTCTTTTATAAATTCCCAATTACATTGGCGTTCCCACTTCAATCAGATTGCCGTCCAAATCATAAAAGCGGACAACTCTCTGTCCCCAGCTGTGTGTCATAAGCCGATTCACATACTGGATTTCTGGATAGCGCTGATCCAGTTTCTCAAGGAATGCTTCTAAATCCTGTTCCTCAAAATACAATTCGCAGGCATTGTTTTTTGAAATGATGTCCTTTCCCAAAAACGTCTTCCATATTTTCTCATCCTGGAGCACAAGCCCCTCCGTTAAAATCATATTGCCATCATTGTCAAGCACCAGATCGAGCCCAAACAGATCATGGTAAAACTGTCTTGATTTTTCAATATCTTTTACGACAATCAAAATATTCTTTAATTTCATTCCCGGTATCTCCCTAATTCTGGTTTCTGTTTATAGTTTATCCGATATATGGCAATCCCGCAATGCCCCACTGCGCTGAACCCCACCAGCCCTCACTTCTGCAGACCGAATCAGACCATCCATTTCTTTGATATACAAACCGACATTTGCAGGCAAATGCGCATCAGATGCTGTATAAACCGGCACACCGCATTTTACCATACATTCCAGCATGTCCAAATTCATCCCCAGCCGTCTGTCTCCATAGTTAATTGCCAGGCCGCTGTTTTCCTCTATATACATGCCATTTTCACAAAGCGCCTGTGCGAGCTGTAGATAAATATGTCTGTAATCTTTTTGCGGATATGCTCCATAACATTGTAATGACTGCGGATGGGCTACCCCCGAAAACAGGCCGCTGTTAATTAGTGACAGCATAAGCGCATAATACCTCTCATACAATTTATCAATGTCGTAATCCTTCTTCTCCCACCGCTGTCTCAGATGGCTGAACGCCCATCCGTCAATAAAATGGATAGAACCTGTCACAAAATCAAAGGAATGCAGTTGTTTGATTTTGGCTATATCAGATTCATGCTCCGGGGAATAGCATACCTCCAGCCCAAATTTTAAGCGGATAGGGAAATCCAAACGTTTTATTTTTTCTATGTAATCAATATACTCTCCGATCGGCCGTGCCTGCTCCCATTTTTTCTGATACCAGTTCTTTTGATATTCATTATACGCAGACATCTCATCATATAAAGGAGCGCACTCTTTGAAAATATGCGTATGTTCCAAAAAGAAAATCTCATCTATCTCTCTTTTTATCGCTGCGTCAATAAACTGTTCGATCCACTCTACTGTATATTCTCCTTTTTCCAAATGAACATGCGCGTCAATCATGCCGGATCTCCCCCGTCCACGCCGCAATCTGCGAAACCAATTCTTCCATATCAATTTTTGAGAAATCCGTCGTATCCACTTTCATCTGTTTCCCATCCACCCAAAAAGCGTCAAATCCCCTCTGTTCTATTCCCTGCACAAAATTTTCATAAGAAACCGGCGTCACTTTACATATTGCGGGACCGTTCTTTCTCTTTTCAGGATAGCAGTCGTTCACTACATGACCCCTGTGCCTGTCAGGACTGCTCTCTCTTTCCAGATAACGCTGATAAATGGCTTTGTAATCACCTGTCAGCGCAATTGTCAATGCGGGATATTGATATTTCTCCAACAGATTTTGGATTCCCTGCTGCGACGAATATTCAAAATTATTCTCCATGATAAAGGGCTGGCCCGCGCTCATAAGCTGACCTGCCACATAATACATGATTTCCATACTGGCTATTCCGAGATTTACCTTTTCCTCCCTCGACCGAAAGCCAACATTGTCAAACAGCAGTTCTTTCACGGTATCCTTTGAAATAACAGGCAGTTTCAACTGTTGTGCCATCATTTCTGCCATCGTACTTTTCCCTGCTGCCGGGATTCCTGTCACCAATATACAGTACATTCAGGCTCCTTTCCAATCAACTGTTTCTACAACCACGCCAAGTTCTCTTGTCCGCGCGAGAAAATCTTGCGGCACGTTGTCATCCGTAATCAGCAAATCATAGTCTTCTATCCGGCATACGGAGTGAATGGAGTTTTTGCCTATTTTTTTGGACGGATATAACCCGATATTCCTTGCACTGTTTTTCATAACGGCTTTTCCAAACGCGGCTCCGGCCGGATCATGTATGGAGGCTCCAAAGTCACAAGATAATGCGGCATGGGACAAAAAAGCTTTATCAATTCGGATATTTTCTACCATCTGAATGGTATAAAAATCATGGCAGTGCCCGCGGTGGGACATCTCGCCACCAAGCAGAATAACGGATATATTCATCTTTTTTCGCAGCGCCTCTGCAATGGTAACAGAATTCGTCAATACGGTAATCGTTACATCCTCCGGCATGTTTTCGGCCATATAATATCCCACCAGCGATGTGGTAATATAAATGACATCCTTATTTTCTATATATGCCAACGCTCTCCTGGCAACCGCCAGATAATCCGCCTGTACTTCTTTTACATCTATTGGATTATAAGTTGTTTCGGGATACCGTTCTTCCGGCCTGACCGCAATGGCACCGCCATGTGTTCTCTGCAGAAGCCCTTTGCTTTCTAACAGCCTAAGATCCCGCCTTGCGCAGTCCGCAGAAATCTGATAATATTCCTGAATCTCCGATACAAGAATTCGTCCTGCTTCATTTATTTTACGAACAATATCCTTTTGCCGCTCTTCCATAAACATAATCCGTGTCACCCCACTCGCGCATAATCGTTCTAACTTGTTTATTCTCATTTGTTCTTGTTTATATTTTATTATAATCGTTTTTGTCATCTTCCGCAAGCACAAATGTGAGTTGATACGTCCCCTTCCCAATCTTCCTAATCACCCCGTCCGCCTCGCACCGATTCAAAATCCGCTGAAGCTGCCTCGGGCTGCAGTGCAGATGAAAAGCAGCCTGCTCCACTCCCTTTAAGACCGCCCCTTCGCACTTGTATTTCATATAGGACAGCATCCGCTCCGTAAGGGACGCGGGAGCCGCATCCATCGTAGTGATGGCACCGATTTTCGCGGACAGGCTCCTGCAGATAAACAAAAGGAACCCGCTGTTTGAGAGAAGTGTTTCCCTGTGTTTTTCAATCGAAAAGGCGATGCAGGTCAGGCTTTCGGACGCTTCCGCATAAATACTGCCGCTTTTCGGATAAAAGAGATCCATGTCCCCGAGAAAGTAGTCTGCTGTTCCGTTCGACAGGGAATACCGCGTCCCGTCATCCCGGATAAAATAGATATCAATAGATCCCTGCTCCACAATCTGAAATAGAAGTTCTGTCTGAAATGGAGAACACACCAGCTCGCCTTTTTCATATCTGATCAGGTAAAAATCAATGTTCAGTGATTCCAGTATCTCATGGTATTTGCTCCTGGCAATGCTTTCAGCAATTTTTTCTTGATCGTAAATTCTTTCCATCAAACATCTCCCCAGCAGGACATATGTCCCGTTTTTTAGAACTATTTTACCTTATCATGTAGAAAAAACAAGAGCAAACAGATGTGCTGACTCAACTTTGTTGAGCCAAAAAACAGCGCAGAAGGAGAGAAAACTATGACATCCGTATACGAAGAAAAGAAGATATCAAAAGCAATCATGCGAGTGGGGCTTCCCTCCATGCTGGGACAGCTCACAACGCTGATTTACAATATCGCAGACACCTTTTTTGTGTCCCTGACCAAGGAGCCCGCGACAATCGCCGCTGTGACATTGTGCGCGCCGATCCTGCTCATCATCATGTCCATTGCCTGCGTTTTCGGCATGGGCGGCAGCAGCGTCATTGCCAGACTGCTGGGAGAAAATAAAAAAGAAGAATCCGGCGCGACCATGAATTTCTGTGTGTACGCGATGGTCATTGCGGGCGCTGCCACGCTCATAGCGGGGCTTGTCTTTTTGCAGCCATTAGCCCGGATATCTGGCGCGGATGCGGACAACATGGCTTATACTTGCGATTACTTGAAATGGATTTTTGCGGGAGCTCCTTTTATTATGCTGGCGAACGGATTTGTCCATCTGTTCCGTTCGGTCGGACTGATCAAAGAAGGGACGGTCGGACTGGTACTCGGAAATGTAATCAATATGATATTGGATTATGTGTTTATTGCAATTCTCGGCTGGGGAACGGCAGGCGCCGCGCTTGCGACCTCTCTTGGATTTGTCTGCGCGTCCATTTACTATATCATCTGCATGATCCGTGAAGAACAACGCGGGAACCAGCTGGTCCCCCTTTCCTTCAGACGGTTTTCGCTAAACGCCACCATGATACGCAGAGTCGTAGGCATCGGCATTCCGGGCGCCCTCATCACCGTACTTATGAGCGTTTCCAATATCGTTCTGAACAACTATATCGGCATATACGGCTCTGACGCGGTGGCTTCCTACGGTATTGCCTATAAGCTGGATATGATTCCGATTCTGCTTTCGGTCGGCTTAGCGCAGGGCGTTGCCCCTCTGGTCGGCTACTATTACGGCGCAAACGAGAAAAGACGGATGTCCGATACCGTGAAATATGCGATGCTGTACGGGGTTGTTTTAGGGGCGGTGTTTACTGCTGTCTTTATGCTTTTCGGAAGAGCTCTTGCCGCGATCTTTCTACAGGACGCCAGCCTGATTGCGCAGACAGGTTACTTCCTGAAAATTCTCTGCCTGTCGGCTCCCATGCTCGGTGTCATCAATATGATAACCAGTTATTTTCAGGCATTGGGAAAAGCGGTTAAATCGCTGGTCATCACACTTCTCAGAAATGCGGCGCTGTTTATTCCGGGCGTCATGCTGCTAAACCATTTCTGGAAACTGAACGGCGTCATTGCGGCCCAGCCTGTGGTGGAAACGATTCTGACGGTCATCTGTCTCTTTATGTATATCGGAGACCGCAGACCGGGCAGGGATTAGACGGCTGCCGCACGGGGGCACCGCTGCTTATCCTCTGTCTGTCATACATTCATGGATGAAATACAGCGCCATTGCCTCCATCCGCCTGTTCCCCTCTTCCGAAAATCCGTGCGGCTCACCATGAAACAGTTCCAGTCGGGCATCCGCATATTTTTCTGACGCCCATTTTACATATTCCAGACCCACAACCTCATCCTCCGTCCCGTGCATCAAAAGAACCCGTCCGCCGAATTTCCCGATCCGTTCTTTGATGCGGAAACCGCGGATGGATTCAAAAAACTTACGTCCCAGCGTCATATCCCACAAGATCTCAGTATTCGGTATATCCTCCGCTTTCTTAAAGCGCTCGTTCCAGTTATCCGCAATACAGAAAGCCGGATACAATAAAATTAGCGCATGAATATCCTCGCATCTTTCCTCTGCTGCCAGCGCAGAGACCATGCCACCCTGACTGAAGCCGAACAAATAGATCTGGCTGCTGTCCACCCACGGCCACCTCTTCACTTCGTCTACAACGGCAAGCAAATCTTCCCTTTCTGTAAATAAGGTCATCTCCGTTGTCGGAAAGCCACTGGCATCTCTTGTGCTTCCGCCGCAAAAAGTAAAACAGACCGCACCGATTCCGCTTTTTGCATAATATTTTGCCGAAAGCGCCGCATCCTCTTTGTGACCGTTATAGCCATGACTGAAAATCACTAACGGAAAGCTGCCCTCTCCATTCGGTTTATAGTACGTTGCATCAATTGTCCTGTTGCGGTGTGATACCGTTATGTTTTTAACTTGCATGTTTTTCCCCTTTCTTCACGCTCTCCAACATGTTATCCCAAAATATAAATGCTCCCTAACCACTTCTCTCCCAGACATCCGTTTTATATACATTTTATGAAAACCCCAAGCGCTGCAGACACCACGATCATCCAAATGGGCGATGGCGCTTTCCGTTTCACTTTTCTGGCAAGCACGCCCCATACTGACAATACCAGAAAAACAAAAATTCTGTCATAATAAGGGACAACGGCATCCTCTAAGTGTTTTATACCGCCAAAAACCTGCAGACCCATAATAACTGCCGTGGCCAGAACCAATGCGGCAATGCAGGGACGGACCGCTTGGAGAAAGGCTTTGACGCCCGCATATTTTAACAGATTTTGAATGCAGGAAGCAATGAGCAGCATCAGTATCAATGCCGGCAGCACCACACCGAGGGTTGCCAGGAAGGCTCCCAGTATACCCCCCTGCGAAGCGCCGACAAAAGTCGCCATGTTCACGGCCAGCGGACCGGGCGTCGATTCGGAAACAGCCACAAAAGCCATAAACTCACCGTCTGTCAGCCATTGATTTTTCAGCACCGTTTCCCGAATCAGGGAAATCATGCCGTAACCGCCGCCGAAAGAAACTGCGCCTATTTTCAGAAACGCAAAAAACAACTGCACATAAATCATTTTTCACTTCTCCTTCTATACAGGCTCCCCACAAGATACTGCGCAACACCGGCCAGGCCGCAGATCACAATATAGAATACTGCGGAAAAAGAGACGGACAGAAGAGAAAAAAGAAGCATGGCGGCAAATACCAGTACCACAATCACTCTGTGAAAAAACGTATGGCAGACTTCCTTTGTCATGCGCACTGCGGCCGAAAAGATTAAGTACACCACGCACGCCTGTATCCCTTCCAGGGCATAACCGACATAGGTCATCTCCAAAAAACGGTCAAAATACAGTGAAATGACATATATGATTGAGAACGATGGAATACAGACAGCGGCAGTGGACACAAGAGCTCCCCAAAACCCGGAAATCTGATACCCGATATAGGTAGCGCTGTTGACCGCTATCGGTCCCGGCGTGGATTCAGCGATCGCAACCATATCAAGAAACATATCATTCGTGATCCATTTCTTCTTCTCTACAAACTCATCTCTCAGCAGCGCAATCATGGCATAACCGCCTCCAAAGGTAAACATGCCGATTTTCAAAAAAGTAAAAAACATCTGCACCATTTCTTTCATTCCTGCCGCCTCCGTCATCTTCTGTCCTGTTTATCCACCGCTCTGTCGTGGTGTCACACGGTTTTACTCTCCTATATCATAAAACGAAGCCGCCTGCATAGCAAGCGGCTCCTTGTTTTACTTTCCCTTCGCGGCCAGTTTTTTCCAGTTGTAATATCCGTACACTGAGTTAAACAGATAAGCGACCCACATCACAACCATAGTAACTGCTGAGGAATCCTGTCCGATCAGAAGCACCCACATGATGACCGATACCACATTGACGATAATCCATAAAAGCCACTGTTCCGCGTATCTGGCCACCTGCATGATAAGGGCCACCACGGAAAACACCGTGGACATCGCATCGATCAGGGCAAGCTGCCCGCCGATCCGGCTCAAAATCTGCCAGTAAATCACCACCACAACCGCCACGGTGACAAGCAGGATAATGGTCTGTCTCAAGGTCAGCGCCTTACCCTCCACTTCCCCGCTGTCCTGGTCTTTGTGTCTCGACCACAGGTAAAACCCAACGAAATTCATCGGAATGTAGTAGAAGGCATTCAACATAAATTCCCCGTACAGGTGATTGTTGAAAGTCAGGTACGCGTAGATAGCCACATTCACCGTGGCGAATGCATAGGTGCTGACCTTTCCCTTCGCCGCCAGCACCACGCCGAGAATCCCCGTAATGCCGCTGATCAGCGCAAGCAGATTGTCGCCCCATATGATGCTGAGCGCCACCATGATCACTGTGGACAACAACAGCCAGCTTATCTCAAATTTACTCCATCCTTCAAAAAATTTTTTCACTTTATCCATCGTTCTTCCTCCCTTTTTCAAACTCTTCCGCAGTTAAAGTCGGTCCTTTCACACTGACTACCATCGCGGACACCCGGTTTGCCATGCGAATGGCCTCTTCCCAGTCCTTTCCCATCTGGCGCGCGGCAATCACCGCCCCGATGTGGGAATCCCCGGCTCCTATGGTGTCGACCACTTTGGCCTTTTCCGACGGTACAACCTTTCCATCCCCGTTTTCCCACAGATATACGCCCCGCTCGCCGAGCGTTACCAGAACCGTATTATTTGTCTGCCGCGCAAGCTCTGCGGCCGCTTCCTCCGCCGTTGATTTTCCTGTGGAGGTCAGAGCCTCCCTCTCATTCAGATGGAGTACGGGAGACAGCGCCGTCATTCTGTTCCTCGTATCCTCCGCAATATAGGTGATCCGGGGGCCGGGCGCATAATATACCGTGTACTCCGGGTGTTTTTCCAAAAAATCCAGAATCACTCCCCCGCCCTCCCCTTCCAACTCATAGCCGGACACATAGACGGCATCATACCTGCCGGCATCCAGCTGCGCAAACCATTCCTTCTCAAACCGGCACTCGATCCCGGGCAGTGTGAGAAATGTCCGCTCACCGTCCGCCTCCACCAGACACAGACAGTATCCGTTGTCAGACGCTTCCGATTTCACTGGGCTTTCGTGCCCGCTCCTATGCAGTTGTTTTTCAATAAAATCCGCATACATCCCGGTTCCCACCGGGGCAAACAGCGTATAGTCTGTCTGAAAATGCTTCAGAATATCCGCCACATTGTAGGCACAGCCGCCCACTGTCATGCTCTGTGTTCTGGCATACACGTCCTCTCCCGACACAGGCAGACGGTCAATTTCCATAATAATATCCAGCATGGCCGCACCGATCACCAAACATCCTCTGCCCATTTACACCCTCCCTCTTTTCGCTGCAATTGCCGCCGCATATCTGTTCAGATCCGCCTCATTTGCCGTATCAATCTGCTCCACATAGGCTTTCGGTATCGCCTGAAACCCCTTTGCGCCTCCGCAGACCGCCGTCGCCATAGCGCCGATCGTGTCCGTATCACCGCCCAGGTTGGCACACATCAGCGCACACTTTTTCACATCAAAGCTGTAGTAAGCGATGGCAAGTGCCGCAGGCACGGATTCCGACGTGTTGACGCCCGCACCCACCAGATTGTAGAGCATCTCCAGAAATGTCTCCTCATCATCGGCATATGCCTGCGCCATCCTGACGCCAAGCCTTGTCCTTGCCCCCAGAGACGGGCTGACTGTGGATGCCCCGAGGGACAGCGCATATTCCTCCACCGAGAGGGCGTCCTCGATCATGCGCTCCCTGTCCCCGTAGGTGACAGCCGACGCCACCGCCGCGGCAATCATAGATGCTCCCGCAATCGTCACATCACTGGTGTGCGTCACCTGCGATACCGCCGCCACATATCTGCACAGCGCCTCCTCCTGATCCGGCGTAAAGAGTGCGCCCACGGGTGCAATTCTCATGGCCGCGCCGTTGGAAACCGCCTCATCCGAGAACTCCCGCGCGCTCCTCCCCTCCTCAAAAAGCTTCAGTGCAACCTTGGACGTGGGGCCGAGAATATTATTTTCAAAAGCATTCTCCTTTTTCGCCCACTCCAAAATATGCTGGGCAATATTCTGGGCGGAGGGAACAAAATCCGTCTCCATCAGGCTGTCAAGAATCGCCAGCGCCTGCCCTGTGTCATCCGTAAACTGCCCTGCCTTATACTGATAGGAGATCACGTTCTCGGGGCACCCGTCGAGAAAATCCGTGATCTCCCCATAGTGCGCCTTCACCCGCTTTCTGCTCCAAAGCTCCGGCGGCATGCCCATCGCATCCCCAATGGCCATTCCGTATAAAACCCCCAACACTTTCTCATTCATATCGCAATATCTCCTTTCACTTATTATGATAAGTTATTCAATTTATTATATCAAGTTGGTATTTTAGCAAAACAGACGGCTCAGTTTTTGTATAGTATTCACAAAAGGCCGGCTTTCTTCTTCCATTTACTGGTTATCTTTCACATTCCATCACATTTTCCCGTCCAATCTCCTTCTATTCCGGGGAGATTCTTCCTCCTTAAGGTTTACTTTCCTCCCCGTTTCTCATATAATTTAGACGGATAGGGTTGTCCCTCCAGGTCTCCAACAGATGTGATAAACCGTTCCAAATCAGATCTTTTCAAAAACGCAGCCGAATACATGGGAGTCTTTCATATATGGATCATAACACAGAAAAACGCCTGCCCAAATATGCTGTCATCGAGCAGGATTTTGCAGAAAAAATAGATTCCGGCGAACTGCCGGGCGGTTCAGAACTTCCAAGCGAGTCCGACCTGATGGAGCTGTATCAGGTGAGCCGTGTCACTGCGCGGCGCGCCATTGATGAACTATACCATCACGGATACATTGAAAAAATGCAGGGAAGGCGCACCCGTGTCAAGGGCCGCGCTCCCCTGCAGGAACTTACCTCCGTTTACAGTTACACAGAAGAAATCCTGCGGCACGGCATGACGCCAAGCCGCAAGGTTATCACCGCGCAGATCCGTATCTGCACCCAGGAGGAATGTGCGCTGCTCAAACTTCCAAAAGCCGACCCCGTCTTTCACATGGAGCGCATTTACTATGCGGATGGTCTTCCGCTGTGCCTTACGCAGACGACACTCCCCTATCGGATTTTCCAGGACATTGAGTCCTGCGATTTTAAAGAACAGTCCCTGTACCATGTTCTGGAGACAGACTACGGCGTCACCATCACCAACACTTCCTTGAAACTGAAGGCAGTCTCCAGTCCCGGCAGTGTGGCCAGGTATCTGGATGTGGATGACAGCACACCCCTGCTTTACTCCACCGGCCTGACTTACGGAATCTGTCAGAATGCGGAAATCCCCATAGAAGTTTTTACCTCCTACTATCTCACCACCCGCTTTGAGTATACGCTGGTGCAAAAGAGGGGGTAATGGTTGACGAATAAAATACAGCGTCAGCCTTTACCGCTTGGTAATCACAGCTACCGCACATGGCATTCTCCCGTCAACAACAAAAAAGGAGATATTCTCGTACCCCATGTCCGCAAAAAACTTCCGATAATACGGAAGATCATACTGCCTCTTAAAGTTTGCGCCAGCCATTTCAAGCAGACGAACCGCTCTCTTATTCACGCCTTCCGACGCGTTGATATAAGTCGGGACGATCATTTTTCCGCCCGGCTTGCAGACCCGCTCCAGCTCCTTCAATGCGGCACAGGGATCATCCAACAGATGAATGACATTCCCCGCAACGACCTTATCAAATCTGTTATCGCGGCACTTCAGATGCGTCATATCCGCCCTCCTCACTTTGACATTGTCATAGGCACGGCAGTTTCCTGCCGCCTGTCTCAACATCCCTGTGGAAAAGTCCGTTGCAATGAGTTTCCGACACTTCGGGGCGATGTATCTGCTGATCGAGCCCGTCCCGCAGGCACACTCCAGCACCACATCCTTCGGCCCGATTTCCTCTGCCACTTTTTGACCAAGCCTGCGGTATACTTTTCCGTTATATACCGTTTCAAACAAATCATATACTCCCGACACGTTATCCCAAAACATATATGCCTCAGACCTTCCTTTTCCTCGTCTCTGCCTCGTCCACGGAAAACCGTCTCCCCGCACCTGCTTTTCTATTTCTGCTACACCATAAAATGTTCCTTCACCAGGCTAACTGTATATTAACACCACACTTATGTATTGTAAATGGGGAGGACTTTTTCTGCAATACCTATTACTTTCTTCCATTCCTGTTATATTTGAAGTCTGTTTCCAGTTATGCTATGATAGACATACTGCCGGAAAGCACAGCAGACCGCAGTATACCATTTTAATTATGGAGGTAATGATGAGACAAAAAAACAATCCCATAAAGAAATACGCAGCCCTGTGCTGCATCCTGCTTCCTGCCGCAATACTGGCAGGCTGTGCAGGCACATCCACCGGCAGCGGAGGCAGCGCGGATGCCGCCTTATCTTCCCCCGCCACTGAAAGCAATACTTCGGAAAGCGCTGACGCTGTTGACTCGCAGGCGCAGGAGACGGACGCATCCGCTTTTCCTGCCTTTACCGCGACAGATCTGGACGGCAATACGGTCACCGAAAGTATATTTACAGAAAAGGATCTGACCGTGCTCAATATCTGGGGCACCTTCTGCGGTCCCTGTATCGGAGAAATGCCGGAGCTTGGTGAGTGGGCAAAGGAGATGCCTGACAATGTGCAGATCGTTGGCCTTATTATTGATATCAACGGGGAGGAAGACACCGAACACCGCGATTTAGCGGTTGAAATAACGGATAAGGCAGGCGCAGAGTTCACCAATCTGATCGCCAACATGGACTTTGCTCCGATTTTGAAAGATGTGGTCGGCGTACCCACCACCCTCTTCATCGACAAGGAGGGAAACATCGTGGGCGACCCGATTGTGGGAGCAAACGTGGACGGTTACAAGACATTCGTGGAGGATTACCTGAATGGGCAGTAAAACCAAAATATGGGCACGGGCGGCAGGTCTTATCACCGCCTGTGTCTTTCTCATCTATGGCTTACACAGGGGCGAGGCCGTTGTCGTTTTGAATAAAGCAGTCAATATCTGTCTGGAATGTATCGGACTTGGATAAAGAGCGGCGGCACAAACCACGGCATTTCGCCATGTATCCGGCACAAGTATTCTGAAAACGGAAAAAGGGAGTAAGGATATGAAAATCACCTATGCAATCAGGCGCAAACTCCTGCAGATCATCGCCCTCGGCTGTTCCAACGCGCATCTTCTGAACTTTAAGGGCGGGAAAATATACACGGGAAAGTGGAAACAGTTCTGCAATCCGGGGCTCAACTGCTACTCCTGCCCCGCGGCGGGCTTTGCCTGTCCCATCGGCGCCATGCAGGCGGTAAACGGTTCCATGCAGTTTTCTTTCAGTTTTTATGTGACGGGACTGCTTTTTGCCTTCGGCGTGCTGCTCGGCCGGGCAGTCTGCGGGTGGCTTTGTCCCTTCGGACTGCTGCAGGAACTGATTCACAAAATCCCTTCACCGAAATGGCATCTGAAAAAGGGATTCCTGTATGTAAAATATGTCGTTTTGGTAGTCTTTGTCCTGATCCTGCCCATAGCTGCCACCGACTACATGGGCATGGGCAAGCCCGCTTTCTGCCAGTATATCTGTCCGGCAGGGACGTTGGAGGGCGGCCTCTTTCTTCTCGCTGCCCACGAAAATCTAAGAAATGCGGTCGGCGCACTGTTTGGCCTGAAAGCGGCAATCCTGATCCTGACACTCATCGGCTGTGTTCTGGTCTACCGCTGTTTCTGCCGGGTGCTCTGTCCGCTTGGCGCGATCTATGGACTGTTCAACAAATTCAGCATCTTTCATCTGGCGGTGGACAGTCACAAATGTGTCGGCTGCGGGAAATGCAAAGACGTATGCCAAATGGAAGTGGATCCCGTGAAGACGCCGGACTCGGCAGAGTGTATCCGATGCGGCGCCTGCGCGGACGCCTGTCCGACTGGAGCAGTCTGCCTTGGATTTTCGACAAAGAGAGGCAAAAGTCTGGCATAATAGAATAGTTTTCCCTTTAGTCAAGACTACCGGCTTAGCCGGTAGCCTGCTCTGCCCCTATAAGGGGCTATT
>CBCOZL010000054.1:0-18019 GCA_965114645.1 uncultured Lachnospiraceae bacterium | reverse complement strand
AATAGCCCCTTATAGGGGCAGAGCAGGCTACCGGCTAAGCCGGTAGTCTTGACTAGACAATACAGCCACCTCTATTTTAGTTTGCCTCCCATTTAACACAGAATGTACATTCAGACACAGTATTTGCCGCATATCTAAAGATTATATATGCATAAGTATGGCTGTTCTCAACCAATGATGGATGGTCTGCGTCTGTTGGTGTCCATGGCAATAGATACAATCCACTAGCTGGCCTGTCAGCTGTCGCATTCGTTATAAAAGGACTCATGATCAGTGCAGTTGATTTCGTTATATCGGTAGAAATAGTTGGTTTAATACCGAAAACTTTACTATATGTATCTCTAATAACTTTTCCGGTAGAATTAACAGTTATCCCTAAATGCATATTATGGAAACAAGTTTTTATAACGGCTATTCGATATTGTCCTACAGAATGCGTAAATTTAAACGGCTCTTTTGGTGGTATATCAGACACATTAATTAGTTTGTTAATATTATTTGCCATTGTGGCAAACGCAGCATCAGCCGCCGTGGCAATACCCTTTGCAGTGATGGAAGCGGCGACTGCAGATTTACCATCACTGACAGATTTTTTTAGGGTATCGACCTCGGTTTTTGTAGCATAAGTTGCTGCAATGTCTTTTCCGTTTTTATCATTGACGGCCTTTGTAGCGGACGTGGCGTTGCCGGAAAACGATGCGGCGGAGACTGTTCCGGGAAAGGATGAATTGCCGCTTTCATCTAACAGGGTAACGGATTTTGTCACACTGTTTGTCCCTGCATTTACGGTGGACTTGGCAGTGTATTGTAACAGGCGTTTGTTCTGGTGGACGCCGTCCGTAAAATATCCGTTTGTGGAGTTGAGCTTATCAAGCATGGTATAGGATCCGGCAGCGGCGGCAGAGTTGATGATGGCGTGTCCCTGATTTCCGGCAAGATAGGTATTTGTGCTCTTGGAGCTGGTGAGGGAGCCGGACATCGTGTCACCTGTTTTTCTGACAAACTGTGACTGGAGGTCTGGTGTATCTTCGCGGTCTGCCAGTTCGTTTACCCTTGTCGTGAGCGCCGAAACGAGATTTCGGATATCGCCATGGGAAGCAGGCGAAATATTATGGTCGGATATTCCTTTCTGGGTGTAGGCGGTGGTGGCGATCTGTGTGGTACTGGTTTCCGGCGGAGCGGTAGGCGCCTGCGGGGTACCGGTCAGGACAGGACTTGCGATATCAGCTTTTAAGCGAAGGGCTTCCGACTGCGCGGCCGATACAGGTTTATCGGCGTCGGATGTATTGTCGACATATGCAAGACCCAGCTGATCTTTCGTCAGATGGTGCGGATTGCTGGTGTCAGTCATATGTGCCGCCAGCGTATCGTTTACGGTCTTTACGGAGTTAGGCGTGGCGGCATCTGCCGTGGAATCGCTCTGGACGGAGTCAACGAGCTTTACGATGCCTTTACTGTTCAGGTCGGCGGCGTACAGTTCGTGCCGTGGGATTCTGGCCTGATCGTCCAGGGATGGGATACCGCCCGGCTGGTCTTTCTCCTTTTTGAATACCAGATCCTTTTTTAGGCCATCCAGTTCCAGGAGGATGTCAAGAATATTCTTGTAGGTGTCGGTGGAAGTCAGGTTTTCGTCGTTGTGTACAGCTTTGCCGACCACAATGTTGAAGCGGCTGGAGGTATACTGCTTTCCTGTATTGTCGCCTAAGATCAGCTCACATTCCACGGTGCCGGGGACGGCAGAGAGCTGTCTGGCCACTTCGATGACGACCTTGTTATCGCAGATGCTGCACCATTCGTCGGTGTTGACCTGTTTCCCGTCAGGCTTGATCGCTTTCAAAAAGACGGCAGTGTTTTCGGGTATCTCGAACCGTTTGCCGTCGTTTGTAAGACCGATGGAGATAACCCGTCCGGTGTCATACTGGGGCACGGGCAGATTGATAATGCCGGTGTCGTTGTAGAAACCGAGGGTGATATCTTTACTCAATAGTTTCATGAGGTTCCTCCTTCTCGCTGACATCATCCGTCAGCCAGCTTTCGGCTGCTTTTCTCCATAATTTCGGCACGTCGTCAATCGTTATGCTGCCGCTTAAAATTTTGATTCCATAAAATCTTCCCATTATATATTGCCTCCTTCCTCGGCAAGGGAGCTGATTGCGTCTCCCATATCCGCGATCGCGCCGTCATGTATGCTAAGTTCTGCCGTCAGGGCAGCTACCTGTTCCCGCAGCAATTCTACCTCTGTCTTTTCACGCAGATAGAAATGACACTTGACAGACTCCTTTTCATGGAAAGAATGTTCGCTGTCAACGACAAGGTTCTCTTTCTGATCGAGCAGATCGCCGTTCCCTGATACAAGCCTGACGTGTTTTAAGTTACGTTCCGTGAGGTGGTTCCACATGGATGAGTACTGGACAGGCTCCACCATAATGTCAAACAGGGTAGATCCATTGGACACGGGTATTTCCGTGTTGTCTGATAAGATAAGTTTAAACATAAGTATTTCCTCCTTTTTTATAAGTGGTATTTGCTGATCTGGCTCATGAAACGGGTATCCATTCTATTGTCAGGTCGATTGTTGAAGTACTATTAGTATATCTGCATATGGAAACAAAATCGCAATTTTCAGAACCGATAAATGTGTGAGTCTCTGCATCCAGTGTAATGGCATTGGAATCATTACCTCCGGTGAGTCCATAATGGATATCATTTCCATGATCTGTAAAATATCTGCATTTCCAATAGGTGGCGACCTTCATGGCGGATGCGACAGAAGATGACACTTTTATTCTTTTCCCGTAAGTTTTCAGAAATATAGAACGGTATTGCCCGACGACAATATTCTGGAGAACCTTCTTATTCCCAGCGGGCGGGGAGGTATTAGGGGCGGCTCCCACACTTACGGCATAGAGGCCGTCATATCCGCTGTCCGGATAAACCGTCTGCACATGCGCGTTTGGTGTAACGGATTTGGACTGTGTCCGAAAGGTTGTTTTCAGTTTCCCGATATTTGCTGTCATTGTGGCAAACGCCGCATCAGCCGCCGTGGCAATGCCCTTTGCAGTGATGGAAGCGGCGACTGCTGATTTACCATCACTGACAGATTTTTTTAGGGCATCAACCTCGGTTTTTGTAGCATAAGTTGCAGCAATGTCTTTTCCGTTTTTATCATTGACTGCCTTTGTCGCGGATGTGGCGTTGCCGGAAAACGATGCGGCGGAGACTGTTCCGGGAAAGGATGAATTGCCGCTTTCATCTAACAGGGTAACGGATTTTGTCACACTGTTTGTCCCTGCATTTACGGTGGACTTGGCAGTGTATTGTAACAGGCGTTTGTTCTGGTGGACGCCGTCCGTAAAATATCCGTTTGTGGAGTTGAGCTTATCAAGCATGGTATAGGATCCGGCAGCGGCGGCAGAGTTGATGATGGCGTGTCCCTGATTTCCGGCAAGATAGGTATTTGTGCTCTTGGAGCTGGTGAGGGAGCCGGACATCGTGTCACCTGTTTTTCTGACAAACTGTGACTGGAGGTCTGGTGTATCTTCGCGGTCTGCCAGTTCGTTTACCCTTGTCGTGAGCGCCGAAACGAGATTTCGGATATCGCCATGGGAAGCAGGCGAAATATTATGGTCGGATATTCCTTTCTGGGTGTAGGCGGTGGTGGCAATCTGTGTGGTACTGGTTCCCGGCGGAGCGGTAGGAGCCTGCGGGGTACCGGTCAGGACAGGACTTGCGATATCAGCTTTTAAGCGGAGGGCTTCCGACTGCGCGGCCGATATCGGTTTTTCGGCGTCGGGTGTATTGTCGACATAGGAAAGACCCAGCTGATCTTTCGTCAGATGGTGCGGGTTTCCGGTGTCAGTCATATGTGCCGCCAGCGTATCGTTCACGGTCTTTACGGAGTTAGGCGTGGCGGCATCTGTCGTGGAATCGCTACGGGTGGAGTCAACGAGCTTCACGGTTCCTTTATTGTTCAGGTCGGCGGCGTACAGTTCGTGCCGTGGGATTCTGGCCTGATCGTCCAGGGATGGGATACCGCCCGGCTGGTCTTTCTCCTTTTTGAATACCAGATCCTTTTTTAGGCCATCCAGTTCCAGGAGGATGTCAAGAATATTCTTGTAGGTGTCGGTGGAAGTCAGGTTTTCGTCGTTGTGTACAGCTTTGCCGACCACAATGTTGAAGCGGCTGGAGGTATACTGCTTTCCTGTATTGTCGCCTAAGATCAGCTCACATTCCACGGTGCCGGGGACGGCAGAGAGCTGTCTGGCCACTTCGATGACGACCTTGTTATCGCAGATGCTGCACCATTCGTCGGTGTTGACCTGTTTCCCGTCAGGCTTGATCGCTTTCAAAAAGACGGCAGTGTTTTCGGGTATCTCGAACCGTTTGCCGTCGTTTGTAAGACCGATGGAGATAACCCGTCCGGCGTCATACTGGGGCACGGGCAGGTTGATAATGCCGGTGTCGTTGTAGAAACCGAGGGTGATATCTTTGCTTAATAGCTCCATGAAATTTTCCTCCTTCTTATATAAGTAAATGGAGAGCGGAAGCGTTATACTTTCTGCTCTAAAATAGTAACTCGGTGTTTCAGACTTTCGATTTCTTCATGCTGTTCCTGGATCAGTTTTAACATGGGTGCGATCAGCATGTTGTACTCCGGCACTTCAGGCTCACCGTTTTTTAAGTTACAGGCTATGGGGTAGATCTCGTTTACATCCTCCGCCAGAAAACCAATGATATCTTTGCCGAAACGCTGGTCGCCCGGGCTCAGATAGGAATCCTTGTATTGAAACTGAATGACGGGGAGGGAGTAGAGCCGGTGGGGGTTTAGGGAATCGGAGAGCTGGGTGGTGATGTGATTCTTGTATTTTTTGGAGGAGGAAGCGTATTTTACAATTTCGCCGCTCTCGACAAGCCGCAGCTGGGAGCCGGAACTGCTCGTGTTTTCCAGCAGATAAGTATTGCGGATATGCTGGCCGTATGCAAACTCATAGGCAGTGTATGCGGCATTTTCCGAAAATCCGGGGAAGAAACTGATTGTGGAATCAGTATCCATACCGATATCGGGTTTTATTATGGTGCCGGAACCTGTTTCAGGCAGTTTAATGATATCGTCATATAAGTGTTGCTTATAATCATACACCGATTTCTGTATGCCGCGGATTCCGTTGGCGTCACAGACACAGGTATGGTCAATTTCTGACACAGAATGATAAGAATCGTTTTTGTACCTTTTCGTCAATTCCAGATAACCGCCGGACGTGAGGGAGTCCATCGCCAGTTTCGCATAGTCGTAGGCATGTTTTTCCGGGGATTGTGCGTCGTATACGACGATTCCGTCATTGCCGAAAACAAGGTCGATGCCGTAGGCGTCATCCTCTCGGCAGTGAGAGGATGCACAGATTTCTCCGTTATGGATCTGGAGACAGTTGTTTGTGATGCCGGTAGCAGGATTGACTTCGATACTGCCTATCGTCAATTCGTTTATATCCTTTATCTCACAGGTGCCGTCCTGTTTTACAGAAAAGCTTTCTCCGGCGCAAATCCCTTCATCTCCAA
The DNA here is from genome assembly GCA_965114645.1 of uncultured Lachnospiraceae bacterium. Lineage (GTDB taxonomy): Bacteria > Bacillota > Clostridia > Lachnospirales > Lachnospiraceae > UBA3282. The sequence goes on along the minus strand of CBCOZL010000054.1, from coordinate 12,463 downwards.
GCACCATCTGTTTTTCGCCGTTTTCACCGATCTTATAAAATCCCGTTTCATCAAATTTCCATCCGGCGATTGTCCCCGAACGGTTTGCCACCAGACTGTCGGCAATGACATCGCCTTCGACGAGCAGACTGTCATCGTGCAGCTTCAGTTTTCCGCCGCCGAAATTGAACTCACCGCTTGTCAGGTCGATAATGGTTCCGCTTGTATTGGAGAGAGGAGCGGCGGGAGAGCCGTTATAGTTGTTGGATTTCACCGCGTTGGTCAGACAGTCGCCGTTAATCTTGACTTCGCCGCTTTCCAGACGGTCGAAGATGCCGCTGTGCGCAATCAGTTTTCCGAAATTTCCTTTATTGGTTCTGATGCTGTCCAGGATCACGTCGGCTATCTGCGTGCCGAAGGTCTCTGATTTCAGCAGGGCGTTCAGCATATTGTTGGCAATCTGGATATCCGCATCGTTTTTGCCGTAGGTTCCGCCGCTGCCGGACGAAGAGCCGGAGGAAGGGTGGGAGCCGGAAGCGCCTTCTCCGAAGAGAAACGCCAGATCGTTGACATCTGACAGGGATCTCGTCATGGTGGAAAATTCCACGGAGATATCCCCGGTGGTTTGAAGCGGGTTTGATTCGATGGATATGAGTCGCAGCGTCTCGGAATCATCGCGGAACAGATCCGGCTGCAGCCGGATGAAATTGCCGATGACGAAGTCTTCCCACAGCGGTGCAAATTCTTCCAGCGCGAAGAGATTATCGATGGTGGTGTGGAAGGCATACTGTGGGTGGGATGCAATGTCCAGATGAGACTTTGCGTCCTGGTAAAGTGTTTCTGCCACGTCGACCATGGTCAGGATATCGTCCAGATTTGTGGTCACGATATTTTTACTGCTGTAATCTGCCTCGTTGATGAGCAGGCAAAAAAGTTTCAGGTTCTCTGTGTTGAAATTGTTTTGCGGCAGAACAGAGGCGGAGAGGGCATCCCTTTCCGCATTGACAGATGCAAGGTGTTCCTGCAGGGAAGCGATTTCTCCCTGCCTTTCGGAAATGGCAGCCTCGCACAGCCGGATGATACCTTTGCAGGATGTGCCGGTTATGGCGTTAGGGCGGGAGTCAAAGGCCATATAGTCGAGATAACTGTTCAGTGTGTCCTTAAATGCGCTGATTGTGGTAAACTGCGTTTTCTGGCTGGCGGTCAGCCTTTCCCATCCGGCTTCGTCGGGGGTCTGGTAGGATGTGGGATTTTCTTTCGTGCCGCTTTTGATGAAGCCGTCCCGGTATAAAAGACTGACGCATTCCATCCAGGCTTTCCTTTTTGCTTTTAGTTCCTCCAGGCCGTACAGTTCAAATTCATACAGAAAGGCGGTTACCGGCTTTACCATGGCGGGATTTCCGGCGTAGGCGGGGTTCCCGTTTTCACACACAATATAGCGGCCATTTTCATCCCGCTCAAGATTGCCGTTTTCGTCTGTCGCATACCAGATTTTCATGGCCTCCAGGACGGAAGGAATGATCTGGTATTTGTAAGCGTAGTAATCGTGCCAGTACATGGTGGTCCGCAGATGCGCCTCGTCCAGCGCCGTGTCCGGGGAGGGATAGAGACCAGGATAGTCGTTTTTGTAAAGGGTGGTCAAGGCGGCCAGTGCCTTCTCGTAGGCATTTAAGGAGAGGTACAGTTCATCCGCCTTGTAGGTTTTGTAGTCGATGCTGCAGCCGTCGTCTGGCAGGCGGTTCTGCAGTTCGCTGATGGCAAGCAGGGTCTGGTTATATTCCTTTGTCAGGGCAATGTAATCTGGACGCAGGTCTTCCCGCTTTTTGTTCCATGCGGCATACTGGTCATGGAAACTTTCGGTGACGTACTTATAATCCCCGTATTCATTGCGGGTGGCGGCGAAGTAATCCAGATTGTAAAGATAAGGATCGCCGAAGTTGACGTATTCGATGCCAAGACCGCTGCCGCTTTCGCAGGAAGGGCGGTATCTCGTGATCAAGGCGGCATCTGCGGTGGATTCTACCTGAATCCGGCTGGCCAGATTGCGCAGACCGATGCAGATGCCGGTATCCTTTCCGATGTTCGGATAGGAGCGGAAGCTGACCCTGCGTTTTCTGCGGTCAAAGAAAAAAAGAATTTTTGCCGTTGGAGCGACTTCGCTCATGAGGAAGGAATAGATATCTTTTCCGTCCACGCTGAACTGATATTTTCTGGCGCAGGCGTCTGCCTCCGCGGTTTTTAAGCTGTCGTCCACTGTCCATTCGGTTTCCTGCAAAGCCAGGTGCAGAAGGGAAAGGCCGGGATGTTCAAAGTTTGCAAGGCTGATATATTCTTTCGGGAGGCCCGTGTAAGCGTCCAGATTACCGTCCGCCAGATATTCCTGACTTTCGCCGGTGCCGTTATTGATATAAAAACTGCGGAGAAATTTCTGCTGCAGCTCGCATTCCGCCGTGTGGGCCGTGACGCTTTTGGTTTCCTGTATGCCGTCGCCTGTGACGACAGGCTCTGCGTCGATCAGAAAAAGAGCGTTGGCGGTGTCGCTCTCCAGCAGGAGATACATATTTTGGGAGAGGGATTCGTAAAAATCAGAGGGTGAGAATTTGTTGTTTTCATCCACGTATTTGCTGACTTCAAAAGTAAGTTCCCACATATCGGTCAGCGTTTTTTTCATTTTACAGGTTTCCTCCCTGAGACCGTTCGGTCTGCCGAGTATGTCGCCTGTAGGTTTTGCCAGATAAATCATAAACATCCTGCCTTTCTGGGAAATTCAAAGATAAAGGTAACTTCGCAGTTCCCGGTGATCTGAATGTTGTTTGTCCCACGGATCAGCCGGAACCAGTAGAGCGATTCCATATGGCTGTCGGTGGATGAGACATAGCTGGAATATTGTGTCGTCCAGCCCACTTCATGAAACGGTACGAGACGGCTTCCGCAGTTTACGTCAAGCAGCTTCATCTGCGCGCAGTCAATCAGGAGCGTGCGCTTTCCCAGGCTGTCAGCAGAGACAGTCGCGGGGATGGAAAGTGTCACGGATTTCTGGTCGCTCCTATTTTCGATCACAATCGAATCAGCGTTTTGGGCGGATAAAAGGATCTGCGGGTAGAAGACACCGTTTACCGTGTCGGCAAGGTTGTCTATGGCAAAGCGCTCCTCGCCGGTAACGGCAAATTTCTTTTCTGTGGGATCGGTAAATCCAAAAGGGGAGTTGGTCTGGAAGACCAGCTTTTTGGCGTGATGTTCCAGAAATACCTTGTCTTCAATCTCTGTACAGACAGCGTAATAGTGGAGCGATGGGACAGCGCTGTCGTTAAAGTACAGCGGCCTTGGAACGGTGGAGCCTGTAAGCCAGCGGTTGACGGCCATGGATTCCAGCCTGGTAAAAGGCGTCTCATCCCGCTTGACCACATAGAAGGAAAATTCGATGTTACCATCAAAGTTTACGCCGTAATTGTTAGTCTTTAAGCGCACGTGGCTGATGCTGCCGCTTTCGATTGTCCTTCTCAGGCCGCTCGCGGAAATGTTTGCGCTCTCGTCGATCCAGCATATCATCAGATTGTAGGAATCGCTGCTCTGGCTGTCAAAGATAAAAGAATCTGCATCTAAAAATGACATGTATGTGTTGCCTCCTTTCCGGGGAGGGAGGGCAGGAAAAAGGTTCCTGCACCCCTCCGTATCATTGTGTCAGTGTAAGGCGTATCCGATCTTTTTCAGATCGCCATACTGTTTCTGTGTGGTGTACCGATAGGACTTCTCCAGAATCTCCTGCAGACCGGGAAGCGCATCCCTGTCCACATTGCCGTCCACACGCAGAAGTGCATCGTAGTGGTTGACGATTCCTACAGATTCCTGGCCGGATGACGGTAACCTGTCCAGGGTTCTTGCAGAATCAGGAAGGCTTCTGAGAGCCAGGGAGATGCCAGCATCCGGCAGACTGGTCAGGAAGGTTTCCATCCGTTCTCCGGCAAGCCGGTAGAAGTCGGTGACTTTCTGCATGGTTTCCTCCACCGCGTCAGTGGAGGTGCGGTACAGCTCTTTGGCCTCCTCGATCACTTCCTTCTGGGATTCAAGGGTTTCCTGTACGGTTTTTGTGGAGTCATCCAGCGCTTCTTCCAGTGTCTTCGCGTAATCGTCCAGGGCATCCATGCTGATGGAATACTCGTGTTCCATCCTGGCATTTTCCCGATCTTCCTCCGCCTGTGCAAGATCTGCTTCCAGCTTTGCTTTTCTGGCCTTTGCCTGCGCCGTGTCAATCTCACTTAAGGCGGCAAGCTCCGCCCGCAGGGAGTCAATGTTTTTGTTTTTCTCCTTTAAGCTTCTGTCATAGTCATAGTAGGATTTCTTGGCCTGCAGGGCTTCCTTCCTGGCGGAGATGATATCCTTCCAGCCTGATACTTCCTCCTCCTGTGCCTGCCGCATCAGATCCACGATGGCGTTTTCCAGGGAGGCGGCATCGGAGAGGGTGTCGTAGTAGTTCTGTGAAGCCTCGGCAAGGGCTTCCTGATAGGCGGTATCCGAGGCATAGGTGTCCCGGTTTTCCTGGATTTTTTTGGTCAGTTCCAGATATTCCTCTGCCTTGTTCTGGGCGTTTTCCAGCTGGGATACCAGCAGGGCGGCTTTGGCCGTTCCGTACTCGGAAAGTCCGTCGCCGTCGTAGAGCCATGCATCCTGGATCAGCCCGGACATAGAGGAGAGAACTCCGTCCGCGCGATTTAATTCTTCGATAGCGTCTGTGATGCCGGAGAATCTGACTTCGCGCAGTGCATCGTTGATTTCCTGGATGGAATCCGCCGTATCGATCAGCCCGGATTTGGCATCCGCCAGCGCCTGTTCCCATTCGCTGGCCCAGAGATCTGCATATTCGCCCCAGTTGTCCGCATCGACAGCGCGCTCATTTAATACATCGAGAACAGCCTGTAATCTGTCTGCCATCTCCGTGTTGCCGGAAGCTTTATAGCTGTCCATGGCTTTCTGGAACAGATCCATGGAGGACTGAAAATCGTTGGTGTCAATGCCTTCCAGAAGCTGTTTGTACTCGTTGATCTGGGAGAGTGTTGCGTCGTATTCCGAGGTCAGCGTTTCCAGATACTTTTCATACACGCCGATCTGGTCGGAGAAAGCGTCTTCATCCAGATCCGTCAAAAGGCTGGCTAACTTATCGCCGGAGAAACGGTCATAGAGAGATACCAGATCGCTGTAGTAGCTGATATAGGCATCCAGACAGGAGAGCTGTTCGTTTAAGGCGTTTAAGTTGTACTCGGCGATCTGTTTCGCAAGCCCGTACACTTTGGAGTAATAGCTATTGGCCTCGGACTCGGCATCGGCCAGGTTTTCATCCGTAGTCTTGCGCAGTTTTTCCAGATCGTCCTCCATCAAGGACAGGAGATCGCTGATCTGGGACTGCTTTTGTGTGCTCCATTCCTCGAGCCGGGACTTCAGGCTGTCGTAGGTGGCGGCCTCTTTCTCGCTCAGGGTTTTTCCGTCCTCCCTTTTGAGCTGGAGCGTGTACCACTGCTCCCATGTTTTCATGTAGTCCGCGATGTTGTCCCCGGTGGCCCCCTTTTCCAGCGCCTCGAGCTGTGCCGTGTATTTCCGCAGATTTTTTTCCTCGGCGGTGGTCAGCCCTTTTTCGCTGTCACGCTTGTTTTCCAGACGCTGTTTATTGGCAAGGAGGTTTTTGTACTGGGTGGAGGCATGCATGTTGGAGCTGATGGCGTCGATCTGGGCCTTGTAACTTTCGCGGATGCCCTCAGAGGCTTCCTCAAATTCCCGTTTGATATTGGCGGCTTTGTCGCCGGGATTCTGGATTTTTTCAAGCTGTTCCTTTAAGGATTTGACGGTGGCATCCCTCTCTTTGGCGAACTGCTTCAGCTGTCCGCTGTAGGTATTGTAATTTTTCCACTCCGCCGTGCTCAGGACTTTCCCGTTGTCCAGCTTATCCTGGAGTTTGCGCCAGTTGTCATAAATTTTGCTGTATTCCGCGATGGTGCCGGCTGTGGCGTGGGCTTCCAGGGCTGCTTTCTTTTCGTTGTAGGCGGCGAGCTGTGCACGCATTTTATCCAGATTTTTCTTCTGGGCGTTCAGCTGTGCCTGACTTGCTTCTTTGCCGTCATATTTGTGATCTTCTTTCTCGATCGCCGCTTCCTTGTCGGCGATATCCTTTAGGAGTTTTTTGTAGGTGGCGGACTGTTCGATGCCGGAACCCGGTCTGGGATTTCCTTCTCCGTCTGTGCCGGAGCCTACGATGGCGGCAAGCTGGTTTGTCAGCCTGTCGGCCTGTGTCTCGCCGTCTTTTTCCCCTTTTACGATGGCAAGACGGTTTTCCAGCTCCTCAATGGCGGTGGTTCTTGTGCCGGAGATTTTTGCCATTCTGGCCTGTGTGTCCGCAAGCCTTTTGGCGTCGGCCTCTGATAAGGCTTTTCCCTGCGTCTCCTTGTCTTTCTTTTTGATTAAAAGTGTCTGCGCCGTATCATACAGTCTGGCGTATTCCACGATGGTGTTGGCGGTAGCGTTGTCTTCCAACTGCTTCTTTTTGGCCTCCAGATCCGCACGCTTTTTCTGCGCCTTTTCGTAGGCGGTTTTCTTGGAGGCAATATTCTTTTCTTTCCGTTTTTTGACGGCATCGGAATCGTTGTCGTTGATCTCGTTTTTGGCTTCGGCAGCTTTCAGTTCCGCCTTCTTCGTTTCCTCCGCTAACGATGCCTTGGCGATATCCTTTAAAAGCTTATGGTAAGTTCCCGTATTCTTGATCCCGGATGTGACATGGGTTTTTCTGGCATCCAGGGAGTCGGCCAGCTCCTGCTTTTCTTTTTCCTCCGCATCCTTTACCCGTTGGGAGCTTTCAAAGAGGTTCTTTTCCGTCTCTTTCTGCGCAGTCCCTGTCTGTGACTGGAAATGTGCGGCCTGTTCGTTGACTGCGGCAAACTGTTCCAGAAGGTCGGTGAGAGAGGAACGCCTGCCCATGTCGTCTGTCAGGGAGATGAAGCTGTCCATCTTTGATACAATGGAGGACATGTAGGAATCCAGGTCGCCGTAATGTTCCAGCACATTGTCAAGCTTCTGCCGGATGAGGTCGCGCTCCTGGTCATAAAGCTCCGAGACGGTGTCCGCACAGGCGGTCATTTTTTCATACCACTCCTGGTATTTCTCGATTTTGCCTGACAGGGATTCGTTCTGCATGTCTTCCATGGTGAGCGTGCCGTTCTGGATTTTATTGATGTAGGAGTTGCTTAACCCTACCCGTCTCGCTTTTTCCGCATAGTAGACATAGGCGCTGTTCTGCCCCGCGATCTGCCTGTCCGTGGCCTTCACTGCCCGGTTGATCATGGCGTTCTTCTTGGACCAGGAAATGAATTTGCCCGCTTTGTCGATCAGTGCGGAAGTTTTCCGGGAGAGATTCTCAAGGAAGATTTCAATCCAGTTGTAGGTTTCCTTAATGGATTCCAGATAGTCGTGGTAGGATTCCTCGGCGTCCCAGATCTGGTCCTGATGTTCCTCATCGCCCTCGAAAGAACTTCTCGCCAGGGCAAGCAGCCTTTCGTAGTACTGTGCCTTGGAAATCTGGTCCATGGCAAGCATGTGTTCCAGGAGGGATTTTTCCCTGTTGTAGGCGTCCAAGGGATTGGAGGAGGTTTCTTTTTTCGGGGTTTCCGTCTTCGCGGCAGGAGAGGAGGAGGGACTGAAAGAAAAGTCCACTTTTCCGGCCATCTGTTTTGCTGTCTGGTACCCCTGGTAAATCTGTTCGGCCGCTTCCGCCTGGCTGCCGCCCCGCCTTCTGGCGTTCACCACGGCGGCTTCCAGTTCCGCTTCCGCTGCCCCCAGGGCCGCATTGCGCAGCTGCTCGTTGGCGTAGGTGAGATATTCCACTGCCGCCGCCTCGGTTTTTAAACCGTTGATGGTATCTGCGGCATTCCTCGCCATCTGGATCTGCATCTCCTCAAGCTTCGCCTGCGAGAGACGCTCAAAAGCACTGGCGTTTAAACCTAACTGCCCGTTCTCATCCACAAGCTGGGAGAGGAACGTAAAGCCCATGTTAGTAAGCTCCTGGTACTGGTCCACCGTGATCTTCCCATTCTGGTTGTAAGTGTCCCGGATATCGCAGAGGGACTTGTAGGAAGACTGGAGTCTGTCCATCTCGGAGTTCAGGCCGGAGAGGGCGTTGGTTTCGGTTTTCGCGGATCTGGCGGCGCCGGATGCAGTTTTTGCACGTTTCTCATCTGCGCCCTTTGGAATATCAGGGAGCTTTGGCGGTGTTTTCGCACCAGTATCATAACCTTCAGTAGAACTGCTGAACCCCCGGTACTTCATATCAACCCCGGAACCTTCCTCAGCCCCATGTAATCCCAGATATTCTTTCAGCTTTTCACAGTTAATGCCAAGCTGCTCATATTCTGAGAGTAACTGCGTAATACTGTCGTTGGTATCAATCGTTGCGCCGGATGCGATTATTTTATACTGGTAATAAGCAAGCAGGGCAATCTTATCTTCTTCAGCCGCAGCAGATTCCCCGGCAAATTTCAGGATATCTTCAGTCGTTGCGTTTGCCAGATCTATGCCGGCGCCTGCCGCCGCTTCCTTCGCTGCCGCATATGTGTCGTATGAATAGCCTAACTGCTGTATGATAAGTTCTTCGGCATTCAGGATCCCCATGCCCTGCATGAATGACTGGAACATGCCGAGCTGGGACGCATCCATATTCTGAAGGGCAGGAAGAAGACTGTCCATTAATGCGCCTGCAACACCACTATAAGCCTGCTGTACTTCATCTGCCGTAGAGGATGTGTCTGACAGGACACCGGCAAGCGTTTCAAGGGACGATGTATCAATAGTAACGCCGAGCGCTTTATTGCTGTTGACAGATTCAATGGCATTTTTTACGGTTGAAACTGCGCCAAGCGCTTTGTCAGGATCTATATCAAATGTGCCGTCATCGTTAAATGATTCGGACCAGGCGTTTTCCACTGCATCCATAACCGGCCGTGCTATGTTTTCCAGCCTGCCAAACGCATCATCAAAAGACAGCATATCAATCTTTACGGCATTCGCTTTTTTCCTGGCTTCCGTATAAGCCTCCATTGCTTCCTGTGCATCGGTAATACCAGCAGTAACGGTCTGCCATAAAGCCTGGTCTTCCTCTGTTGCGACATTTTCACTCCAGAAATCATCCAGTTTACTGCCTGTGGCATTATTGGCTTCGAAACCCCTGTTGTCATACCTGTAACCGCCAAGCTGATGTTTCGCTTTTGCGAGTGCTTCCTTATATCTGTCCAGTTCATCCTGGATGTCAAACCCTAACATCACACGGATTTCCGAAGGGGTTTTTTCCAGCAGGGCAGCAATGGTACTGATATACTTCTCTATTTCTTTCTGGTTATTCTGTGACAGATTACCGGCATCCAGCTTAAATAATTCCGCAATACCAGATTGCAGCTTCTGCTTATCGGAATCGTTTAAATTTCCCATAGGAACAATAAAGTTATCCCTGATATAAGCATACGGGTCAGGACTATATGCCTTCATTGCAGAAGCGTAGCTGGAGTCAAGGTTTTCTACAAGCTGTACGGCAGCATCCTGCAGGCCGGGATCTAAATCCTTAAATGTCTGTTTGGACCACATCCCGGAAACCAGGGACGGTATAAAATCCCGCCATGCATTTTCTCCCTGCGTGACCTTTGCCTGCAGTTCCTGCGCCTGAGCATCTATGGAGTCTGAGAGGGCGCCGCCGGCTTCGGAAACGTTGTCCTTAATGATGGTTTCCAGGGCCTGCCTTTCATCAGGGGTGAGCCTGTATGCCTGTGAATAGATTTCGAATGTGCCGTCTTCCGCAAACTTTGTGTCGAAAATGGGGGCGCCGTCCCGCTCCAGGCCGTCCAGTTCGTAACGTCTGGAACCGTCCAGGGATTTCCGAAACTCCTGGTAGGAGTCGGTAAGGGCGTCCAGGTAATCAAGCTCCGCTTTGTTATCTGTCTTCCCGCGGAGGAGGAGCTGGTCTGGACTGTTGCTGAGTTTAATTCCGTCCGCCGTGGCTTCCTGTAAATGGCTGAGTGCCTCATTGGAATCGGAGAGCGTTTCGTCCAGTTCGGAAGAAGCCTGGACTGCCTCTTCTATGTAAGTGCAGACACCGGCAAAGGATTCTTCCAGTCCCTGCGCGGTCTTAAAGTTATTTAAGTCTTCCTCCGTCCGTATCAGTTCTTCCAGATGTTCCTTTGCGGTTATGCCTTTGCTGCCGAGTGCGAGGATGGCGTTGCCGTTCTCGTCAAACCCTTTCGTAAGTCCGGGAAAGGAATCGGCGAGCTGTCTGTTGATGGAGAGGAACTCTTCATACTCCTGCGTGGAGAGGGAGCGGTTTTCATTGGTGGAAAGGTCAACGCCCTGTGAAAGCTGCGTATAACGGCCGGCAGATTCTGCGACGACCTGCTTATGGTCTGAGAGGGAGCTGCTGCGCTGCTGGAACTCGTCAAACAGTTCTGCGGTACGCTCACGCGCTCTGTCAACCCGGTGGATGTAATGATCAATGCCGGTGGCAACGGCCTGGATGGCAAAAGAGACAGCCAGAAAGATACCGGCATTGAGGGCCGAGTTCAGCAGGGTTGCTTTGGAAGCGGCAGAAATAAAGCCATTGCCGGATTTTTCGAGGTGTTTGGTGAGCCCGTCAATGGAAGCCGCCTGATTGTTGATCGTACCGTTGCCGTCATCCAGGGTTTTGAAGTAGGAGAGGGCTGCATCGCTACAACCGCCGATGGCTTCGGCTATGGTGTCCCAGTTATATTCATCCTCAATTTTGTAACGTTTATCGTTTAAATTTAATTCAGAAAAACTTTTTATTACATTTTCGTATGATTTTATATCAATGTTTAAATTATTAAATTTTTTTCCAAGTTTAATGCCGTCATCTGTTATTTGTGCAAGCGTAAACAGATTTTAATATATAAATAACTTCCAATTATTTATATATAATGATATTATTAAAAAAAGATTAAAACGAGGTAATTAATATGAAAAAAACGTGTGTAAAAAAATGTATTAAATGTGGTGATATAAATTCACATTGGGAAAATGAAATAATTCATAATGATGAAAATTGTGGTGGCAAATTGATAGAAGTGTCTATTTCTGAAGAGGAATTTAGGATTATGTGTTTTATATCAACCGACAACAATTTTCTTCAAGCCATGATAGACCTAAAAGAAAAGGATATCATCGAGTACAACTTAAAAATGTCCCAGTTCAGAGCACAGTTGCAGCAGAAGAAGGCCAGTACATCGCAGAGAGCCAATATGGTCCGCTGCCCCAGATGCGGTTCCGCCAACATCACCGCAGGCCAGAGAGGCTATTCCCTTCTGACAGGCTTTGTGGGTTCCGGCAGCACTGTGAACCGTTGTGCAAACTGCGGACATAAGTGGAAGCCTTAGATTCTGTATATGGCGGGCGGCGCAGGGTGTGCCGGAAGTCGTCCTGCGGAGGCATATGAGGTTTTCTTATATTCCGTCCGATATCCAGAAATTCCGGGACATGGATGTCCCGGAAAGCCCGAAATGAGCCCGGATGGCGAATAGAGGGCGGTTTCGTCTGCATTCTTCAGCCTTCCGCCGGAATATTTAGAAAATCCATATGGCGGAGCCGGACATGAGGGAATACCCTGTGACGCCCGCCTTTTCATATCAAAATCTACAGCATCTGCCTTTTCAGGCGCTATTTCAGCCATACATGTTTTTGGAAGCCATCATATGGCAGGGCACAGCTGCCCGCTATTTTTAACGCGCCGCATAGCTGCGGTGAACTTTTTCACTGCCACGCTCAATGGCAGGGGTCTGACTATGCCTTCACGGGTACCTGAAAGATACCTGCGCCCTCCTGGTAGTCGATGGGAGCGGCACTTGCCCTGACGGGCAGTACGCCTCTCTGCAAGTTGAGTCATCATGCTACATGACGAGTCACATGAGCTGTTCTTGTCCTTGTCCGGCCCTTGCGGAATCCGGAAGCTGCGTAGTTCACACACAGCCATATCGGAGGTCTGCGGTATAGCGGCCGCAGTTTTTTACCAATATACCCTCCTGTACTGTTCCGTACAGTTCTTAGTGTTTTGCCCGGGGATTCCCACCCCGGCACGGGGTATATATTGAGCCTCGCACATTCTGCGTGATCTGTTTTATGCTAACCCAAGTTTTTTGCGCCGGCGACAGCGCCGCCGATAGCGCCCAGCGTCCCAAGGCCGCCGAGCTTGTCGGTAATGACGTCCAGCACGTTCACCGCGCCGTTCCCGAAATCCAGAATCCCCTTTAACAGGCCGTCGCCCGCAAGCGTGTCTGCGAACTGCTGGAAGGATGCTTCCAGACGGCCGAGGGAATACTGGATGCCCTGTTCGTATTCCGCCTGTGCCGCCAGAGCGGAGCCGGAAGCGTTTCCCGCTGACTGGTAGGCAGTCTCGATGGCGGAGACATTGTCCAGCACAGAGCCGAGGGCGTCTCCCCGGGAACCGGCCAGGGCA
>CBCOZL010000053.1:0-19014 GCA_965114645.1 uncultured Lachnospiraceae bacterium | reverse complement strand
TTATACACCAGAGTGTCTCATACGGCATTTTTGTCTAAAAGTTGTAAAGTGGTGTTAAGGTTATACAAGGATTTCAGGCCAATGGCTTTTTTTGGAATGATCTGCGCTCTGCTGTCCCTTACATCGTTCGCCTTTTTTCTGCCTGTCCTTATAGAATATCTAAAGACCGGATGGGTGATGAAATTTCCAACGTTAATTGTATGCGGATTTGTTATGATTGCGGCACTGATGTCATTGTTCACAGGGGTTATTCTTAATTCGCTCAGGCATAAAGACAGGCAGATTTTTGAATATCTGCTGCATGAGATACGTTTTAGAAGGAAACACTGAAAGGTTCTGTTTTCCTATGCTTGACGGTTTGACGTTTTACAGACGGCAGAGCGTGCGGCTACAGATGAATCAGACTGCAAAAAGGGGGGCATGCCATGAACTACAATGAAAGAATACGGGAACTAAGAAAAAACAAATCCATGGTACAGCAGGAAGTTGCGGATATGCTTGAAGTTGGCCAGCGTACCTATGCGGACTATGAGAACGGCAAGACGAGAATCCCGGTAAAGAGCCTGCTGGTTCTTGCCAGATTTTATGATGTGTCCATGGATTATATTTCGGGAGCGAGCGATGTGAAGGAGCGTTATCCCAGTTGTTAGGAGGAATTTTTGGATGGACCAGCTGATACAAGAAAAGAATTTTGCGGCATACTGCCGTATGCTAAAGCACTTCAAAGATAACGTATTGATCTTAATCGCAGTTAAAGATACACCGGGATTCTGCCTGCGTGCAGATGAACAGAAAGCGGTAAAGGAACTGGGGCTGGAGGAATCGTTTGAGGGAAAACATTGGCACAGTTATATCGCTGCGATCAACTGCGGAAAAGTGGTAACTGAAAAAATATCTGTCAATGATGAAGATCTGGAAGAAAGACTGACGGTTGCGAAACATGAAATCAGACTGTTCAGCAGTGTTTACAAGAAAGCAGACACTGCGAAAATCATCATTGATGATATCAATTATGCGGTCAACAGCAGGGGATTTAATTTTGTTATTTTTGACTGGAATAAAGAAATGGTTATCGACTCTGTATGTTTCGACAAACTGGTCCGTCATCACTGTACAGTCAGAAAAGAAGATACATTGCCGGCACGGATTCATGACCTGGAGACGGAACTTGGGATGATAAATGAGCATTTGTCAAAGTTCGAGACTCTTTTTCTGAGCCAGATGGAAAAGATACAGATGTTGTTATGGCAGTGCTACCGTATTGAAGGAGAGGAACTGACGGCGGCAAGAGAGAGATTTTTTTTAAGTCTGCCCAAGGCATCCGGCGAATTAAGAGATTTACAACTGGCTGGGCTGATCCTGCTCATTAAGTTTGATCAGATCTGTAGAAAAAACCAAATTCAGTACTGGCTTATTTTCGGAGGATTGCTGGGAGCGGTCCGGCATCATGGCTGTATTCCATGGGATGATGACCTGGATGTGGCAATGATGCGGGATGAATTTGAGAAGGTAAAGACAGTTTTTTCTGGCGATCAGGATTTTTATATCAAAGAGAGCGTGTGTGTGTCAGCGGGGAATCTGAACTTTTGCCATCAGTTTGCGTATAAAGCATATGATGTGGAAGTTGTTCTGGATATCTTTATATATGATTATTCGGATGAAATCAACGAAGCAGTAATCTGGAAGCAGTTTGCGTTCAATAAGGAAATAGCGGTGGAAGGAAATAAGATTGCCAAGACGGCTGGCCTTGATCCATCTGATGGAGATATTCTTTTTCCGTATGACTCTGCGCCGTCTGCATTCATCCAATGCATTGAAAGCTTTAATAAAAGAGCATTTGAAAGTTATGGAAAAAGACGGGCGGAGGCGCGGGGAATGATATGGTCCGTTGAAAATTTCAGATATTTACCGGCAATCGGAACCAATAAAAATCTGGCAGAAGTTTTTCCACTGGGTGAAGTGGAATTGGAAGGGCATATGTTTTTGGCGCCGCGCAATGCGGTGAAATATGTGAATGACATGTATGGGGATGCCTTTTCGATTCCCGATGACATGAATACACACAGACATTTCAGAACGGACAGCAGACAAAGGAAAATGCTTACTGAAATATTAGAAAAATTTAAGTCTATTTTGTAAGTGATGAAAGGAGGCGGCACCAGAGATATGAATAAAGGAATGCTTTATTGGATAACAGGACTGTCAGGAGCGGGGAAGACAACGGTAGGGAACAGATTATATTATCGTATGAGATCACAAAAGAAAAATACGGTGATTTTTGATGGCGGTATATTAAAGGAAATAGTAGGAAAAGATCTGGGCTATAGAAGGGAGGACCGGCTGGAGCGGGCCTATAGATATAGTGCCTTATGCAAACTTCTGACAGACCAGGGGATTCATGTGATTATATGCACCATTGCCATGTTTGATGAAATAAGGGAATGGAACCGGGAGCATATTGAGAATTATGTAGAAGTGTTTCTGGATGTTGAGATGGAAGTATTGAAGCGCAGGAGCCGTAACGAGCTTTATTCTGAACATGATGGAAAGACAGCGGGAAGCGACCTGGCAGTTGAATACCCGAAAGATACAGATCTTGTCATAAAAAATGACGGGAGCCAGTTGCTGGACGATATTGTACAAAATATTTTAAACTACACGGTTGTTCCTCAAAAGAGATGGAACAGAGATGAAGCGTATTGGGACAATTATTATGCCGGTCAGGCAGTCACGGAGGCTGCCCCCAGTTTATTTGCCTGTGCCATGTTGCAGGAATACATAGAAAGTGGCGGAAATTTAGTCGAACTGGGGTGCGGTAACGGAAGAGACAGCCTGTATTTTGCAAAACATGGGGTTCACGTTACAGGAATAGACGCATCAGAGGTGGCCATAAAGGAATTGCAGAAAAAGAATTCGCTGCATAACTGTACATTTATATGCGACGATTTTGTGAGCGCAGAATCAATATATCGGATTCAGTATGATTATTGTTACAGTAGATTTACGCTTCACGCGATCAATGCACACCAGGAATCGCAGATTCTAAAAAAGGCATATGATATGCTCAGGGGAAATGGGTATCTTTTTATAGAGGCACGTTCTGTAAACGATAAAAAATATGGGGCAGGACAGGCTGTAGAGAGAAATGCGTTTATCTGTGACGGACATTATAGACGTTTTATTGTGCTGCAGGAGCTATTGGCAAAACTGCAGGACATTGGTTTTACGATAATCGAAAGTGCAGAGAGCGATCAGTTTGCACCGTTAAAAGGTGATATTGCCGTATGTGTAAGAGTTGTGGCACAAAAAACAAACAAGGATTTACAGCCCTAAAGGGCAGGACAGAAGCCGGAGGTAAAACGGGTCATGTTTTTCACCAGTATAGCCATGTTTTTTATCGCTCCGTTTGTAGCGTGGAAAATACATAGTCGGACACGGGGAACGGATATAGAAGGAAAAAAAGGCATAAAGGTTCTGGCGGCGTATTTTTTCATTCTGAATGCCGCCACATTTGCCGTGTCATCGTACCGGGGCGTTGACATGCGCGGATGGAATCCCTTTACCACGACCGTGTCATTCCGAATCAAATACATGGTATGCAGTACGGTGATCGGCGTGTGCCTGGCCCGGGCGGTGTGTGGCTTTTTGAACAGAGGCATCACCGTGGCGGAGATCAGGAAGTATGCGGCCAGGTTCTTTGGAGACATGAAAAAGTATTTCCCCTACGCTGTCCGCGCCGCGAAGGCTGATCTGAAGGCGGAAGTGACCAATTCTTTTCTGGACTGGATGTGGTGGCTGATTGAGCCGTTCTGCATGATGCTGATTTATACGGTTATGTTTGGCGTCGTGTTCGACGCAGCGGAAGAGTATTTCCCGATTTTTATTTTTATCGGAATTACTATGTGGAGCTTTTTCACCAGAGGGATAACGGGGAGCGTGGAGATGGTGCGTGCGAACAGGGGGATTGTCACAAGGATCTATCTGCCCAAATATATTCTGCTGTTCTCGAAACTTATGGTGAACGGTTTCAAGATGCTTGTGTCTTTTGCGGTTATCGCGGTGATGCTTGTTGTATTCCGGGTGAGGGTAACGGGAAGCGTGCTGGCGATGGCGCCGATTCTGGCAGTGCTCTTTCTGATCACTTTTGGCATTGGAAGCATATTGATGCATTACGGCGTGTACGTGAATGATCTGTCCTATATTACGGGCATTCTGCTTACCATGATGATGTATCTGACAGGAACTTTTTATGCCGTTGCAAAGCGGATACCGGAACCTTTCGGAGCGGTACTTGAAAAGTGTAACCCGATTGCGTTTCTGATCGCGGAGATGAGGAATGTGGTGCTTTACGGACAGACGCTGGACTGGAAACTTCTGTTTGTATGGTGCGTACTGTCTGTTCTTCTGGTCGGGATCGGCGTGTTTATGATTTACCGCAATGAAAATTCTTATGTGAAGGTGATATAAGCGTACTGTTTTTAAGCGAAAAAATGCTTCGGCTGGAGGGGCAGATGAAAGAAAAGAAAAATGCGATAGAACTGGAAGATGTGTGTATCCACTACAGCATTATGAATCATGTTTCCATACGGAAAACCTTTCTTCATAAAAAGAAAAGGAAGGAGGTATTTGAGGCCGTAAAGCATGTGACGTTTTCTGTGGTTGAAGGTGATATTTTGGGAATTATCGGAAAAAACGGCAGCGGGAAGTCCACGCTTTTAAAATCCATTGCGGGGGTGTTTTCCCCCAATGCGGGGAGAATCGACTTAAAGGGACATTCCGTATCACTGATGTCACTGGGAGTGGGTTTCAAGGATACGCTTTCGGGAAGAGAAAATATAGTCCTGTCGGGAATGCTGCTTGGCTTTTCTGAGAAAGAGATTGAGGAGAGGGCACAGGATATTATTGACTTTGCCGAGATCGGAGAATTTATAGACAGGCCGGTGAGAACTTATTCAAGCGGCATGTATTCCAAACTTGCATTTTCCATTACGGCGATGCTGGAGACGGATATTATGCTGGTTGATGAGGTTTTAAGTGTGGGGGATGAACAGTTCAGAAAAAAGAGCCTGAATAAAATGAAGGAACTGATCAACGACAGGAAACGAACGGTGATCATTGTCTCACACAGCATTTCTACCCTCAAAGAACTCTGCGATCAGGTATTGTGGCTGCACGACGGGGAAGTCAGGCGGATCGGAAAGACGGATGAGGTGCTTGGGGAGTATGCGGCGTATATGGCTCCTGGATGTTAGTCTGGCTGGCCTATTATCCGGGACTGTGGAATTATGATCCCTGGCAGGTATTGCAGTTTACGCAAAACGATTACAATAAGCATCATCCGTTGATTCATACAGTATTTTTAGGGTTTTGCTATTCCGTGGGACTGGTGCTGGCATATCATAACCCGCATCTGACGGATCCGATGAAGGGCCGGCGTTCTTCTGACCGACAGCAAGGATGGTTACCAGATTATCCATGAAAGATACGCTATTACTATCCGTTTTTTGTATGCAGCCCTCTTTTGCTATGCCCGGCAAATGTTTCGCTTCACAGGCACAGCAGAAGAGCAGACCCAGGCAGCAGGGGAACTTCGTCCGCTGCTCCATAAACTTGCAAAAACAGGACGTAACGCTATATTTTCCGCACATCATACGGCGTCGTCTGATACACGTAGTAATTCAGCCAGTTAGAAAACAGAAGCTGCCCGGCGGAGCGCCAGTTGACGATCGGTTCCTTTGAAGGGTCGTCTCCCGGGAAGTAATTTACCGGGATGTTTGGATTCATGCCTTTCTCCATATCGCGCGCATATTCCAGAGCCAGCGTATCGGCGTCATATTCCAGATGGCAGGTGATGAAGAAATGCCTGCTGTCTTCTGTTTTGGTGATAGCCATACCGGCCTCGTCCGAAACAGCCATGAGTTCCAAGTCCGGCACAGAGGCAATCTGGGCAGGATCGATCGTCATGGCGCGGGACTGCGGCGCATGGAAAACATCGTCAAAGCCCCGGAAGAGGGGCGATTTTCGTTTCAGTATCTTATGGGTATATACACCCGACAGTTTTTCGTCCAGGTCCTCCCTGTCAAGACCGTAAAAATAGTATAAGGCGGCGTATGCGCCCCAGCACAGATGAAGGGTACAGTGCACGTGTGTGCGTCCCCACTCCATGATCGTGCAGATTTCATCCCAGTAAGCTACTTTTTCAAAGCGGACGTGATCCAGTGGAGCGCCGGTGATGATCATGCCATCGAATTTGCGGTTTTTGATCTGGTCAAACGTCGTGTAAAAAGCCTCCATATGATTGGAATCGGTATGTAGAGGTGTGTAGCTGGCAGTCTGCAAAAATTCTACATTTACCTGTAAAGGTGTGTTTGAGAGCTTGCGCAGAAGCTGGGTTTCGGTTACTTCCTTGGTGGGCATCAGATTTAAAATCAGTACGTCCAATGGACGGATATCCTGATGCATCGCCCGGTATTCTGTCATGACAAATATATTTTCTTTCTCTAAAATGCCGGTTGCCGGCAGCAAATCAGCGACTTTGATGGGCATGGGGATCCCTACCTTTCTCCTGGGTTTTTCATAATATATGAAACTACAAATGATACAATGTATGATATCACAAATAGATAACGCGTGCAAGGGACAGCGCGGCAACAGGGCGTATATCCGGCAGGGAAATGGTTTGAAAATGATTTGCATGGAAAAATTTACCAAATAATTGTCAAAATTCCCTTAAAGGTTTGGATGCCATCAGAGCGGTAAACGGTTGTAACCTGTTTGGGAAAATGCTATAGTAATAGACAAACGAGGTGAGAGGGCGGATGATCGTCCAGACAGAAAATGTCTGCACTTCGTAACAAACCAATTTATAAGGAGGAAGTTTGACATGAAAAAAGCACTCGTATTGACACTGGCAGGCGCTATGATTTTCTCTACACCTGTTATGGCGAAGGAAGTAGGCGCACCTGAGGCAGTTTATCTCGAGGCCGACTCTTACACCGGCGTTATTGCCGAGACTGTTCGGGCGATCAACGAGAACAAGACGATTCAGGAGTACTCGAACAATGCAGTGACAGATCACTGGGATCTGGAGCGTGATGAGATCCAGGATCTGGCAATCGGCAAGGGCGCTGTTCTTGACGGCGAGGAAGCACCGGGACTGACCTTCAATCTGCTGAAGCCTGAGCTTAAGAGAGTTTATGCGGCGAAGACACTGGCGCAGGGCAAGGGCAAGCTGCTTGCAGTGGTAAATGTACATACACATGCTGCTTTTGAGACAGCAGCGTTTACTTTTTACGCTCCCGGCGTAAAGGCTGGCGATGCAATCACTGTTTATCAGCGTGTGACTGATGAGGAGTGGACAGCGGTTCCCACTGTGGTTACAGATGATCATGTAGCGGTTGAGATTACTGACAACGCGCACCTTGCTTTCATCAAGGCAGAAGCAGTGGCAGCAGCACCTGCAGCGCCGAAGGCAGCAGTTGAGAAGAAAGTAACGGTTGAGGAAAAGGCAGAGCAGGCAGACGCAAAGGCGGATGAGGAGACGGCTACTGTTAAGGAAGACGCTGTAGAAGTAGTAGTAAAGGCTGACGAGAAGGGCGATGCAGAAGCTTTGACTGTTATCGTTGAGGATAAGGAAGAGAGCGACGACGAAGCGGCTGACGAGGAAGAAGAGTCCGAGGAAAAGGAAGACGCAGCAAACTAAAAGAAAGATAATAGTATATTTGTCGTGTGGATGGAGCGCATCATGTTGTAAAAATGTGATGCGTTTCCTTTTTTGCCGATTGACCACCATTTCGGAAGGTGGTATAGTTAAGAAAAAAAGGAGGATGATTGACATGAAAAAATTAATTGCATTGGCGTTGGCTGGCGCTATGGTTTTCTCCGTGCCTGTTATGGCGGAGGAAGTGGGCGCACCTGTAGCCGTATATCTTGAGGACAGCTCGGATATCGGCGAACCGGCAGAGACTGTGCTGGCTATCGAAGAGAATAAGACCATCGGTGAGCACATGAACAACGCTGTCATTGATATCTGGGATATGCTTGGCGCAGAGGTTCAGGATCTGGCGATCGGCCAGGGTGCGGTTCTTGACGGTGTGGAGGCTCCCGGCCTTACTTTCGATCTGGTTAAGCCGGATCTCAAGAGAGTGTATGCGGCGAAAGAGCTGGCGCAGGGTAAGGGTTCCCTGCTCACGGTTGTGAACGTACATACCCATGCAGGATATGGCACAGCACAGATTACTTTCTACGCGCCCGGTGTAAAGGCTGGACAGGCAATCACCGTTTATCAGCGTGTGACCGATGAAGAGTGGATTGCAGTTCCTACGGTAGTGACGGATGATCATGTGACTGTTGATATCACCGACAATACCCACCTTGCATTTATCGAGGCAAAGTAGTAAGTGTGTTAAAAATTGAGTGCAGTGAAAACGCATCGTTTATGGCGGTGCGTTTTCTTTATCTGTCCGGCAGAAAAATATTTGCATAATTTTGTCTTTTACCTTATAATTGATATGTATTAACGTTTCGACACAGGGGGAACGAGTGAATTATGGAGACAGCGTATCAAAAGGTTAAAGTACACAATGAACTGGAGTGGTGTCAGGTTAAGGATATGGCGACGAAGGAGAAGATTGAGAAGGTACTGCTAAAACACCGGGTATCCTACTTTGTGAAATGGGAAAAACCGAAGTTCTTTTCCAACGATACCTTTGGTTCCTGCGTATTCTGTGTGAACCAGCTCCAGAAGGAGAGTGCGGATGATGCGATCCAGGAGCTTGCGGATGAAGTGCGGGATAAGATCCGTTTCATAAACCGAAGGGTGGATAAAACGTTTTATTAGACGAAGATGCCATGTTTCATACAATAAAATAGTATCATATGATAAAACTACCGGGTGCATTCATTCACGCACCCGGTTTATTCTTTACTGCCGTCTGTCAGACGGTGTTTTTTTTAAGTTTTTCTGCGCTGTGGAGAGCATCAGTTTGATGCGGTTCAACTGGTTGACCTCGCTGGCGCCGGGATCGTAGTCGATGGCCACAATATTGGAGCTTGGGAAGCGTTTGCGAAGCTCCTTGATGACACCTTTGCCGACCACATGGTTCGGCAGACAGCCAAAGGGCTGGGTGCAGACGATGTTGTCTACGCCGCTGTGTATCAACTCTACCATCTCTCCTGTGAGAAACCAGCCTTCCCCGGTCTGGTTGCCGATATCGACAATGGGCTTCGCGTAGTCCACCAGCGTGTAGATGCTGACGGGCGGCGTAAAGTGTCTGCTCTTAGCAAATTCCTTCGCAGCCTGCGCGCGCAGCTTTTCAAGCGCCCGGATACCGAAGCGGGAGAGGAGGGCGGCCTTTTTTGAGGTACCCAGAAACTCCGCCTTGTAAATCTGGTTATAGAAGCAGTAGAGCATGAAATCCAGCAGATCGGGCACGACTGCCTCCGCGCCTTCCGCCTCCAGAAGCTCTACCAGATGGTTGTTGGCGGCCGGGGCAAACTTTACAAGAATCTCACCGACAATGCCCACGCGGGGTTTGCACAGATCTTCATGGACAGGGATCTGGTCGAAATCCCTCACGATCTGCCGGCACATCTTCTGGAAAGTCAGATAGTTTATGGATTTTCTGGAAACAAAATCCCGGCATTTTTTTACCCATTCGGCATGCAGCGCATTGACGGAACCTGGCTCCTTCTCGTAAGGCCGCATGCGGTACACGCAGCGCATAAAGATATCGCCGAACAGCGCACCGTAGGCAGCACGCATGAAGAGGCTGGCATTCAGATGGAACCCTGGGTTGCTCTCAATACCGGCCAGATTTAAGGAGATTACGGGAATCTGCGGCATGCCGGCCTTTTCCAGCGCGCGTCTGATAAATCCCACATAGTTTGTGGCGCGGCATCCGCCGCCGGTCTGGCTCATAATGACAGCCACTTTGTTCAGATCATATTTCCCGGAAAGCAGGGCATCCATAATCTGTCCCACCACGATCAGGGAAGGATAACATGCGTCATTATTTACATATTTCAGCCCCACATCCACAGCCTGCCTTGTGTCGTTGCCAAGCACCTCAAAGTGATAGCCGCAGGCGTTGAAGGCGGCCTCTATGATCTCAAAATGGATCGGAGACATCTGGGGACAGAGAATGGTATAATCCTTTCTCATTTTCTCGGTAAAGGGCGCCTTTGTGATGGCGCTGGAGCGTATCACGCGCTTTTCGCCCTTCTGTTCTCTGACTTTGATGGCAGAGAGCAGGGATCGGATGCGGATTCTGGCC
The DNA here is from genome assembly GCA_965114645.1 of uncultured Lachnospiraceae bacterium. Taxonomy (GTDB): domain Bacteria; phylum Bacillota; class Clostridia; order Lachnospirales; family Lachnospiraceae; genus UBA3282. The sequence goes on along the minus strand of CBCOZL010000053.1, from coordinate 8,740 downwards.
GCGCCCAGATTGTTGACCTCATCAATTTTTAAGCAGGTATAGATCTTGTCGGAGCGGGTAAGGATGTCGTTCACCTGATCCGTGGTCACGGCGTCAAGACCGCAGCCAAAAGAATTGAGCTGAATTAAATCCAGATCCTCCCGCGTCTTTACGAAGCTTGCCGCAGCGTAGAGACGGGAATGGTACATCCACTGATCAGAGACGATCAGCGGTCTCTCGGGCGCCGCCAGATGAGATACAGAGTCTTCGGTCAGCACCGCAATGTCATAGGAAGTGATCAGCTCGGGAATGCCGTGGTTGATTTCCGGGTCAACATGGTAGGGGCGTCCAGCCAGCACAATGCCGCGCTTGTGGCTGGTTTCCAGATAGCGGAGGACTTCCTCGCCTTTGCTGCGCATATCCTGCCTGGCTGCGGCAAGCTCTTTCCATGCAGCCTCGGCCGCGTCCATAACGGATGTTATTGGAAGCTCGCGAAATTCCCTTGTCAGCGCCTCCGTTACCGTCTGCAGGCTCTTAAAGGACATAAAGGGATTGCGGAAAACAACTTCCCCGCGTCCGATTTCCTCTACGTTATTCTTGATATTCTCGGAGTAGGAGGTGACGATCGGACAGTTGTAGTGGTTGTTTGCATCGTGAAACTCATCCCGCTCATAAAAGAGGGCAGGATAGAAGATAAAGTCCACCTGCTGTCTGATGAGCCAGGCGACATGTCCGTGCGCCAGCTTTGCCGGATAACATTCCGACTCGCTGGGGATGGATTCGATGCCAAGCTCGTAAATTTTGCGGTTGGAAACGGGGGAGAGCACCACCCGGAACCCAAGCTTTGTGAAGAAGGTGAACCAGAAAGGATAATTCTCGTACATATTCAGCACCCGCGGAATACCCACGGTGCCCCGTTTCGCCTCGTTGGCGGGCAGAGGCTCATAGGAAAAGTAGCGTTTCAGCTTATAGTCAAAGAGATTGGGAGCGCCGTTTTCCTTTTTGGCCCGTCCAAGCCCCCGCTCACAGCGGTTGCCGGAGATGTACTGACGTCCTCCCGTAAATTTGTTGATGGTGAGGCGGCAGTTGTTGGTGCAGCCTTTACATTTGGCCATACTGGTCTCGAACTGCAGGCCGGTGATCTGATCCAGATTCAGCATGGAAGTCTGATATCCCTCTTCGTAGTGCGCCCTTGCAATTAATGCCGCGCCAAAAGCGCCCATGATACCGGCGATATCCGGGCGGATGGCCTCGCAGTCTGCAATTTTTTCAAAACTGCGCAGAACGGCATCGTTGTAGAAAGTGCCGCCCTGTACGACGATATTCTTACCGAGCTCTGAGGCATCGGAGACTTTGATCACCTTGAAGAGCGCATTTTTGATGACGGAGTAGGCCAGCCCCGCAGAGATATCGGAGACGGATGCGCCTTCTTTCTGCGCCTGCTTTACTTTGGAATTCATAAATACCGTACAGCGGGTGCCAAGATCAATGGGATGCTCCGCAAAGAGGGCGGTTCTGGCAAAGTCCTCCACCCCGTAGTTTAAGGATTTGGCAAAGGTCTCAATGAAGGAACCACAGCCCGAAGAGCAGGCTTCGTTGAGCTGTACGCTGTCCACGGTATGGTTTTTGATCTTGATGCATTTCATGTCCTGCCCGCCGATATCCAGGATGCAGTCTACTTCCGGGTCAAAGAAAGCGGCGGCATTGTAGTGGGCTACCGTTTCCACCTCCCCGTCGTCAAGTAAAAAGGCGGCTTTCATCAGCGCTTCGCCGTAGCCGGTGGAACAGGAGCGGGCGATTTTTACCCCCGCTGGAAGCAGGCGGTAAATTTCCTTTAAGGAGCGTATGGCAGTTTTCAGTGGACTGCCGTCGTTACTGCTGTAAAAGGAGTAGAGCAGGGAGCCGTCGTCGCCTACGAGCGCTACCTTTGTGGTGGTGGAACCGGCGTCAATCCCTAAAAAACAGTTTCCCTGATAGGAAGCCAGATCGCCTGTGGCCACATGATGGGCGCTGTGGCGCAGACGGAAAGCATCGTAGTCCGCCTGGGTGGCAAAGAGCGGCTCCATGCGTTCCACCTCAAACTCCATTTTGATATCGGCGGACAGCTTGGCTGTCAGCTCTTCCATCGTATAAAAAGCCTCCTCCTTCGCGTTTAAGGCTGAGCCTATGGCTGCGAAGAGGTGGGAATTGTCCGTGTCGATGATATGGGCGTCATCCAGCTTTAACGTGCGGATGAAAGACTGCTTTAACTCCGATAAGAAGTGCAGCGGACCGCCGAGAAAGGCCACATGTCCCCGGATCGGCTTGCCGCAGGCAAGACCGCTGATGGTCTGGTTCACCACAGCCTGGAAGATGGAGGCGGAAAGATCCTCCTTTGTTGCCCCCTCGTTGATAAGCGGCTGGATATCGGATTTGGCAAACACGCCGCAGCGGGCCGCTATGGTATACAGGGAGTGGTAATTCTTTGCGTATTCATTGAGGCCCGAGGCATCCGTCTGTAAGAGAGAAGCCATCTGGTCGATAAAGGAACCCGTGCCTCCGGCGCAGATGCCGTTCATGCGCTGTTCCACATTGCCGCCCTCGAAATAGATGATTTTGGCGTCCTCGCCTCCCAGCTCGATTGCCACGTCCGTGACAGGCGCAAAAGTCTGCAGGGAAGTGGAAACGGCGATCACCTCCTGCACAAAGGGAATCTGCAGATGGTTGGCCAGAGTCAGGCCGCCGGATCCTGTGATGATGGGATGTACCGTGAGGTTTCCAAGCTGCTCAAAGGCCTGGGCGAGAAGAGACGCGAGCGTCTCCCTGATATTTGCAAAATGTCTTTTGTAATCGGAAAAGAGTATCTGATGCCTGTCGTCCAGAATGGCGATCTTGACGGTGGTGGAACCGATGTCAATGCCAAGCGTATATTGCATATCACTCATTTCTTGTTCGCTCCTTCATGTATCAAATGGTATCTTGGGTTAAGTTACCTTTTTACCTATTATAATGTGTTTTTTGGCACACGCTGTCATTATACGACACAGTCTGTCAAAATGCAATTGTCCAATTCTTAGAAAAGAATGAAGTTTTCGGAAGACATTTATTAAATTTTTATGAGAAGGCGATTTTTGGGACTGTGACATTTACTTTTAAAAAGAGGAATGCTATATTATATTATATATTTTTAAGGGAGAGTGAAACATGAGTCCTTTTGAACGGAAATTTGGAAAATATGCGATCAGAAATCTTTCTTTTGTGCTGGTGTTCTGCTATGCGGTGGGATATTTGCTTCAGCTCTTTGGCGGGGGCGGCCTGGTGCTGTCTTACCTGACGCTGAATCCTTACGCCATTTTGCATGGGCAGATCTGGCGGCTTGTGACATGGATTCTGATTCCGCCAAGCAGCGGGGGCTTGTTTTTTACGCTGCTTATGTTGTATTTTTACTGCTCCCTGGGCACTTCCCTGGAGCGTACCTGGGGCACCTACCGGTATAATGTCTATCTGTTTCAGGGGATGCTTTTTACCATTGCAGGCAGTTTTCTGCTGATGGGGTACTGCTATCTGTTTAAGCCGGAGATTTCTCTGATGGGTGCGGTTTTGACGATAGACACGCCCTACGAATATTTTACCGTCATAGCGATGGTTTTCAGCACCTATTATATCAATATGTCGATTTTCCTTGCCTTTGCGGCGACGTTCCCGGATGCGCAGGTACTGCTCATGTTCATTATTCCGATCCGGGTGAAATGGCTTGGCATGATATACGCGGTGATGCTGCTGTTCCAGTTCCTCAGCACGAATGTGTACGGAAAGTTTGCCATCGGGGCATCTTTGCTCAATTTTGTGGTGTTCTTCCTGACGTCACGGAATATGATGCATCTGAATCCGAAACAGATTCACAGGCGGCAGGAATTTAAGCGGGATGTGAGAAGAAACACGGGGATTACCAAGCATAAATGTGCGATCTGCGGCAGGACAGAGGTGGACAGCCCGCAGATGCAGTTCCGTTTCTGCTCCAAGTGTGACGGAAACTACGAATACTGCGAGGAGCATCTGTACACGCACACACATATTAAGCGGTCGAATTAGACAAGTCTGGATATATAATAATGGACGTTTTGAAAATGTGTGTTATTTAAATGAACACAGATGGTGTTATGGGCGCATTTAATAACGGATGTTTTGCAAGGCGGGTGAATGGTGCAGGAGGTAACGAGGAAGTTTATGGCACAGGAAACGGTATTTGGTGAAATATTGGAGGAAGTCAGGAAAACAGCCAGGGCACAGCAGAATTTCATAACAAAAACAGAGGTGGAGGAAGCGTTTTCGGCGCTTTCTCTTTCTGCGGAGCAGATGGAGATGGTTTATGACTATCTGCGGCAGAATAAAATCGGCGTGGACGAGCCGGTAGACGCGGACTCTTATCTGGAGGAGGAAGAGAAGAGTTATCTGGATTCCTATCTGGAGACGCTCGGTAAGATCCCGGATGTCACGGAGGGGGAACGGGAGGCCATCACCCTTTCCGCAATGGCAGGGGACAGGGACGCCGTACAGCGGCTGACGGAGCTTATGCTTCCCGAGGTGCCCCAGATTGCCAAGCTTTATACGGGACAGGGTGTCAGCCTGGAGGATCTGATCGGAGAGGGCAATGTGGCGCTTTCTCTGGGAGTCACCATGCTGGGCGCCCTGGAACACGCGCAGGAAGCGCAGGGCATGCTGGCCAAAATGATGATGGATGCGATGGAGGACTGCATCGCGGTAAACGCGGCGGAGGAAAAGAGCGATCAGAAGATTGCCGATAAAGTAAACAAGGTGGCGGATGCGGCGAACGCTCTGAAAGAGGAACTGCGCAGGGCAGTGACGGTGGAGGAGCTGATGGAGGAGTCCGGGCTTTCGAGAAAGGCCATCGAGGATGCGGTGCGCATAAGCGGCGGTAAGATTGAGTCCATCGCGGCGGAGTAGCAACTGCGGCAGCAAAAGAGGGAAAACGATGGAGACAGAAAACAGGGATTATAAATATTTTATGCAGGATACTGGTTCCGTTTACCTTGGGGCGAAGCTGAGTTATGCAGAGATTCTGCGGGATGAAATGGTGAATTTTAAATATAAGAGCATTGTGGAGCACTATATTTTTAAGGATACCGACCCGGAGACCACACTGGAGAGTCATCTTTACTACATGACGAAAGAGCAGTTTTCTTATCGGACCTACGAGCAGCTCAAGGCGAAAGCAAAGGTGAGCATTCTGGAGGAAAAAAAATCCTTTTTGGGCAGGAAAAAAACGGGGTATGTCACGAAGGTGATGCCGCTTGCAGAGTTTGTCGACATGAATCTGGCCCAGAAAAAGGCGAAGGGTGTGGTGATCCAGGAGCTTGCGCTGTCAAAGCTGGGACTGATGGCATTCAGCGTGTAGAAGCGGTACAGAAAGGGTGCGCGATAACTTACATGTAATTTTTCGCGAAAATTTTTGAATACCTCTTGATTTTGACAAAATTATTTGATAGAATTGCTTTTGTAAAATTCCCCTTTTACACTGGACAGGTGATCGGCCCTAGGGCTTCACCTGTTCTTTTATTTCCGCGAATAAGTAGAGTCAGAAAACGTCAGAGACAGGCTGCATGCCTGCATGCAAGACAGTCTGTGACGGTTTATGACGAGCAACGCGAGCGAGAAATGCGAAGCATTTGGAGACTCTGCTTATTCGTGGCGATTATCTTGACAATAAGATCCGATCGTTATCCAGCCGTTTCCCGGCGCACACCTTGAACTGCTCCAGCAGATCGTCTATGGTGAGATTCTTTCTCTGTTCTCCCGATACATGAAATACAATTCGTCCGCCGTCCATCATAAGCGTGCGGTTTCCAAGAGAGAGCGCCTGGTGCATGTTGTGTGTGACCATCAGGCAGGTGATGTGCCGCTCGGCAATGATTTTTTCTGTGAGAGCCAGCACTTTGTCCGCCGTGGCGGGATCCAGGGCGGCTGTGTGCTCGTCAAGCAGAAGGATGCGGGGCGTGACCACTGTTGCCATGAGGAGTGTAAGCGCCTGTCTCTGGCCGCCGGAGAGAAGCCCAACGGGCTGTTTCATCCGATCTTCCAGTCCCATATCCAGAAGGGCGAGCTGTTCCCGGAAGACAGCCTTTTCCTTTGTGCTGATCCGGCTGAAATAGGCGTGTTTTCTGGTGGAGGTCCGCAGGTAGGCGAGCGCCAGATTTTCCTCAATGGTCATGTGCGGGGCGGTTCCCTTTAAAGGATCCTGGAAAAGATGGCCGATCACCCGGCTCCGCACATGTTCCTTGCAGTAGGTGATATCTTCGCCGCCCAGAACAATCCTTCCCTCATCTACATAAAAATTTCCTGTGATGGCGCGAAAGAGCGTGGACTTTCCTGCGCCGTTGCTTCCCACAATGGTGGCAAAATCGCCGTCTTCCAGTGTCAGGCTCACGTTGTCAAGCGCCTTTTTCTCATGGACGGTGCCGGGGTTAAACGTTTTGGAAATGGAGTCAATGACTAACATGGGCGGATTCCTCCTTTCTGTATGCGTTTCGGTTGTGGCTTCGCTGTCTGTTTAATAAGAACTTCTCCCTGAGATAGGGGAAGGAGATTGCCACGGCGACAATGACAGCGGAGACCAGCTTGAGGGCTTCCGCAGGCACATTCATGCGCAGGGCCAGCGCCACGATAAAGCGGTAGAGACAGCTTCCTAAAATAACACTGGCTATTTTTCTGAACATACTGCCTTTTCCGACAAGTGTTTCTCCGATAATCAGGCTGGCCAGGGCGATGGTGACCATGCCGGTGCCCAGGTTGATGTCGCAGGATTTCTGGTATTGACCCAGAATTGCGCCGGAGAGCGCGGTCAGCGCGTTTGCGATGCACAGCCCTACGGTGATCATAAACAGCGGATTGATGCTGGAAGCCCGCACCATATCTTCGTTGTCCCCGGTGGCGCGGATGGAGAGCCCGATTCTTGTGTTCAAAAACAGGGAGAGCAGGACGCCGGTTATCATTACGACGATAAGGACGATCAGCAGTTTATACCAGTCCTCATACCAGTCGTAGTGAAGTTTTTCCTTTGCCAGACTGAAAATGGTATCGCAGGCGAACAGGTTCACGTTGGAGGAAAACCCCATCACGGCAATATTGACCGTGTAAAGTCCTGTATTGACGATAATGCCGGCCAGAATGGAGGGAACCCCCATTCTGGTCTGCAAAAAGGCGGTGACAAAGCCGGAGCAGACGCCTGCGCCAGCGGCGGCAAAGAGGGCAAGCACTGGATGCCCGGACAGCGTTACCACAGCGCCTACCGCACAGCCTAAGGTAAAACAGCCGTCGGTGGACAGGTCTGCGATGTTTAAGATACTGAATGAGAGAAACAGCGCCAGCGCCACCAGAGCGTAAATACAGCCTAATTCCAAGGCGCTTTGTAATATGGACAGTGTAAATAGTGTATTCATAGAATCTTTCTCCTGGTTGAATGAATTACAAACGTTATCTTAATCGTTTTGATTTGAAGGGAAAGCGTCGAGGCGCTCAGTTAAATTCTTCGGCTGTCTGGATTTCCACCAGTTCGGAACATTTGTCTGCAAACATGCCGTAGTCAAGGCCGATCGCTTCTGCCGTCTCCGTATTCACCGTGGCGATGCCGTTATCCAGGGTCTGAACGGCCATAGAGGCGGGATCCTTGCCGTTTATCAGAATATCCACAGCCATGCCGGCGGTGGCGGTGCCAAGTTCCACATAGTTTACGCCGTAGCCCATAAATGCGCCGTTTAAAGCGAAGGAGTCTGCGCCGCCGTAGTGGGGCACTTTTGCGTCGATGAATTTTTCATAGATGGCAAGCTCCGCTGTCATCACGTTGTTGTCGGTGGGTGTGAAGACAGCCTCCGCGCCGGCGGAGAGCAGCGCGTCCGCTGCAAGGGAGATTTCCCCGTTGTTTGTACCCGTCTTTTCCACCACAGTGATGCCTTTTTCCTGGCAGTAAGCTTTGGCGGCAGCGATGGCGGCGGTGGAGGCGTCCTGACTCTTGTCATAGAGAAGTCCCACTGTCTTTAGATCCGGGTCCGCGGCCAGCATCAGGTCGAAGACGGCCTCCGTGTTCAGGGCGTCCGAAGTGCCTGTGATGTTGGAACCGGGGGCATCCGCCGATGCCACAAGTCCGGCGCCGGCAGGGTCAGATACGGCGGAGAAGACCACGGGGATCAGACTGCCGTCGTCCCGCGCATTTTCTGCCGTTGCGTTCTGCATCACCATAGCTACAGGGGTGGCTACGGGGATGATGAGATCCACATCGGAGGCAATCAGATCAGCGGCGATCTGGTTCATGGTGGTGGCGTCCGCCTGCCCGTTGTAGGTATAATTTTTGTAATCGAAGGAAACGCCAAGTTCCGCACTCTGTTTGTCAAGCTCCGCCTGAATGGCGGCTACGATCTGGTTTAGGGACGCATCGTCCACATACTGTACGATACCGATTTTGTAGGTCTGGCCGCCGGAAGAGGTGGATTTATCTGTGCGGGAGTCGGTGGATGCATCGGCGGTGTCTGTACTGTCGATGGATGCGGCAGTGTCTGCGGCGTTCCCGCCGGATGCGCCGCAGGCAGTGAGAGCGGCGGTGAGAACCGCGCCAGTGAGTAACAGTGTCATAGTTTTGTTTTTCATAATTTTCTCCTCCTATCTCAGTTTGGATTTTGGGGTTGCTTGCGCGAATAAGCAGACTCGAAATGCTTTGCATTTCTCGTTCGCGTTGCTCGTCATAAGCCTTCCGAAGTCTGCGCTCATGCCA
>CBCOZL010000052.1:0-19318 GCA_965114645.1 uncultured Lachnospiraceae bacterium | reverse complement strand
TGCCGTACAGTATCATCAGCACAGCTATCATCAGAGGAACAAGCGAAACTTTTCCAAGGGCGAGGCTGAATATCAAAATTACTGCCGCTGTTGTAAAATCAAGTGCCACCATAATATTCCGTTTGTTTTTTCTGTCGGCAATAATTCCCCCAAAGAGAGAAAAAATCACCATTGGGATAAGTGAGCAGGCTGTTACCGCGCCGAAAAGAGACGAGGAGTCCGTCTCGCGAAGCAGATAAAGGGGCAGAGCAAACCGCAGTATGGCGTTGCCGAAAAGTGAGATGATCTGGCCGATAACAACCATGGTAAAATCGCGTTTGAAAAGTTTGTTCCTATTGGTATCTTTGATTTTTTCTTTCACAGCAGGTCTCCTTCTTTTAGCAGAGTCATTGTTCCAAAATAGGCACTGGACAATGTTTTGATATCATATCATGCAAATTATAAATTCGGGGTAATCCATCTGTCAATTCATTCTGCGAAACTTTCACCTTTCCGAAAAACGGGAAGCCCGGGCATATCGGACAGGTTTGGGGGTTTTTGACGGAACAGAGTGTTGACGGCAGGGCATATTTGTCATACGCTTACATTGTTGGCTGCAGACAAAGGGACAGAAGTGAATTGAGGTCAGAGTTTGCTTCCTGGGCTGAAAGGGATTGGGGATGAACAGAAAATTTATCATTTTATCGGGTGTGACAGGCATGGGCCTTCTGCTTCTGACAGGCTGTTATGGGGATTTGGCAGGGAAGCGGGAAGAGGAAGCTGCTGTTACGGATTCGGGCAAGGCGGTTAGCGGTGTGGCGGAGCCGGAAAAGGATGCCTTTGTGCTGCCGGAAGAAAAACGGGAAGAAGCGATAGAGGACGCCGGGCAGACAGAGCCGGGTCAGAGGGAGGACACGAAGCAGGAAGAGAAGCCGGAGCAGAACGAATCCGAAACCGAAACGGAGGAGGCGCCGAAGGAGACGCCGCATTTACCTGCTGTGGGCGGAGAGCCTGCAGATTTCGTGCCGGACGGCTGGGAACTGTGGGACAGCGTGGAACTGGATTTCAATGAAGACGGCATCCCCGATTATGTGGGTGTGCTGCAGGCTGCGCTGACAGATGAGGACGGAGACCAGACATTTCAACTGGAATATCCCCGGATTCTGTTTGCGATAGCGAGTGACGGGACGGCGGGTTATCGTCTGGATTTTCAAGATGTGAACGTCATACGCACAAGAGACGAAGGGGGCGTTTACGGAGATCCCTATCTGCCGCTGACTGCGGAGGGTACATCTTTTACCACGCACACTTATGGGGGCAGCGCGTGGAGATGGTCGGAGGACTATACATACACATACCGCGAAGGGGTGTGGTGGCTTACTTCATCAGAGAGCGCTTACGGATTTCACGATTATATTACAGCATATCAGAGGAATGACTGGGAAAGCGGCGTGGGGATCAGGAAAAAGAGAAGTTCGGAATTTAGTGACATGGATGAGAACATTGCGATGACGAAAAACGGTGATTTGGAGTCGATCGCCTATGATCTGGAATACGAAGTGCCTCTGGATGAACAGATGACGCTGGAGCAGGCGGGCAGGCGGTGGTGGCTTGCGCCCGGCCGCGTGACGGACTGGGAAGTGAAAGAAACGGTTTTCGCGGCGGATGTGGATATTACAGCGGATAAGATAAAGCCGCCGGGGGAAGCTTTTACGGATTATTGTGATGAGAATTGTCTGCTTTACACCTTTCGCGTGGATTCGGATACGGAAGAGGGCGCCTGTTACCTTGCCATGTACGGCTGGCAGGACAAGGTGCTGTCAGTGCTGGCACAGGGGGAGCCGTCTATTGATGATGCAAAGTTCTATGATGGGAAGATATATTATGTTTCTGAGATCGTGGAGAATGTCACATACCAGATGGCGGGAGCCGGAAAAGAGCGGATCCAGGAAAAGGAGGAAACCGTAGGCGTCAGGCTGAACAGGATGGAGCCTGACGGGTCTGGGAAAGAAGTGATTTTTGAGTACCGTTATCTGGATTCAGCATCGGAAGTTATGGAAGATTTCATCCCATACATATCCATGATCTATGAAATCAGCGGCGGCGAGATTGTTGTGGAGGTGTTTCTGGGAGCGGAACCGCCCAAGCCTCATCCGTTTTATCGGATGAAAGCCGACGGCAGCAGGCAGGAGAGGATCGGTCAGGTGCCGAATGGGCGGTAACCCGGCCCAGCGGTTGACTTCTCCGTAAAAGAAGGAGAAACCCGGTAGATGGTAGCTCATCTGCCGGGTTTCGTTCCTTTTTGTGGAATACTTGAATTGATATTCTTTTATCATCTGTATTTTAACACAGGGGAAAAAACTTTACAATCCCTTTTCTTCTTTTTTTCGAACGTACTTTCAGCCCCCTCAGAGAGCAGAACCTTCCATAGATATCATGTAAGGTTTGATAAAAGTCAGCTCGTGGGGTGCGTCGGGATGGTTCGTGCGGAACAAAAGCTGCATCGCCATCCGTTTTCCGAGCAGCCCGGTGGGGACGTAGGCGGTGATGATGCGTCCGCGGACATGCTGGTATTCATCGGTGCCGTCAAAACCTGTCAAGGTGACCGGGTGGGGGACTTTCTCCGGGTTATCGTCCATGTATCTCTGCACAAAATCGGCCACATAGTCGCTGGCGCACACAAAGGCGGTGGGCCAGTCGGACAGGGAGTTCAGAAACCAGTTGATTTCCTCCGCGTAGGAGAAAACGTCTATGCTTTTCGTCAGACAGTATTCCGGGCGGATCGCAAGACCGTACCGATCCATGCTGTCGCGGTAGCCCAGGTAACGTTCTTTGTTGGTCTGGGCATAATTGATGTCACCCAGAAAGCCGATGTCTTTATGGCCATTTTGAATGAGAAGCTCCGTAATTTCCGCTTCCGTGCGAAAACCTTCTATCAGGATCAGATCCCCGTGCAGCTTTCGGTCTGTCAGGGTGGGGACGGTGTCGAGGAAGACCTTCGGGCCGGGCAGTTCGTTCACCATGCCGAGAATGGTCGGATCATACACGTTTACCACGGCGATGCCTTCCACGCTGTCCTTGGAGAGGATCGAGGGGAGAGTGAAGTCCTTTGTGTAGGTGGAAGGAACGTAAATATACATCAGATTGATGTTATATTCGGAAAGTTCCTGCGCCATACGGTGGATGATTCCCGTCCAGAAGGAGGCGGAGTCGGGCCTTGACACGATCAAAGCGACTGTGTGCTCTGCGTACGCGCCCCCGTTTACTGCCTGCGTGGGGAGTTTTGCATATCCCAGTTCCCGTGCCTTGTCAAAAATCATTTCCTTTAGCGAGTCGGATACACCGGCCTGGTTGTTAAAGGCTTTGCTGACAGTAACCCTGGAAATATCCAGAGCGTCCGCAATGTCTTTCATCGTAACTTTTTCCATAGAAACCCCTTCCGCAAAAAATTGAATTATTTTTAGTATAGCACAGAGAAACGGAAAAAACAATTTGTGTTTACAAATGTTAATTTGAAACGTGGATTTTAAAGGGAGAATCACGGTTGTGATATCTGCAAAAGTTTATATTTGTAAACATAATTATTCCTGTAATTTACAAAAATGGGAAAATGATAAAGAAGATGCACAAAAAAACTGAGAAAATCGGAAAAAAGATAACAAAGTTGCATACTGAATGTTGACATATATTAAGTGTGGTGTTAATATAATGTTAACAAAAATAAATAAAATATAAACAAAGGAGGTAAAAGTAATGAAAAGGAATGAGATGTCGGGCGGAGAAAAAGCGCACATCAGAAAGCCCCGTAAAAAGCGCTGGTCCAAAGACGATACAGAGCTGTTTCTGCTGTCGCTGCCTACCTTGCTGTGGTTCCTGATCTTTTCCTATCTGCCGATGTTCGGTGTGATCATTGCCTTTAAGGTGTACAAGCTGTCGCCGGGCGGACATGGATTTATCTACAACCTGCTGCACAGCGAATGGGCCGGATTCGGGAATTTCAGATATTTCTTCACATCCAACTCATTTACCATGCTCCTTCGCAACACGATTCTCTACAACATTGCGTTCATCATTATCAGCGCCAGTGTTGCGGTGGGCGGCGCACTGATGTTGAGCAGCATGCGTAACAAGAAGGCTTCCAAAGTGTACCAGACGATGATGTTTCTGCCCTATTTCATGTCGTGGGTGGTTATCAGCTATTTCGTCTATGCGCTTCTCACGCCGGAGAGAGGCTACATCAACGGCATCATCACCGCGATGGGCGGGCAGCCGGTCATGTGGTATCAGGAGAGTAAGTACTGGCCGTTTATTCTCATCTTCCTGAACACATGGAAGGGCATGGGGTATGGTATGGTGCTCTATCTGGCGAGCATTACAGGCATAGATCCTTCCCTTTATGAGGCGGCGGTGATGGACGGCGCCACGAAGGCACAGCAGGCAAGGAACATTACGCTCCCTGCGATCAAGCCGGTGTTCATTATGATGTTGATCTTAGACTGTGGTAAGATTTTCAATTCCGATTTCGGTCTGTTCTATCAGGTGACAGGACAGCTCCCGGCATCGCTTTACACGACGGCGTCCACATTTGATACTTACATATATAATGCGATCCAGTCCTCGGCGCCGATCGGGCAGACAGCGGCGGCATCGTTCTTCCAGGCGGTCTGCAGCTGCGCGACGATTCTTCTGGCCAACTGGATTGTCAGCAAGATAGACAATGAGAACAGGATTATATAGAAGGAGGTGGGGAAGGTGAGTAAGAAAGATAAAAGCGGCCAGTCTCTGAATCAGATTAAGGCGTCAACAAACTTTGTATTCAATCTGGTGTTTCTGATACTGGCAGTTATGTGCGTCATTCCGCTGCTGTTTGTTTTCTCGATATCCATCACGGACGAGGAGGTGCTGCGCATCAACGGATACCAGCTGGTGCCGCAGGTGTTGTCTGCTTCCGCCTATGAGTTCCTGTGGAATGAGCGGCTGACGATTTTGCGGGCGGCATTCATGTCCATGCTGGTGACTGTGGTCGGTACGATGCTTTCCATAGCCCTGAACACGTCTATGGGATATGTGGTATCCAGACGTAACTTTAAATTGAAGAAAATTTATACATGGATGCTTTTCATACCGATGGTATTTAACGGCGGTATGCTTGCCAGCTATGTGGTTGTGAACAATATTCTGAAACTGAATAACAACATATGGGCGCTGATCCTGCCCCTGGCCTGCTCGGCATTCAGCGTGACCATCTGCCGGACCTTTTTCAGAACGACGGTGCCGGACTCCATCATCGAGTCCGCGAAGATTGACGGCGCGGGACAATTTCGGATCTGGTCGCAGATCGTGCTGCCGATTTCCAAGCCGGTGATGGCAACCATCGGCATGTTTGCGGCATTCGGCTACTGGAACGATTGGTTCCAGGCATCCCTGTACATTCAGGACACGAAAAAACAGACGCTGCAGTCCCTGCTGAACCAGATGCAGAAGAACATTGAGTATATCGCGAACAATCCTTACGGCGGGCTGTCCCTGCAGGAGTATAAGCTGGGTATGCCGACGGAGAGCGTGCGCATGGCGATTGCAATCGTTATCATCGTGCCCATCGCATGCACTTACCCGTTCTTCCAGAAGTATTTTATCTCGGGTCTGACGGTGGGGTCGGTCAAAGAATAACGCGAAAAGTAAGGTTTTGAAAAGTGGAGATTCGGAAAATAACGCAGAAAAAGGAGAGGAAAGATTGAAAATTAAAATTTTCAATCGCGAGATTTGTGCCTGCGCGTTGCTTGACACAAACTCGTTATGCGCAAAGAGCAGCGCAGAAATGGAGGAAAAAATGATGAAGTGGAAAAGGATAGCGGCGGTTGGCGCGGCAGTTATGATGGCTGCAGGGACGCTTGCTGGATGCGGCGGCGGTACGGAAGATGTCGGTGAAGGGGGAATTGTCAACTTAAAGTGGGTGACCATCGGAAACGAAATGCCGAAAAACTACGACAGCTGGATTGCGAAGGTGAACGAGTACATAGGGCCGGAAATCGGTGTGAATCTGGAGATGGAAGTCATTCCGTGGGGCGATTGGGATAAGCGCCGCAGCATTATTGTGAGTACGAACGAACCTTTTGATATGATTTTCGGCACGGGGAATAATTATATTGCTGACATCAATCTGGGCGCGTGCTACGATATTACTGACATGATTGACGCCAACATGCCGGGCCTTAAGGAACTGATGCCGGATAAGTATTGGGACGGTGTGAAGGTGAAGGACAGGATTTACGGCATTCCTACCTATAAAGACAGCTCTATCACCAACTATGCGGTGTGGGATAAGGAACTTGTGGATGAGTACAATCTGGATCTGGCGTCCTTGACGGAGATCGAGTCTCTGACGGAAACTTTCGAGACGTTGAAGGCGGATAAGAACGACTACCCGGTTTATGTTAAGAATGACGGCGTGTACTATATTTTCGACGTGTACGACCAGCTTGGGGCAGGAACACAGATTCTCGGCGTGAGATACGACGATGCGGACGCGAAGGTATGTTTTACGCTGGAGGAGCCGGAAATCTATTCTGCACTGGAGACGCTCCACGACTGGTACCAGAAAGGTATCATCAACCCTGACGCATCCACCTTGTCAGAGGCGCGCGTCTACAACATGTGGCGTGTGGCGCAGGGCTGGGAGAGCGCAGGCGTCACGGCGTGGGGACCGCAGATGGGCAAGGAAGTTGCAGTGCAGAAGATCGGTGATACGATTCTGTCCAACGAGACCGTGCGCGGATCGTTAAATATGATCTCCATTAACACAAAGCACCCGGAGAAATGCCTGCAGCTTCTCGACAAGGTCAATACGGACACCAAGCTGCGCGACATGTTCTTCTACGGGGAAGAGGGCGTGAACTTTAACTATACAGAGGACGGCAGGGTGCACAAGATCAACAACGAGTGGGCGATGGCCGGATACACACAGGGAACGTTCTTCACGGTGACGTTAGAGGACACGAACGAGACCAACCAGTGGGATGAGGTCAGGGAATTGAACGAAGCTGCGGTGTCTTCCGTGATGCTGGGCTTCACCTTCGATTCCACGGAAGTTTCGGATAAGCTGGCGAACTGCCGTGAGATATGGCTTCGCTATCGCAGTGAGGTGATGACCGGCGTGCGCGACCCGAAAGACACGATACCCGAGATCAAGGATGAGCTGATGAAAGCCGGATGGCAGGAGGTCATGGACGAGGCGCAGAAACAGGTTGACGAGTTTATGGAGCAGCGTGGGAAGAATTTCTAAAGATCAGAGAAAAGGAGACAATTATGGCAAAAATTATTGGAAAACATCTGCCGAATATTCCGTGGCAGGAGCCGGACGGGACGGAGAAACTTCCGATCTGGAGATATAAGGACAATCCGATCATTGACCGGTTTGCAACGAAACATTCCAACAGTATTTTTAACAGCGCGGTGGTTCCCTATGAGGATGGCTTTGCGGGAGTCTTCCGCTGTGACAGCAGATCAATCAGCATGGATATTTTTGCGGGATTCAGCAGGGACGGCATCCACTGGGAGATCTCCGATGAGCCGATTGAACTGCAGGGCGCGTGCCCGGAAGTGGCGAAGCGGGATTTCCGCTATGATCCGAGAGTGTGTTTCATAGAGGACAGATACTATGTGACCTGGTGTAACGGTTACTGCGGCTATCCTACCATAGGACTGGCATATACGTTTGACTTTAAGACCTTCTATCAGAGGGAAAACGCATTTCTGCCATTTAACAGAAACGGTGTGCTGTTTCCCCGCAAGATACAGGGAAAGTATTATATGCTGAGCCGTCCGAGCGATAACGGACACACGCCTTTCGGGGACATTTTCATAAGCGAGAGCCAGGATCTTACCTACTGGGGCCGGCATCGTCTGGTGATGAAAACGATCCAGGGAGACGAGTCCGCATGGCAGTCCACGAAGATCGGCGCGGGCAGCGTCCCGATCGAGACGGATGAGGGGTGGCTTCTGATCTATCACGGCGTTATCAACACATGCAATGGCTTTGTCTATCGGATGGGCTGTGCGCTGCTTGATCTGGAAGAGCCGTGGAAGGTGAAGAAGAGAACGAAGAACTATATTTTAGGGCCGCACGAACTGTATGAGTGCGTGGGCGATGTGCCCAATGTCGTATTTCCCTGTGCGGCGCTGACGGATGCGGAAACGGGAAGAATTGCCATCTATTACGGATGTGCGGACACGGTGACGGGACTGGCGTTTACAACGGTTGACCGGCTGATGGATTGTATGGAAGAGACAGAATAAGCAAAATGCCATGAAACGCTGCTGGAGCGATTAAGGAGGCTGAAATGTATTTTTTAGATAAGAGAGTGAATGTCATCTGTGAGGAATTGAAGAAGTTAAAGGTAAAACAGAAGTTTGACATCGAGCAGTGGCAGTTTAAGGAGGGAAATTACTTCCATCCGGCTGACGCGGAGGCGGACAGTGCGCCCTGGGAGACGTTTGACTGCCGGAACATGCACTGGTACGGCAAAGACCGCCATTACTGGTTTAAGACGGTCTACCGTGTGCCGGAAGAACTGGACGGTAAGCGGATGTGGCTCCATGTGGGCACCCAGATTGATGAGTGGGATGATGCCAAGAACCCGCAGTTTCTCCTGTTTGTGAACGGGGAGGCGGTGCAGGGCATCGACATGAACCACAGGGATGTGTTCCTGTCCCCGTTGGCAAAAGCGGGGGAGGAGCTGACGCTGGAGCTGCAGGCTTACAGCGGAACGCTGCACACCGAGTTTAATCTGGTCACCCAGATGCGGGAAATCGACCAGAATATTGAGAAGCTTTATTATGATCTGTGGGTACCGTTAGCGGCCTTTTCCAGAATGGAGGAGGATGACAAAAACCGCAAGGACATTCAGGAGATCTTAAATACGACAGTCAATTTTCTGGATCTTCGGACGCCCTATTCGGATGCGTTCTACAGAACTTTGGAGGAAGCCTCCGCTTACATCGATCAGGCGCTGTATTCCGACATGGCAGGATACAAGGATGTGATTGCGACCTGCATCGGCCATACGCACATCGACGTGGCATGGTGGTGGACGGTGGAACAGACGAGAGAGAAGGTGGGGCGCAGTTTTGCCACGGTTCTCAAGCTGATGGAGGAATACCCGAATTATAAATTTATGTCCAGCCAGCCCCAGCTCTACGCCTTTTTGAAGGAGCGTTACCCGGAGCTGTACGAGAAGGCGAAGGAGCGGATCAAAGAGGGCCGGTGGGAAGCGGAGGGCGGCATGTGGCTGGAAGCTGACTGCAACCTGACTTCCGGCGAGTCCCTTGTGAGACAGTTTATGCACGGCAAGCGTTTCTTCCGGGAAGAGTTCGGCGTGGATAACAAGATTCTGTGGCTGCCGGATGTGTTCGGCTATTCCGGCGCACTGCCGCAGATTATGAAAAAGTGCGGCATCGAATATTTTATGACGACGAAACTGGCGTGGAACCAGTTTAACAAGATACCTTACGACACGATGATGTGGCGCGGCATTGACGGTTCCGAGGTGCTGACCCATCTGATCACCACGCTGGGCGTCAGCCAGCCCATCAAGGATTTCTTTACGACCTACAACGGCATGCTCCACCCCGACTCGATTATGGGCGGCTGGATGCGTTATCAGAATAAGGACATCAACAACGACATTCTGGTGTCCTACGGCTACGGGGACGGCGGCGGCGGCCCTACCAGAGAGATGCTTGAGACGTCCATCCGTATGGAAAAGGGCGTGAAGGGAATCCCCACTGTGCGCCAGGAGTTCGCACGCACCTACTTTGATGAACTGAAGGAGCGTGTGGGGGATCATAAGAGACTTCCTGTGTGGGAGGGAGAGTTCTATTTCGAGTACCACAGAGGGACGCTCACTTCTATGGCCAGAAACAAACGCTCCAACCGAAAATCCGAGCTTGGACTGATGGAGCTTGAGCTTTTGAGTGTACTGGCGGCGGAAGAGATGGCATACCCGGCAAAGGAGCTGGATGCCATGTGGAAGCTGGTGCTGTTGAACCAGTTCCATGATATCCTGCCGGGGTCCTCCATCCATGAAGTGTACGAGGTGACGAAGAAGGAGTACGCGCAGCTCGCAGAGCAGCTTGCAGAGATGAGCGGGGAGCGCAGACGCGCCATCGCAGGCGAGGGAGAGGCGGTCACCATCTTTAATCCCATTGGCAGGATGCGGGGAGATGTTGTCAATCTGGGTGTATTTGAGGGCAATGCCATCACAGACGGAGAGGGCAATGTGTATCCTGTGCAGAAGACGAAGGAGGGCAGCGTTGCCTTCGTGAAAGGACTGCCGTCGAAAGGTTATCAGTCCTTTGTGGCGTTTGATGCGAGGGAGATGGATAAACCTTTCCATTTAAATGGCAACAGGGAACTGGAGACTCCTTTTTATACCGTAAGGTTTGGTGAGAACGGTATGTTTACGGGCATCTACGACAAGGAAAATGACCGGGAGATCATACAGCCCGGCAAACAGGCCAATCTGCTGCGGATGTACGAGGACAAACCGATCTACTTTGATAACTGGGATATTGACATTTATTATACCGAGAAGTTCTGGGATGTGGATCAGGCAGAACGCATGGAATGGACGGAGATGGGGCCGGTGCGCGCCGTGCTTGAGATCGACAGGAAAGCGTCCAACTCCACGTTCAGCCAGAAAGTGATCTTTTATGCAGCCAGCCGCCGGATTGACTTTGTCACCCATGTGGACTGGAAGGAACACCAGACTTTGCTGAAGGTGCATTTCCCGGTGGCGGTGCATACGGATGAGGCAGCCTTTGACATTCAGTTCGGCAGTCTGACGAGAAAAACCCACCAGAATACGAGCTGGGATGTGGCGCGTTTCGAGAGCTGCGGGCAGAAGTGGATGGACCTGTCGGAAGGGCATTACGGCGTTTCGCTGTTAAATGACTGCAAATACGGGCATTCCGTGAAAGATTCCAATATGGCGCTGACGCTGATCAAGTCCGGCACGGAGCCGAACCCGGTGGCGGATCAGGAAGAGCATGACTTTACATACGCGATCTATCCCCATGCGGAAGGCTGGCGGGCAGCCGGTACCGTGGATGAGGCATATAAGCTGAACCAGCCGCTCACAGCCCTGACGGGCACGCAGGGCGGAAAGAACTTCTCCTTTGCCGGAGTGGCTCACAGCAATGTTGTCATCGAGACGATCAAACAGGCTGAGGAAGGCGACGGCGTTGTGATCCGTATGTATGAGTCGGAGAACGCCTTGACCAAGACGAAGCTGACGGTCAATATGCCCTTTGAAAAGGCGTATATCTGTAATCTGCTGGAGGAGACGGAGAGCGAGGCGGCGGTGTCCGGCAACTGTATTGACGTCGTGCTGAAACCCTATGAGGTTGTGACGGTGCTTCTGAAATAGAAGGCGGAAGTTTTATGAGATAAATAGAAAAGCCCCCGTACCTGTGATACCTGCGGTGACGGGGGCTTTCCTTTTTAGGGGAGGATAAGTATTTCTTATCTTTTGCTTAGTATCATTGTTGCCCGTTTTGCGGGCTTTATACACTTTCCTAAAAAGTTTTACAACTTTTTTACAACTTTTCAGGACCACATCTTAAGGAAATATAAATTTACATTTTCGATGAAATGGTATATACTTAGTAACGAATGCGGAAACGCATCATTTGGTCTGCCCTGTCACAGACGGACAGGCAGGTCAGAATTACAGGATAAAGGTGGTACAGTACAATGGCATTATTACAACAGTGGCGCGATATGGCGTATTCGGAGACGGCGAACAAGGGAGATCTGCAGAGACTCTGGTCGGCCTATTTCCAGAAGGAAAAAGAAATCTATGCACAGCTTTTAAAGACCCCGGACAAGGCGGTAAAAGGCACAGTCAAGGAGCTTGCGGATAAATACGAAGTGGATCTGATGACTATGGTGGGCTTTCTGGACGGCATCAATGAAAGCTTAAAGAAAGCGAACCCCATCGAGGAGATGGAGGAAGATACCAAAGTAAGCCTCGGTTTTGACAAAGAACTGCTCTACAAGAACATGGTGGGCGCCGGCGCAGACTGGCTCTATAATCTGGAGGAGTGGAACGAGATCTTTGATGAGGACAAGAGAAAGGCTCTCTACCGGGAGCAGAAAGAGTCCACGACAGTCCACAAGGATAAGAAGATTTATCCCAACGATCCCTGTCCCTGCGGAAGCGGCAAGAAATATAAGAAGTGCTGCGGGAAAAACGCATAGGATAATTTTACCCTTTACTTTTGAGAGAGTCTGGCATAGAATAGGAAGAGAATTGATAGGTTAACACGTTGACGAGCAGAGTAGAATGTGGAAGGCAGCAGAGAGAAGCGCCCTGGGCTGAAAGCGCTTTTGCGGGAAACATTTGAAAACCGGCTCCGAGTGGCCCTAATACGGCCCGCTGACTTACGTTACAGTCGAATGAGAGGTTTCGTGCCGCGAAAGGCGCACGGAGCAAGCGAGGTGGAACCGCGTAAACATACGTCCTCTGCACGGTCTGATTGACAGTGCGGGGGATTTTTTGCGCGTATAAGCGGAGTTGGAAAAGGCAACGACAGGTCATAATGGAAAGGAAGAGGAAAAATGAAAATTACATTGAAAGACGGTTCTGTGAAAGAATATGCGCAGGCGATGTGTGTCTACGATATTGCGATGGACATTTCGGAAGGGCTTGCACGCGCGGCATGCGCCGGTGAAGTGGATGGCAGGGTGGTAGATCTGCGCACCGTGATCGGGCAGGACTGCAGTTTAAATATTTTGACAGCCAACGACCCGGAAGGACTTAAGGTAATCAGACATACGGCATCCCATGTGCTGGCGGAGGCGGTGAAGCGTCTGTTCCCGGAGGCGAAAGTGACCATCGGGCCGGCTATCGAGGAGGGATTCTATTATGACTTCGATGCCGCGCCTTTTTCCAGGGAAGATCTGGATAAGCTGGAAGCGGAGATGAAAAAGATCATCAAGGAAGGGCATAAGCTGGAGCGGTTTACCATGCCGAGGGCTGAGGCGATCAAGTTTATGGAGGAGCGAAACGAGCCTTACAAGGTGGAACTGATTCAGGATCTGCCGGAGGATGCGGAGATTTCCTTCTATGATCAGGGCGGATTTGTGGATCTGTGCGCTGGTCCGCATCTGATGAGCACGAAAAACATCAAAGCGTACAAGCTGATTTCTTCCTCTATGGCATACTGGCGGGGGGATTCGGACAGGGCGCAGTTACAGCGTATTTACGGCACCGCTTTTGCGAAGAAGGAGGAGCTGGCGGCATATCTGGAGCATTTGGAGGATATCAAACGCCGGGATCACAACAAACTGGGCCGTGAGATGGAGCTGTTCACCACGGTGGATGTGATCGGACAGGGTCTGCCGTTGCTTCTGCCCAAGGGCACGAAGATGGTGATGAAGCTGCAGCGCTGGATTGAGGATCTGGAGGACAAGGAGTGGGGCTATGTGCGGACGAAGACCCCGCTCATGGCAAAGAGCGACCTGTATAAAATGTCCGGCCACTGGGATCATTACAAGGAAGGCATGTTTGTGCTGGGAGACGAGGAGAAGGACAGGGAAGTGTTTGCCCTTCGTCCCATGACATGTCCTTTCCAGTATTACTGCTACAAGAATACCCAGCATTCCTACCGGGATCTGCCGATCCGCTACGGTGAGACGTCCACCCTTTTCCGCAACGAGGACTCCGGCGAGATGCACGGACTGACCCGTGTGCGCCAGTTTACCATTTCTGAGGGCCATCTGATTATGAGGCCGGATCAGATGGTGGAGGAGTTCAAGGGCTGTATCGCGTTGGCGAAACATGTTATGTCAACCTTAGGCCTGCTGGAGGACGTGACATGGCATCTCTCCAAGTGGGATCCTGAGAACCCGGAAAAATATATCGGTGAGCCGGAGGTGTGGAATGAGACGGAGGCGCACATCCGTGATATTCTGATTGAGCTGGAACTTCCCTTTACGGAGGATGTGGGCGAGGCGGCATTCTACGGGCCGAAGGTGGATATCAACGCGAAGAACGTGTACGGCAAAGAGGATACCATGATTACCGTTCAGTGGGATGCTCTTCTGGCGGAACAGTTTGACATGTATTACATCGACCAGAACGGCGACAAGGTACGTCCTGGCATCATCCACAGGACTTCTATGGGATGCTACGAGCGGACGCTGGCGTGGCTGATCGAGAAATATGCCGGCAAGTTCCCCACATGGCTCTGCCCCGAGCAGGTGCGTATCCTGCCCATTTCGGAGAAGTATGAGGCGTATGCCGAGGAGATCAGAAAGGAGCTGGCGAGAAACGATATCGATGTGACCGCTGACAACCGCTCTGAGAAAATCGGCTTTAAGATCCGTGAGGCGAGACTGGCCAAGGTGCCTTATATGCTCGTGGTTGGCGCCCAGGAGGCGGAGGACAAGACAGTGTCCGTCAGAAGCCGTTACGCGGGCGACGAGGGCGTGAAGCCTCTGCAGGAGTTTATCGACCAGATCTGCAAGGAGATCCGCACGAAGGAGATTCGTAAGGAAACGGTGCAGGAGGAGCAGAAAGCGTAGGCCAGGATAAGACGCCAGGAAGCGGGTCTGTCCTGCGCAGGATGGAGTGCGCGTATGAGTTTCTGGAAAAAAATAACAGGCCGGGATATAGCGGGACTTTTCCTGTTTGTGTTCAGCCTGGTAATGCTTGGCAGGAGTTTTTCTCTCTGTTTTAGCAACGATATCTGGTATGACGAGCTGTTTACTGTGGGAATGGCAGAACATTCCTACAGTGAACTGGTTCGCTTTACAGCGGCAGACGTGCATCCGCCGCTGTATTATTGTATTGTCAAGATGTTTGCAGATTTATGTAAACTAATTGTGCCGGGCGTGGGAACGGTCATTCCGGCGAAAATGGTGTCGGTACTGCCGTATTTTGTGCTGCTGTTTTACGCGGTCACATTTCTGCGCAAGCGGTTCGGTCTGTTTGTGGGCGGCCTGTTTCTGTTCTGTGTGACGGCCATGCCGCAGCTTCCGGCCTACACGGTGGAGGTACGGATGTACGGCTGGGCGCTTTTGTTTGTGACGGCGGCCTTTTTGCACGGCCACGCACTGACTGAAAATTATGTAAACCAGAAAGCGGAGCCGGATGCGGCATACGGCAGCACAGGAGCTGCGGAGCAGACCGTGGCGTATGGCAGGAGTGATGCGGAGAAACCGCAGACCGGACGGCAGGTACGGGGCCGCCGGCTCCACGGGGCAGCCCTTGTCATATACGGTCTGGCGGCAGCCTACACCCAGTATTTTGCCTGTGTGGCCGTGGTGATGGTTTATCTTTGTCTGCTGCTCGTCTTCCTGTTCCGTGACAGGAGGCGGGTCAGAGAGTGGCTTCTATATGTGGCAGTCTCGGTGATCGGCTATGTGCCCTGGCTCTTTGCGCTGGCGGGACAACTCGGCGCGGTCAGTGAGAATTACTGGATTCTGCCGCTGACCTGGCGGTCCCTTGGCGGCTGTGTGAAATTTCTGATGAAGCCTGCCTTTTCAGACGACAGGGTGAATACCGTTCTGGCAGTGATTTTGTTTGCCGCATACCTCGTATTGTGGTGTCAGTGGATGACAAAACTCTGCCATAATAGAAGAGTAATTAGGAAAAGCAAGGGAAATACGGGGGTATTTCAGCACACAAATGAGGCGGAAATATTAGAAACAGATGGAACGGCGGAGCGGTTTTTCCTGGCCACAGCGGGCATCAGCGTCCTGGCAGGGCTTGTGGCGTTCGGGTTTGCGGCTTCGTTTTTGATCCGTCCGATTTTTGTGTATCGGTATATGATACCTGCTCTGGGCTGTTTCTGGCTTGGATTTGCTCTCTGTCTGAATGAAATATTATGTAAACCTATGGGCGGCTGCAAAGGTGGAAATAACGACAGTGATGCAGTGGTAGTATTATGTAAACCGGGATTGATACAGTCGTCCCGTGCCTGCTATTTGGGGATTGTGCTGACGGCTCTGGTTACAGTGGCCGGCCTGCGCGATTACCGGGCCTTTATGGGCGAGGAGGAATATAAAATACGTCTGATGTCTGAGACGGAAGCGGCGCTTGCCATGATCGGCCCGCAGGACAGTGTTCTCTACAACTTCGATCAGGTGCAGGCGGTGACGGGTTACTATCTGCCGGAGAAGGTAGAACGTTATCTCTGGCGGATGGAAGGCGAGACACTGATTCAGGAAATCACCTCATCCTGCGGCACAGTGGAAACGGCGGAAGAAATTCGGGAAATGCTGGAAAGGACACAGCGGGAAGAACAGGAGAAAAATCTCTGGTTTATCGGCAGTTTTAACAGCCGGGACGATATCGTGGCCGGATGGCGGCGCGATGGGCTTGAGGTGGAGGAAATGGGGAGTTTTCTGCTGGAACGGTACTGGTTTAATCTGTATAAAATTTCATGAGGCCGGACATAATACCTTAGAGAAGGTCGATGTGGGCAGACGCAGATTTGAGATTTGCGTCGCCTCTTCGCGACAAGTCACTCAGATTAGGAGGTAATTATGGCGGAATTAAAATGTGGCGTGGAGAATTGTAGTTACAATCAGGAAAATTATTGCTGCAAGGGCGATATCATGGTGGGAGGCAGTCATGCGTGCGACTGCGACGGCACCTGCTGTGAGAGCTTTTCCCAGAGGCGTGATGACGCTTATGTAAGTTCGCTGGAGCACCCCTGCCGTACGATCAGCATTGACTGTGAGGCGGAGAAGTGTGTGTACAATTCCAACTATAAGTGTCATGCAGAACATGTAGATATCAGAGGGTGCGGTGCCTGCGACTGCAAACAGACCCAGTGCGCAACCTTCCGGGAGGCATAGGATGCCGGTTTCGGATGCGCGCCTAATATAGCGTTGCCAGTTTTAAAATTTTATATTACAATGGATATGTTGGACGCAGGCCGTTTGGCTTGCGTCCTCTGACGATACAGGAAAGGCAAATGATAATGATGTATGGAAAAAAAGTGAAGTGCCTCCTGCTGGCATTGACCGCAGCCGCTTTTGTCGGATGCGGAGACGGAGAGGCTGTACATACAACCGCAGAGCTTTCAGATATGGAGGCTGCAGCAGAGGATGGCGGAGAAGAGGCGGAGACGGAAGAAGGGGAAACGGAAGATACGGGAGAGAGCGCGGAGCCTGTTCCAGAAACCAGTTTTATGGCGCCAGTGGAGATGGATGAAACTTTGAAAAATCAGCTTGCGGAGGAACTGCTGCAGGAAAACGAGATGGATATTTCGGTGGTGGAGAGCGCACCTGTTACTAAGGGATGCAGTTTTACCCTGCCGGAAGCATTTTCAGAGTCTGAGGATATCGAAGGCATGTATGTGACCAGACGGTATCCGATCGACGCTTCTACTATATATTATGTGGCCCTTGGCAGGGATGTGGCTCTGCAGCTTATGACGGAAGAAACTTTTAAGGCGCAGGCGGAGGAAAATTTCCGCAAGGAGTACGGGGAAGAGATTGAGGTGACCATCGACAGTTTTGAGAGCATTCGGATTGACGGCTGTCCGGCTTTTCGCATTTTGTGCCACTACCAGGTTGGGGATACACAGATTTCCCAACTGGAATATGCGATCAACGCGGATAAGAGTTATGTGATTACATACTCCCAGACTTCTGACTATGACCGCATGGAAGAATATGAAGCCAGCGCGGAGACGATTCATCTCGAATTTTAAAAACATTTTTTGGCAGGCGGATAAAGTCCCGATGGATCCGTGAAGGTAAATATTACAATCCTTCATAAGGTCATAAAAGCTTTATGACTTTGATATGCTATGAGTATCAGCATCTATGCGCTGATATGTACTATGCTTGAAATATGAAGGAGGATAAAAAAATGAAGAAATTTTTTGCATTAAGTTTGGCGATGGCGCTTACTTTCTCCAGCACTGTGTGCGCGGCTGAGACAGTAGTGCCCGAAAAAGATTTTGACAGACTTGATACACTCGCTTCCAGCGTGGGGAAGACGCTTCCTGAGTATACTTCCAACGCGGTTGCTAAGCTGGAAGGCGTTCATGGCCAGGCGAAGATCGCTTCCGGCAGCGACATGTTTACGGAGGGCAGGGAGAGCAACGCTACATGTGTTGTAGACAAGGTGGACGCAGGAGCAGTCAGATATGCGCAGCAGAAGGCAGAGCAGACCGGAGGCACCATGCTGACGGTTGTGAAGCTTACCGCGCCTGGAGTTAACCTTGCAGACGCACAGGTTGCGCTGCGCATCGAAGGCGTAAAGGCCGGTGACAATGTCACCGCGTACAGAAGCGTTAAGGGTGAATGGACTGCAGTTGATGTCAAAGCGGTGGCTGATGACAACGTCACCATTGACTTTCCGGAGAAAGGGATCTATGCATTTATTAAAATGTCTGGTGCCTGAAAAGGATAACCATTATTTTTACTAATGGATCACAAGTACGGATGTATGGGCCGGTCTTCAGTGCCGGCTCATATTTTGAGGTGAATAAAAATCCTATTGACAATATGATTGGCAAAATTTACAATTTGACATAAGGGCACCACATTCTTGTCCATATAATTTTGAGGATACCGACACATATGTGTTGATATACGCCACACTTGAATATGAAGGAGGATTTAAAGAAATGAAAAAATTTTTTGCATTAAGTTTAGCTCTGGCGCTTACCTTCTCCAGCACTGTTTGTGCAGCAGAGACTGTAGTACCGGAAAAGGATTTTTCTAAGATTGACACGCTGTCTTACACTGCTGTGAAGGCTCTTCCTGAGTATACTTCCAACGCAGTGGCTGAGATGGACGGTGTCCGCGATCTCCCTGCCATTGCTTCCGCAAGCAACCTGGTGACAGAGGGTGCGCAGACCAATGCTACCTGTATTGTTGACAAGGTAGATGTAAACGCAATCAGATATGCACAGGATAAGGCAGCAGCAGTTGGCGGCGCTATGCTGGCAGTTGCAAAACTCTCCGCTCCTGGCGTTAACCTTGTAGATGCCCAGGTGGCTCTGACCATCGAAGGCGTTGCAGCAGGTGATGCAGTTTCTGTATTTAAGTGCGTTAAGGGAGAGTGGGTAGCAGTTGACGTTGTAGCAGTGGCAGAGAATACTGTTACCATCAAGTTTGATTCCGAGGGAATTTTCACTGTTATCAAGTAATCAGACGGCAGGAAAAATGTCCCGCAGCAGCGGGGCGGATGATTATTCCTAACATTATAAAAAGAATGACAAGTGTGGGCATATGGGCCGGTCTTTTGTGACCGGCTCTTTGTATGGGCTTTAGCCTGTTGAGGGCATTGGAGTTTTTCGCGTTCCGAAAAAT
>CBCOZL010000051.1:0-19320 GCA_965114645.1 uncultured Lachnospiraceae bacterium | reverse complement strand
AAAAATAGTGTATACTAAAGATAGTAGGTGATGCACAGCCTTATAAATGAGCGAGTTATAAGTGGGTGATGCACAGCCCAAAAGTGAGCGAGTTAGCAGGAGGCAGGGACTATTTGAGTCTCTGCCTTTTCTGTCAGATAATACGACGGCTAAAGTATGTGATTGTTTGTACACAAAGGAGTTTTATGAAAGATAATTTAAGAATATATGGAGTGAAGGATTCCTACATAAAATATTTGAGCCAATATCAGGAGCATTTGTTCCGGCATGAAGGAGGATCGTCAGGACGTAAGTATATTGGAGTCGTTTTTGAAATCAATAAATTTTCCTATTTTGCACCATTATCTTCATTTAAACCCAAACATAAGAAAATGAAGGGAAGTGTGGATTTTATTAAGATAAAGGATTACGCAGTTATCGATATTAATAACATGATTCCCGTACCGAAAGGGCAATTGGTAGAAGAACAAATGATTTTGAAATGTTGGAGAAATTAAGCAGAGATTTTTGGTAATTATTAACGACTATTCTTGTTTAACGATTTTGCTGAGGTCGGCAAAATCGTAGATGCCGGTGCACCTAAAAACGTACAGTATAATGTTGGGAAATAGTACTCGGAGGACAAAGAGTCAATAACTTTAAGGTATAATTTATCTACGGTAGGAGGAAAATAAACTTGTACGAGATTCACTTTTATAAAGATAAGAATGGAAAAGAGCCGGTAAAAGAATATATTACAGAGCTGGCTGCAAAGAAGGACAAGGACAGCCGTATGTAAAACATATTGATGGGAATATATGGGAATTGCGGCCATTGAGAGACAGAATCCTATTTGCCGCATGGGACGGCAATGGCTTTGTTTTATTACATTTTTTTATGAAACGGACACAAAAAACGCCACAGAAGGAAATAGAATGGGCAAAACGAAATTTAGCTGATTATCAAGGGAGGAAACATCATGAGAACAAATAAAGAATATTCGCAGGCCGTGACACAGGCGAAAGAGAATCTGGCCGATCTGAATGAGCGTGGAGCAGACGCTGTCGGCGGGAATGTTCTGGAATTTATGGAAAGTATTCTTACGCCGGATGAGATAGCGGAGAGTGAGCTGAGGGTGTCTATTATCGGGGAACTGATAAAGGCGAGGCAGGAAAAGGGGATAAGTCAAAAAAAGCTGGAGGAGTTAAGCGGGGTAAAACAGCCTGTTATAGCAAGAATGGAAAAAGGCAGTACCAGCCCGCAGCTGGATACGATTTTGAAGGTATTGGCGCCTTTAGGGAAGACGCTGGCGGTTGTCCCATTAGAAACGGCGGGTAAACATTAATTTTACAATTAGAAAAAAGTTAACCTAGTGCGTTTGCGGAGGGACACCAGAAAAATTTTACTTTTAAACCTTACTATGCTATACTATCATAGTTATTAAAAGCTTTTTAGCTGAAGCTTAATTTTAGAAACGATTTTCAATACAAATAATAACAACTGGAAAGAATAAAATTGAGGAAACACGGAGGAATAGTATAACATGAAACTCGGCATCGTCGGGCTCCCAAACGTGGGAAAGAGCACCCTTTTTAATTCACTCACAAAGGCGGGGGCGGAATCCGCCAACTACCCCTTCTGCACCATCGACCCGAACATCGGCATTGTGACGGTGCCGGACGAGCGGTTGAAGCTTCTGGGGGATATGTACCATTCCAAGAAGGTGACGCCCGCAACCATAGAGTTCGTGGACATTGCCGGGCTTGTGAAGGGAGCCTCCAAGGGAGAGGGGCTTGGCAACCAGTTCCTCAGCAACATCCGCGAGGTGGACGCCATCGTCCATGTGGTGCGGTGCTTTGAGGATTCCAATATCGTTCATGTGGACGGTTCCATTGACCCGCTCCGGGATATTGAGACCATCAACCTGGAACTGGTCTTTTCTGATATCGAGATTCTGGAGCGCAGGATCGCCAAGACGGCAAAGATTGCCAAGATGGACAAGACTGCGGCGAAGGAGTACGCGCTGCTGGAGCGGATCAAGGCGCATCTGGAAGAAGGAAAGCTTGCGAAGGTGTTTGAGACGGAGGATGAGGACGAGCTTGCGTTTCTTGCTTCATACAATCTGCTCACCAGCAAGCCTGTGATCTATGCGGCCAATGTGGCGGAGGATGATCTTTCGGATGACGGCGCGGGCAATGCAGGTGTACAGAAAGTACAGGCGTTTGCGGCCGAAACCGACAGCGAAGTGTTCGTCATCTGTGCCCAGATTGAGCAGGAGATTGCGGAGCTGGATGAGGAGGAAACGGCCATGTTCCTTGAAGATCTCGGACTTTCGGAGTCCGGGCTTCAGAAGCTGATCCGGGCAAGCTATTCGCTGCTTGGGCTGATGAGTTTCCTGACGGCTGGAGAGGATGAGACCAGAGCGTGGACGATCAAAGTTGGCACGAAAGCGCCCCAGGCGGCAGGAAAGATACATACTGATTTCGAGCGCGGCTTTATTAAGGCCGAGGTGGTCAACTACAAGGATCTCCTGGAGCAGGGCTCCCTTGCGGCGGCCAGGGAGAAAGGGCTTGTCGGTATGGAAGGAAAGGATTATGTGGTGCAGGACGGCGACGTAATTCTTTTCCGATTCAACGTGTGATCGCAATGAGCAGCTGCGCGTGCATGAATAACAGCAGCGTGACTGCTTGCAGGCAAAGCGGCTGTTATTCATGCACGCATAGGGCGAAAGCCCGGCATGAAATAGAATGCGGCAGCATTCTATGAATGGCAGCTGCGAATAAACGGATAGATAGGAGGTCCGACATGCAGGATATCATGGGAAACATGGATATTGCATTTCCCAATCTGGGCATTTATCTGAAGAATGTGCCGAAGACGTTCACGGTCTTCGGTTTTCCGATTGCCCTTTACGGTGTGATTATCGCCATCGGGGTGCTCGCGGGGGTGCTTCTTGCGGCAAAGGTGGCGAAGCTCGAGAAGCTGGACCCGGATCTGATCTGGGATTTTGCGATTTATGCCATCATCTTTTCCATTATCGGGGCAAGAATCTATTATGTGATTTTTTCCTGGGACAGATATAAAAACGATCTGATGGGTATTTTTAATCTGAGAAATGGCGGACTGGCGATTTACGGTGCGGTGATTGCCGCATTTTTGACCTTGTGGATATACTGCCGGAGGAAAAGGCAGAGCTTTTTACAGCTTGCGGATATCTGTGTGCCGGGTCTGGTGCTCGGACAGGTGATCGGCAGATGGGGAAATTTCACGAACAGAGAGGTTTTTGGGGAGTACACGGACAGCCTTCTGGCCATGAGACTGCCGGAGCAGATGGTAAGGGCGGGGGATATTTCCGAAAAGATAGCCGCCCATATGTCGGAGGGGACGAACTACATTCAAGTGCATCCCACATTCCTCTATGAGAGCCTGTGGAATCTGGCGCTGCTCATTGTCATGCTGCTTTATCGAAAACATAAGAAGTTCGAGGGAGAGCAGTGGCTTCTGTATCTGGGCGGTTACGGCCTTGGCAGGGCCTGGATCGAGGGCATCCGCACCGACACCCTCTTCCTTCCCCGCACAACCATAGCGGTGTCGCAGGTGCTGGCGGCCATTCTGTTTGTGACAGCTTTGGCGGCGGACATCCTCATCCGAACTTATAAAAAGAAAACAAAAACACCCACGATCAGGGTAGAAAAAGGGAACACAGAGTGAAATATCTGTGTTCCCTTTTTCTTTTCTTTCACAGCAAAGCCTGTGTCAGTTTATCTTGTACCAGCGCCCGGTTTCTGTCGTTTTCCCACCAGTAATAAAGTACCAGTTTTACACATTACCCTTGCTTTTTCCCATTAATTGATATAGAATTGGTGTAAAAGTGGTGAAAAGTGGAGTGAAGTGGTATGAAGTGGTATCAACATTCCTTTTCGTGGCAGACCACATAGGGTACGGTGTTACAGGCGGGCAGGGTGATTGCATATGTTCATGGGAGAATACAATCACACAATTGATGCAAAAGGCAGGCTGATAATTCCCTCGAAATTCAGGGAGATCCTGGGAGACGCTTTTGTGGTCACCAAAGGGTTGGACGGCTGCCTGTTTGTCTATGATAACGAAGAGTGGAAACGCTTTGAAGAAAAACTCAGATCCCTGCCCATCACCAATAAAGAGGCCAGACAGTTTGTCCGTTTTTTCCTGGCCGGAGCGACAGAAGCGGAAGTGGATAAACAGGGACGGATACTGATTCCCAATGTTTTGCGGGAGTTTGCGGAAATCACGAAAGATGTGGTGCTGGTCGGCGTCGGCAGCCGGATTGAAATCTGGGGCAGGGAACGTTTCGAAGAGGCAGCGTCCTTTGAGGACATGGATGAGATCGCGGAGCATATGGCGGAGCTTGGACTTGGAATATGATGAACCAGGGCATGAAGCCATGACTGCCCGTGCCGGCAGAACTGCGGAGAAATGGGGCGGTTCTGATATATGGTAAAGGAAGGATACAATGGAATTTAAGCATACCTCAGTGCTCCTCGAGGAAACCATAGGAAATCTGCAGATCACTCCCCAGGGTATTTATCTGGACGGCACACTCGGCGGCGGGGGACATGCCTTTGAGGTGGCCGGAAGGCTTGCGGAAAACGGGAGACTGATCGGCATTGACCAGGACGAGGATGCCATCGCGGCGGCCGGAAAACGGCTGGAACCGTACAGAGAGCGGGTTACTCTGATCCGAGACAATTACGCCAATGCGGCGCAGGCGCTTGCAGGAATCGGCGTATACGGGGTGGACGGCATTGTGCTGGATCTTGGCGTCTCCTCCTATCAGCTTGACAATGAGGAACGAGGGTTTTCCTACAGATACGATGCGCCGCTTGACATGAGGATGGACCAGAGACAGACTCTGAGCGCGAAAGAGATCGTCAACGAATATTCGGAGACGGATCTTACCCGGATTCTGCGGGATTACGGAGAAGAGAAATTTGCGAAAAATATCGCAAAACATATTGTTGCGGCAAGAAAGGACAAGCCGCTTGAAACGACAGGGGAGTTGAATGAGATCATAAAGGCGGCGATTCCGGCGAGGATGCGTGCCACGGGAGGACATCCCTCCAAGCGGACGTTTCAGGCAGTCAGGATCGAGTGCAACAGGGAGCTGGAGGTGCTTAAAAGTTCCCTGGACGGGCTGATTGCCCTTCTGAATCCGGGCGGAAGGCTCTGCGTGATTACCTTCCACTCCCTGGAAGACCGAATTGTGAAATCGATTTTCCGAAAAAATGAGAACCCATGTACCTGTCCGCCGGATTTTCCGATCTGTGTGTGTGGACAGGCGTCAAAGGGAATTGTGATAACGAAAAAACCGATTCTGCCGTCCGAACAGGAGATGGAGGAGAACAGCCGGGCAAAAAGCGCAAAGCTGCGGGTGTTTGAGAAAAGGGAACCGGCATCGGTTATCTGATGGGGCAGATAGAAAAGGGGAATAGTCAGTAAGAACGATATCAAGAGGGGAAACAGGAAATTATGGCAGCAGCACGGCAAAGCGCATACTATGTGCGTGGTAATACGGTCAGAAACATACCGCCGGAGAGAAGGCCCGGCGAGAGACCAAAGAAAAAAGTAAACAACAGTGTGAGAAGGAACAGAGAGAGGGCGAAGCATATGAGCCCCGGCTACGTTTTGTTTCTGGGCGCGGCTCTGGTTGCCACCGGCATCATTCTGGTGTATTACATCGGGCTGCAGTCGGATATCACAAACAGTGTGAAGCACATCGCAACGCTGGAGAGAGAGCTTAACGCTTTAAAGGTTGCAAATGAGGAGGATTACAGCAGAATTACAAGCGCCGTGGATCTGGAGGAGATCAGAAGGATCGCGATCCAGGAGCTGGGAATGCAGTATGCGCGGGAAGGGCAGATCATTTCTTTTGCCAGTGAAAACAGTGACTATGTGAAGCAGATGGCGGAAATCCCGCAACACGAATAAGCAGGTGGTTTTTTGGGTAATAGAAGACGTTCCGTAATGAAATTTACAATAAAAATGCAGAAAAAACTGCTTGTGCTGTTTTTGTTTATTCTGGCAGCTTTTGCAGGACTCAGTGTCCGGCTGTTTCTGATCAACAGGGATAACGGGGAGGAGTACAAGAAACAGGTATTGTCGCATCAGGAGTATGACTCGGCGGTAATACCTTTTAAGCGTGGGGAGATTGTGGACGCAAACGGCACGGTGCTGGCGGTGAGCAATAAGGTTTACAATGTCATTCTGGACACCAAGCTGCTGCTTCGGAAAGAGGAGTATCTGGAGCCGACTTTAAATGCGCTGAAGCGTTTTTTTGATATCGATCCCGAGCCTGTCAGGGCTTATATCGCCGGTCACCCCGATTCCTCCTATTACGTGATGGCTAAGCGGGTGGAATATGAAAAGAAAACGGCCTTTGAGGAGTTCTGTGACGACGAGGAGCAGGGAGCCAATATCAAGGGTGTATGGTTTGAAAATGAGTATAAGCGGGAGTACCCTAACGGGACGCTTGCCTGTGACCTGATTGGCTTTACCACGGGAGATAATGCGGGAACTTACGGTCTGGAGGAGTATTACAATGATATTCTGAGCGGCACAAACGGCAGGGAATACGGCTATCTGAACGATGATTCCACGCTGGAGCGCACAACGATCGCGGCGAAGGACGGCAACAATATCCAGTTGAGTCTGGATGCCAATATCCAGGCTATCGTAGAGAAGTATCTGAAAGAGTTCAACGAGGAATATAAGGATAACGTAAGGCCCGGCAACGGCGCGGAAAATATCGGCTGTATCATTATGGATCCGAACACCGCCAGCGTGCTTGCCATGGCGAGTTACCCGGTCTTTGACTTAAATGACGTCAGAAACACGGAAAATCTGATCGGTATGCCGCTTCTTGACAAGGATGGAAAGCGGATCAGGACGGAAGGGAAAGCGGAATATGTGACGCAGGAGTCCATCGCGGGGATGAATGACGAGGTCATGTACCAGCATTTAAACGCCCTGTGGAAAAATTTCTGTATCGTGGATGCGTTCGAGCCGGGGTCGGTGTTCAAGCCCTTCACGGTGGCGGCGGCTTTGGAGAGCGGTTCCATTACGGGAAACGAGACTTACAACTGCGAAGGGAAACTTCATGTGGGTGATCACGACATCAAGTGTCACCAGACCTTCGGAGACGGGGTGCTCACGGTACAGGAGGGTGTAGAGCGCTCCTGCAACGTGGTGCTGATGAATGTGGCTTTTGCACTTGGCAAGACGGAATTTGTGGATTACCAGCACGCCTTTAACTTTGGTTTAAAGACAAATATTGACCTGGCGGGCGAGGCCCGGACGGCGAGCATGATTTATCATGCTGACAATATCGGCATGACGGATCTTGCCACCAACTCTTTCGGGCAGAGTTTTAACGCCACCATGATTCAGACAATTACAGGATTTTGTTCTCTGATCAACGGCGGCAACTACTATGCGCCCCATGTGGCGAGCAGGATTACCACTGCGGACGGCGCGACCATAGAAAATATCGAGCCAAGGCTTCTGAAGCAGACCATTTCCCGGTCCACCAGCGATCAGATTATCGAATACTGCAACACGGTGGTGAGCGGGGAAAACGGTACCGGCCATACGGCGAGACCTGCAGGCTATGCCATAGGCGGCAAGACAGGGACGGCGGAGACACTGCCAAGAAAGAATGGAGAATATGTAGTTTCCTTTATGGGCTATGCGCCCGCAGATGATCCGCAGGTGGTCATCTATGTGGTGGTGGACAGGCCCAATGTGCAGTCTCAGGACGATGCGAAATATGCCACCAGAATTGTTAGAAAAGTTTTGACGGAAGTACTCCCTTATCTGAATATCTTTATGACGGAGGAGCTGAGCGATACGGAGCGTGAGGAGTTAGAGCAGCTCCAGATTCAGATCAGAACACCTCAGACAGAGGAGACGGAGGAAGAACTGGACGAGGAGGGCAACCCGATCCCGAAAGAAGGGGAAGAAGGCAGCGCCGGTAACGGGGAAGGCGATGTGCCCGCAGGAGAAGAGGGAGGAACAGAAGGAGAGGGATCAGAGGATGAACCGGCAGGACCCAATGAGGCGTGGCGGGATTTTCCCCTGGATCCTGAGACAGGGTATCTGGTTGACCCGGCTACAGGAGATTTTTATGACCCGCAGATCGGCACCCGGATAGGGGGAGGAAATTCTTCGGATGACGAGACCGGGGAAGGATCAAGTGATGAGTGGGCACCTGCTCCGCCGCCGGGAACAGGTGATGAACCAGAGGAAACTTAAATAGCGGGAAGTGAGAATAACCTCAGAAAAAGGATAATAGATTATATTAATACCTTTTTGTGAGGTTTCTCTTTGATAGAAGGCAAGATGAATCATAAAACTTACCACAGAAGTAAGACGGTGACGGTATTTTTTCTGTGCGTGCTGGTACTCTTCGGACTGGCAGGAAGGCTGGTCTATCTGATGGTGTTCCAGTCTGAATATTATACGCTGAAAGCCAGGGAGCTGCACGAGAGGGAGAGAAGCATCAAGGCGGCCAGAGGGCGTATCATAGACGCGAACGGGAAGATCCTGGCGGACAATAAAACCGTTTGCACGGTCTCCGTGATCCACAGCCAGATTACGGACGCGGAGGAGGTAATCGATGTCCTTTCAAAAGAGCTTGGACTGTCTGAGGAATATGTCAGAAAACGGGTGGAGAAATATTCTTCCATTGAAAAAATAAAGAGCAATGTGGAAAAATCGGTAGGGGATGCCATCAGGGCCAGAGGACTTGACGGGGTCAAGGTGGATGAGGATTATAAACGCTATTATCCGTATGATACGCTGGCGTCCAAGGCACTCGGCTTTACAGGCGGGGATAATCAGGGCATTATTGGCCTTGAAGTGATTTATGAGGAATATCTGAAGGGCGAAGCGGGAACGATCTTAACGGTGACTGACGCCAAAGGTGTGGAGCAGGACGAGGAGGGGGAGGAGCGGGTGGAGCCGGTGAGCGGCCGTGATCTCTATGTCAGTCTGGATATCAATATCCAGAGCTATGCCACCCAGCTTGCGAAACAGACGATGGAGACCAAGGAAGCGGACCGGGTATCCATCCTGGTTATGAATCCTCAGAACGGGGAGATTCTGGCGATGGTAGATGTGCCGGAGTTTGACTTGAACAATCCTTACACGCTGCCAAACGGCATGGACGCACTGGCCTTCTCGGAGAAAAAGCGGCAGGAACTTTTAAACGCCATGTGGAGAAACGGCTGTATCAATGACACCTACGAGCCGGGATCCACCTTTAAAATCATCACGGCTGCTGCCGGGCTGGAATCCGGGGCGGTGAAGCCCACAGACACGTTCAGCTGCCCCGGCTTCATCATGGTGGAAGACCGAAAAATCCGCTGTCATAAGGTGGGAGGCCACGGGGCGGAAGATTTCGTGCAGGGAACCATGAATTCCTGCAATCCCGTCTTTATCACGGTGGGGCTCCGCATAGGCGTGGAGCGGTATTACTCCTACTTCCGGCAGTTCGGGCTATTGGATAAGACAGGAATTGATCTGCCGGGTGAGGCGGGGACCATCATGCACAAGATGGAAAACATCGGGCCGGTGGAGCTTGCCACTATCTCCTTCGGACAGTCCTTTCAGATTACGCCGATCCAGCTTGCCACCACAGCGGCGTCCATCGTTAACGGCGGCAGGCGGATTACGCCTCATTTTGCAGTGCGCGCAGTGCGGGCGGACGGAAGTGACAGCCAGTCTTTCACCTACCCGGTGAGAGAGCATGTGGTGTCCGACGAGACGTCCGAGACCATGCGGTATATCTTAGAGCAGGTGGTGGCGGAAGGAAGCGGCAAAAATGGCGCAGTGGAAGGGTACAAGGTGGGGGGAAAGACGGCTACCAGCCAGACGCTGCCCCGTGGGAGCGGCAAGTACATCGCCTCTTTTCTGGGCTTTGCCCCGGCGGATAACCCGCAGGTTCTGGCACTGGCGATCATTCATAATCCGAAGGGAACCTATTACGGCGGACAGATTGCTGCGCCTGTGGTGAGACAGCTTTTCGAGAATGTCCTTCCATATTTGGATGAAAAGTAATATAATAGTAGCCGCAGATGAAAAACATAGCGCAGTCGCGGCAAAAAAGCTGCGACTGAAGCAGTATTTGTTTTTCATGCGGTACTAACGGGCAAACGTCCGATGAAATCGGACAGAGAGTACGGGTTTGCGAGTTTGGATGATATAATTTTGGAGGAAGCATGAACAGCGTCATTTTAATTTCGGTTTTGGTATCCTTTGCAATCAGTGTATTTCTGGGGCCGGTGGTGATCCCCTTTCTGCGCAGGCTGAAAGTGGGGCAGACGGAGCGGACGGAAGGGCCGGAGAGTCATCTGAAGAAAAACGGAACGCCCACGATGGGAGGCATTCTGATACTGATGAGTGTGGTGATCACCTCCCTTCTTTTTGTGAGGGATTATCCGGGCATTATTCCTGTGCTGTTTCTCACGCTTGGCTTTGGGCTGGTGGGATTTCTGGACGATTATATCAAGGTGGTTCTCAAGCGGTCTATGGGACTTCGGGCATGGCAGAAGTTTGCCCTGCAGTTTTTGGTGACGGGCGTTTTTGTCTTTTATCTGCAAAGGTATACGGACGTTTCGCTGGCTATGAAGGTGCCTTTTTTGGACGGTGTCTATCTGGATTTCGGATGGATGAATATTCCGATTCTCTTTTTTGTGGTAATTGGGACGGTGAACGGCACAAACTTTACGGATGGCCTGGATGGCCTGGCCAGCTCAGTGACAGTGCTTGTTGCGACCTTCTTTACGGTGGTGGCGATCGGGACAGACAGTGGGATTGAGCCGATTACCTGTGCGGTGGTAGGTGCGCTTTTGGGTTTCCTTCTCTTCAATGTGCATCCGGCAAGCGTTTTTATGGGAGATACCGGCTCGCTTGCCCTTGGCGGGTTCGTTGCGGCGGCGGCGTATATGATGCAGATGCCGCTCTTTATCGTGATTGTGGGCTTTATCTACATGATTGAGGTACTGTCGGTTATGATGCAGGTGACTTATTTTAAACTGACAGGCGGTAAACGGATTTTCAAGATGGCGCCGATCCACCACCATTTTGAGCTGTGCGGATGGTCGGAGACGCGGGTGGTGGCTGTATTTTCGATTGTGACGGCGCTGCTGTGCCTTGTGGCGTTGATGGGGGTAGCGTGAGAAGAACTTCTAATCACTCGCAGCAAGGGCTGCTTCGCGAAGAAGTTCTAAGTCGCACGCAGGAGAATGCCTGAAAAGCGGCATTCTCCGCACTGATTTGAAATTCCGTATAATGGAATTATGGAGGATGTTATGGATTTACAGGGGAAACATGTGCTGGTGGTCGGTTCCGGCTTAAGCGGAACCGGGGCTGTGAAAGCTTTATGCCATGCAGGGGCGAAGCCCTTACTTTTTGATGAAAACGAGAAGCTGACGCCGGAGGAAGTGCGGGGGAAACTGATACCCGGCACGGAGGCGGAAATTGTGATCGGCACATTGAATGAGGAGCAGAAAGCCTCGGTGGAGCTTGTGGTTTTAAGTCCCGGCGTTCCTACGGATACGGCCTTTGTGGAGGGTTTCCGAAAAAGGAATGTGAAGATCTGGGGAGAGATCGAGCTTGCCTATGAGACGGGGAAGGGGACGGTGATCGCCATTACAGGGACAAACGGAAAGACCACCACCACTTCTCTGGTGGGAGCGATCATGGCGGCCCATTGCAAGGATGTGGACGTGGTGGGAAATATCGGGAACCCGTATACCCTGACGGCGCTTGACGCAACGGAAGAGACCGTGACGGTTGCGGAGATCAGCAGTTTCCAGCTGGAGACGATTGATCGGTTTCAGCCGGAGGTTTCCGCGATCTTAAACATTACGCCGGATCATTTAAACCGCCATCACACGATGGAAAATTACGCGGCGGCGAAGGAAGCCGTCTGCAAAAACCAGACGAAGGCAGAGACCTGTGTCCTGAATTATGAAAACAGTTACACGAGGGCTTTCGGGGAGCGGTGCCCGGCACGGGTGGTATGGTTTTCCTCGGAGAGAAAGCTGGAGAACGGGTTTTATCTGGAAGGGGAGGAAATTTTTCGGGCACAGGACGGGGTGAGCGAAAGGCTCATGGACATACACGACATGAAGCTGGTGGGCGTCTGCAATGTGGAGAACGTGATGGCGGCAATGGCGGTTACGACGGCCTGCGGCGTGCCGATGGAGGAAATCCTGCCGGTAATCAGGGAGTTTGCGCCGGTGGAGCACAGGATTGAGTTTGTGGCCGAAAAGAGGGGCGTAGACTATTACAATGACTCCAAGGGGACGAATCCTGACGCGGCCATTCAGGGAATCCGGGCGATGGACCGGCCCACAGTGCTGATCGGCGGCGGTTACGATAAGCAGAGCGATTATGACGAGTGGCTGGAAGCTTTTGACGGCAAAGTGAAATGTCTGGTGCTGATCGGGCAGACAAGGGAGAAGATAGCGGCCTGTGCGAGAGAGCACGGGCTTCAGGATATCGTGCTGGCGGATACCTTCGAGGAGGCCTTTGAAGTATGTGTGGAGAAGGCGGAGCCGGGGGATGCGGTTTTGCTGTCTCCCGCCTGCGCGAGCTGGGGGATGTTCCCGAACTATGAAGTGAGGGGACAGCGGTTTAAGGAACTGGTAAATCAGATGGAGGAGAGTTGTTAGTGGCGCAGAGAAACGCATCCCGTAGAAGACAACAAAAGGGTGAGAGCTTTATGGATTACAGTCTGCTGTTTATCGTGCTCTTTCTTGTGGGCTTCGGCATGGTTATGGTGTTTTCCTCCAGCTCCTACGAGGCGAACTTAAAACTGGGAGACTCCACCAAATATTTGCGTCAGCAGCTTTTTGCATCCATTCTGGGACTGATTGCCATGATGGTGGTGGCGAACATTCCCTATCATTTCTGGGAACGGTTTGCAGTGCCGGCCTATATCGGCTCCGCAGTGCTGATTTTACTGATCATTCCTTTCGGTTACAGCTCCGGCGGTGCAACGCGCTGGCTTTACATAGGTCCGATCTCCCTGCAGGTGGCGGAGGTGGCGAAACTGGGTATGATCCTGTTTTTATCCAGCCTGATCTGCAAAATGGGAAAACAGATACGAAGCAATAAAGGGTTTATGCTTGTACTGGCCATTCCGATGCCGATAGCGCTGATGATCTGGCAGATTACCAATAACTTAAGCTCTGCCATTATTGTTATGGCGATTGCTGTTCTGATGTTGTTTGTGTCCTGTCCGGATTATAAGCGGTTTTTTCTTCTGGGACTGCTTACGCTTGCGGGGGCAGCGGCAGCGGTTTTCTACGTGGTACAGACGGCGCAGGCGCATGTGGATGATCTGGATTTCCGCGGCGCCCGCGTGCTCGCATGGCTTGACCCGGAGGCGTACTCAAGCGATACCGGTTTCCAGACACTGCAGGCGCTCTATGCCATCGGAAGCGGCGGCGTGCTCGGCAAGGGGCTGGGGCAGAGCATGCAGAAGAG
The DNA here is from genome assembly GCA_965114645.1 of uncultured Lachnospiraceae bacterium. GTDB lineage: Bacteria > Bacillota > Clostridia > Lachnospirales > Lachnospiraceae > UBA3282. The sequence continues at coordinate 5,808 of CBCOZL010000051.1, read as the reverse complement.
AGGGTTTCTGCCGGAGGCGCAGAACGATATGATCTTCTCCATTATCTGCGAGGAACTGGGACTGTTCGGCGGGATTGCCGTTATCATCATGTTTCTGATGCTGATCTGGCGTCTGATGATCATTGCCAACAATGCGTCGGATCTCTACGGTGCGCTGCTGGTGGTGGGCGTGATGGGGCACATTGCCGTCCAGGTCATTCTGAATATTGCCGTGGTTACGAACTCAATTCCCAATACGGGCATTTCCCTTCCCTTCATCAGTTACGGCGGTTCTTCCGTCATGTTCCTGCTGATTGAAATAGGGATTACTTTGAGCGTGGCCAAAGGGATCCACCTGAAAGATTTATGAGGACAAGATAATTTTTGATCGGAAATCCATATAGATAGAATAGGTCATAAATAAAAACAGAGGTAAGTTTATGGACGCTGTTCGTATCTATGGTGGAAACTGTCTTTCGGGACAGACGAAGATACAAGGGTCAAAAAATGCCTCGCTGCCGATTCTGGCGGCGACACTTTTGATAGACGGTACCTGTGAGATTGTAAACTGCCCGGATATATCGGATGTATACCATATGCTTCGGCTGCTGGAAAGTCTGGGATGCCGGGTCTGCAGAAAAGCGGATGTGATCCGTATCGACACGTGCGGGTTGGCCGAGTGCGACATGCCGGCTGATTCTGTAGGCGTGATGCGTTCCTCGATCATGCTTCTTGGCGCACTGCTTGCCCGTATGGGCGAGGTGGCCATGGAGTATCCGGGAGGCTGCGTGATCGGGAAGCGGCCCATTGACCAGCATCTGTGCGCGCTGAGGCGCATGGGTGTGGAGATTATGGAGGGGCCGGAGGGGTTTTGTGCCAGGGCCGGGAGACTTCGAGGCACAGTGCATGAGCTGCCTTTTGTCAGCGTGGGTGTGACGGAAAATCTGATTTTGGCGGCAGTTCTGGCGGAGGGAGAGACCGTGATCCACCCGGCGGCCAGAGAGCCGGAGATACAGGCATTGTGTGATTTTCTGATCAGCGCCGGAGGTAAAATAAGCGGCGCGGGGACGGACCGCCTGGTGATTGAGGGCGTGAAAAAGCTCTGCCCGGTGCGCTTTTGTGTGCCGGCTGACCGGATTGTGGCGGGCACATATCTGGCGGCCTGCATGTGTGCGGGAGGCCGTGTCTTTCTGGAGGATGCGCCCTGTGAACAGATGGAGAGCGTGATTGCCTGCGCCCGGCAGATGGGCGTGCGCCTTATGCCGTCCCGGGACGGCCTGCTGGTGGAAGGCCGGGCCTGCCGAAGGCTTGAGGAGAGTCTGGTGACAGCGGTTTATCCGGGATTTCCCACAGATTTGCAGTCTCTTTTTATGGCGGCCATGGCTATATCTGGACAGGGCGGGCAGATTGAGGAGACGGTTTTTGAAAACCGATTCCGAATTGCGCCCGAGCTTGTGAAAATGGGGGCCGATATCCGGGTACGGGGAAAATGCGCCTGCATCCGGGGCGGCAGGAGGCTTTGCAACACCATTGTGGAGGCGCAGGAGCTGCGCGGCGGTGCGGCGCTGGTCGTTGCGGCGCTGGCGGCGGAGGGCACAGGCATCGTGACAAACCGCCATTATATTGACCGGGGATATGAAGACATTACACGGAGCCTGCGGGAGCTGGGTGCGGATATAGAACTGGCATAATAATGCGAAGATGAGGTCTGCAGATGAGCGATAAGAAAACCGTAAAAAAGAAAAAAAAGACGAATCCGAATCTGCGGCTGATTAAGAATGAGGATAAGGAAGAGGCAAAAAAGAAGAAACGTAAGCTGAGGAAACGGGAGGAAAGGCCAGAAAACCTCCGCTTTGGAAAAGCGAGGCGGATGGGGATTCTGCTGACGGTCTTTCTTTCCCTTTTTCTGATTCTTGCCGGGGGCTATCTTTATATTATCAATAATTATAAGGTGACAACGGTTTATGTGGATGGCAGCATCCACTATACGAATGAAGAGATTATGGAGATGGTGATGGGGGGCAGATTTGGGAACAATTCCCTGTTTCTCTCCCTGAAATACCGTGATAAAGGAATCGAGGGCGTCCCTTTCGTTGAGACTATGGATGTGGATATCGAGGCGAAAGATACAATCCGCATCACGGTGTATGAGAAGGCGCTGGCAGGTTATGTCAGGTATCTTGGGCGCTATGTGTATTTTGACAAGGACGGCATTGTGGTGGAGACTTCCATGGAGGAAACTGCCGGAATTCCGCAGGTGACGGGGCTTTCCTTCGATCATGTGATTTTGCATGAGCCTCTGCCGGTGGACAAGCCGGAGTTGTTTGACGAGATTCTGAATATTACCCAGCAGCTTGCGAAGTATTCCCTCACGGCGGACAGGATTTATTTTAACAGTGCCTATGAGGTGACATTGTATTTCGGAGAGGCGAAGATCGCACTTGGGGAAAACAAAGATATCGACGAGAAGATTATGAAACTGCAGTATATTCTGCCGGATCTGCTGGGAAAAAGTGGTACTTTAGATATGCGTGATTACAGTGAAGATACGAAAACATACAGCTTTGAGCAGGATTGAGGGAAAAGTAATTCGGAAAAATCGGTGCAAAAAGGGACAAAAAGAAAAAAATGGCTTGCGAAGTTTGGAAATTAATTATATGATAAAGTATATGATTTTGCATGGAGTTTGCGGAAGTAGAAGGAGGAATCACCTTGCTGGAGATTAAGTCAAATGAAGCGGAGTCTGCTGCGAAGATTATTGTCGTCGGTGTCGGCGGCGCGGGCAACAACGCTGTTAATAGAATGATAGATGAAGAGATAGACGGTGTAGAGTTTATTGGTATCAATACGGATAAGCAGGCGTTGCAGCTCTGCAGGGCAACCAGACTGCTGCAGATCGGAGAAAAGCTGACCAAGGGGCTTGGCGCGGGTGCGAAGCCGGAGATCGGTGAGAAGGCTGCGGAGGAGAGCTCCGAAGAGGTTGCGCAGGCATTGAAGGGAGCGGACATGGTGTTTGTCACCTGCGGCATGGGCGGCGGCACGGGAACGGGTGCGGCTCCTGTGGTGGCCAAGCTTGCGAAGGATATGGGCATTCTGACTGTCGGTGTGGTGACGAAACCCTTCCGCTTTGAGGCGAAGGCGCGCATGACCAATGCTCTGTCCGGGATTGAGAAAATTAAGGACAATGTAGATACCTTGATCGTGATTCCAAACGACAAGCTTCTTGAGATTGTGGACAGGCGTACAACCATGCCGGAGGCTCTTAAGAAGGCGGATGAAGTGCTTCAGCAGGCAGTACAGGGCATTACGGATCTGATTAATATGCCTGCCATCATCAATCTGGATTTCGCGGATGTGCAGACGGTTATGAAGGATAAGGGTATCGCGCACATCGGTATCGGCACAGGCAAGGGCGATGACAAGGCAGCGGAGGCCGCTAAGATGGCGGTGGAGAGTCCGCTTCTTGAGACGACCATCACAGGGGCGACTCATGTGATTATCAATGTATCAGGTGATATCTCCCTGGCGGATGCTTCCGACGCTTCCGATTATGTGAGAGCGCTTACGGGCGATGAGGTGAATATCATCTTCGGTGCAATGTATGATTCCAGCATGACAGACACCTGTAATGTCACCATTATCGCTACAGGCATTGAGGAGAAGGCTGGCAGACAGGGCGCAGGTCTCGGCTTCAAGAGCGGATACATAACCCCTACCTCCCTGCAGGGAAAGAGCACGGTGGGAGCGGGCGCAGGTCTTAGCGCGTTTGCAGCGGCAAATCTGGGACTGAAACAGCCGGCGGCCGGACAGGGCGGACAGGCCAAGACGCAGGCAGGGCTTAAGCCGATCGGTATCCAGAAGACCAACGACATCAAGAGCTCCGTGGAGGAGAAATCGCTGGATATCCCGAGCTTCCTTAGAAAATAGAATTTTATGATAATATGGAAAGATGTGAAATACCACAGGAGAATATCCTGTGGTTTTTTGCGCAGCCCCACGCAGAGGAAGTATGCCGCAGAAGCGGCGCATGGGGCGCGCGGCGAGCGGGAATAAAAGCTTTCCCGCTCGAACTTTGTTTTTCTTTGTTGTTATGTGTCTGGAAAAATAGGGGAAATGCTCCTTGATTGTGACAGAATATGCAGACCGTATTTTCTATAATGAAGAGGAAATACGGAGGTGGAATGTGTATTACAAATTATATATTGACAGTGTTTTCATCCTGCAGATGACGACTGATCTGTATCTGCTGTCCCTGGCCGGACAAATTATGCGGCGTACTGCCACGCGCCGGAAGAGATGGCTGGGAGCGGCGGTGGGAGCCGGGATGAGCTGCCTGTTTTTGATGCTGCCTGTTTTCTCGGTGGGAGGCAGGCTTTTACTCGGTTCTGTGCCTGTCAGTATGTGTATGATGTGCCTCACCTATCAGATACATGGTGTACGCAGTCTTTTCAAAGCGTCCCTGTCGATGGCTGCCGTCGGCTTTTTTTTAGGCGGCGGTATGATATGGATTCTGAATCGCTTAAGAACCGTTATGAAGGGGAGCGGAGGTCTTTTCTTAACCCTGGCGGCGGGCGCTTTGTCCTATCTGTTTCTGCGTGTCATTTTGCGATGGCTCCTGAGACGCCGTGATGACAGTATGCGGAAGGTGCGCATCTATGTGCCGTCTCTGGGACAGGAGATCCGCATAAATGCGCTGGTGGATACGGGCAATCACCTTTCAGATCCCATAAGCGGTGCACCGGTGAGTGTGATCAGCAGGAAGACTGCACGCTGTATGGCATCCTGTCTGTCTGAGGAAAAGTTTCATGCGGTTCCGTACAGAAGTGTGGGGAAACAGAGTGGGATTCTTTCAGCCTACGAGCTTCCAGAGATATTGATTGAAGAGACGGATGGGACGCTCAAAAGAGAACATGTCATAGTTGCGGTTTGTGATACGGGAATATCGGAGGACAGTGAGTACCAGATGATATTACACCCCGGGCTATTAGAAAACTAGGAGGAAAAAAGATGGTTTTAAAAGTGGCAATTCCCGGTAAGATTCAGTTTAAGATGGTGCACAGGGACCAGAAGTTCCTGATGACCAGACAGGGAGACATTCATTACATAGGAGGGGCAGAGGTACTGCCGCCGCCTCTCGAAAGCGAGAAGGAAAATGAGATTATCAGCGACCTGGGAACAGAATATGAGGATGAGGCAAAATCGATTCTGATAGAACATAACTTGAGACTGGTGGTGTATATCGCGAAAAAGTTTGACAATACGGGAGTGGGGGTGGAGGATCTGATTTCCATCGGAACCATCGGACTGATCAAGTCCATCAACACCTTTAATCCGGGAAAGAACATCAAGCTGGCGACTTACGCATCGCGCTGTATTGAGAATGAAATTCTGATGTACCTGAGAAGAAATAACAAGCATCGGATGGAAGTTTCCATCGATGAGCCGCTGAACGTGGACTGGGACGGCAATGAACTTCTCCTTTCGGACATTCTGGGGACGGACGAGGATGTCATTTATAAGGATCTGGAGGATGAAGTGGAGAGAAAACTGTTGATCCGGGCAATTGCCAAACTGTCCGAGCGGGAGCAGACGATCATCCGCCTGCGTTTTGGAATCGGGAATGCGGACGGGAAGGAACTGACACAGAAGGAGGTGGCGGAGCTGCTTGGGATTTCGCAGTCCTATATTTCCAGACTGGAAAAGAAAATTATGCGGCGTCTGAAAAAGGAGATGAGCAAGGACAACTGATGCCAAAATGCAGGGAATCAATCGGAGCTAGGGTAAAGTTTTTGTAGGAAAAAGAATAGAAGAAATAGGAAAGCACCTTTT
>CBCOZL010000050.1:0-19975 GCA_965114645.1 uncultured Lachnospiraceae bacterium | reverse complement strand
CTCGCTCATTTATAAGGCTGTGCATCACCTACTATCTTTAGTATACACTATTTTTCCCTCATTACAACACATTAAAAAAATTTTTACTTTTTTCGGTATTAAGGCTCAACTTAATAGTTTCTAAATAGCCCGTATGTCCCTCCCACTCCTGCATTTTCCATGAAGTAACATGCCGCTCGTCCTTCCGCCAGTAATCCCTGACCCGGTTATCCCATATCACATTTTCGTAGACATATCTTTCCCGAGACTCATCCTCGCCCCGTGTTTTAACATAATGATAGTTGATCGTAACAATATCATTTTCCCAACGGATCATTTCCCCGACTGTATATCCTTCCGCTTCAATCTCTTCTATGATGTCCGCTCCACTGAGTTCATTAAATGCCTCTGCACTAATCTCCTCCCCTTCATACGGTTCCAGCCGGTCATCTTCGTAATTATAATGATAAAAATACGGTTTCCATGTATGTCCCGTCCACATATCATATGTTTCTTCGATATATTTCTTATCACAAAACTGGTCATACCCATCAACCACAATCTCAAAATCGTCTCCGCTGCGATACACTACCTGCCCGCGCTGCACAGACTCGCTAATCTCCACCGGCTCTCCGTCTTCCACCGTCCATATCACACTGATATTCGCAGTCAAATTGTAATTCAGATAGAAAAACAGATATTTTCTCGACCCAAAATCCATTTTTCCATCTATCATACAGTATAAATTGTGACCGACATCCAGCGCAGACACACTTCCGTCCGCTCTCGCAAAATAAAGCCTGCCATCATATTTTTCTGTCCCATAATCATCAAACTTGCATCCGGCAATCATAAACGCTTCATACCTGCCGTCTCCATCGTAATCGTCATAGTCAAATAGCAGAATATCGCTCTCCTGTCCTCCCGCCGCGATCAAGAGATTCTGCTTCCATACTTTCTTCCGCATTTCGTTTGTGGCAGCATCCATCTCATCCTGATCCGCACTGCCGACCGCAAGCAGAAAGCAGGCCACTATAATCGTGCTCAATATCTGTCTCTTCAATACAACTTCTTCTCCTTCAGCTCCCGGTACAGCGCCACATAATTCTCATACCGCACCCGGCTGATCTTTCCCTCCTCCACTGCCGTCTTGACCTTGCAGTCCGGCTCACTGATATGCGCACATCCCCGGAATTTACAGAAAGGCTCATGTTCCCGGAACTCAGGATAATACCCGCCCAGCTCCTCCTTCGTGATCTCCGGCATGTCCAGGGAAGTAAATCCCGGCGTATCCATGATATATGTGCTGTCCCCCAGCGCAATGATCTCCGAATGCCTGGTCGTATGCCTGCCCCGCTTGATCTTCTCGCTGATCTCCCCCGTCTCCATATGCGTTGTCGGGGAAAGCCGGTTGATCAGAGAAGACTTGCCGACGCCGCTTGGCCCCGCCAGCGTGGTGGTCTTTCCCGCCAGCAGCTCACGCACCTGATCCAGCCCCTTATTTTCCAGAACGCTTATAAATAACACTTGATATCCACAAGTCTCATAAGCCCTGCAAAGCGCCTCCTTTTCCTCCGGGGACGCAATGTCTTCTTTGTTAAAGCAGATAATTGTCGGAAGTTTCTGCTGCTCCATACGGATCAGAAAGCGATCCAGAAGATTAAAGTTCGGATTCGGTTTCACAATCGCAAAGAGAACCAGCGCCTGGTCCACATTGGCCACCGCCGGTCTTACCAGCGCGCTCTTCCGCGGCAGGATGCTGCGTATGTTGCCGCACATTTCCGCCTCATCCAGCACGTCCAGCTCAACGTCATCCCCGACCAGGGGCTTGATTCCCTCTTTTCTGAATATTCCTTTTGCCTTGCACTCGTAGATGCCGCGCCCCTCCACATGAACATAGTAGAACCCGGCGATCCCTTTCATTATTTTGCCAGTCATATATTCCAATCCATGCGGGAAATGCTGCACTCCAGGCATTCTCCCGCGCAAAACACAGTGCTTCCAAATCCGTTCTGCTGACTTTGTCTGGTCCAATGGCGGAACGTCATTAGAAGCACTTTTCGCGCTACTCTTCCGTGAAGTTAACCTTTCGCTCCACCGTCTTTGTCTCTGTTCCACCGCCCTCAGTCGTCGTCTCCCCGGTCTCGGGATCCGTAATCGTGATAGGCTCCGTCTGCACCGTAAAGGTGAATCGGATGGTACCCGCAGCCGACTTAATTCCCGTATAGTTTACACCTACAGGAAACGTGGTGGTCTGTGTATTTAAAAGCTGTGTGCCGTCGTCAGCAGTGAGCGTCACTGTTACCTGCATACCGCTCTGGTAAGACGCCTCCTCCGTGGGCGCGGTAATTCCCTCGGAATACTTGTAAGTCTTCTGGGAAGGCCCGGTGCTGATCCGCAGATCCACAGGCGTTCCTTTGTCCACATAGGAACCGACCGAGTAACTCTGGTAGCAGACCATGCCCGCAAGCGCCGGATCCTCGTGTGGTGTCTCAGAGACATTGCCGACAGGAAGGCCGCTCTCCGTCAAGGTAACCGTAGCATCCATCTCCGTCATACCAACCACATCCGGCACTCTGACCTTGTTGTCCTCCGCACCCTGGCTGACACGGATGGTGATGCTGGAACCTGCGGACGCTGTCGTCCCCGCCTCCGGCGACTGGGAGATGATCATGCCCTTCTCCACCTGTGGGTCATAGCTCTCCACCACATTTACCACAAATCCTTCCTTCTCCAGAAGCGCTGTGCCTTCCGTCTGGGATTTTCCTGTCGCATCGGGAACCTCTACGCCCTCCGCAGCCTCCGCCACTGTGAGCACAATCGTTGTCCCTTTATCTATCATCAGCCCATCCTGTACGCTGGCGCGAAGCACCGTGCCCGCATCGTAAGAGCTGTTTTCCTCGTATTTAATTTCCGGCGAAAGCTCCAGATCCAGGAGCATACGTTTCGCTTCGTCCACATGCATACCGACCACGCGGATCATCTCTACCTGTTCCTTCTCCTGTTCCTGCTCTTCCGGCGATTTTTCCCCACCGAAAGTAAAAACGCCCATCGTCCTGCCCACCAGGAAGATTAAAATACAGCCGATCAGCAGAGCCGCCACCACCGCCAATATAGTAGTGATCTTCTCCATCTTGGGATCGTAATCCTCCTCATCGTCGTCCCAGTCTTCGTCCTCCTCATCCTCATAGGAGCGCACATGATCCCTGTCCCTGACGTCTTTCTTTAAACGCATGGCTTCATCCATAGAATCCCGGCTGTCCGACTGGCGCTTGATCTGCACCATATCCCTGTCCGTTATCATGCGGGTAGACGCTTCCTCGTCCGGGTCTGTCACCTTGACAAAATCCTCATCGGGGCTGATGAGTGACTGCTTCAAATCCACAATCAGTTCAGACATGGACTGGTATCTTCTGTCCGGGCTCTTCTGGCAGCACTTAAAGACGATCTGTTCCACGCAGACCGGTATCTCCGGCACATAATCCCTTGGCGAAGGAAACTCTTCCTGAATGTGTTTGATCGCTATGGCTACCGTTGTCTCTCCGTTAAAAGGCACCCTGCCCGTAAGCATCTCGAACATGGTAACACCAAGCGAATAGATATCGCTCTTCTCGTCGCTGTAGCCGCCTCTGGCCTGCTCCGGCGAAGTATAGTGCACACTCCCCATGACATTGGACGTGATCGTATTGCTGGTGGCGGCCTTGGCAATGCCGAAATCCGTCACCTTTACCTTGCCTTCCTTGGAAATAATGATGTTCTGCGGCTTGATATCCCTGTGGATAATGTGATTGTTGTGTGCCGCCTCTATTCCCATAGAAACCTGAATGGCAATGCTCACCGCCTCCTTGACGGAAAGCCTGGCCTTCTTCTCGATATATTTTTTGAGGGTAATTCCCTCCACAAGTTCCATGACAATGTAGTGATTCTCGCCTTCCTCGCCCACATCGTAGACATTGACGATATTGGGGTGCATCAGTCCCGCCGCCGCCTGGGCTTCGATTCGGAACTTTGACACAAAATTGGCGTTTTCACTGAATTCCTGCTTTAAAACCTTCACCGCCACGAAACGGTTCAGTTTATGGTCTTTTGCCTTATATACATCTGACATGCCGCCGGTGCCGATCTTTTCCAGAATCTCATACCGGTCAGCGATCATCATTCCAATCTTAATCATGCTCTACCTCGTCTGCTAACGGTTCGATAACGATCACCGATATATTGTCTCTGCCCCCGTTTAAGTTGGCCGTCTCTACCAGTTCTTCTACCCTGTCCCTGAGGCTGTTGCCGTTTTTTAAAATCCGGCATATCGTCTCGTCATCCACCATGTTAGTCAAACCATCTGAACAAAGTAAAACCATATCTCCTGTCTGTAATTCCAGATTGAAAAAATCAACCTCCACGTCATCCTTTGCGCCCACCGCACGAGTAATGATATTTTTATCGGGATGGTTTCTGGCTTCCTCGCGGTTAATCCCGCCCATCCGTACCATTTCCTCCACCAGGGAATGATCCACCGTAATCTGCCGTATCTCACCGCCTATGACATAAAGCCTGCTGTCCCCCACATTCGCCACTTCCAGAAAGCGGCCGATGCATGTAGCAGCGACAAACGTTGTCCCCATACCGTTTAAGGAGTAATCCTCGCTGGCCTTCCTGCGCAGAATCTCGTTTGCCTTAGAGATCGCGTGATCCAGTATCTTCTCGGGACTCTTCTCGAAGGACGCTGCCGCTTCCCCGACAACAGTTTCCACCGCAAGGCCGGAAGCATAGTCCCCCGCCTTATGGCCGCCCATCCCATCCGCTACAATAAAAAGATTCGGCAGATGCCCGACAGGCGACTCGCTGCAGTAAATAAAATCCTGATTTAATTGTCTTCTTCGCCCGATATCTGTCAGCGCATAAGACTTTAGCACGGCGTTTTCCTCCGTTTTGTAATAATTTGCATATTTTACCAATTACCCATGTTAGCATATTCCCTGTAAAAGAGCAAGCTATTTAAACCGCATTCCCCTGCGGCTGCCGTTCCGCCCGTTTGGCCAGTCAACTTGTTCCAGCTTTACTGTTATCCAAAAACCGCCGTCTGAGCTGGCCGCAGGCGCCGTCGATATCCCTGCCCATCTCCCTGCGGACGGTGGCGTTAATTCCTTTTTTCACAAGAAGGGCCGCAAACGCCTCCACCGCCTGTCTCTCCGACTGTACATAGTCTCTTTCCCTGACAGGATTCACCGGGATCAGATTCACATGACAGTTCAGCCTGCGGATCAGAGCCGCCAGCGTCTCCGCATCCTTTCTTGTATCGTTTACGTTCCGCACCAGGCTGTACTCAAACGTAATCCGCCGCCCGGTCTGCTCAAAATAGTAAGCACAGCAGTCCATCAGCTCCGCCAGCGTATACTGGTTTGCAATCGGCATCAGCTCCCGCCGCTTTTCATCGGTGGCCGCATGGAGGGATAAGGCCAGTGTCATCTGCAGTTTCTCCTGTGCAAGGCTTCGCATCGCAGGGACAATCCCGCAGGTGGAAACCGTCACATTTCTCTGGCTTATGTGCAGGCCGTTTTCATCCGTCAGCAGCGTGATAAACCGCAGGAGGTTTTCGTAATTGTCAAGCGGCTCCCCGCTTCCCATCACCACCACATTGGAAACCCGCTCCCCCGTCTCCAGCGTGATGGCATAGATCTGGTCAAGCATCTCAGACGGCGTAAGGTTCCGCACCAGTCCGTCCAGCGTGGAAGCACAAAAGCGACACCCCATGCGGCAGCCTACCTGAGAGGAAATACAGACCGAATTGCCATGCTTATAGCGCATCCATACACTCTCCACCATATTGCCGTCAGAGAGCGCAAAAAGATATTTTTTTGTGCCGTCTATGGCAGATTCCTGTACTGCCGCCGTCTGCAGCGCCGTATAATGATAGCTTTCCCCACATTTCTCTTTCATAGCCAGAGGAATGTTCGTCATTTCTTCAAAACTGCGTGAGAGTTTTCTGTGCATCCACTCATAAAGCTGTGCCGCGCGGAAAGGCTTCTCCCCTGCCGCCGCCATCTCCGCTTTCAGCTCCTCCAGCGTGAGGGACTTGATATCCTTTTTCTCCATAATTTACGCTTTCCCTGTTTTTTCTCTTATGCCGGGTTTCCCTTCTTCCGAAGTTTCGCCAGAAAGAAGCCGTCCGTCCCGTGAATCCCCGGCAGAAGCTGTACCATCCCCTGTTTTGCCTCCCCGGCAAGCGCCCCGGGCAGCCTGTCTTCCATGCTCACCGGCTCCAGACCGAAGGATTCGCAAATCCATGCCGCCATCTCCTCGTTCTCCCCCGGGTTCATGGTACAGGTACTGTACATGAGAATGCCTCCCGGCTTCATATAATCAATAACATTCGCTATTATATCCTGCTGCAATTTCTGAATTTCCGACAGGGATTCCTTCGTCACCCGGTACTTGATGTCCTGCTTATGTCCGATGACGCCCAGCCCGGAACAGGGTACGTCCGCCAGCAGCACATCCGCCTGTCCCACGAGGGAATCGTCCCGCTCCCGCGCATCCTGCACGCGGACAGACACCTGTTTCATGCCGAGGCGTGCGCAGTTTTCCTCGATTTTTGCCGTCTTATGGCGGCTCACATCACAGGCAATGACCTCACCCGTGCCATTCAGTTTTACCGCCGCGTGGAGCGCCTTGCCGCCGGGCGCAGCGCAGACATCAATCACCGTATCCCCGGGACGAATCCCCGCAGCCTCCACCACCAGCATGGAGCTGACGTCCTGCACCGAAAACCGCCCCTCCCGATACCCGGCGAGGCCGCGCACGCCGGACACACCCTCCAGTCCGGCCGCATAGGGAAGATACGGGTGCCTGTGCACTTTCACCCCTTCCTTCTCCCAGGCGGCGAGAAGACTCTCCCGCTCCGTTTCCGAAAGGCGCTCGTCCAGGCGGACACTCACCGGTCCTCTCTCCAGATAAGCCGCCAGAATCTTCTCACAGTTCTCCTCCCCGTAGCTCCCGGCAAAATGCGAGACAAGCCAGGGCGGCATAGAATAACAGACGGACAAAAAGCCCTGGGGATCCTGCCGCCTGTCCGGCCAGGCAATCTCCCCGCATCCTCTGGCGATATTGCGCAGCACACCGTTAACAAAGCCCTGCAGGCTCTGGAATCTGCGCTTCTTCGCAAGTTTCACCGCCTCGTTGCAGACTGCCGCCGCCGGAATATGCTCCATGAATAAAAGCTGATATACACTCATGCGCAACAGTTCCCTGATCAGCGGTTTCATTTTGGTAACAGGCGTTTTTGAATATTGATCCAGCACATAGTCTAGCTGAATCCGCCTCTCGATGGTTCCCTCGCTGACATGCTTGATAAACGCCTTCTCCCTGCCCTCCAGATAGTCGTACTTATCCAGCGCCGCCCCGATCAGGACATTGCTGTATTCTGTCTGCCCTGACAGTTCCAGCAGAATGTCCAGGATGATCTCCCGTATATTGATCTGTGCCATGTCATACTCTCCCATCATTCCACTAAATCTGTGCACTAGTCATCCCGGCTCCGGCTTCCTCCGAACAGAAGCACAAGCCTCAGAAGCTGTAAGATCGCCGATGCCGCAGCCGCCACATAGGTCAAAGCCGCCGCTTTCAGCACCTTCCGGCATCCTGCCGTCTCGTCCCGCTCCAGCATCCCGTAATCCCCCAGCATGGCAAGCGCCCTGCCGGAAGCATTGAACTCCACAGGCAGCGTCACTACCTGGAAGAGCACAGCCAGCGCAAACACCCAGATGCCGATCTGGATCAACACCTGGTTCATCCCCAGAATCGCACCCAGAAATATGAGCGGAATCCCTGCTTTTGAGCCGATATTGGCTACAGGCACCAGAGCTGAACGGAATTTGAGCGGCCCGTACCCCTTGTCATGCTGCACCGCATGGCCGCACTCGTGCGCCGCCACCCCGATGGCCGCCACAGAAGTGGAGCCGTACACAGAATCTGAGAGGCGCAGCACTTTGTGAACCGGGTCATAGTGATCCGTGAGGCTCCCGCCCACATGCTCGATGCGCACATCATAGATCCCGGACATCTGCAGTATCCTCTGCGCCGCCTGGGCTCCCGTCATGCCCGTCCGGCTCTGCACCCTGGAAAATTTGCTGTAGGTGGAACTGACCCTGGCCTGGGCCCAGAGACACAGCACAGCCCCGATGATCACCAGCATATAAGTCGGGTCAAAATAATATCTGAATCCGTATCCGTAATATCCCATATTCATTCCTCCAGTCCGGGGAAAACACCTTCCGTCATTCTCCCCTTTGAAACACTGAGCCGGTCTGCAAACGTCCTGTGCCGTTTCCTATCGGCTGCTCATCTCAAACACATCGCCGGCCTTCACCGGGTACCCCAGCAGAAAGTCCTTTACCGCCATGCGCTTTTTGCCCTCCGGCTGCACTTCCAGTATTCTGAGAAGACCGTTCCCGGTCTGCACATAGACAGCATCCTTATCCACCCGGACCACAGTGCCAGGCTTACCGCTTCCGGCACAGCCGCCATCGCTCTGCCCGGTCTGCGCTTCCAAAGCCGCCAGCTCCTGCTCCAAAACCACTTCTTCCCGCCAGATCTTCAGGTTCTTTCCCCGGTAAACGGTGGAAGCGCCCGGCCAGGAAATCAGCCCCCGGATCAGGCAGTCCAGCTTTCCTGCCTCCATCTGCCAGTCAATTTTCCCCATAGATTTCTGCAGCATCTTCGCGTAACAGGATTCCTCGTCGTTTTGCTTTACTGGCTTCACACTGCCCGCCTCTATCTTTTCGAGCGCTTCCACAATCAGACGTGCGCCTGCCTCCGCCAGCTTGTCATGCAGAGTGTCGGCCGTCTCATCGGATGCGATCTCCACCTCACTCTGAAACAGCATATCCCCGGTGTCCAGCCCCTTGTCCATCTGCATAATCGTAACGCCTGTTATTTTTTCTCCGTTGATGATGGCCCACTGGATCGGCCCCGCTCCCCGGTATTTGGGCAGAAGCGATGCGTGGATATTCACACAGCCATACTTTGGCATGGCAAGAATCTCCTCCGAGAGAATCTGCCCGAAAGCCGCCACCACAAAGATATCCGCCTCATAGCCGCGAAGCGTTTCCACCGCATCCGGCTCCTTGACCTTCACCGGCTGGAAAACCGGAATACCGTACTTTTGCGCGCACACCTTTATGGGTGTCATCTGCACTTCCTTCCCTCTGCCCTTCGGCTTATCCGGCTGGGTCACAACCGTCGTCACCTGATGTCCGGCCTCTATGATCGCTTCCAGCGCACCCACCGCAAAATCAGGCGTTCCCATAAACACCACTTTCATCTATTTAACGCTCTCCTTTCCGGGCCTCGCGATATATCTGCGGTTTCCCGTCTGCATCTGTCGTCGGTATCAGTCCTCGTCGTCCCGCAGATCCTCTGTATTGACAAGCGGCCCGTGCACCTTTTCCACATACAGGCACCCGTTCAGATGATCCACCTCGTGACAGATCGCTCTGGCAAGCAGCTCGGTCCCCTCGATCTCGAAGGGCTGCATATTCTCGTCATAGGCGAGCGCTTTCACATAATTGGGTCTGGTCACCTTACCGCTCTTGCCCGGAACGCTCAGGCATCCTTCGTAGCCGTCCTGCTCCCCGCTCGTCTCCAGTATCTTCGGGTTAATCAGCAGCAGCGGATCCTCCCCCGTTGTGTCGATCACCACGACACGCTTTAAGATGCCTACCTGAGGCGCCGCCAGTCCCACGCCATTCTCCTCGTACAGCGTCTCAAACATATCGTCGATCAGCTCCTGTAATCTGGGAGTAACCTCCGTCACCTCCTTACACTGCTTAGTCAAAACCGGATCCCCCATCTCCCTGACTTTTCTGGTTGCCATACTGCTTCTTCCTCCTGTCTTTCCTGTTTTCAATCTCTCTAAAATGTATTCATCGGGTCAAAGTCAAACTGTACCGTCTGTCCCTTAAGCTCCCTCTCCCTGCAAAAACGCTCCAGCCTGTCCTTTGCCTCCACCAATGTCTGATATTCTCCATGCCTGATGTAAAAAGTATGGCGGTAAAGATCGGATATCTTTCCGATCGCTGCCTCCGCCGGCCCGATCACCCTCAGTCCCGCCGCATCGGCCATCTCTCTCTTGACTAAATCAGTCATTTCTTCCCCCAGCTTCTCTCCATCCTCCTGCACGCGGGAGACAATGAGAACCGCCAGCATATGTTCCACGGGCGGATATCCCACAAGCCCCCTGTAGGCGATCTCCTCCCCGTAAAATCCCTGGTAATCCTGCCTGGCCGCATAGACCACACTGTAATGTTCCGGCTGGTAGGTCTGAATTACCACCTCACCCGGCCGCTCTCCGCGGCCCGCCCGGCCCGCGGCCTGTGTCAGAAGCTGAAACGTGCGCTCCCCCGCCCGGTAATCATTTCGGTTCAGGGAAAGATCCGCCGCCAGCACTCCCACCAGCGTCACACCTGGAAAGTCGTGTCCCTTCACGATCATCTGGGTTCCCACAAGAATATCCGCCTCCTCATCTGCAAAGGCGGAAAGAATCCGCTCGTAGCTGTCCTTCCTGCGGGTGGTGTCCGCGTCCATGCGCAGCACCCTGGCCCCCGGAAATTCCCTGTGAATGGCCTCCTCCACCTGCTCTGTCCCGGCCTTGAACCCCATCAGATATGGAGAGCCGCAGGAAGGACACTTCGCCGGTTTCCTCTCCTGATACCCACAGTAATGGCAGGTAAGCATCCCGTTTCTGTGCTCCGACAGGGACACATCGCAGTGGGGACATTTCATCACATGACCACAGGAGCGGCAGGAGATAAACCCTGCATAACCTCTTCTGTTTAAAAAGAGAATAGTCTGCTCCCCCTTAGAAAGCCGGTCCTGCATCCGCTCTTTCAGTTTCCTGCTGAACATGGAACGGTTTCCCTGTTTCAGCTCCTCCCGAAGATCCACGGTATGCACCGTCGGCAGCACACTGTTCCCGGGGCGTTCTTTCATCTCATACAGTTTATATTCTCCACTGACAGCCCGGTAATACGCTTCCAGGGAGGGGGTCGCCGATCCAAGCACCACGCTTGCGCCGCACAGGGACGCAATCTCCACAGCCGTCTCCCTGGCATGATACCGGGGCGAAGTCTCGCTCTTGTAACTGTTTTCGTGTTCCTCATCCACCACGATGACCCCAAGATTCGCAAAGGGCGTAAACAGCGCCGAGCGGGGCCCGATCATCACATCAATCTCCCCCGCCTTTGCCCGCTCGATCTGGTCGTACTTTTCTCCTGCGGACAGCGTGGAATTGATCACAGATACCCGGTCTCCAAATCTTTTATAAAACCGCAGAAGAGTCTGGTAGGTCAGGGCAATCTCCGGGATCAGCATAATGGCCTGCTTCCCCATCGCGATCATCTCCTCGATGATGCCAAGGTATACCTCCGTCTTGCCGCTGCCTGTGACGCCGTGCACGAGATGTACCCCCGGCCGGCCCGCCCGGTAATCCGCGAGCACTTCCTCTATGATATGCATCTGTGCCGGATTCAGCACGGGACGTATCTCACTGCGATCCCCGGCCTTGACCGGATTTCGGTAAAAAGCCTCTTTCTCTATGCGGATATACCCCTGTCTCTCCAACGCCTGCAAGGTGGAAGCCGACACATGAAGCTTCTGCCGGATTAACTCGTAGGGCAGCTCCTCCTCCGTCTGCAGGGCTGCCAGCACCCTGGCTTTCGCCCGCTGATGCTTCCTTTCGCACTCACCGGCCGCCAGGGCCGCCTCCTCGCCGGACAGGCAGCGGACCACTCTCCTTTTCTCAAGCGGTTTCTGCTTCTGTTTCACGGGAAGCACCGTCTTTAAAGCCGCAATGGTGGTGGAACCGTAATTGCTCTTCAGCCAGTACGCGATCTGGATCTGCCTGCCCTCTGCGGACATGCCCTTCTCATCCACCGAGCTGACCGCCTTGATCTTTTCGGGGGGATAATCCGTTTCCTCCGAAATATCCACCACATATCCTGTTTTTTCCTGATTGCCCCTGCCAAAAGGCACGCGCACCTGTATGCCCGGTCTCACCGCCTCCGACAGCTCCTCCGGAATCCGATACTGGAAAACCCGGTCCACCTTCTCATGGGCAATATCTATGATGACATCCGCATACCGCTCCGTCATGCCCGCTCCTCTAAAATTTCCCGGATCAGCACCCGCTCATCCATAGGGTATTTTACACCGTTTATCTCCTGATAATCCTCATGGCCTTTTCCTGCCAGCACAATGATATCCCCCGGCTCACCGTGTGCAATGGCGTAGGCAATGGCCTCTTTTCTGTCACAGATTTCCACATATCTGCCGTCAGTCTTCGCAATCCCTGTCTTAATATCGTCAATGATCGCCTGGGGTTCCTCCGTCCGCGGGTTGTCGGAGGTAATGATGGTCAGATCCGCCATCCGGCCGCTGACCTCCCCCATCTCATACCGTCTGGATTTGGCCCGGTTGCCGCCGCAGCCGAAAAGACAGACAAGCCGGTGGGGATTGTAGGCTCTGAGTGTCTCAAGCAGACTTTTGAGCGCCATCGCGTTGTGTGCATAATCAATCATCAGAGTAAACTCATCCGACACGCGCACCATCTCCGTCCGGCCTTTCACCCTGGCCGCCGCAAGGGCTCTCTGTATCTGCGCACCATCCACACCGAAATGCCGGCAGATGGCAATGGCTGTCAGCGCATTGTAAACGTTGAATTTTCCGGGAGAAGCCGTCTTCACCGAAAGCTCAGTCAGCCCGCTGGCCGTAAAACACATGCCCAGACTCCCGCCTTCGTTCAAAAACGTGATATTCTCCGCCCGCAGATCTGCCGCCGTATCAATACCGTAAGTTTCCAACTGGCAGGTGCAGTCTTTCGTGACCGCCTCCCAGTGGGAATCATCCCGGTTCACGATCCCTACTCTGCACTGCCTGAACAGCAGGCTCTTACAGTGCAGGTAATCGTCAAAATCCTTATGCTCATTCTCCCCGATATGATCCGGCTCCAAATTCGTAAAAATGCCGAAGTCAAAGATAAATCCCTGGGTTCTGTGCAGCATCAGCCCCTGGGAGGAAACTTCCATCACCACCGTATCGCAGCCTGCATCCGCCATCATCCGAAAATATTTCTGTATCAGATAAGACTGGGGCGTTGTGTTCTCCGCATGGATATGGGTATCCCCGATGATGATTTCAATGGTGCCGATCAGCCCCACTTTTCTGCCCGCCTGCTCCAGAATGGATTTCACCAGATATGTGGTGGTGGTTTTCCCTTTCGTCCCCGTGATGCCGATGATCTTCATCTGCTCTGCCGGATGCCCAAAATATGCCGCCGAGGCAAACGCCATAGCATAGCAGGTATCTTCCACCCGGATCACCGTGACATCACAGCCATCGGGAAGTTCCACCTCGTGCTCCACCAGAAGGGCGGCCGCTCCGGCTTCCACCGCCGCCGCCGCATACTGATGTCCGTCTGCCTTCGCACCGGGAATGCAGACGAACAGACAGCCCTCCGTCACCTTTCTGGAATCATATATAACATCTGTTATTTCTTGTTCCGCCGTGCCGCACACGCACTCGTATGATATTTCCTTTAACAGTTCACCTATAGACGCCATACTTCACCCCGTTTTCTTTTTCCCTTATTTTTCATATTTATTTATATAGTAAGATAGCACGAAAAAGGCGTTTTTGCAATTTTTCTCTCGTTTTAAAGTTTCTTAATGTTTTTTTATTTTTCCTTCATACTCTAAACACATTTTGGACACAATTACCCTTTATGATAAGTATCAAGATAGTTGATGAATTCACTATCTCCCCCTCATAAGAAAACTGCGAAAGAGCCCGGATTGCCCGGGCTTTTTCGTGTCCTGCGGCTTGTTTTTCTTTTGCTTACGCACTATAATCCTGCATCACCATCTGCAGTTCCTCGCGGCCCCGGTATACATTGATGTCGGGATAATAGATCACACTGATGACGATGGCGCTGCTGCCGCCGTTGTAAAGCCTGTCAGCCTCCTCCTGCCCGAAGTGGGCAGCCAGAAAAGCGTGCCACCGCTCCAGATCCCCAAAGTACATCATATCGTATTCCCGTCCGCCCTCGTCGGCCACCCGGTATTTTCCCACATTTTTATTTTTCCCCAGAATCCGCCCCCGGCATACCCTCACATTCTTCTGGGCGAAGACCGGCTTGGGATTGCCGTTGCCAAAAGGCTCTAAAAGGGAAAGCTGCCTGACAAGTTCCGGGGTCACATAGGACATGGGCATGGGCACATCAATATGTATGACTTCCACAAGATCCTCTTCCTTCAAGCCGCTGTGGGCATTCAGAAAGGCCCGGAACGCTTCCACATTCTCTTCCGGCATGGATACTCCCGCCGCCATCTTGTGCCCGCCGTACTTCGTATACAGCTCCTTACACTCGCTCATCTTGTCGTACATGTGGTAAGCCTCAATGGAGCGTCCCGAACCCTTCACGCCCTCCTCACTGCGGGTCAGAACAAAGACCGGCCTGTGATACCGCTCCCTGACCCGCCCGGCAATAATCCCAGCCAGACTCTCGTGACAGTCCGGCAAAAAGACCACCAGCACTTTGTCATCCCGGATCGGCGTGTTCTCAATCTGATCCATCGCCTGCGCCGTCCCAAACAGTGTCATCTCCTTCCGGCTGTCATTTAACGCCTTCAGCTCCCCCGCAATGGTAACGGCCTGCGCCCGGTCCTTCGTCCGAAACATGGAAAGGGCCCGTTCCGCCGTGTCCAGCCTGCCCGTTGCATTCAGGCATGGCCCCAGTACAAAGCCGATATGATACCCTGTCAGCCTCTTCTCCGTCAGCTCATTCACCGTGAGCAGAGCGCGCATCCCCGGATTCTCCGACCGCTCAATCTGCCGCAGTCCGTACCTGACCAGAATGCGGTTCTCATCGGTCAGTTCCATCACATCCCCCACCGTGGCAAACCCGGCAAAAGCCAGAAGCTCCTGTAAAAAGGCCGTGGCTTCCCCGTCTGACAAAGCGCCCGCCTCCACCATTTTCTCAAGATAGATCTCCATTAGTTTATATGCCACCACCGCGCCGCAGATGCCCTTATAGGGATAAAGACAGCCGCTCTGCTTCGGATCTGCCACCGCATCCGCCGGGGGCATCGTCTCCACGCGGCTCTCGTCCGCCTGTACCTCGTAGGGCACTTCATGGTGGTCGGTCACGATCACCGTCATGCCAAGCTTCTTCGCCAGGGCAATCTGTGACAATGCCGCAATGCCGTTGTCACAGGTAAGAATCGTATCCACGCCCTCCCCGGCAGCCTCCTCGATCAGCCGGTCATTCAGCCCGTATCCGTCCTGAATCCTGTGGGGAATCACCACGGATACCGCCGCGCCGCACCGCTCCAGACAGGCCGTTAAGATATAGGAAGCGCAGACGCCGTCGATATCATAATCCCCGATCACCCGGATCTCCTTCTTCTCCCTCGTCTTTTCGCAGAGAATATCCGCCGCCTTCCCGGCATCTTTTAAGAGGTAAGGATCATACAGATCCGCCATCGTGCCGTGAAGAAATTTCTCGATGGCTTCCTCCCCCTCCACATCCCTGTTGCGTATGATCCTGGCAATCACCGGATCAATTCCAAACCGTTTCCCTATTCCATCAAAATCCGCCTTCTTTGCGGACACCATCCATTTCGCCATACAAAATCACTGCCAGACCGCGCTGATCCAGAAAATGCTGCGCATTCTCCCCGGGATCATCTACGCTGCCGCACCTTTCTAAAAAAATAAGAAATACCCTCCGAAAAGTCACAACTTATTGTAACATTTCCAGAGGGTAATTTATAGTACTTTGTTTCCCAGTTCAGCCAGACCGAGGCTTGCACAACTGTTCTCCTACTTCGCAGCCTTCTTCACCAGCTTCGTGCGGAACACATACCAGAGCGCACCTGTCAGGCAGATAGAAGAATAGGTACCGCATATAATACCGGCCATCAGAGGCAGTGCAAACTCACGGATGGAGGACACGCCGAACACTTCCAGCGCAGCCACCATAAAGAAGGTAGTCAGGGAAGTAAAGATACTTCTCGTAAGCGTCTGGGTGATACTCCTGTTGACCATCTCATCCAGGCCTTCCCGGCTTCTCATCTCACGCATATTCTCACGCACACGGTCGAAGATAACGATAGTCGCGTTGATGGAGTAACCAACGATCGTCAGCATGCAGGCGATAAAGGTATTGCCCACCGACACCCTCACAATCGCGTAGAACGCAAGCACCACAAGCACATCGTGCAGCAGCGCGATCACAGAGCTTGCGCCAAAACGGATATCCTTAAAGCGGAACCAGATGTACAGAAGCATCAGCACCGTGGACACCAGAATCGCCTTGATTGCGCCGGACTGCATCTCGGAACTGATCGTTGCACTGATGGTCTCCGCCGTAATGCTGTTCTCGTCCACACCGAAATTGCTCACCATCACCTCGTTGAAGGCTTCTCTCTCCTGCACGTTCAACGTTCTTGTCTTGATAATAATATCGTTGGAGCCGGCCACCTTCGTGCTCATCACGTTGCCGTCCCCGGTGATCTTCTCAATATGAGGAACGATCTGCGCATCGATCTCCTCGATGCTCATATCCTCGTTAAGGGTCATGGTTGTGGACGTACCGCCCACGAAATCCAGACTGTAATTCATGGTCATGCCGATGCTCGACTTATTGATGCCCATAGCGACAAATCCTGCCAGAATCGCTGCGATGGAAATACCGAAGAACACATATCTCCTGGAGAGGAAGTTGATGGTCTTTCTCTCTTTCGCCACACCGTAAGCTTTCTCGCTCTGGATGCCCAGCGCATAGAAAATATTCACTAAGAACTTGGTTACCACAAGCGCCGTAAACATGGAAAGGACGATACCCAACATCAATGTGATGGAGAATCCCTTGATCGTGCCGCTTCCCATAAAGTAGAGCACCAGACCCGCAATCAATGTGGTGATATTGCCGTCCAGAATCGCGGATAATGCCTTCTGGAAACCAATTTTAATCGCATTCTGCACACTCTTGCCTGCCGCGATCTCCTCGCGGATACGGGCAAAGATAATTACGTTCGCATCCACCGCCATACCGACAGTTAAGATAATACCCGCAATGCCGGGCAGCGTCAGCGTCACCTCAAAGGCATACATCAGAATGACCAGAAGCTCCGTATACAGACACAGCGCCAGAGACGCCGCAAAACCGGCCACATAGTATACCGCAATCATAAAGATTACCACCAGCGCGAAACCGACTGCCGCCGCTGTCAGACTGGTCTGGATCGCCGCCGAACCGAGCTGTGCACCCACCACGTTGGAGCGAAGCTCCTCAAGCTCCAGTTTCAGTCCGCCGATACGGATGGTGGAAGCAAGCTGTTCTGCCTCCGCCGCCGTGCTCTGTCCCGTGATGACTGCATTGCCGTCCGTGATGGCCGCCTGCACATTGGGCACGCTCACGAACTCACCGTCATAGTAAATCGCAATGGTCTCACCGTTCTCAAAAGCCTTGGTCGTCGCATCCGCAAATGCCTGTCTGCCCGCTTCATTAAAGGAAAGGGAAACAACGTTTTCCAGATTACCCATAGAGTCCTGCTGGGCTCTCGCCTGGGCGCCGTCCACCTCCGTACCTGTAAGCACGATGGAGTCGTCCGCCTCCAGTTCCTCCAAAGTTTTGTTCAACTGGTACTGCGGAACCAGATTGCCTTCCGCGTCCACACCATATCCCATGTCATAGTTATTGTTGCCCTCGCTGTCCGTCTGGGCAATAAAGTAGAGACTTCCTGGCTTTCCAAGCTCCTCCAGAATCGCGTTGGCGTCAGTGACACCGGGAATCTCGATATTGATTCGGTCAGTTCCCTCCTGATACACCTGTGCCTCTGTGCTGTAGCCGTCCACACGCTGCTGCAGCTTATAGATGGTGTCGCTCATGTCCTCCGCACTGGGATCTTCGTCCCCTACCACCTGGTAAGTGATACTGACGCCGCCCGCCAGATCCAGTCCCAGCTTAATGCTCTCCGCCGCGCCCGACTTGTCCGAGCCGACGCCGAAAACTGCCGTGTATCCCAGCAATCCCAAAATCAGCACATAGACGATCAGACTGACAACCGCTCTGCTCTTTTTCATTTCTAACTCTCCTTTTCCTCATCGGCAAGCGCCGCTTTTATCATAATCGCACACTCGACACGCTTCCTCTGGAGTTGGCACCCCAGCTCGTAAGAACCGTTCACGTCGCCGCTCTCATGATAGGCGTTAGCCGCACAGCCGCCGCTGCAATAAAATTTCGCGAAGCAATCCCTGCACTCCTTCTTCGCGTAGACATTGCACGCTTTAAACTGATCCCGCAGATCCTCCCGGACAATCCCTTCTTCCACATTTCCCATGAGAAATTCTTCCTGTCCCACAAACTGATGGCAGGGATAAAGATCTCCCCAGGGGGTCACCGCAAGATACTCCGTACCCGACCCACAGCCCGACAATCTCTTTGCCACGCAAGGGCCACCTTCTAAATCTATCATAAAATGAAAGAATTGAAAACCCTTTCCTTCTTTTTTTCTTCTAATATATTCCTGCGCCAGCCTGTCGTACTCCGCAAGGAGCTTCGGCACATCCTCCATGCGCAGCGCGTAATCCTCTGTTTTATCCGCCACCACAGGCTCCACGGAAATCTGTTCGAAGCCCTCGTCCGCCAGATGCAGCACATCCTCGGAAAAGTCCGTGTTGTTGTGGGTGTAGGTGCCCCGCACATAGTAGTTCATCTGGTTTCTGCTCTCGGCCGCCTTCTTGTATTTCGGGAGGATCTCGTCGTAGCTGCCCTGTCCGCCGCGATGAGGCCGCATCAGATCATGGATTTCCTTTCTCCCGTCTATGCTTAAAACAAGATTTGACATTTCTCTGTTGGCAAATTCAAGAATTTCATCATCTAACAGCACACCGTTGGTGGTCAGGGTAAAGCGGAATTTCTTGTGGCATGGCTCCTCAAGGGACCTGCCGTAAGCCACCAGGTCTTTCACCACCTGCCAGTTCATAAGCGGCTCCCCGCCGAAAAAGTCCACTTCCAGATTCACCCGGCTGCCGGAATTGGCCACGAGAAAGTCCAGCGCCTTCTTTCCCACTTCCAGACTCATCAGCGCGCGCCTGCCGTGGTATTCTCCCTCCCCTGCAAAGCAGTATCTGCAGGCCAGATTACAGTCGTGGGCGATATGCAGACAGAGCGCCTTGACAACGGTTTCCCGGTTCTTAAAGGCATCTATGTAATTCTCGTAAATATCCTCGGCAAAAAGCTGTCCCTGTTCTTTCAGATACAGGATCTCCTCCACCGTCTCCTCCGCCTCGGACAGCTCCACCGCCAGCTCCTCTGCCACCGTGCGGGCAATTTCCTCCTGCGCCTCCGTTCCCTGCCCAAGCAGACGTTCCACGACCGGCACGGTATCGTAGGCTGTCTTATCCATCACATGGACACTGCCGCTGTTTACGTCCATCACAATATGGTAACCGTTGCTTATATACTGATGTATCACAATTTTTCTCCTGCCTTTTATCCCTGCTTGTCCTGTCACGCCTGGCATACAGCCATCCGCTTGGACCAAACAGTTTTGGTTAACGTACAAGCAGACCCGTCATGCGCCGCATGCCGGGCCTGTCTTTTTCTGATCTTTTCTTCTGACACAAAACGCTTACGTGAATGCGGCCTGTAACTATCTCGCCTTCTCGCAGCTCTGGTTTCCTACCGTACAGGAAGTCTTGCATGCAGACTGGCAGGAGGTCTGGCACTCGCCGCAGCCGCCCTTCTTCATGGACTCCTTCAGATCTCTGGTAGATAACGTCTTAATATGTTTCATCGGTATGTCCTCCTTATGTATAAACTTGCTCATAACTTTAGACAGTATAGCACAAAACTTTTCGCCCGTCTAGTCTCATTTGGCGACCATCCACGACAAACGCATGAATGTGTTCATTTATCAAATCGTTCAATTCGTATTTT
>CBCOZL010000049.1:0-20562 GCA_965114645.1 uncultured Lachnospiraceae bacterium | reverse complement strand
CATCACGTTGATGGGAACCGGCGCATTTTTGTTCAGAAGTTCTTCCCTGCGCCTCTCCTCCTCGGCTCTCGCTTTGGCTTGCGCTTCCTCTCTGGCTCTCGCTTTGGCTTTTGCCTCCTCCTCAGCACGCTTCACGCCGGGACCCATCACAATTCTGGCTCCCTTCGGTTTCTGCTGTCCTGCCGGCTGCGCATTGTCTGCCGGGCTCTGTCCTGCTGCCGGGGTCTCCGCACCGTCCGCATTCTGCTCTGCCGTTCCGGCTTCCGCGCTGTCCGCCGCTACGCTCTCTGCCGGCTGCCCAGTTCTCGCCGCCATAGAGAATCCAGCCGTTCCGGCCGGTCTGTCCTCCACGGGTCTCTTTTCCGCCGTTTCCGTGTGCCCGTAAAACTCCACATCGGAGAGCTGCAGATCCTCCATTGTCCAGATCACCGAAAAGTTTTCATACACCTTCGTGTCCATATCCGCAATCTTGTTGTTGACATAGATATTCATGTTCCAGTCGATCGTCACATCCATAAACTCGGAAATCTGGCGCACTGTATAGTAGCCGAGAATTTCAATCTCATCATTCTCCTGAATCTCGTAATACTCAGACTGCAGTTCCCCGTTGACACTGGCGAACTTGGGCAGATCCACCTTCTTCTCGTTGACCTCAACCCACATTCTGCTGCCAAATTCCGGCAACTGTCCAAGCGTTGCCCTTGCGGGTTCCCCGGCCGTTGATTCCACCACGCGGATCTGGTCGTTTGCATGAATCTGCGTGTAGATATCCGCCTCGTTTCCGTTTACGGTAATCCGGGCAGCCTCTCCCGGCTCCCCCCGGACAATGCGGGGTTTCCCGTTCACCGTAAAATTCAGTTCCCTGCCGCGCTTCGGGAACAGGCCGTCGCTGGCAAACTCCGCCTGCATCGCCGCATCCACCACAGCCGCCTTGCTGTTATCATAAATCTTAACCCGCTGCTCATTGAAATAGACAAAGATAAAGTTATTGCTCTGTTCATAAAAGCTTAAGCAAATGCCGATGGGAGTCACCATCAGAGAGTCCTTTCTGGCCTCTTCCTCCAGAAACTCAATGCCCATCATCACTTCCTCGCCTCTGACCGCCACACGCTCGTTCTGGAGATCCAGTTTCGCCGCAAGTGCCTGCGTGTAGCCCGGCAGCCGGCCGCCGCCGCCCACCACAAACACGGCGCTGACAGACTTATCCCCGTTTAACTCTTTAATCTTGGCCGCCACCTGGCTCGTCATGTTTTCGATCACATCCGACACCACGCGCTCCACTTCCTCCTTGGTGATGGTCTGCTTCAATCCCATGATGTCCTTGTACTCGATCACATCCTTCACACCCATGTCACGCTTAATCTGCTCTGCCGTGGTAAAGTCCACCAGACAGTGCTTTGCAACCACTTCCGTGAGGGAGTCCCCCGCAATGGGAATCATCCCGTAGGCGATGATACTGCCGTCCCTGGTGACGGAAATATCGGACGTACCCGCGCCCACATCCACCAGAGCAATATTTAACATGCGGTACATCTCCGGGATCGCCACCTGGATCGCCGCAATCGGCTCCAGCGTCAGATTCACCACCTCAAGCCCGGCAACGGACACCGCCTTGTAGAGGCCGTCCACCACATCCTCGGGAAGAAACGTGGCAATCAGATCCGCTCCTATCGTCTTCGCCTTATGTCCTTCCAGATTTCCTATCGTGTAGCCGTTCATATAGTAACGTACAACGGAATATCCCACGCAGTAGAACTTCATATCCATGTCGTTCTTTTCCACAAACTCCTGGTAGGCTCTCTCCACACCAAGAGAATCCAGCGCATAAATATCCTCGCCCAGAATTTCCCTCTCGTTCTCAAGCTCCTGATCCACGCGCAGCGTCACTGTCTGCAGCACGCGGCCCGCCGCCGCGATACAAACGTCCTTAAGCGGTCTGCCAACGCGCTCCTCCAGCTCCGCCTTGACTTCCTTAATGGTGCCGCCCACCTTATAAATGTCATGGATCTGCCCGTCCAGCATGGCTCTCGTCCCATGCTCCCTGATGCTCTGCGACACCACATGAAACTTACCGCCCGTGCGGTATCCCACCGTACCTACAATACTTCTTGTCCCGATATCCAGACCAAACACCAGCTGTCCCGGAAATTTCATCGCTTCTGCCACTGATCTTCCCCCACTTCTTTTTCTATTTGTGTGTAAACACTTTCCAGTGTTCCGTTGTTCTCTATCACTACGCTGCAGTGTTTTCGAAATGCCTGCTCCGAAAGCTGCTTTTGCAGGATGGCATCTATCTTTTCGTCCGTGTACCCCCGCGTTTTCCGAAGCCTCTGCCGCCTGACCTCCTCGTCCGCATGAATGTACCAGAGCTCATCCAGAATCCCGGCATAGCCTTCCTCAATCAGAAGCGCCGCCTCTATGAACAGCCAGGAAAGCTGCCCCGCGTCCCGCTCCTTTTCTATCTGTTCCGTCAGATATGCCTTCACCGCCGGATGCACAATGCCGTTTACCTTAAGTAACAGCTCGCCGTCCCCGAAAATCCGGGCCGCCATTTTCCGCTTATCAATCCTGCCCCCGGCATCCAGAATCTCTGTGCCAAGGAGCGCCTTTAACGGTTCATAGCAGGCTTCTCCCGGCTCCTCCATCTGATGTGCCACCCGGTCCGCCATAATTACGCGGCAGTCCCGCCGCCGTTCCAGATAGGCCAGCACTTCCGATTTTCCGGCTCCCACGCCGCCTGTAATCCCTATGACTTTCATATCGCATCTTCCCGACTTCTATTCCCTGTACTGTCGTATGATCGCATCAGTTCCGCCTTCGGCATCACTGTTACATAAATTTCGCTCTCATCCCGCATGTTTCCTGCTCTCCTGCTGTAGCGCCCGTCAAGATTCCTCACTTTGCCTCATACCAGTCCGCTCCCGTGTGCAGGTCGATCTCCAGCCGCACGGACAGCTCCGCCGCCTGCTGCATCTGCTCCGTGAGAATCCGCTGTACCTGCTCTTCCTCCCCGGCCTCCGTCTCAATCAGCAGTTCATCGTGCACCTGTAAAATCAGACGGGATTTCAGATTTTCCCTGTGCAGGCTTTCCCACACCCGGATCATGGCGATCTTCATAATATCAGCCGCCGTCCCCTGAATCGGCGAATTCATGGCTACCCGCTCACCGAAAGAACGCTGCATGAAATTGTTGGAGGAAAGTTCCGGGATCGGACGTCTGCGTCCGTACATTGTCGTCACATAGCCCTTCTCCTTCGCCTCCGCCACCATATGATCCAGAAAACGCTTCACCCCTGGATATGTGTCAAAATACTGCTCGATATATTCCGCCGCCTCCTTCTTGGAAATGCTCAAATCCTGACTCAATCCGAAAGAGCTGATGCCGTAGACAATGCCGAAATTAACCGCCTTGGCATTGCGCCTCTGCAAGTCCGTCACTTCCTCAAAAGGCGTATGGAACACCTTGGAAGCAGTAATCCTGTGAATGTCCTCCTCCATCCGATATGCCTCAATCAACTGCGCATCCTCGGACATATGCGCCAGAATCCGCAGCTCAATCTGGGAGTAATCCGCATCCATGAAAAGATACCCTTCCTTTGGCACGAACACCTTTCGGATCCGCCGCCCCAGCTCCATGCGCATCGGAATGTTCTGCAGATTGGGCTCCGTGGAACTGATCCTCCCGGTGGCCGTGATGGTCTGATTAAAGGTGGAATGAATCCTGCCGTCCGCTGCGATACATGCCGAAAGCCCCTCCGCATAAGTGGACTTCAGCTTCATCAGTCCCCTGTATTCCAGTATATCAGATACAATCGGGTAGTCCGGCGCCAGCTTCTCCAGCACATCCGCTGCCGTGGAATACCCCGTCTTCGTCTTTTTGCCGCCCTTGATACCCATTTTTTCAAAGAGAATCTCCGCAAGCTGCTTGGGCGAATTGATATTGAACGTGCAGTCCGCCTGCCGGTAAACCGCCTGCTCCAATTCGGTGATTCTCCCGGTCAGCGCCTCCCCGTAAGCCTTAAGCTCCGCCGGCTGCACCATTACGCCGTACTGTTCCATATCGTAGAGCACCCGGGAAAGGGGCATCTCAATCTCATAAAAGAGCGTGTCCATTCCCTGCTCTGCAAGCTTATCCCGCAGAACCCTCCCTGCTGCCAGACACACATAGGCCTGGTAACAGGCGTACTGCGCAAAAGCCTCCGGCTCCTTCCCGTAAGCCTGCGCGTAAGTGCCCTTCCCGCAAACCTGTGTCCTGTCCGGAATGGTCAGCGACAGATACTCCCCGGCGATGTCTTCCGTCTGATAATCGCTCTTCAAAGGATTGACGAGATACGCCGCTATCAAAATATCAAAGTACCTCTGCGCCCGGTAAGGTTTCCGCACATCCTGTGCGCCCTCTTCCCCGCGCCACATGCTCTCCTCTCCCGGTTCTTCTATCATATCATATAGAGACTTGATATCAAAAATATTTAGTTTACATAACTCATCTCTGTTCAGGGAAATCAGACGCTCTCTCAGATAGCCTTCCGTCACCTCTCCCTGACAGGGAATAAAGGACACCCTGTTTTCTTCCGGCGCAAGGGCAATGCCCATACAGCCATTCTCTTCCCTGCTGTCCCGAAAAACTGCAAGCCCGATCTCCCGGCAGTCCTCCGCGCCTTCCGCCTTTTCCCGGCAGGCTTCAAACAGTGCCTCCACTTCCGTCTTTTCGGTCACGGTATGAAAATCTGCCTCCTGCCTGTTTGACACCGACACATCCCTGGAAAAGCGGGACAGGATATTCTTAAACTCCAGTTTCTTACACAGCACGTAGGCTTCCTCGGTATAGAAATCACCGATCTTCGCCTTTTCAAAATCAAAAGCAATCTCCGCATCCACGTTGATGGTCGCCAGCACCTTGCTCAAATCCGCCAGATCCCGGTTCGCAATCAAAGATTCCCGGATCGACTTTTTAGAAATCTCCTCCACATGGGCATAAATATTTTCCAACGACCCATAGGTGACCATCAGCTCTGTGGCCGTCTTTTCTCCTACCTTCGGCACCCCTGGAATGTTGTCCGCCGTATCCCCCATCAACGCCTTTAAGTCGATAAACTGGATCGGATTGACCTGATAAGCCGCCTCCACGTCTTTCGCGTAATAATCCTCTACCTGGGTTCTGCCGCCCTTGGTCTTCGGAATGCGGATGCGGATATGATCTGTTGCCACCTGCAGAAGATCCCGGTCTCCAGACACGAGGGAAACTTCCATCCCCTCCCGCTGCGCACGTTTCGCAATGGTTCCCAGTATATCATCCGCTTCCAGACCCGCCTGCTCCACCACACAGATGCCCATAGCAAGAAGCAGTTCCTTCATCACCGGCACCTGTTCCCTAAGCTCTGTAGGCATGGGTTTTCTCGTGCCTTTATACTCTTTGTATATCTCGTGCCGGAAGGTGGGCGCATGGACGTCAAAAGCTACCGCCAGATAATCCGCCTGCTCCTCCTCCAGAATCTTAAACATTATATTCAAAAATCCGTATATTGCATTTGTGTGGAGCCCCTGCCCGTTGGTCAGTTCCGGCACCCCGTAAAACGCCCTGTGCAATATACTGTGTCCATCTATCAAAACCAGTTTCAAAGCCATATACCCTCAAGCCTTTCTGTCTGTTTTACTCATACAGGAGAACGCCCCGCATTCCCCGGATCACTGCTGCCCTGCATCGGTTTCTCACACCGACACGATGACCAGCGCCGCAATAATTGCCGCCACAACAGCGGCCTCCAGCACCAGAAGGATATGCCTCAGAATGCGGTTGACACGAATCTTGTCATCCGCATCTTCCAGCTTCCATGTAAGCGCTTTCTGCAGATTAAAATTATTGCCCTGCTCCAGCTGCTCCAGCCCCTCGGCTACCAGAAACTGAATGGATAACTCCTCCATACACTCCGGGCAGTCCTCGATATGCTCCACAAACTCCGCCAGGCCCCTTCCGTCCAGTTCATCTTCCAGAAACGGGGGTATTTTCTTTTCTGCCTCTTTACAGTTCATTCGCCGCCACGCCTTTCTAGCTGCAGAGAATGCCGCCTTTCAGGCATTCTGAATTTCTTTTCACTCTGCCCATACAGATTTTATTATATACCATCACCGCCATATTTAAAAGAGGTTTTCTCCATATGAAAGATAAATGAGAGATAAAAAAGGACGCCTGTTTTCACCGACGCCCTTCTGTCATATACCCTTTATGGTCCGATTTTATCATGCTTTTCCTGCACATTCCCGGCTGCCTTTCTGCTCCCGGCAATCCGGCAGATATCCCCTGCCGCCTGTGTCCCTGCGCACTTACTGTGCCGGTGCCGGCTCTACGCTGTCAGCCGGAATCGGCTGAGCCTGTGTACCGTCTGCCGGCACTGCTTCCCCGTCCGCTGCCTGTGCGGGATCCGTTTCCGCGGGAGGCGCAGCCACAGCCGCCACACCATTTCCGTCTACCGTGTAATCTGTGCCGTCCACATTTACCGTCACATTTCTCTGTAACGCGCCTGTGGCCGGATCGTAATAATATACACTGCCGTTGGGTTTTGTCACCAGTCCCCGCTGCATCACCGCATTCTCATCAAAATAATAGTCCTGCCCCTCAATCGTCACATCCTCACGCAGCGCATGTCCGTCCTTCGTAGCAAGGAAATATCTGCCTGTCTCGTCCTCAAACCAACAGCCCTTCTGCACGAATCCGTTCTCGTCCAGATGATACTTTTTATCCTCCCAATTCGCCCAGCAGTTTTTCTGCATCCGATATCCCGCATAAAATACAGTCTGATCACCGCGGGGCGCAAAACCATCCGCCACAATCAGCGATGCATAATCCTTGAACTGATAATTCATGTCCACCCTGGTGGGAATCCCCGCAACCTTGCCGTGAGATGTGTTCTGCCAGAACGCCGCGCCGCCGTCATACTCAAGCGCATCCGCATACTGCGCTACCCATTTGTCGTACCCGATGTTGCCGATCTTGTCCCTGAACATATTCCGGCTGGAATAGACCACCGGGTAATAACCGTTGGCCTCAACAATCGAACAGAACGCATTGATCAGCTCCTGAAGCTGCGCCTGGGACATATTCTTATGGCAGGGCGCCTCCACATCAAAAACCACCGGGTAGCTCACTGTATAGTTTCCGATCCACTGCATCAGCTGATTCGCCTCAGCCCTCGCCTGCTCCGCATTGGCCGCATAGGAATACAGATACACTCCCGTCCGCAGACCGGCCGCGTTGGCGCCGCGCATGTTCGCATCAAAATAGGGGTCAACACCTGAGTTCGTGCTTCCCGCCTTCACAAAAACAAAGGACACCCCCGAAGAGGGCACCTGACTCCAGTCAATACCCAGATTATGCTTGGACACATCAATGCCTCTGGCAATGGAACTGCCCGCTCCAATCGCCTCCGCCTTAATCCCCGGCGCAAATGCCAGTGCACCTGCCAGACAGAGTGCAGCCATCCGCTTCCTTCCCCTGTATAATCTATGTAACCATTCGCTATTTAATTTTATCATTTGTACCTTTGACCCGATGCTGTGCACCGAATCTTTCCCTTTCGTTTTCTCACATTCCTGTATTCTTTTGTCTTTTCAGACTGTTCCTCCATGTATGCATTTGTAACAATTATATTTCAAATTATTACAATTTGTCACATTTTGTAACAATCCTTAACAACTATACCATGTTTCTGCGAGAATGTATAGGGAATATTGCGAAATTCTGGTGGAAATGTCTGGAAAAATATGTCTGCCCGATCAATAGGACTTTATAAATACTTACTTACATCATTTTGTTCAATCACCTTTTTCCCTAACAATGTGATTGCCTGTGCCGGACATTTATTGATACAGCGGTAACACATCGTACATGTACCGCTTGAAACGGCAAGTCCATTTTTTACTGCAATATTACTCATAGGACATACTTTTTCGCATAAACCACAGCCAATACATTTGAAAGAATTGATTTTTAATTGATCCGTATATTTTGAAGTTTTCCAAAAAAGGTACAGTCTCTGTCCAAATAGCCCTGCCAGATGACACGCAATTCCTAATCCCTCCTGCGGCGGTTTCCCATTTTTTATATGGTACACACATTTACCTATTTTTTCCTCTGCCTTCATTACCACTTTTCTATTTTGTTCAAAACTGCGTTTTAATGCTTTCTCATCGCAAATGCTGTCCGGCATTTTCACATGCAGTCCGCCCACGATCACCGCGCCATAACTCTTTAAAAGCCGCGCCAGTATCCCTGCCCCGTCACCACTGAAAAGCCCCATTGTAGCGATGATAAAAATGTTCTTCCCTTTCCAGAGATACCGATTATCCACAATATAATCCCGCAGTATTTTGGGGATATTGCTATATTGCACCGGGTAACCTATCACAATTGTGCTGTCCTTTTCTATTTTCTCCACAGCGTCCTTCTCTTCAATAGAAAATGAATTTTGGCTGTTATCGTATTCTTTCATAAATTTATCAACACAAAATTTTGTGTTTCCTGTACCACTAAAATAGATTCCTGTCATTACCCGTCTCCAACTGCCACTCTTCCATAAATTATTTTTCAAACTTCATTTTCACCAATTACTATATATAAATTCCAGCCAGAAAACAACCTATTTGACATTTTCCGATTGCTGTATCATTGAAATCTGCCCATATAAACTGCCAGCTTCAAAGACAATCTGCAGACACAAAGAAAACTGCGAAATCACTCCCGCAGCTTCCTTTCACATAGGAATAAGGCTCCATATGTGTTCCCCTTTTACAGGTTACATAATATCACATATTTCGCAGTTCTGGTAGTGTCTGTTATCGCGCAAATAACGCGTAACATAACGCTTAACCGCAATAAATCTGAATTGCCTTATCGACAAATTCACTGGTTCCCTCGCCCCCTGCTTCATCAATGTTTTTGGTAAAATCACCGCCGCCGGAATACATCTTACCCAGTCCGCTCAGGATCTGCTTGGAACAGGTATACGCATTCTCCGTGATAAAGTCCTGTATCCTTT
Source organism: uncultured Lachnospiraceae bacterium (assembly GCA_965114645.1). Classification (GTDB taxonomy): domain Bacteria; phylum Bacillota; class Clostridia; order Lachnospirales; family Lachnospiraceae; genus UBA3282. The sequence continues at coordinate 11,530 of CBCOZL010000049.1, read as the reverse complement.
TCACGAGATCCTGTGCCTGGGGCGATGCCGGATCCATGTCCTTCATCCCACCTGCTTCTTTGAAGAGCAGCATAAAGCGGTCTGCAATAAGCCTTTCCTCTTGGTCTGTCCTGTTTTTTGATTTCTCTGCATACTCTTTGTACTCCTGTGTATTTCCGAATTGCTCCTTCGCATGCCTTGCATATTCGTCCAGTTTGCTCCTATCAAAAGCTGAAAAATCCATATGTTTCACTCCTAACATTTTTATTCCAATCGCGAACTTTATCAGGTTATCCAGATGTTCCTTCTTGAGCGTCAGCATTTCTATCTGCTGCTCCAGCGCCTTGCTCCGATCAAAGTCAGGACTGTTCATAATTTCCCTGATATCTTTCAACGGAAACTCCAGCACACGAAACAGTAAGATATGCTGAAGGCGTTCCAGATCTGCATCGTCATACAGCCTGTAGCCCGCATCGGTGTATCCCGTCGGATGTAAAAGACCGATCTTGTCATAATATTGCAGAGTGCGTATACTCACCCCGGCAAGCTTGCTCACTTCATGTACCGTCATCATTGGCATATCCTCCATTCGCCTGGTAATGCCAGTATAAACTATTACGTTGCGTAATAGTCAACGCTTTTATTCCTTCTTTTTTCTATTTCTTTAAAACATATCATTCCCAAAAAGTCTTACGCAGATAAAAAGTGAATCAGATATTTACTTCTCTCCGCAACCTCTGCTATAATATCACCCATGATGGCTCAAAAAACATGCAAAAAAACATTATGTCTCTTTTACATACTGATCCTGCTGCTCTGGGGTATCTGCTCCGGTGCATCCTCAGTCTCAGACATCACTGAGACTGTCTGCGGCGCGCACGGATATTATGTAAACCGCTCTTCTGCCATCACTTCCTCAGCCAGACATCTTCCCTCGCAGGAATATCTGTCCGTCCGGGATTCCGGCACAACAGAGACACTGTCTGCTGCCAGAAACCGCAGCGTAAAAACGATATCGCGCACGGTGAGACAGATTGCGTCACATCTGTCAGCCATTCATCCAACCACAAGTCCGCACACCCATTCCGGGCTCTTAATCATGCGCGGGATCCTCTCGCACAATCCCTGTGGCATCATCATCACAAACTATATTCACAGACAGGATGGGCAGAAATCCTAATCCTTTTTCACACGTTTTACCACTGATATAACGCACAAACCATGTAATGCTGTTCAGGCACGATATTCCGAAGTCGCGCTGTTTTTGCTGTGCGGTTTTCACGGATTCTATGCCCTGAATCAGATAAAAAACGTTTAAATTGTGAAAAAGGAGATTAGAATAGATATGAATATCGGACTTTTAATATTGGTTGTGATTGGCGGCGCTGCGGGTGGACTGTCTACGCTTTACATAGCAGTTTCCCTCTTTGGTACGCTCGGTTTTAAGATTTTCAGAAAAGTAAAATACGGTACGTCCCTCTTCAATTAGAGTGATCTGTACGCATGCATCCCCCATATTTAGTTGTAGATGCTAAATATGGGGGATTTGCCCAGGTGCTGGTATTCTTTTTTAGAAATAAAAATTGTTTCTCCCGTTAACATTCCTCATTCATCCGAATCTCACAAAAAATACTGACACTTCTCCAAATAAAACTGTTGCTCTTTTTCAAACAGACTGATCATCTTATGCAAGGATTTTTCTTCCCTATATTCTTTTAAGGCTTCCAGATACTCATTTCTATTTGCATCTTCAATCACAATTGGCACAATTCCACTTTTTAGGCACTCTCTGAAAAGAATTAACCTGCCTGTTCTACCGTTCCCATCTTGAAAAGGATGAATCCTCTCATACCCGGCATGAAATTCAGCCAATACAGAAATGTCTGTTTTCTGGTTATTATACCAATCCATAAGCAAATTCATTTCTTGTGTAACATTCTCAGGCTTTACAGTCTGATACATACCAATCATATTAGGACGCTGCTTATAATCGCCGATAGCATATCCATTGGCACGATCCTCAAACACCCCGGATTTTAACTCATAATGAAATTGCTTTATTAACTCTTGTGATAATGGCTCGCCCAATGTATCCAGCATCCTATTAAACATTAGGAAATGACCATTCATTTCCTCTACATCCTTTGCTCTGTAATAATCATCTGATTTTGGTAAAGTCCCATTGTCAAACAAAGAAGCTGTCTGCTCCTCCGTAAGTGTGCTTCCCTCAATCTTATTTGAATTATAGGCAAGTAAACGCTGCGTATATGCATATATGCCAGATCGATCAAATCTCTCTCTTTCTATTTTAAATCTTTCCAGAAGAAAATCTAAAAATCCTTTTTCTTTAATCATAATGCTTACCTTTCTTAGCTGAAACGATCAAACCAGAATTTTATCCAAATATTTCATCCTTAAATTGCCATCAATGAATTTTATTGCAAGAGATATGAAAACAATAAAAAGATAAAAGTCTGAAACCCTCATTTTATCAAGGTTTTCAGACTTTTCATCAATGCTGGTGGTGGGACTTGAACCCACACGTGGTTGCCCACAACAGATTTTGAGTCTGCCTCGTCTGCCATTCCGACACACCAGCATATCCAACAACCGAATTATATCTTACCATAACAGCGGTTTGTTGGCAAGATTTTTCAACAAATTCTAGCCCCCAAAATTACAATCAAAAAATTCATCTAAGATCCGGGCTAACCTCTGCGGATTTTCCTCGTTTACGACATGTCCCGCATGCTCAAAGATCTCCTCTTTCGCCCCCATGATATGTTCTGCTAAATAGTGCGCAGATTTCATGTTTGCGCGATCCTTCTCTCCACAAATGATCAGCGCGGGGCACTTCACATTTTGCACACTGTTACTGAAATCCAGATTTTTCATGGAGTTTCCCAAAAGGAAGGTATCTCTTTTGTTCATTGCCATATTTTCAAAAACGGATTCCGGCAAAAATTTAAAGATGATATTTTGGATGGCAAACATTGCTTTCGGCACTTTATGCGGTGTGCCGATCAAAACCAGGGAACTCACTTTTTTCGGAAAGTCTATGGCATAATTTAATGCCAGTATACCGCCCAGCGAAATGCCGCACAAATCAATCTGTCCATCGACCCTGTTACAGTATTCTGTAAAAGAAGCATATAAATTGGCATAAACCGCTTCCCTTCCATTCAAAACAGCCTCTAAATCCGGGCAGAGTATATCTTCACCGCACTTCATATTCTTGACGGTTTCATTCCAGCTTGCCGCTCTGTGCCCCGAACCATGAACAAAAATTTTTTTCATTGAAGGCCCTCTGCTTTCTACATTAGTGACTGATACACCTCAAACCCGTCCAGCGTAGCGAAATAATCCTTCGGCGTCTCTGCCCTTCGAATTAACTGCACGCTGCCGTCCTCTTTCAGCAAAAGCTCCGCCGACTTCAACTTGCCATTGTAGTTATACCCCATAGCATAGCCGTGCGCTCCCGTATCATGGATTACCAGATAATCCCCTTTTTCAATTTCCGGGAGCATCCTGTCTATGGCAAACTTGTCATTGTTCTCACACAGGGAGCCGGTCACATCATACTTATGGTCACAGGGCGCATTCTCCTTGCCCAGCACTGTGATATGATGATACGCGCCGTACATGGCCGGCCGCATCAGATTTACCGCGCAGGCGTCCACACCGATATATTCCTTGTGGGTGTGCTTCTCGTGAATCGCCTGTGTCACAAGCGCGCCGTAAGGGCCTGTCATAAAACGCCCCATCTCCGTATAGATCGCCGTCTCTCCCATACCCGCAGGCACAAGCACCTCATCATAAACCTTGTGTACACCCGCTCCGATTGCCCTGATATCGTTGGCCTCCTGATCGGGCTGATAAGCAATTCCTACGCCGCCGGAAAGGTTGATGAAAGAAAGCTGCACGCCCACCTTCTCCTTGATCTGAACCGCCAGCTCAAAGAGCTGTTTCGCGAGCTGCGGATAATACTCATTTGTCACCGTATTGCTGGCAAGGAACGCGTGAAGGCCGAAACGTTTCACTCCCTTTTCCTTCAAAATGCGGTACCCTTCAAAAAGCTGCTCCGGGGTAAAACCGTACTTGGAATCTCCCGGATTGTCCATAATGCCGTTGCTCAACTGGAACACGCCGCCCGGATTGTAACGGCAGCTCATGGTTTCGGGCAGCTTACCCAAAATCCCCTCCACAAAATCTATATGCGTAATGTCGTCCAGATTAATGATGCCTCCCACCTTCGCGCAGTATTCATACTCCTGCGCCGGGGTATCGTTGGAGGAAAACATGATATCCTCCCCGTTGATTCCCAAAGCATTACTTAACATCAATTCCGTCATGGAGGAGCAGTCACAGCCCGCGCCGTACTCATGCAGAATCTGCATCAGAAACGGATTCGGACAGGCTTTCACCGCAAAATACTCCTTAAAGCCCTTATTCCAGGAAAAAGCCTCCTGCACGGCTCTGGCATTCTCCCTGATACCCTTCTCATCGTAAATATGGAAAGGTGTCGGATACGTTTTTACAATCTCCTCTATCTGTTCCTTTGTCACAAAAGGTAATTTACTCATGTCTGCTTTCTCCCTCTGTTATATTTTCGATCTGCCAGTCAATCGGCGCAACGCCGTTTTTCTCTAAAAAATCGTTACACTGGCTGAAATGTCTGCATCCAAAAAAACCACGATACGCGGATAACGGACTCGGGTGCGGCGCTTTCAGGATCAGATGCTTTGGATTGGTCAGCATAGGAATCTTGCTCTGCGCGGGCCGACCCCAAAGCAGATACACAATCGGCCTGTCCTCCTCATTCACCGCACGGATCACCGCATCCGTGAACTCCTCCCACCCTTTTCCCTGGTGGGAATTTGCCTGATGCGCCCGCACAGTCAGCACTGTATTCAACAGAAGTACCCCCTGGTCGGCCCACTTCTGCAGATACCCGTTATCGGGTATGTAACAGCCCAGATCGTCCTGCAGCTCCTTGTAAATATTCTGCAGGGACGGTGGGATCTCTTTCTGATCCGGCAGCACCGAAAAGCTCATCCCGTGTGCCTGATGCTCATTATGATAAGGATCCTGCCCCAAAAGCAGCACCTTCACCTCATGCAGCGGTGTAAAGTGGAAGGCATTAAAAATATCGTCTGCAGGCGGATATACCACCCGTTTACTGTACTCCTCTTTCACAAACATGTAAAGATTTTTGTAATAAGGTTTCCGAAATTCACTGTCCAGAGCCTGTGCCCAGTCATTTGCCAGCATCGCCATTGTACTTTCTTCCTTTCTCAAAAAAGGGCATAGAACCTCCTCACTCCTGTTCCTATGCCCCCTTGCATACGATCGGTTCTCCCAGCCCGCTATCTGCCAGCTCCAGAGAGTCCGCCTTCTATATTCTTACGGAAATACCTTTCTCCCGCAGATACTTCTTTAAATCCCGTATCTCCATCTCTTTAAAATGAAAGAGGGATGCCGCAAGCGCCGCCTCCGCCTTTCCTTCGGTAAAGGCCTCATAAAAATGCGCCATTGTCCCTGCGCCGCCGGAAGCAATCACCGGGATCGACACGTTCTCCGCAATGGTTCTCGTCAGCTCCAGGTCATAGCCCGCCTTCGTGCCGTCCCCGTCCATGCTCGTCAGAAGAATCTCTCCCGCGCCCAGCTTTTCCGCTTTCATAGCCCATTCCACGGCGTCGATCTCCATATCCACCCGTCCGCCATTTTTATAAATCGTAAAACCTGTCCCGTCAGCGCGCCTTTTCGCGTCAATGGCAACCACCACACACTGACTGCCGAATTTATCCGCCGCTTCACTGATGAGGTTCGGATTCATAATCGCCGCCGAATTAACGGAAACCTTATCCGCACCCTCACGCAGAATCACCTTAAAGTCTTCCACCGAGCGGATGCCGCCGCCTACCGTAAAAGGGATAAATACCTTCTCCGCCACCTTGCGCACCATCTCTACCGCGGTGTTTCTCGCATCGGACGAAGCCGTAATATCCAGAAAAACCAGCTCATCCGCACCCGACTTGTCATAGGCCGCGCCCACCTCAGCCGGATCGCCCGCATCTTTAAAATTTATAAAATTAACGCCCTTAACAACCCTGCCGTTTTTCACATCCAGACAGGGGATAATCCGCTTTGTGTGCATGTGCGCCGCTCCGTCCTATATTTCCAAAAAGTTCTGCAATATCTTAAGTCCCGTCTCCGAGCTTTTCTCCGGGTGAAACTGGCAGGCAAAGAGATTATCTCGTTCCACCGATGCGTGAATCAATGTGCCGTACTCCGTGGCCGCCTTTACAATCTGCGGCTCATCCGCCTGCAGATAATAAGAGTGTACAAAATACACATAAGCCCCCTCCGCAATCCCTTGAAACAGCCGTCCCGGGTTCGGAAAGCTAAGGGAATTCCAGCCGATATGAGGAATTTTCAGATCCTCTCCATCTGGAATACGCACGATCTTACCCGGTAAAAGCCCTAATCCCGCAACGCCAGGCGCTTCCTCGCTGCTCTCAAACATAAGCTGCAGACCCAGACATATCCCTAAAAACGGTATTTTCTTTTCAACAACTTCCCCGATTGCAGAAACCAGTTCATACCTGTGCAATCTGGCCATAGCCTCACCAAATGCGCCCACTCCCGGCAGAATCACATGGTCTGCTGCAAGGAGCTCCCCGCGCTTTCTCGTCACTATGGCATCATGCCCTAACAGGGCCACCGCCTTCTCCACGCTTCTGATATTACCAGCATCATAATCGATGATCGCTACCATCACTCTGCCCCTTCATCGGCATTCTCATCTGCCGGATTGTCTTCGCCCACATTTTCCTCTGCCGCCGTGTCTTCTCCCGCATTCTCATCCGTCGGTTGAACCTCTCCCATCATTTCCTCCGGCAGCATATCTCCTTCCGGGTTCATCTCTTCCTGCATATCCGCCGACTGCTCTTCCGCAGTCTCCGTCTCCAGCCCGTCAAGTCTCTCGATAATTTCCTCTTCCTCCGGCAGCACATCCTGTCTGCCCGCAGGGACTTCCTCGCTGTAAACCGCTCCGTTTATAATCGCCTCAAGTCTCTGCGAATATGTCACATCATCTTCTATGACAATGATTTCCAGCGCATCCTGCTCGGACACACCGAAATCTGCAGACAATCTCTCCAAAATCTGCCCGTAAATACCACTGACCTCTCCCACCACATTGTAGGTTTCCGCCTCCGGCAGAATCTCCTGATAGCGTGCAACGCCGCTGATCAACGCATTCAAGGACTCCAGACGCATATCAAGGTTCCCATAATTTTCATAAGAACTAAGCTTCCGGTTCATCTGCAAAATCAGATTGCTTCTCTGGAAAAGGATTTCATCCTGCTCGTTCAGATCCTTGCCATACAAAAGATCATATACCTGCGCATAATCCTGATGATCATACGCCATCTGCGCGTCTCTCTTCTCCATATAAACAGGCAGGAAAGATGATAACAGTACAATGCAGGCCGCAATCGTGCCGCAGAACATAAACACCGTTATCACTTTCTTCTTGGAAAGCTTCTTCTCCGGCGGTGCAAACAGATCTACTTCTTCCTCTTGCTTTTTCTTCTTTTCTTTCTTCTTTTTCTTCTTCGGCTTCTTGCTTTCTTCCTCTTCGCCCTCGGCAGCCTCTTCGCCTTCTTCGCCGCCCTTTCCTTTTTTCCCCTTTTTCTTATCTTTCTTTTTCTTCTTTTTGCCCTTCTTATCCTCTTCGTCCAGTTCATCCAGAAGCGCTCTGTTCTCATCTGTCACGGTTCCCATCTCGCCGTCGTTATCTGCCAGAACCTCCGCCGCAACAGGGTCTTCATCCTCATCCACTTCCAGCAGGAAATTCATGAACCTTGCAAAAACTCCAGGCTTCTTTTCTCCCTTTTCTTCCGCTTCAGGTTCCTGCTCTGAGGTTTCTGCTAAAAGTGACTCCAGCTCATCCCCGGCTTCCTCGGTTGCCGCTTCCTCATCTCCGCCTTTTTTCTTCTTTTTCCCGAACAGCTTCTTACGCTTCTTTTTCTCCTTACCCGGCTTCACGCCGCCTTCCCTGGCTGCGATCTCCTCTGGCGTAAGCTCTCGAATGCTCTCTGCCTCTTTTGCCGCCTCATCGCTCTCAAAGAAATCAAAACTGCTGTCACCGCCGTCATCCACACCTTCCAGCATCGCCAGCATATCATCATCGGGTGAAACGCCATGGTCGGACTCTGCTAACAGATCCCCAATTTCCGACAGATCTTCATCATGATCCATCCCCGCCAGAAGTGCAGAGAGATCTTCGTCGCTCTCCCCAGTCTCCTCCAGGGCAAAATCATCCACCTCGTCTTCTCCATCAGACAAATCACCGCTCAACAGACGGTCAATATCTTCTTCGGACATCAATCCATCCATTTCACCATTCGCACTTTCCGATTCTTCCAGTGCCAGATCATCCAGCGAAAAATCATCTAATGCGCTCTCATCTGCGCCGCTCCCGCCAAGATCCAGTCCGTCCAGCGATAGTTCATCTAATGCACCTTCATCTCCATCGTTCTCACCAAGATCCAGTCCGTCCAATGACAGTTCATCTAATACACCCTCGTCTCCATCGCTTTCGCCAAGATCCAGTCCGTCCAGCGACAGTTCGTCTAATGAACCCTCATCCGTGCCGCTCTCACCAAGATCCAGTCCGTCTAATGAAAAATCATCCATTACACTCTCGTCTGTGCCGCTCTCACCAAGATCCAGTCCGTCTAATGAAAAATCATCCATTGCACTCTCGTCTGCGCTGCTCTCACCAAGATCCAGTCCGTCCAATGAAAAGTCGTCCATTGCACTCTCGTCTGCACTGCTCTCACCAAGATCCAGTCCGTCCAATGAAAAGTCATCCATTGCACTCTCGTCTGCGCCGCTCTCGCCAAGATCCAGTCCATCCAATGACAGACCGTCTAATCCCATCCCGTCTCCGCTGCTGTCATCAAGGCTCAGATCATCCAGCGATAATTCGTCCAGCCCATCCGGCATTCCTGCATCAGCATCCGGCTCCTCCAACGCGAAATCGTCCGATAACATTCCTTCTTCCATGCCAAAATCATCCAGCGGTAATTCCCCGTCACCAGAAGCAGAAGCCCCGCTGTGCTCATTCATGAACGCGAGCATAGCCTCCATATCCTCCGCATCAGAATTACCCTGCTCCTGCAGTTCTTCCTCGCTGCCAAGAGTGCCCATAGATAACAGCATCTCCTCTATCTCCTGAGAAGACATGGCTTTTCCGCCATCTACGGGAGCTGTCTGGCTGTCTTCACCTTCTGTCGCAGATACTGCCTCTTCCTCTCCGTCTGCTTTTCCGCCTCCCAGTATGGAATCTAATAAACTGTCTAAATATTCTTCACTCGAGCTCATAATTTCTCCCCATTAGTAACTATTCAGCGCTTCCCAGTTACCCATATTCATTTATGTCACACTACCTCACATTCTATCACATCTTCCCTCATTTAACAAATCCCTTTTCCCAATGAAGCAAGAAAATCGACAGGATTCTCCGCAATTCCCCTGCCCCGGTCCGCAATTTCCTCTCCCAGCTGATAAAGTCTGGGATGCACACGGTATAAAAAGGCTTTCTGATTGTAATAGACCATCTTCTCAAAAGGGAACCGAATAATACCGGGATAACTCATTCCCGCGCCCAGTTCCAGCACACACAATCTCTTATTCACCGTACCCTGCAGCCATTTTGTATAAACATTCCACTGCTCCAGATACCCCTCCTGCGCATACCGGCTCACCCCGAGCTGATTAAACCGCAGTTTCCCGCCGCATTTAGCACAAACCGGCTCTTCCAGATCAGACAGCGGCCGCTCGCCCTTATAATACTGTAAAACAGCCTCATATGTCTCATCCGGTATCTTTGACAGTTCGCCCACACAGTTTTGATCGCACTGCATCATGCGAAAACCACCGCAGGGTGTGACAAGACGTTTCTCATCAAGTCCTGCGCCATACAGATAATCATCTATACAGAGTGAAACCACAAAATAATTTTTATCCGCCACAAGCACTTTCAATGCCTGATAAGCTTGATCCCATCTCTTCTCCCGCTCCCGGCCCAGCACCATTTTCTGCAAAAAGGGCACAATCCATGCGCAGCTCTCATTGTCTCCAATCTCCCGCTCAATTTCCCGATATCTGTCATCCTGCACCAGAGCTCCCCAGCTGTACTGAAACCCTTCTCCCAATCCGACAAGTATAAGTTCTGCATCCAGAATCTTTTCTCTCATTTCCTGTAATTGCATATCCATCTTCTCATTACCCCTGCACACGCCAAAAGAAAGACCGGGAAATTCCCGGTCTTTCTTTTTCATATTGTTCTACTTACTTACTTGCCAAGACCAGTTCATCAACCACACGCACCAGATTACCGATTTCCGGCTTGGAAAGCTGCGCATTCGCACCGAGCGCCTCTCCCTTTCTCTTCATATCATCATTGACAAGCGAAGAGAAAATAACAATCGGGATATCCTTCGTATCATCATCAGATTTCACCAGCTTAGTCAGTCTGTGACCATCCATAAGCGGCATCTCAATATCAGTGATAATACACTGTACATGCTCCTTAAGCGTGCCCTCTTTCTTGCATTCCTGGATCACGTCATATGCCTGCTGGCCGTTCTCTGTATGAATCAGGTTCACATATCCAGCCTTATGTAAGGAGTCTACGATCAGCTTATTCAGAAGCGGTGAATCCTCTGCAATCAGAATCGGCACATCAATTCTGTGTCTCTCGCCAAGCTCCTCAATATCAGCAACTTTAAGACCTGTCTCAGGGTTAATATCGGTCACAATCTTCTCAAAGTCAAGAATGATGATCAGTCTGTCATCAAACTTGATAATACCTGTTGACACGCCGTCTTCCGATGTGGATATCGTTGTGCCCGGTTTGATAATCTCTCTCCAGGATACGCGATGAATACCAACCACGGAATCCACATGAAACGCAATATCCAGCTTATTGAAATTCGTGACAATAAAGAGACCACCCGGTTCAGAGACGCCTCTCTGTAAGCAGTTCTTCAAGTCGATCGCCGTAATCATCGTATCGCGCGGCATAAAGATACCTTCCACACTCGGATGTGCATTCGGTACGGGTGTCACTTCCTGATAGTTAATAATTTCCTTAATCTTCGCCACATTGATACCGTAAGCATTCCCGTCCAGCTTAAACTCAAGTACCTCCAGCTCATTTGTTCCATTTTCAAGCAGAATTTTTGTATCCATGCAATCCACCTCACGTTATATATTTAGAAAATACCGTCTCATCTTCCAGATTGCTCATTCATTTCCCTTATATTTAAGCAAATTTCATTGCAATCTCAGATTCAACTTATTATATCACAAAAATTATAAAAAAAAAACACTAATTACAATTTTTTGCAAATAGTGTTAATAAATTTGAAACATACCCTCAAAACCAAATACTGAATCTCCTTTTGTTCTGGTTAAGCCTCAGACCTATTAGTACATGTCAGCTGCACACATTGCTGCGCTTCCACCTCATGCCTAT
>CBCOZL010000048.1:0-22041 GCA_965114645.1 uncultured Lachnospiraceae bacterium | reverse complement strand
TATACACCAAAGTGTCTCATACGGCATTTTTGTCTAAAAGTTGTAAAGTGGTGTTTCATTTACAATATTTACAAATAATATGTTAGATTTTCATTGCGCTTCCGATAATTATAACATATACTATATGTAATGAAATCAACGATTTCATTTGGGCTGGTCGTATGACCCAGGTCCATCAAGGGCGGGGAAGTTCCCCGCCATTTTTTTACTAACATTACAGAGGTGGACAACATTGAATGAGCTAAGTATTTTTATAGATGAATCTGGTGATTTTGGTGAATACAACTCCCATTCACCTTATTATATCATCACAATGGTCTTTCATAACCAAAATGAAGACATCCAGCCTGCTATCTCAAGACTAAACCAGGAGCTTTCCTACCTAAAACTTGATAGCACGTGTATACATACAGGCCCCATCATACGCAAAGAAGAAATTTACAAAAATATGTCAGTTGATGAGCGTCGCCGTATTTTCAACAAAATGGTCGCCTTCATCCGTCAGATCAATATCCGCTATAAGTGCTTTTACATTGAAAAGAGGCATATTTCTGATGTTGTGGAAGCTACGGGCCAATTGTCCAAGCAAATTTCTCGGTTTATCCGTGAATATTATGCAGAATTTCTGGCCTTTGACGATGTAAAAATATATTATGATAATGGTCAGGTAGAAGTCAGTAAAATACTTTCCTCTGTTTTCAATGCTTTGCTTCCAAACCCTATTTTTCGTAAAGTTATGCCTTCAGAATATAAACTTTTTCAAGCCGCTGATCTTCTATGTACCTTAGAGCTGGTTAAGCTTAAATGGAAAAACAGCATGTTTACCAAATCTGAGTTAGCCTTCTTTGGAAATATCCGTGACTTAAAAAAGAATTATTTAAAGCCTCTAAGCAAAAAGGAATGGTCCTACTCCCCAAAATAAAATTTCTCCCGTATTCCACCAGTATACTCCATAATACAGGTCAGAAACCGCTCCCCATACTGTTCATACTTAAAAGCTCCCATCCCGTTCACCTCCATCATTTCCTCCCGGTTCATGGGCAGGCGCACGCACATATCCACCAATGTCTTATCCGAAAAAACAAGATAGGGCGGTATCGTTTTCTCTCTGGCAATCTCCCTGCGCAGTTCCCGAAGCTCCTCGAAAAAGGCGAGTCCTCTGGTATTGAGAATATCCGATTTTCGGTTTGTACTGCCCTTTATTCTGTCGTCTTCCTCCGCCATCCGGCTGCTTCTCGGCTCCAGCTTCACCATAACCGTGCAAAGGCCGTCCACAATGTCCTGTGCCTTTCCTGTCGTCTGCAGAAGCCCGTACTTATCCTGCGTCTGCCGCAGATACCCTTCCTGTATCATCTGACCGATCAGATCCTTTAATTCCTGTTCACGCCATTTCCCTAATGTACCGTAAGAAGGATACTGCTGTACCCGGTATTCCCGCAATTTCGCGCCTTTTCCGCCAAGGAGCGTGCCGATGACGACCTGTATGCCGTATCTTTTCCCCTGTTCTTCCAGACACTGAATGACTTGTCCCGCTTCCGCCGTCATATCTTTTTCCACATAATGCTTCAGGCAGTTCCCGCATTTGCCGCAGGCGCTTCCGTCTTTTTCCCCAAAATAGCGTAGAATGCAGGTGCGCAGACACTCCTTGGTATTGCAGTAAAAAATCATGGCCTGGAGCCGTTTCTCGTCCCGCTCCCGAATGGTAATCTGTTCATCCACCGTAAAGTCGGCACTGCTCTCCTTATTTTCCAGCAGAAACCGATTAATCATAATATCCTGCGCCGAGTACAGAAGAATACAATCGGAAGGTTCGCCGTCTCTCCCCGCGCGCCCCGCTTCCTGATAGTAGTTTTCCATGCTCTGGGGCATGTTATAATGCAGCACATACCGCACATTCGACTTGTCAATCCCCATGCCAAAGGCGTTGGTCGCCACGATCACGGGGGTTCTATCATAGATAAAATCGTCCTGATTATTCCGCCGTTCCTCCGGGGAGAGTCCCGCGTGATATCTTGTGACCGCTATGCCCTCTTTCCTAAGCTGTTCGTACACTTTCTCCACATTTTTTCTGGTAGCGCAGTATATGATGCCGCTCTCCTTCCCGCGGTCCGCCACATAATGCTGCAAATAGCGCGTGCGGTTCTTCGTATGTTCCACCGCAAAGAAAAGATTCTGCCTGTCAAAACCTGTCACCAGCGACTTTGGATTTTCCAGTCCCAGCACAGAGACAATATCCTCCCTAACCTCCCCGGTTGCCGTGGCAGTAAACGCGCTTAATATGGGCCGTCTCGGGAGCCGTCTCACGAACTGCACAATATGTAAATAGCTGGGGCGGAAATCCTGTCCCCACTGGGAAATGCAGTGCGCCTCGTCCACGGCTACCATGCTGATCTCCACCGCCCCCGCGAAACGAAGGAAACGGTCTGTCTCCAGTCTCTCGGGAGCCACATAGATAATTTTATACCGCCCCTGCTCCGCAAATGTCAATGCTTTCGTGATCTGCCCTTCCGTGAGAGAGCTGTTGATATAAGCCGCATGAACTCCCGCCTGATTGAGTGCCTGCACCTGATCCTTCATCAGGGAAATCAGCGGTGAAATCACCAGCGTAATCCCCGGAAGAAGCAGCGCCGGCACCTGATAGCAGACAGATTTTCCAGCACCTGTCGGCATGATGCCGAGCACATCCTTCCCCGCAAGAATATGGTCGATCAGCATTTCCTGTCCTTCCCGGAAGGCGTGATAGCCGTAATATTTTTCTAAAACTTCGTATTTATCCATGAAAATTTCCATTCTGCATCCCCGTGTCGGGAATACTGTCTTTCAGCCGTTCACCTTGGCGAAAAAAGACTGCCGCTCAGACTTCTTACTTTTCTCTTTAATATCGTCCGTTAAAAATCTGCGTAATCGGAGAATCCTCATTCAGAATCACCGTTTTATTATCTCCCACCACACTCTCCTTCAACGCGTCTAAGGCGCGCACAAAGGAATAAAAGTCCGTCTTCTCCGGGTCTGCGTATGCGCCCGACAAAATCCGCATGTACTCAGCCTCGCCCTCCGCAACAGTAGCCTCCGCCTTCGCTCTCGCATCGGAGAGCATGATGGAAACCTCCTTATCCGTCGTATTCTCGATCATTTTCGCCTCGGATTTGCCTTCCGCCGTGTACTGTGCCGCAATATTGCCCCTCTCGGAAATCATGCGGGTATAAACCGCCTGCTTATTGTCATCCGGCAGATCCAGCTTTTTGACCTCGACAGCAACCAGCTCAATGCCGTACTGATCCTCCACATGGTTGATCTGCCCCATCACCTCTTCGGTCAGAGACGTAATCTCAATCACTTCCTCTTTCCCCTCAGACAGATCCAGATCGTTCCCGGAAAGCTCCGTTCCCTCCTCGTCGACGGTGATCGTCATTTTGCCGTCCCGGCTTCTGATCACCTCGTCCTGCTTCATGTTTGAAATGGTATTTTTGGTAGCGTTGTAGACGATGGCGTCGATACGGCCCTCCGCATTCTGCACGGAACAGCTTAAGGTCTGGGCAAACCGCAGCGGATCCGTCACGCGCCAGAGCACATAGCTGTCCACGATCATCGTTTTCTTATCAGATGTAATGACGTCCGATGCCGGCAGGTCATAAATCAAAAGCTCCTTCGGCACGGTGTCCACAGATTCCACAAAAGGCAGCTTAAAGCTGAGTCCCGGCACAGATACCACCCTGTCCACACGGCCAAACTGACGGATCAGTTTAAACTGGTTCTGTTTTGTCACAACCATGCAGTTTATCAGCAAAAATAAGCCAATCACAACCAGCAGGCCAAAAACGAAGCCAAACTTCTTTCCTCCCTTTTTGCTTTTCTTTTCCTTTTTCTTCGTCCCGTCGGAACTATATCGTTCAAAATTCTGAATATTGGAATTTTGTGTATTTTCAAACATCTTTTATTCCTCCTCCTGCATTTCTTCCGGCTCCTCTTTCAATGTATCTCCGTCTCCCCCGATGGAAGAAGCCTCCTGCGTCACAAAGCTGTCAAGCGGCAGCATGGTAGTCGTCTTTCCGCCTTCTCCCTCAATCACTACCTTCACATCCGGCAGCACGTCCTCGATGGCCTCGTAAAACATACGCTTCTTCGTCACCTCCGGGTACTTGGCATACTCCTGGTACATGGAATTGAAACGCGCCGCCTGTCCGTTTGCCTCATTGATGCGCTCCTGCTTCTTTGCCTCCGCGTCCTGTAAAATTTTATCGGACTCCGCCTCCGCATTGGGAATCTGCTCGTTCCTGTATTTGTTGGCGTTGTTTAAAGCGGTTTCCTTGCCCTGCTTGGCTGTCTCCACTTCCTTGAAAGCGTTCTCCACCTCCGCAGTAGGCGGGGTCGCGTCCTGGATCGTGATATTGACGAGCTGAATACCGATGTCGTAAGTCTCCAGCTTGTCCAGAATCATCTGCTTGATGTTGGACTGGATTTCATTTTTCCCCGTGGTAAGTACGCTGTCCACACTGTAAGAACCGATGGTAGTACGGATGCAGTTCTGGGCTATATTTTTTAAAACCAGCGCCGGGTTCTCCGATGCATAAAGTGCCTTGACCGGATCAGTCACTCTATATTCCGCATAAAAATCCACATAGATAAAATTATAGTCAGACGTAATCATCAGAGCATCTTCAATGGTATCATCCGCCATGTCATCGGTGTCCGCCCCATCCCGGTAGCCGATATTGAAGCCCTGGATCGTGGTGTTCACCTTAGTCACATTCTGTATAAAAGGAACTTTGAAGTGCAGCCCCGGCGTAGTCACTGCCTTTGGCGAGCCAAAGGTGCAGACCACAGCCTGTTCCTCCTCCTGAATCGAATAATAGGAATTTCCGGCCAGAACGGCAATTACACAGACCGCCAGCACAATCTTTGCTGCCGTCAGACTCTTTCCGCCCGGAACGCCGATTTTTTTCTCCCTGTTTTTTCCAAACATATACCTACCTTAGCCTTTCTGCCGCTTTTGCACAGACACACGCTTCGCGCTTTGCCCTGCGATTCACTCGCAAACACGCGCTTCGCGCTCTCTTGTCCGACTTCGTCGGACGGTTCCTTTTGCCCCTGCGTTCCACTCGCAAACACGCGCTTTGCGCTCCTTGTCCGACTTCGTCGGACGGTTACTTTTGCCCTGTGTTTCACTCGCAAACACGCGCTTTGCGCTCTCTTGTCCGACTTCGTCGGACGTTTGCTCGTTACCGATGCAAGAAAAACAAATGCCGCTCCGCGTCGCTTGTTTTTCTTTTGCATCTGGTATATTATATCATGTTAGGAAGAAATAAATATGAAATCTTTAGAAAATATTTTGAAGAAAGGCGGCTTTTATGAGAATCATCTTTATCAGACACGGAGACCCCGATTATGTGAATGACTCCTTGACGGAAAAAGGCATCCGGGAGGCGGAGCTTCTGGCGAAACGGGTGGCAAAGTGGGACAATATTACGCAGTTTTACTGCTCTCCCCTGGGACGGGCAAAAAAAACCGCTTCCTACTCTCTGGAAGCAGTCGGCCGCGAAGCGGTTACCTTTGACTGGATGAAGGAATTTGCTTATTTTATTGACGATCCCGTGACGGGACGGCACGGCGTGCCGTGGGATCTCATGCCTGCGTACTGGACAGAAATTCCCGAAATGTACGACAGGGACGGTTGGCGGACCACAGATCTTTACCGTTCCAATGAAACGATTCTGCCTGCTTACCAAGAAGTCTGCGACGGGCTGGACGGTCTTCTGTCCTCCTACGGCTATACAAGACATAACAACTACTATCACAAAAATGCCACGAAAAAAGGCGACGGCACAGAGACAGAAGACACCATCGTTATCTTCTGCCATCTGGGCGTCACCTGTATGATGCTGAGTCACCTTCTTAATATTTCGCCGGTTCTGCTTCTGCACGGCTTCTTCCTTGCACCAACCTCGGTCACTGTCGTGGCAAGCGAGGAACGGATGGAAAACGACGCCATTTTCCGTGTGCAGGTGATGGGCGACGTAACCCATCTGCTCACCGGCGGGGAGCCGGTTTCCAAAGCCGGGTATTTCACCGAACCTTTTCAGGGCTGACCCTGGGCGAAAGGTTTTACCACCCCTGCCCCATCGTCATAGGCGCAGGGGTCGGACGGTTGTCCGGCAGCTTCGCTATCGCAAAACCCATGAACACGGTCGTAATGGCAACCCGGAAAAGAAACGGCACAGAGAGATCTAACAAAGGTATCAGATCAAGAACCGTCGCCACTGCAAACATCAACACTTTCGCGTATACAGCCGTCCGAAACAGCGCTTCTCCCGGTACCTGTTTCTTCAGAACAGAAGCAATAAGCATTGCAAACAGCAGATAGACTGCCGCACACAGGAAATACCAGAGAACTCTCCACAAAAAGTAAACAATATATGCCACACACAGAAAAACCTTGATAAATGGCATCAGTTTGGTAGCAATCCACTCTCTGCTGATTTCGAAGCTGTCCCCAAAATCGCTGAAATCAAGCTGTTGATACTCCCAATTCTGCATGATTGAAAGTCTGTCCCGACCCACCAGCAAAATATCCCTATACCCTTCATCTGCCATCATCGCAGCATCCTCATAGGAAAAGCTGTCGATCTCATCCGTCATGTATACAAACACATTTCCCTCATCAAACAGAAACTCTTCTCCCAAATACAACTGGCCGCCTGTCAGTTCAAAGTCCGGCAGCTCTGCCGCCAGTTCTTTCATGTTTATGGATGAAAATGCAGCCATGGTTGAAGCAAACGAAAGCAGCGTTGCCGCCAACACCAGAAGCGTCACGAACCCGATCATGCTCCCGGTCTTCACCCTCGTCAGCCGTTCATACAAAGGCGGCACAAAAGAAAAGGCGAACTGCTGAAAAATATTGGGCGCTTTCTCTGATTCCAAATTGCCGCTGCCACTGTAATTCCCATAACCGTTCCCACCGTAAGGGTTTCCCTGTTGGTAAGCATTTCCCTGTTGACTGTAATTTCCCTGCTGATAGGGATTCCCCTGTTGACTGTAATTTCCCTGCTGGTATGGATTTCCCTGTTGACTGTAATTTCCCTGCTGGCAGGAATTCCCTTGTTGATAATAGTTTCCCTGCTGGTATGGATTCCCTTGTTGGTAATAATTTCCTTCCTGATAAGCATTTCCCTGTTGATCAGGATCTGAACCCGGCTGCTGATTAAATTGATTGTCCATATCTTCCCTTCCGGCCCTCTTAGCCTGTCAGTTTTGTTTTCACCTTGTCTCTCAGCGGATTCTCTCAGGGAACCCCACCTTCTTCTGCACCTTACGCAAGGTTTTTCCCGCAAAGTACGCCGCCTTCTCCCCGTTCTCTTTGATTACCTTGTCGATGTAATCTTTATTCTTTCCGAGTTCTTCATATCTCTCCTGCAAAGGTTTTAAGACAGCCACCACGGCTTCCCCTACAGCCATTTTGAAATCACCGTAGCCCTTGCCGTCAAACTCTCTCTCCGTCTCCTCCGGCGTCTTTCCCGTGCATGCACAGTAAATGTCGATCAGATTGCGGATACCCGGCTGCTCCTCGCTGTATCTTACACAGCCTTCCGAATCTGTCACCGCACGTTTGAATTTGCGGACAATCGTATCCGGGTCATCCATCAGATAAATGCTGCCGTTCGGGTTTTCATCCGACTTGGACATCTTTTTCTCCGGGTTCTGGAGACTCATGATCTTCGCCCCAGATTTCCCGATATAAGGCTCGGGAATCGTAAACACATCTCCGTAAACCGCGTTAAACCGCTGTGCGATATCTCTGGTAATCTCCAAGTGCTGTAACTGATCCTTGCCCACAGGCACCACATCCGCCTGATAGAGCAGAATATCCGCCGCCATCAGCACAGGATAAGTAAACAGTCCCGCGTTGATATTATCCGCATGCTTCGCCGCCTTATCCTTAAACTGGGTCATACGGTTTAATTCACCCATATAAGTAAAACAGTTTAGTATCCAGGCAAGCTCCGCGTGTCCCGACACATGGGACTGATAATAAAGACAGTTTTTTTCGGGATCAATCCCAGCCGCGATATAGAGCGTCAAGAGGTTTCTCGCCCGCTTCCTGAGTTCCGCCGGATCCTGCCTTACGGTAATCGAATGCAGATCCACCACCGAATAGAAACACTGATATTCATCGCAGAGCGTCACCCAGTTTTTCAACGCCCCCAGATAATTTCCAAGCGTCAGATTCCCGGTCGCCTGCATACCGCTGAATAGTACCTTATCTCCATTTAACATAATCATCTTCCTCCCATACTTAACTAATATATCACCGCCTTATGTTTCCGTCAAGAAAACGGTTGGCATGCCTGCATGGCGCTTCCTTCGTCTGTCTTCTGACTCTGCTGCTGCGCGAATAAGCAGACTCCAAATGCTTCGCATTTCTCGTTCGCGTTGCTCGTCATAAGCCTTCCGAACTCTGCGCTCATGCCTGCATGGCGCTTCCTTCAGAAGGCTTCTGACTCTGCTTATTCGCGCAAGAAAAGGACCGCTGACGCGATCCCTTCCGAGTTTCTACAGGTTTTACTTTCAGTTACATTCGTTCTCACAGCCGCAGGTAGAGCCGTTGCCGCTGAAAGGTCTCTGGTCGAAGCGGGGTTCAAAACGGGAATCCTCGCAGGGGCAGGGTTCCGGCTCCGGTCTGCCACAGGGCGGCTCCGGCCTTGCACAAGGCGGTTTCGGTCTCGCGGGTTCCTCACAGCCACAGCCGCTTCGGCCATTGTTCCCGCCGCAGAAAAGTAACAGAAGTATAAGCCAGCAACAATTCATAATGTTTCATCTCCTTTTTCTCTCATACCATATCCTATGCGAGAAAAAAAGGGTGGTTACTTCTTTAAAATTTTTTTGCGGATATAGCGGAAGGTTTTTTCCTCCCCCTGCTCGGCCAGCATATGCAGCAGAAATTCCAGCAGACGTTTCGTCTTTTTATGCAGCGGAGGCGGCGTCCTGGAAGACTCATAGTAGGCCAGCGGATCCTGGTCTTTGTAAGCGTCCCCGTGGTAAACCTTGCAGGCCGCAACCCGGTCCATAAACATCTCAGCCACATAGCGCACAGGCATCGGCGCTGGCGCCATTCCTCCCTCAATCTCTTTCGAGCTGTAATCAATCCAGTACTCATAATGGTGTTTGTTGCGGCCCTTATGATGGAGCCATGCGGAAGAATAACCGATATCTTCCCGTTCCGCGTTGTTGGGGCTTCTGTCTCCCTGGTAATACTTTGCACCCACCATGAACTCCGTCGGGCTGTATTTTGACAGATCATGCAGGAGTCCCTGTCTGTAAAGCCCCACACGAAAACACCCTTCCATAACCAGAATTTTATGATGTGTGATTGTCTTAAAGTGTTCCCATGCCTTATTCATTAACCCTGCTCATCCCCTCTATTCTTTTTACTCTTTTTCCGGCTGTTTTTTTCTGTCTCCACAGGCACATCCTTCGTGGTGCACAGCACAATCGTGCGGGCCGGCACACAGATTTCCTGTGAGGAAGCTGCCATCTCCTCTATCTCTGGTATCTCCTTTCCCGTAGAAGCCGCATATGTCCACAGCTTACCCTTCGGGAGCTTCGGCAGTCCCAGATAGGCTGCCTGCCAGTGCATATTAACCGCAATATAGAAAAAGCGTTCCTCCTGTCCGCCTTCCCCCGCATAGAATCCGCAATACATGATTCCCATACAGCGGCTGGCCGAGCTGGTATCCGGCCTCCACGCCTCTCTCCCGTGGAAAGAAATATCTGGAAAGCCGCAGGAGAGAGTGTCTATTCTGCGAATAGGCGTCCTGCTGTGCAGAATACGGTGCTCCTTGCGCATGCCGATCATAAACTTCGTATAGGCAAGAAGTTCCTTTCCTGTCTCCGTATGGTTCCACTTGATCCACGCCGTATCGTTATCCTGACAATAAGGGTTATTATTTCCTCCCTGCGTATTTGCAAATTCATCCCCGCTATAAAGAAGCGGTGTCCCCTGTGACATCAAGAGAATCGTAACCGCGTTTTTCATCTGCCGGAGGCGGAGCTCCTGGATGCTTTTCTTGCGGCTCTTTCCCTCCACCCCGCAGTTCCAGCTACAATTATAATCCACACCGTCCTGATTGTTTTCCCCGTTTTCTTCGTTATGCTTGCGGTCATAGGATACCAGATCCGCCAGACGGAATCCGTCCCAGCGGGCAATGCTGTTGACTACGCCGACCTCGTCTTTGCTTTCGCGCAGGTGAAACAGAAACGAATTGATCATGTTGTCATCGCCCTTGATAAACCGGCGCATATCATACAAAAATCCATCGCTTAAGAATCCCTGATTGCGCGCCTTTGCGTCTCCCGCACAGGCACAGCCGTCTCCCGTAAGCAGCATCGTCTCCGAAAGCAGCGGCTCCCCCGCTATCAGATCCATGGGCAGCACCGCGCTCATCAGATGAAAGCCGTCGATGTGATATTCCAGCACCCAGTATTTCAAGATATCCAGAATCTCTACCGCTCGTATCTCCGGCGGAAAATAGAACTGCATCGCCACGCCGATACCGGCCTTGTGAAAAGCCCGCACCATGTCTTTAAACTCTCCCGCCGCATCCTTACTGTGGGCGTAGGCGCTCTTCGGCACATAATAAAGTCCCGGCTGGTATCCCCAATAATTGACACGCGGTTTTTTCTTTTCCTTCTCCTCGTCAGAAGGCAGCTCCTGCTTGTAGGAAAGAATCGCCTGTTCCATTGTCTGCGCCGTATTTTCCGGCATAATCTCGTCGAACTCATAACAGGGCATGAGAAGCGCCATATTAATGCCGAGTTCCTGCATATACGGAATTTTCTCCTCCACACCCGCGTAGGTGCCCTTCCATTTCACGCCGGACGAACGGTGTCTGGTAAACCCTCTCACATGAAGGGCATAAATAAGCATCTCCTCAAAGGGAATGTGCATGTTCTTGTCGTCCGCCCAATCGTAAGCCCCAGAATCGGGCTGGCACCGGGGCAGATCTGATTTCGGCATACCATATCCGTAAGGATTGCAGACCCGTTTGCAGAAGGGATCCTGGTATACCTCTTCCCCTCTGTAAAAAAGATAACTGCATGTCTTATCATGATAGCCCGAAAGCAGCATGGAATAAACCGCTCCCACCCGGACATTTTCTGGAAACGGGATACGCACGCCATCCCGGTGTCTTCTGTCATAGAGAAGAATTCCCGCCTCCCCGACACCTTCGCACACCGCCGAAATACGCAGTCCCTCTTCCTCAAAGGATACGCCAAGCGGATAGATTTGCGTCCTGTCCACACTTTTTATACGAAATGTTTTCTGCATCAAAGCCTCCGTTCAATCAAGCCTATTTCCCGTTATACCGCTCTTTTGGGAATCAAAATTTAAGTCATTTTATATTATACCTGATAGAGGAAGGCTTTTCAATCTAATTCAACGGTTTACCGAACAATTTATCATTGCCTGAACCGCCGATCTATATTATGATTGGTATAAAGAGCAATGCACAGACATCGGAATCCGACCTGTCTTTTCGAACATGCACTGCCAAACCGCACGGAGGGAAATTATGGACAAAAACGAAAAAAACACCACACAGGAAGAACTTGATAAGGAAGAAATGACTGTAGATCTGGAACTCGACGACGGTTCTCAGGTTACCTGCGCCGTAGTCACGATCCTGACCGTAGCAGACAGAGATTATATCGCTCTCCTGCCGCTTGATGAAACCGGCGAAAATGCGGATGGCGAGGTATGGTTCTACCGCTACAGCGAAAACCCGAAAGATCCCGAGGAAGAACCAGAGCTCGGCTATATCGAGGACGACGAGGAATACGAAGCCGTTGCGGACGCCTTTGACGAATTTCTGGACGCCGCCGAGTTTGATGAAATCGTGGACTAAAGTGATAAGTACTTCTAAAGTGAAGATAACAGCGGATTCAAGAACCGGGAGGGCGCGTCTTTCCCGGTTTTTTTGTCATGGTAAACAAGACAAAGTTTATGCTTCGCTCTGGTCATTGCCACATAAAACATCCGCCTCTCCTCCTCAATTTCTGCCTGTGTTTTTGATTTGTCGGAAGGGATTTTCCCCTCGTTGCACTCTGGCACGATAACCGTTTGAAACTCCAGTCCCTTGGAGGCATGCATGGTCATAAGCTGCAGTCCCTCCCCATTTTTTTGCGGCTCTTTTATCGCCTCCGCATACTGATCCATATATATTTTCATCTCCTGCACCGAGGAAAACGTTCTGGAAAACGCTTCAAATTCTTCCCCGATCCGTATCAGCTCTCCCGCCTTTTCCGATCCGTATTTCTCCCGCAGGAAAGTCTCGTAGCCGATTACTTTTCGTATGTAGTGAATCTGCAAATGCACCCGTTTCCCGGCCAGACTGTCTATATCCCGGTAAAGCCTTTTCACCCGTTCCTGTACCAGCGGAGCAGCTGCATAATAGCCGATCAGCGCCTCCCGCTCCACCCTGGTCTCAGACAGGCTTTCCCGCTTCATATATCTGACGGGCCGATTCATCACGCGCAGAAAATGCTTCCTTGCATAATCCCCCTGCCCAAGCGACAGATACGCACAGATATCCCGTATCACAAAATGGCTGAAACGGTTTTTCGGCCGCTCTCTCATTGAGTAAGGAATATCCGCTTCACGCAGTGCCTGCGCCCAGAAACCGCATTCCAGATTCGTCCGGCAGATCATGGCGCACGCCGCAAGTTTCCCGTCCCTGTGTTCTTTCTCCAGCATCTCCACAACCGTTTTTCTGAGCATATCCTCCGACTCCGCCCTGAAGATCTGCATCCCCGTTCCGTCCTCATGGGCTGGTAAAATCGCTTTAGGAATGCGACTTTCATTTTCCCCAATCACTTTCGCCGCCGCTTTCACAATATCCCCATGACAGCGGAAATTCACATCCAGCAGAATCTGCTTCGCCTGCGCGTAATCCGCAAGAAACCGTTTCATGCTGTCAGGGCTTGCGCCCCGGAAACCGTAAATGGACTGATCGTCGTCCCCCACCACAAAAAGATTGTTCTCTGGTGCGGCAAGCAGCCGGATTATTTCGTACTGAATCGGGGAAATATCCTGAAATTCATCCACCAGTATGTAGCGAAACTGCGCCTGCCACGCCGACAGGATTTCCTTGTTCTCCCGCAAAAGCCGGATACAAATCGTCATCAGATCATCGAAGTCAAATTTGGAAATTTCGGTAAGCCACTCCTCGTATTCCTTATATAAGAACTGAAAATCTGCCTGCTCCATCTTTAAAAACTCCGGGGTATTCTCTATTCCCTCCGCTCTCCTGTCTTTTGCTGTCCCAGGCTTTTCCGCTCCCTCTGTGCCCCCTTTTTGCTCTGACAGTTCTCTCTCCGCCGCCTTGATTTTATACCTGCTGACAGCCGTCAGGATTTCTTCTATGTCCTCCTCCTGCAAATAGACAAATCTCTTATGATGGTGTATGATATCCCGAATCAGCTTTCTTTTTTCTGTTTCCGTAATAATGGTATACCCGCGATACTGCGCCGATTGTTTCAAGATATGATAGAATACTGCGTGAAACGTGCCAAACCGTACTGGAAGGTTTTCTTTTTCCATCAGTCGGAAAAAGCGTTCCTGCATTTCCAGCGCGGCAGCCTTTGTGAATGTAATAACAAGAATATGGGCAGGATTGACGCCCTGTGATGTGAGAAGTCTCTGGATGCGGTGTACTGTGACAAAGGTTTTTCCGCTGCCGGGCCCGGCCAACACCATAGCCGGGCCGTCAGCATGCTCTATGGCTTCTTCCTGCCTCAGTGTGCAGGAAAGTTCACGCCTTCTCAAGCAATTCGATTCCTCTGCGGATTCTCGCAAGAGACTCTTCCTTCCCAAGAACCTCCATAAGCTCCGTCGCTCCGCCCGGCGTCATCTGTTTGCCGGAAACAGCGGTTCTTACAGGCCACATCACATATCCGTTTTTATATCCCTTTTCTTCCACATATGCGGAAAGAACTGTATAAAGCGCATCGTTTCCGTAATCTTCCTGCGCCTCCAGACGCGGCAGAAGATCCTTTAAGACAGCCAGCGAGGTCTCCGCGTTTGTCTTCATCTTCTTATGCGTATACATCGCCACATCATATTCTGGAAGCACATCAAAAAAGTCCACATGCTCCTTAATATCCGGGAAAATCTCAATTCGCGTCTTCACCATGGCGGCAATCTTTTTCAAATCATATTCCTTCTTCACCGCCTCTTTCAGATAAGGCTCCGCCATCTCATAAAAGCGGTCAAAATCCATCGCTTTTAAATATTCCCCGTTCATCCACTTCAGCTTCGTGTAATCAAATACTGCCGGAGACTTGGAAAGATGGTGATAATCAAACCGGTCGGTTAATTCCTTCAATGTAAAAATTTCTTCGTTATCCTCGGGACTCCAACCAAGCAGCGCCACGAAATTGACAATGGCCTCCGAAAGAAACCCCTGCTCGATCAGATCCTCATAGGAGGAATGCCCGCACCTCTTAGAGAGCTTCTGGTGGGACTCATCCGTAATCAAGGGACAGTGCACATACTCCGGCACTTCCCAGCCAAAAGCGTCATAAAGACGATTATATTTCGGTGAGGAAGACAGATATTCGTTGCCCCGCACCACATGGGTAATTCCCATCAGATGATCGTCCACCACATTGGCGAAATTATAGGTGGGATAGCCGTCCGACTTAATCAGAATCATATCGTCAAGCTCCGCGTTATCCACCGTGATATCTCCGTAGATATCGTCATGGAAGGTAGTCTGTCCCTCAGTCGGGTTATTCTGACGGATTACATAGGGCTTGCCTGCCGCCAGATTCGCCTCCACCTCTTCCTTCGACAGATGCAGACAGTGCTTGTCGTAAACATTGATTTCCTTGCCCGCCACCGTCTGGGTCAGGGATGCCAGCCTTTCCTTGTCACAAAAACAATAATAAGCCTCGCCTTTCTCAATCAACTGCTTCGCATATTGCAGGTAAATGCCCTGCTTCTGGCGGTCGCTCTGTACATAGGGTCCTACGCCGCCATCCTTGTCCGGGCCTTCGTCATGTAAAAGTCCCGTGTTCTCCAGCGTGCGGTAAATGATATCCACCGCCCCCTCCACATAACGCTCCTGATCCGTATCCTCAATGCGCAGGATAAAGTCCCCGCCCTCGTGTTTCGCAATCAGATAAGCATACAAAGCCGTCCTTAAATTCCCCACATGCATCCGCCCGGTAGGACTGGGCGCGTATCTTGTCCTTATTTTCTCCATAGTCGTCTGTTTCCTCTGTCTTTATAATTTATGCAAAAATTTTATCAATCCATGCGGAGAATGCCGTATTTTGGCATTCTCTCGAGTGAAATAGAGTTGCAGCGCAACTCCTAGAACTTCTTAGCGAGACAGCCTATGCTGTCGAGTTTTAGAAGTTCTTTTCACTCTGTTCGACGCGGTTCTGGTGCATACTCGGATCGGGAATCTTCTCGGGAGCCGCTTCCTTAAAGGATGCAACTGCCTTCGCCGCCACAGGAATCGCAATGTTCGTACCCGCGCCAGCCACACAGCCGCCGGGACACGCCATACCCTCGATCAGACAGCCGTTTTTCTTTCCGGCCTTGGCCAGCATCAGCATTTTTTTACACTCGGAAAGACTCTCCGCATGCTCGATGTGTACCTCCACATCTGGATAATATTCTCTCACACACTCCTCGATGGCAGACGCCACGCCGCCCGCCACACCATAGCCGCGTCCCGCGCCGGTTGCGCCGTTGAGCGCATCCATCGCCTGAATCTGATCTAACAGAATGCCCTTTGCCTCAAAAATCCCCGTCAATTCCTCAAAGGTAATGACGAAGTCCACGTCCGAACGGATCGTTCTGCGGGAAGCCTCCAGTTTCTTGGATGCACAGGGGCCGATAAATACCACTCTGGCATCGGGATGCTCCTCCTTGATCACCCTCGCCGTCGCCACCATAGGCGTCAGCGCGTTCGATATTTTATCAATGGTTTCCGGGAAGAACTTCTTGGCAAGCACCGACCAGGAAGGACAGCAGGAAGTCAGACTAAACGGCAGCTTTCCCGTCGCAACCTCTTTCGCATAGTGCTCAGCCTCCGCAATGGCTCCCATATCCGCGCCTAAGGCCGTCTCATACACATCATAAAATCCCAGCTCTTTCAACGCTGTTTTCAACATATCCGGCGTCACGTCCGGCCCAAACTGTCCGGCAAAAGCAGGCGCCACCTGAGCGATGATCTTCTCCCCCGTCTGCAGTGCGCGAATCAACTGGAAAATCTGCGACTTATCCGCAATCGCACCGAAAGGACAATTCACCATACACTGTCCGCAGGAAACACACAGCTCGTTATCAATTACCGCGCGCCCCTTCTCGTCATTTTTGATCGCGTTTACACCGCAGGCGCCCGCGCAGGGCCGCACCTGATGGGCAATCGCGTCATAAGGGCAGACCGCCTTACATTTACCGCATTTGATACACTTTTCCGGGTCGATCACCGATCTGCCGTTCACCATGGAGACCGCACCTCTCGGGCAGACCTCACGGCAGGGATGCGCCACACAGCCCATACAGCGGTCCGTCACATAATAGCTGTTTTCCGGGCAGGCATTGCAGGCCGAAGGAATCACCTGCATCAGCGGCGGCTCATAATATTTCTCAGAGATATTGCTCTCCTCAAGTCCCTGCGTCAGATGCACAGGCACATTTTCCGGCCGTAGGGAAAGCCCCATGGCGAGACGGATTCTCTCTCTCACAATAGCCCGGTCCCTGTAAATGTTCTCATACTCGGACTCTTCATAGTCCACAATCTTATAGGGCAGCGCCTCAATATCGTCCTTTAGATTCTCCGATTCATAGGCAAGGTGCGCCACCTCTTTAAAAATACGTCTTCTGTTCTTCCGAACCTGCGTATCAATTCCTCTCATACTGCCTCCGTTCATACAATCCCCGCAGTGCAGACTAAAAAACTTCTTTTTCCTTTTTTGTCTGCGCGCTGCTCATTGCCATCACGGATATTTTCCCACAAAGTCTTACGGAAGTCAATCATTCTGAAGAAAATCCCGGAGAGAGTCTCTAAGCAGGGAAGATCAGCGCCGTCTCCTTCTCAGCCAGACCACAAGCCCTGCCGCAAGGGTCGTAAACGGAATCACGATCACGCAGAGAACCGCCGCAAGATAAGCCGTCTGCGCATTAAATACCAGATTCGGCATGGAAAGACTCTTGACAGGTATCGCTACCGAAGATTCATGATCCGCCAGCATACTTATCATACTGCTAAAAAGCTTCACATTATTGCCCGGCGCCATATCGTCCGCAAGACTGGTAAACAGGCTCTCTCCTCCCACTACATAGGCATGGGAAACGCCGCCGTCCTCCGTGCTTTTTTCCACTTCCACGCTGACGGTAAAGGGACCGTCAATATCGTTCGCTCCTTTGCTGTAATCGCTGTTGTCCGTGATATCTACCTTGGAAAACGCGCTGCCGCTTGTGGTTAAGAGCGGCGTATAATGGATGTCATCCCTCTCTTCATCATAGGAAAGCCCCTTGGAAAAAGGAGCAAATACCAGTCCGTCCGCCAGCGGAGCCGTCACTTCCGCCGAGACAATCTCCGGGAACAGATAATACGGATTCTGGTAATAATAATTGCGGTCCTCCTCCACGATTGTGCCGTCCACCTCCGTTATCCCGTAGAAATCCAGAATGCTTTTAAAGTTTGCCATCTCTCCCTCCACCATGGTCGAGACGATCAGCGCATTGCCGCCCTTTTGCAGATAGGTAATTACCTTTTCGGCATCCTCCTTCGAGTAGTCGCTGGTAGGCGCATTCAAAATAACACCCTGTGCATCCTCCGGGATTTCATCCACCGAGTAAAGCATCAACGTTTCGCAGGATGCATTTTCCTTCGTTATGGTATTGACAAACTTTTCCTCCAGCTCCAGCTCGCCGTGCCCGCCAATGGCGTAAAACACCGGCATGTCTTCCGTGGTGACATAGGCCAGCGCCGAGACCGTCTGCCCTTCCCCGTCGTAACCCGTAGTCTGGTAACTGTAAGTGGAATAGTCCATCTCATAAGTGTAAATATCCCCGTAATCCACCACCGTGCTTCGCCGCTCTCCCTCCACAATCAGACTGCCCGAGGAAGGCTGCACATCCGTGTAGTTCTGATAAAAATTCGGATTCTTTGCCGGGCTGACATATTTGATCTTTATATGCCCCGACTGATCCGACATCCGCTCCAGCGTTTTGGAAAAATCCGCATCCCCTGCGCCTTCCTCCGCCAGCACATAGATCGTAATGTCCTCGGACAACCCGGAAAGAAACGCCTTCGTCTCATCCGTAAGCGCATAAAGCCTGTTTTCCGTCAGATCAAAAGAAGAATACTGCTCCGGCACATAATTCAGCCCGAGATTGACCGCTACGACTGCCGCAATGGCCAGCAAAATTCCCGTGACGCTGTACGCCCCCACTTTCAGACCGCCCCCGGAAATATTGTAGCGGCGCTTCTGAATGGTCTGCGCCGTACAAAACAGTGCAAGACCTATGGCTGTCAGATAATAGACCACCGCCTCCAGTTCAAAATAGCCGGAGGAGAGTGTGTCAAACCGGCTGACCATGTCAAAGCAGGACAAAATCTTCCCGATCACCGTGGTTACCGAAGAAGTGCCCGTGCTTGTAAGCAGATTCGATATGCCTGGCATAATATAGCCGAGAAACAGCGCGCCGAAGGAAAGCACCGCCGCGATCACCACGCTCTCCGTCAAGGACGACAGAAAAAGTCCCACCGCCAGCGCAAGACACCCGTACAGAAAAAAGCCAAGAAGCGAGGCGTAGGAAACACCCAGCCGGAAGTCTCCGCCCTGCATAAGAAAGAGCGGCAGAATCCCCATAAACGCCGTCGGCAGAAAAAGCACCGTCGCAAGCGCCAGATATTTTCCAAGTACTATCTTTCCCACCGAGACAGGCGCTGTCAAAATCAGCTGATCCGTCTTATTTTTCCGCTCCTCGGAGAGCGTTCTCATGGTGAGAATCGGTATCGTCACAATAAACGTAAACACAATGCTCTGCAACACATAAGCTATGGTCGGATAACCCATGAGCATGTTATAAACAATAAAATACAGCCCCATCACAAAGAGATTGACCGCCACAAACAGCCAGCCTGTGAACGAACAGAAGTAAGATTTTAATTCTCTCTTATAAATCGCTCTCATCGGTCTCCTCCTCTCCAGTCACACTTTCCGTTTTGTCCACGGTTGTCCCGGCATCATCCGCCTCCTCGGCAATTTCGGCTGCCTCCGTTTCCGCATCTTTCTCCGGCGTCTCCCCGCTTTCCGTTTCCTCTTCTTCCTCTGGCGTCTCTCCGGCTTCCGTTTCCCCTTCTTCCTCTGGCGTCTCTCCGGCTTCCGTTTCCTCTTCTTCCTCCGGCGTCTCTCCGGCTTCCGTCAGCTCCAGGAAAATATCTTCCAACGATTTCTCCGACCGATTCATGGACAGAATCGGCATGCCTGCCCCGGCCAGCGCGACTGACAGTGACTTGCGGATATCCGCGTCCTCCTTCGTCTCTATGCGAATTAAAATACTGCCTTCCTCGCTGCCATTCTCAAACGTATACTGCTCTATTTCCTCCATCTGTTCCAGTACCGCTTCCGCCTGCCCGCGCTCTCCGATCACCGTCACCGCAAGCTCAGCCGTACCCTGCATCATTTTCTGTAATTCCCCGGGAGAACCGCTGGCCGCCAGCCTTCCCTTAGATATAATCAGAATGTGATCACATACCGCACTGATCTCGGAAAGAATATGGGAGCTTAAAATCACGGTATGCTCCCCCGCAAGCCCCTTTATCAGGTCACGCATCTCTATGATCTGCTTCGGGTCAAGCCCCACCATAGGCTCATCCAGAATCAGCACCTTCGGGTTTCCCACAAGCGCCTGTGCAAGCCCCACTCTCTGCTTATACCCTTTGGAAAGATTTTTGATCAGCCGGCGACTCATATCCGATAACGAAAGCCGCTCCTCCAACGCTGCCACCCGCTCTTTCCGCTCCGCCTTCGGCACCTTTTTCAATTCCGCCGCGAAGAGTAAAAACTCCCGCACCGTCATATCCGGGTAAAGAGGCGGAACCTCCGGCAGATACCCGATACAGGCTTTCGCCGCAATCGCCTCCTTCAAAATATCATGCCCGTCGATCACAACCGCTCCGCCGTCAGCCGCAATATATCCTGTCATCACATTCATCGTCGTTGTCTTGCCTGCGCCGTTTGGGCCAAGAAAACCATAGATTTTCCCCTCTTCCACCGTAAACGACATACCGTCTACCGCCACATGGCCGCCATACCGCTTGACTAAATTTTCCACCTGTATCAAAGCATATTCCTCCCTTATTATTGAATCCTCCATACGGAGAATGCTCGTACTTTTGGCATTCTCCTGAGTGAAAGTGATTTGCAAAGCAAATCTAGAACTTCCAAGTCAGCTTGCTGACTTTGCGATGCAGCCTCTGCTGCTGAGTTTTAGAAATACGTCTCACACTAATATACTGGCAAAATGTGTCTCTATTCGTATCAATTTGTGAATATTCTGTGTCCTTCCACATGAATCCATGCAGAGAATACTGTATTTCAATCCTTCCCGCATTACACACATAGGTGATTATAACATACTATATTATTAAAAAATACATGAAATTCGTGTGCCGTTCTCAACCGGCGCACCTATAGAAAGGATGTATATGAAGGACTATCTCTACAGAGAACCCTGCGATGATTTCCCTATCGCAATGGCCTATGTCCCATGGCAGCACTTTAACGGGATCTGCGAAAATCTGGAAAAAGGATATTGCGACGGCACCGTCTTTCCTGAACTTGACAAACCATTTACGGGAAGGAGATGTTGTAACAGATGAATACACAGTTTATGAGTGAGCAAGAGAAATTACTCCACGATATCGGCGTCTTAGGCTTCGTTGTCATCGAATTGTCCCTCTATCTGGACACCCATCCCACTGACCAGAATGCTTTAAAATATTTCAACCATTATAATCGTCTGGCAAACCAGGCCAGGCAGGAATATTCCGCCAAGTATACGCCTCTCACCATTTCCTGCGCGGATGTGTCGGCGTGTGACGACTGGAAATGGGCTTTGGCGCCTATGCCCTGGGAAGGAGGCTGTAATTAATGTGGAATTATGAGAGAAGATTAGAGTTTCCCGTAAACATCAAGGAAGCCAACGCGGATATCGCGCAGGCCATCATCAGCCAGTACGGCGGCCCTGACGGAGAGATGGGCGCTTCCATGCGCTATCTGTCCCAGCGGTACGCGTGCCCTTATCGGGAGGTTGCGGGGGTGCTTACGGATATCGGCACCGAGGAATTAGCCCACCTGGAAATGGTAGCCGCCATTGTGCATCAGCTCACCAAAAACCTTTCTATGGAACAGATCGAGGCAAGCGGCTTCAGAAATTATTATGTAGATCACACCATCGGCATCTGGCCTCAGGCGGCAGGCGGCGTTCCCTTCAATGCCTGTGAATTCCAGTCCAAAGGTGATATCATTACAGATCTGATGGAGGATATGGCCGCAGATGGTACGATTGTGAAAGAACAACTTACCACAAAAAAAAGGATAGGACAAGCCGTTTTCCCCCAAAATAAAAACTGAATATTGTACCGCATAAGCGGCGTTTCTACTTCCCCTTACAGAGAGAACAGGAACGCCGCCTTTTATGCCCTCATGTTACGCCGTAGGGACAGAAAAAGCCTTGCCATATGCGGCTTTGCGGGGGCATTTTTGCCGGGGACAGGGATTTATACCTAAATCCGGCAAAACGGCGTTCTATCGCGTAACAAATCCACAACCAAAGGAGTGATGAAGCTATGGCAGTTTTCCGAGTGGAGCGCAACAAGGGCTATACCGTTATGAGCAACCACCATTTACGCAACAAGGAGCTGACCTTAAAGGCAAAGGGGCTTTTGTCGCAAATGCTTTCCCTTCCCGAAGATTGGGACTACACCCTTGCGGGGCTGTCACAGATCAACCGGGAAA
>CBCOZL010000047.1:0-25434 GCA_965114645.1 uncultured Lachnospiraceae bacterium | reverse complement strand
TTCGAACATTCTTAAGTTGACGACATTGCCCGCATAGCGGGTGGTTTAACGTTGAGCACATTTCCGTTTCTCTGTTGAGAAACTCCAATGCACTCAACAGGGTCTATCCGACCCACAATTAAGCACAGCCGCCAGCGCCAGTGACAGAAAGAAAAGAAGCACAGCGGTAGGTGTCACCACAAAATCCACCGCAAAGAATAGCAAAAGCAGCGCCCCCAGAGTCAAAAACACCATACTGATCATGGATACAAACTTATTTCCAACGGCATCGCATAGACGAAATGCGACATAATTCACAGGGCGCACCAGATATCTGGCAATTCCGCCGCTGTGGATATCCTCGTTCACCATATACTCAACGCCAGTGTTTGTAAATTTGGCCACAGCGCCGGCCACGACCACATACAGAATCATCTGAGGAAATGTGTAGCCGTACATAGCATCACAGCCGCTGTCTCCATACATTGCGCTCCAGATAAACACCTGCATGAGAATCGGAAACACAGTGCCAATAAGGTTCATAAGGAAATCAAATCGAAATTCCATTGAGTTAGAGACACCTGCCCAAAAGACAGTCTTATATTTTTCCATACTCCGCCCCCTGCGCACCCTGCTCATAAAGTCGGGCTATGCTTTCCTCCAGCGGCGCTGCATCAATTCCAATATCTCCAACGGAAAACGCGGCAAACAATCTGTGTATCGTCTGCGTCACAGCTGCATCATCAACCTCGATAGCCGCCTTCATCGGCTCCCAGTTTTTTATCGTCCCAAAAGAAACCAGCTCCTCTCTTTGTACCAGGCTGTTCCACTGGACATTCAGGATCCTCTTTTTAGAAAAAATACTTCGGATATGTTCCAAGGTTCCGTCATAGACCAGGTCCCCGTGGCTGATCACCAGTGTTCTTCGGCACAGCTCTTCGATGTCTTTCAGATCATGGCTCGTCACCAGCATTGTTGCTCCGTTCTGGCGGTTATAATCTTTCAGAAACTGACGGATATTATTTTGTGCAATGAAGTCCAGACCGATTGTTGGCTCATCCAAAAATATGACTTCAGGCCTGTGTAAAAGCGCTGCAATCATTTCCATCTTCATGCGTTCACCCAGAGATAACCGCCGTACCTGTACCTTCAAAAACTCCTGTACGCCGAATAGCTCTACCAGTTCGCCAAGTGTCTGCCTGTACTGTACATCCGATATTTCATATATACTTTTATTCAGCGCAAAGGAATCCACGGCCGGCAGATTGATCCACAACTGGGATTTCTGCCCGGCCACATAGGCGAATCGCTTCTTGAATTCTTTTTTCCTCTCCCAGGGCACATATCCATTCACCCGCGCTTCGCCGGAAGTCGGATGCAAAATACCGGAAAGTATTTTGATCGTCGTTGTCTTTCCAGCGCCGTTTGGCCCAAGAAATCCCACCATTTCTCCCTTTTGTATTTCAAAAGAGAGATCCTTCAGTGCGTGTCGAATCTGTTTGGTTCTGTGGAACAAATTCTTCACAGAGCTTTTCATACCCGCCTCTTTTTCGTAATAGGCAAAGTCCCGCGTCAGATTTTTTACTACAATCCCTTCCATAAATGCACTCCATTTTGCAATGCAGTCTGCATGATAAATGCGCGGGCATACTTTCCGCTCACTCTTCAAGCATATTATTGCAGACTGCTTCTTTTCCTTCTGAAAGGCGTACCGTCTTAATCTCAAAGGGCGTAAAGGAAAGAATAAATTCTCTTCCCAGGGAAGGTATCTTACATTGTGCCGATGTATTTCTGCCTGCCGCCTCATAAGCCCTCAAAATGATATCACCGCTTCCATCCTCCGCTTCCTTTACCACTTCCACAAAGATATTGTCCTCACTTA
This sequence comes from uncultured Lachnospiraceae bacterium, assembly GCA_965114645.1. GTDB lineage: Bacteria > Bacillota > Clostridia > Lachnospirales > Lachnospiraceae > UBA3282. Next base: position 23,573 of record CBCOZL010000047.1, on the reverse strand, counting down.
TCTGCAGGAAGGAGCCTTTCTGTGGAAGATGCCCTTTGTGATAGGTTTCAAACAAAGCAATGGGCTTTTCATTCAGAATCTTTGCCCGTTTGACGGTATCCGCCTCTTCCCAGCTTCCATCGTGAGGATAAAGGCCGTAAGTGAAGGTCTGTACACCCTGATCCAGATATACATATTCCAGCTCACAATCTGGTACATAGGGCTCGTGCTGGGCATATATCGGACTTCTGAGTATCGTCAGTTCCCCGTTCTTTCCTGCCGTGTCCGCCGCGAATTTGCCATCGTTTAAAATAGAAAGTCCATGAACCATCGTGTCTAATCCGGGCGCCGCTCCCTCCAGATCAAACCATGTCTGCATCGGAAACTCCTCCCCGTTAGGCTCCCTCTGGGCCACTCCATAGGGAATCTCGTAGCTGGCCCTCAAATAATTCATATTCATGGGGAAACGCAGTTTCAGCATGGACATTTTCTCATGCCAGTCCACTGTCGTTTCCACGGAAATAAAATCCAGCTCCTTGTAGATGGAAAAGTCCTGAAACATTCTGGAATTGCCATACACACTGGTCACCCGGATCACCGCCTTCACAGGACCGTTTTCAATGCGCTGCACCTTCACTGCCTCAAATCGTCCGATCTCCTCATCGAAAATACGCACACCGTGAGACCAGGTATCGCTCTCATCTTTAATCACCACAGGCACCGCCGCTGGAGCAGAAAAGTATTCTGTCCCATCATTCTTTTTCACCAGGGAAGAAATATAGCCCTTTTCATCGAATTTAACCGAGAACCATTTATTTTCCGCACTGGTCTGGGTTGAGCTTATATTTTCAAACTGCCTTCCCTTTTCCCTCACGGCAAAGCGATAGGTACGATAGCCCAGAGACGGCAGTTTTGCCACAAAGGCAATCCGGCATCTTCCGTTGCTGGAAGCTTTGGACTGGACAATCTGATAGGGAATCTGGTTATCCTCCTCATCCAAAAGCACGGTATGCTCCTTCAGAGAAAGGGATTCCACCGCCACCTCCGTCATGGTCTCAAAAGGATTGGGATTCATCACCACCAGAGGTTTCATCCCTTCCTCCATTGGAATGTCGATATTCCAGCTGATCGACTGTATGGCACTGTTCAACTGTCTTCCCGCTATATGCAGGGCATAATCATAATCCTCTCTGGCATCCACATAAGTTTCCTCCAGGCTGGTGCCTGCCAGAATATCATGGAACTGGTTGAACAGCGCTATTTTCCATGCCTTGGTCAGTTCTTCTCTGTCATACTTCCCGGCGGACAGGATATTTGCCATGACAGAAAGCTTTTCTGCCATGCGAAGTCTGTTTTCTGCCCTTCTGTTCAGATTCTTTACCTCGGAATGGGCGCTGTAGCAGCCGCTGGCATGATGAAGCAGTTCTCCCGTCACCACAGGAAGGATTCTGCCCGACTGCTCCACATCTTTAAAGTAATCTACCGGGGAAGCAAAAATCAGCTCCGGCATATCCTCTCTCTTATTCATTTCCAAAATACTTTCAATATTCTTTTTGGTGGGGCCGCCGCCATGATTGCCTACGCCGTAAAAACACATGATGCCGTTGCCGGGATTCTTGATCTCCCCTGCACACCGCTTCACATGTTCCTCGATCTCCTCCGGCCATGTACAGTACTCAAAAGGAATCCGAAAAGCGATCACCTGTGAACCATCTGCGGATTTCCACAGGAAGGTTTCCCCGTCCACACCTTTTTCGTGTCTGCCCGGACGCATAAACACATAATAATCCATGCCTGATTTCTTCAGAATCTGCGGCAGATTCCCGTTATGGCCAAAGCTGTCCACATTATAGCCGCACACCGCTTTCACACCAAATTTTTCCTGAAAATATTTCTGCCCGTAAAGTCCCTGGCGCACATAGGACTCTCCTGCGGGCGCATTGCAATCCGGCTGAATCCACCAGCCGCCCACAATGATCCAGCGCCCTTCCTTTATGCGCTCTTTTATTTCTTCAAACATGGCAGGGTCGTTTTCCTCCACCCACTCGTAGAATGAAGCGGAACTGCCTGTAAAAATAAACGCCTCATACTCCTTCATCCGATCCAGCACAGAACGGAAAGTGGCTTTGATTTCCTGAAATCCCTCCTGCCACCGCCACATCCACACAGGATCAATGTGCGAATTTCCTATCATGTATAATCTCTTATCTTTTTTCATTGTCTCAGCCCCTTTCTTTCTCCCTTACCATACAAAATCCTCCGCAAGGGTCAGCTTCCGTTCCCTGCCCTCTCTGTCCAGATAAATAATTTCAAAACCGTTCTCCTTAAGCCGCGCTGTCAATGTGGCCTTTAAATCGTCAGCCTGCCAGGAAATTTGTATGATATCGTCCGCCGTATCGTGTACCGTCATGTCCCCGTCAAACACAGGGTAATCGTTTCTGAACTGCATCAGCCGGCGCAGTTTCTGCACCACAGGTTTTTTCACCAGTTCCCGGATCTCCTCCACCGTATAGTCATGGCGGCTGATATTTCTGTCGTAGTTGGTGCGTTTCATCAGCTCGTAGTCATTTTCTCCTGCCAGAAGTCCCATATAATACACCTGCGGAATACCTGGTGTGAAAAACTGCAGCGCTCTTGACAAGAGATACGCATCATCGTTTTTCCCTACGGCAGAATAGTAGGAGCAGTTGATCTGATAGACAATCTTTTTCCCGGCAGAGCCTGCGCTGTAATCCCATTTAAAGTTCGCGCCATACTTTTCCGTCTGGTCAATGACTCCCTGCAATTCCTCCGGGCTTAACAGATCCACCACATCCACAGTCCCAAGCCCATCGTGCGTATCCAGGGTGGTCTGCTGGTTTTTCGGGCAGATAGAAAGCCAGTGTTTCATTCTTGCGCCGCTTCCCGTATAAAGGGTATGCAGCGTCATCACCGGCAGCACAAAATCGTATATGGCGTAGCCGTGATCTGAAATCTTCATCTGCACGGAGTAGTGGTCGTGAATCTCCGGCAGCATGGGAATCTCTTTTTCATCCAGTATTTTCTGAATCCTGTCCATCATCTCCCATATCTCCGGCTCCAGGAAGAAGCAGGCAGTGTCAATCTTCTTGGTGGCGAAGGCAAAAGCGTCCAGGCGAAGCTGGGAAAGTCCGTGATCCATCAAAAATCGCAGTGTCTTCTCCACATAATCCCATGTCACCTGTCTGCTCAGATCAAGATCCATCTGCTCATCGTCAAAGGTACACCAGATTTTTTCCGTCGTTCCATCTGCAAAGGTGATCTCCTCGCAGGGCGCGCAGGGCTTTCTCTTATTCAAAAGATCCACCTGCTCTTTGGTCGGTTCCCCGTCCGGCCAGAAGTTTTTGAACCGCAAAAACATGTCCGCATAGGCAGAATCATCGTGCTTCTCGATGAAGTCAAGAAACTCCGGGCTTCTTCTGGACAGATGGTTGATCATAAAATCAAACATCAGTTCATAGTCCTTAGAAAGCGCCAAAACATCGTCCCAACCGCCAAATTTTCCGTCCACTTTCGTGTAATCCATAGGCGCAAAGCCCCGATCTCCAGAGGAGGGAAAGAAGGGCAGTATGTGAATGGAACCGATCTCTCTCCTGAAATAGGTGTCCACCATTTCCTTTAATTCTTTTAAATTCTTCCCAAAACTGTCCGCGTAAGTGATCAGCATAATTTTATTTTTCATGTGTATCCATTTCCTTTCCCACTAAAATGCCTGCCATAACCGCCGCTCCTGTGGCGGCCTCCTCTTCCCTGTCGGTGAACTCCACAGGCAGTTTCCAATTCTTTTCTATCTCTTCCCGCAAAAGAGGATTCTTCCGAATACCGTTTCCAGACGCCGTGATCCCGGTCCTCCCGTTTCGCAGTTCTTCGGGAAATCCCTGATACAGGTCATACAGCTCCTCGGCCATTCCCGACACGAACCCCCTCACCAGATCGGCTCCGTGGAAATTCTCTTCTCTCAGTCCCCAAATGCCTGATTTTGCGCTTTCTTCTCCCCGCACTGTCTCTCTTTCCCCATAGAGAGCGGGCAAAACACGCAGATTCGTCACTTCCTTTTCTCTTCCAAGGCGTTCCATGCCCTCATACACTGCCGCCAGTTCCACGGGCGCTCCGAAAAACGCTAACATCTCCTTAAAAAATACCGCCAGCCGCTCGTATACCTTACCCCCGTTTACCGAGGCCCCCACATACAGCCAGCCGCCGCCCGGAAAGGGCCGCACTTCTCCTTTTCCCGTTTCATACAGCTTTTCGGAAAATACCGAAACCTGAGAACCTGTTCCCACGTTCACGCTGACACTTTTCTCTTTGTCTCTGACTGCACCGAGGAAACTTGCCTGATTGTCCCCCACCGCGCCAAACACCGGGATCTCCTGACAGGTTCCCATCACTTTTCCTTCCGTCACCTCAGGATAATAGGAGATATCAACGCCCGCCTTTTCCATGACCGAAAGGGCAAACTGCCGCCTCCTCAAATCAAAACCGCCAAAACTGGCAGCTATGGTCACATCCGCCAGCGCCTCTTTTTCACCTGTCAGTTTCATTGCCAGATAATCTCCGATGTTTACAAAGGACACCGCTTCCGCTGGAATCTGTCCGTTCTTTTGCAGATAGAAATGGGTCACACTGCCATAGCCGGCATATAAGTGCATCCCGGTCTGTTCGGAAAGATATTCTGCATAGCTCTTTCCCGTCTGGTAATGCTCGCCGCCCCACTCGTTTTTCCAGGTGTAATAGGGACTTACCGCATTTCCTTCCTGATTCACATACAAAATACCGTGCATCTGCGCAGAAATGCCGATTCCACCGATCCGTCTCACGCTTTGTTCCCCGCCGCCCGGACGACTCTCTGCTCCCTGCAGGCAGACGTCCGCAAGAAGGCCTTCCAGTATTCTCCGGGCAGCAGCAACAATCTCCTCCGGATCCTGTCTGAAGCCTGCTCCCTCCAGAAAGTGATTCTCCCCATGAAGTTCCCGCACCACCTTATCATGCAGGGCGTCATATAACACACCGCAGATCGAAGTAGTGCCGATATCGAGTCCAACGAAAAACATACCGCCTGCCCCTTTCCTAAAAGCGCAGTTCCACCACGCTGTTTTCTTTTGAAATATGCACCCCGTACAGGTTTCCTCCCATCGGCTCATACGCACATTCCCTGCCGTTAAGAAGTACTTGTCCGGGTTTTCTTTTTGCTGCAAAACCGAACGTTCCCGGCTCCGTCACGAGGACACCCACAGCATCCTTTTCTTCCCAAAGCCTGCGGATGACGCCGGGTCCGATGTATTTTTCCAGTATACCGATAGGCTGTACCTGCCTGTCCGGCAGAATCAAATACAGCTCCGCTTCCCCAAAAGCAAGGCTTACAGGCACCTCGCAGCTTTCCTCCAAAGGTGATATCTTCCGTGCCGTCCAGTGATAGACCAGCCATTTATGATCTGAAAGCTCCGGGATATCCTGTATGCGCAGGACGCCTTCGCACCGCTCTTCCTCCCTGTGGATTGAAAAAGCTGCAACAACACAGCACTCTGCAAAACGGTTCCATATCTTTAACGGTTTCCCACTGGTTACGGGATCTGCCAGCAGACAATCCATCGTTGGCATTCCCACGCCGTCGCAGCGGATTATGCTGCCGTCTTTTCTGATCAGAGGCCATATATAAGCGGGATCTGTTTCCCCGACTTTATCGCTCACATACACAGGGCCTCCGCTGACTGCCCGCAGCATGGAATTACAGCGGTTTTCTCTGTGATCTGTATAAAACATATCCCAGTCTCCCCAGTAGAACTGCCCCTGCAGCAGACTGTTATAGCCATTCTGGATCACATGCTCTCTAAAGCCGTTCTTTTCATTGGGCACAAAATCGTCACTGCTTCTGGAGACAGCGCTGGAAGGGCGGTTCCACATATCTTCACTGGCCATGCCCATACAATTTATGATGCGGTTTTCGAAGTGAAGCGCCGCGGAGGCATTCAGTCCTTTTTGTATCTCCCGGCCCGCTTCTCCGTAAGTCTTCATGCCGCCGTATGCCAGGGAAATGGTGCTCTGGCCGTCCACCTTCACAAAATCTATGCCGCAGTGATGTTTTAACCAGGCGTGCCATCGGTCATAGAACAAAAATGCCCTGTCCGCTGACGGCGCCGGCAGAAGCCTGCCGTCGGGAAGACGTTCCAGTCCTGCCCGCAGCGCATCATGGGCGGGTGTTCCCTCCTTGACCCCGTTCCAGTAACCCATCACCGCATGCCAGACTCCGACTTTCTCGATGCCGAATTTCTCCTTGAGTTCCCTGACACAGCCTCCAAGTCCTTCCGAAAACTGACTTTCCCTCGCGTCCAAGCCTGTCAGCGTCTTCTCCTCGTAGTCCGCCGAAAGCCAGCCGTCGTCGATCAGCGCCCATTTGACTGGAACCGCTTTTTCCTGAAATTCCTGCATCTTTTCCATGATGCCCAGGTGAGATACCTGATGATAAAAGGCATCCCAGCTGCACCAGCCAAAATATTCAAACATTTCAGGGTAATTTCTGTGCTTTCTCAGCATGGAATCTCTGCCCAGATACCGCAGCGCCTCCTCCACCGCCCTCTCGCAGCACCGATAAGGGTCTTTCCCCGCAGCAATCACAAGGCTTAAATCAAAAAGACGATTCCTGTTCCCCGCTCCCGGCGCCATTCGTATCAGAAGGCTGTCCTCATCCTTCCCGCACATGTCCGTCCTGCACACTTCTCCGCAAACCGAAAGCAGCACGAAATACGCTTCCGCCTTTCTAAAAAGAAGCATCTGAGTTCTGTCCGGTAATTCGGAAAGGTTCCTGACAAAAGCCGGCCTGACCCACCAGTCCTTGTGCTGGTAGACAGCCGTTGCACACGCTACTGCCGGAAGTCCAAGCTCATATGTCAGCCCTTCCCTGGCATCATAATACTTTTGAGGACCGAAACATGGCTCTTGCACGTTGATTTGTCCCTCCGGGCAGATCAATGCCGCATCTTCCTTGCAGTGCACCTTAAGTTCTTCCGCTTTCCCTTCCTTCGGACATAAAGAAAGCAGAAAAACCACTCCGTCATCCCAAACAATTTCCTTTTCCCTGCACTGAGTCGTTGTTCTGCTTTGAAACATAATGCTCTCCCGTCATTTAATTTTTCATAAACACTTCATTTACCCTTTTGTTAAAAAAATGATCCGCAACAATTTCTCCGGCTCCTATCGCACCTGCACTTTCTTTCAGGGAAGAGATCAGCATTCTGTTCTCCTTTGCTCCCTTCACCTTTCTCTGGTCTGCCACGTCCTTTACGATATCAAAATACATGGGGTATCTCTGAATCAGTATTCCTCCCATAATCACAATCTCCGGGTCCAGAATATTGATCAGACTGCTGACGGCCACCCCCAGGTAATACGCCGACTGGTTCAGAATGGACATTGTGAGCATGTCTTTCTTTTTCGCCATCTCAAACACATCCTCAATGAGCAGCTCATTCCTCTTCTGATAAAGCGGATGCTTCTCTTTCTGTTCCAGCTGTCTGCCCAGGGCTTTCAACACCGCAATTCCTGAACTTACCGCCTCCAGACACCCCTTGTTGCCGCAGTTGCATAAGGGCCCGTTGATATCCAGCGTAATATGACCAAATTCTCCTGCAATGCCATTGGCGCCGATATTCAGTTTGCCGTCAATGATGAGTCCGCTTCCGATGCCCATATCCGCATCCACATAGACCAGCGTATTGCAGTCCTTCGCTTCCCCGCACCAATACTCCCCGAATGCAATCACATTCGTATCTTTATTGAGAAAAACCGGGAAGCCCGTGTTCTCTTCCAGTATTTCCCGCAGAGGAAGATAATTCAAAATGGGCATATTGGGCGGCGTCAGCATCATCCCGCTCTCATAGTCTATGGGGCCGGGCGCTCCCACGCCGATTCCAAGAATCTTTTCCCTGCTGATGCCAGAGCTTTCTATGACCCGGTCCACCGCCTGAATCAGCACATCCACAAATTCATTCTGCCCCGCAAATTCCTTGTCCGTGGAATACTTTTCCATCGCGAGTACCTGCCCCTGCAAGTTCATAAGAACCACGCCGGTGACAAACTTGTTGATATGAATACCGATGCTGTAGCGGTAATTCTCATTGATGGCATATGACACCGCTTTTCTTCCGATGCCCGTGGATTCCATCTGGTCGCTCCTGATCAGATTCAGTTCTTCCAGCTCAGCCAGAATCTTTTTGATCGCCATAAACGTCAGTCCCGTTACGGAGGCAAGTCCCGCCTTTGTAGCCGTCCCGTTTTTTCTGATATAGTTTAGGACCGACCTTCTGTTATAATTTTTAAGCTGCACCTGATTGTTTTGTTCCGCCATCATTTTCTCTTTTCCTTTTTTCAATATCCAAAGTATTTTATATTATTTTTATTATACTTCATATTTTGTCAAAAAAGGATAGGAAATTGAAAAATCAGCCCTTTACCGCTCCTCCCAGATTCATACCGTCTGTGAAGTATTTCTGTAAGCACATAAACACCACAATAATGGGCAAAAGCACGATACATGATGCCGCCATCAGATAATTCCACTGTGTATTCGACTGACTCACAAAAATCTTAAGACCGATTTGCAGGGTAAATCTGGCAGTGTCCGTCAAATACAGTAATGGCTTGAGGAAATCATTCCAGCTCCAGTTAAAGGAGAGAACTACAACCGTCATAATGGCCGGTTTGGCCATCGGGAGCATAATCTTTCTCCAGATACAAAAATGTGACGCGCCATCTATCTGTGCCGATTCGATTACCGAATTGGGAATGCCCGCATAAAACTGACGCAGCATAAAAATAAAGTATGCCGACCCCATAAACTGCGGAACAATCAGCGGCAGATAGGTGCCTACCCAGCCCAGTCTGGCGTAAAGCACATACTGGGGAATCATCGTCACAAACTCCGGAATCATCATGGTGCCCAGAATAATCGTAAACAAAATATTTCTTCCCGGGAATTTAATCTTTGCAAAACCGTAAGCCACCAGCGAGTTGGCGAGTACCCCTCCCAGAATGGCAAATCCCGCCACAAACAGGGAATTTAAAAACCATCGCGTAAAGTCTGCGCTCATCCATGCATCCTTAAAATTACTCCATACAGGATTATGGGGATACCATGTGATCGGATAGGTGAAAATCTCATCCATATCCTTAAGAGCGGTGGAAACCATAAACCACAGCGGCATAAGAACCGTCAGCGCCGCCGCTGCAAGGAGAATAAAACAAACCGTGTCCAATATCCGTTTTTTTCTCTTTCTGCTTGTCAAGCCGCCTTTTATTGCTGTATGTTCCGTTCCGCGCATCAAGTCTCACCTTCTTCCGTATGAACCCAATATTTAGATGCAGCCAGATTGATCAGTGTGATCGTCATCACAATCACAAGAAGAAACCATGCCATAGCCGAAGCATACCCCATGTTGTATCTGGTAAACGCTTCATCATAAATGTGCAGATTGTAGAAGAGCAATGATCCCGCCGGATCTCCCTTTCCGTTCTTACTCATAACAAGCGCTTCCTGAAATACCTGAAAGGCACCCGTCATATTGGTGATAATGTCAAAGAAAATGATGGGGGATATCTGCGGCAGCGTAATCTTTCTGAACTTCTGCAAAAAGGTCGCGCCGTCGATATCTGCCGCCTCATACAAATCCTTGGAAACCGAATTCATGGATGATAAATACAAAAGCATGCTCGTTCCCAGCGCCCACACCCTCATCATCACAAGAGAAGGCTTTGTCCATGCGGGATCTGCCAGCCAGGAAGGGCCTTCAATCCCAAACAGCCGGAGAACCGAGTTGACCAGACCACTCTGGGGAGCCAGAAGCTGAATCCAGAGCTGGTATACCGCCACGCCGGAAAGAACGGTCGGCAGATAGAACAACATCCTGAAGACAGGCGTTCCTTTCACCTTCCGATTTAACAGCGTCGCCAGAAAGATGGCGCACACACAGGAAGCCGGAACCGCCAGCAGCACATAGTAGAGCGTATTCCCCAGTGATTTCCAGAATACAGGATCTTTCTGAAACATCCTGATATAATTCGCCACCCCGATGAAATCCATTCTGGAAGTCATGTTGTAGTTGGTAAACGATGCGTACAGCGAAAACAGCAGCGGTCCTCCTGTAAGACAGATAAATCCGATGACCCACGGACTGATAAACAGCCACCCCGCACGCGCTTCTTTCTTTTCCCTTTTTGTCATTCCACGCTTCATATTTCTCATTCCTTTTTAAAAGAAAAACAAGCTTTCAGGCAATCCATTCTCTGCCGCACATGACATGCGGCAGAGTAGTATGGGTGAAACCTTTTCTTATTTATTGTCTTCGACAAGCTGGACCACCTGCGCCTGCGCCTCATCCAGCGCTTCCTGCGGCGTCTTGTTGCCGAGGATGATCTCGTCAAGATAAGGAAGCACGATGTCGGATGCACCGGGTGCCGTCAGTCTGTCGAGGGTAACTACCGTAGTAGGCATTGCCTCCAGCGCCGCCTCAAATACAGGAATCTCCATCAGGGAAGGATCCTGTGACGCTTCGATATTGGCAACCGTATCATACACCTGAGATGCCCAGTATACCTGTGACTCTTTGCTGGTGATGAACTTTGCAAACTCCCATGAACCCGCCACATCCTTTGCGCCGTAAGGAATTTCCACTGAGAAACCGCCGCCCCATGAATAGTGCTCACCGCCTTCTTTTAACGCGGGCATCATGGCAACGCCATAGTTCTTTTCAGGTGCAAAATCGCGGACCTTGGTAAACTCTGTAGGTGTGTTCACCCACATGGCAACCTTGCCGGCTACGAAAGGATTGGTCATTCCGCTGCCAAACTCTGCAGAAAAGCTGTCCAGCTCCTTCTTTCCGTAATACTCATAGAAATCGTTGTAAATGTTTTCAAACAGCTCCACTTTCTCGGGTGTGTTTACCGTAACATTTCCGTCTGCATCGGTATAGTCTTTACCGTCTGCGCTGAATGCCCATGCATTCCACTCGAGGGTGCCCGGATAAAAACCAAGGCGGTCATAAGAACCGTCATCCTTTTTCACATCCAGCTTTCTTGCATATTCCACCAGCTCGTCCCACGTCTGGGGCGGTGCCTCCGGATCCAGTCCCGCCTCTGCAAACGCATCCTTATCATAGTAAAGAATTCTTGTATCTGTTACATAAGGCAGTCCGTAAACCTTGCCATCATAGATCATGGCATCCATAAGCTGCGGGTAGAACTGATCGGTAAAGCCCTCGCCTTCCTGGGCAATCAGATCTGTAAGATCGGTGGCCTGATTAGCCTGCCCTCTGTGAGTCACAGTACGGATATCCTGAATGATGATATCAGGCGGGTTGCCTGCCGCCGTTGCCGCGAGAGCTTTTGTCCATACATCACCCCAGGGATAATTTACATGTACCACCTCGTATTTGTCCTGAGTTTCGTTAAAGTTCTGGCAAAGCTGCTCGATCACATATTTGTACTGTCCGTCTCCCCACCAATCCCAAATCTCAAGTTTAACCCTTTCTCCGGAAGCAGACGCTTCTGTCTCTGTGCTCTCCGTTCCCGTCGTCTCAGTGTCCTGCGCCGCATCTGACGATTCAGGCACCCCGCTGTCCGCCGTTCCTGTGGAATTTGTGTTTCCGCAGCCCGTAAGGCTTGTAATGCCGATGGCTGCCGACAGCATCAATCCGATTAATTTCTTTCTCTTCATTCTTTTTCCTCCCTAATTAAATTTAATTTAATTTTCTTGGAAAATACTTTTGTTCAGTATTTACATTTCTAATATACACGTTCATTCGCCCCTTGTCAATCTTATTAATCAAATTAAGTTTAATAAATGCTTTTTCATTATTTTTCCTAATATGAGCAAATAAATTTTGTTAAATCTTTACATTTTTAGCTATTTAGCACATATTTTGTCTTAGCTTATTTCTTTTTTCTGTTTCTGTTTCTCTTTCGAAGACAATTTATATTATATTAAGTTTAATTATTTTGCGTTTGGCAGGAAATCCAGGCACCTGTGCAGGCAGCTCCTGCGTGAGACTTAGAACTTCCAAGTCAGCTTTGCTGACTTTGCGATACAGCCTCTGCTGTGAGTGGTTAGAAGTTCTTCTCACGTTATTTTCTCCTCTTTTTTCGCACAAAATTCCCTTATGCTGCCAATATCTTTTCACAGCAGACCGTCCCGGCGGTATTTTGGCCGTCTCCACGTTAAAAGGCTCCTCCCGTTACTCCCCCGGAAAAAAATAGTCTTCCAACATTGCGCAAAGTGCATGATAAATGGGAAGATGAAACTCCTGTATATCCGCCGTCATCTGCGCCGGAACAATCAGGCACACATCGCACAGTTCTCTCATCGCGCCCCCGTCTTTCCCCGTCATCGCTATGACTTTCATCCCCTTCGCCGCTGCCACTTTTGCCGCCGAAATCACGTTTACAGAATTTCCCGAGGTACTCAGCCCCAAAAACACATCGTCCTCCACGCCATATCCATAGACCTGCTGGGCAAATACCATATCAGGATCGACATCATTCAGAAACGCGGTGGAAAGCGCGCTGTGCTGGGACAACGCGATCGCAGGAAGCGCTCCCTGAAGCTTTTCACCCTGCTCCCCAAAACGGATTTTTTCTGCTGCCGGAAGCTTCCGCTGCTTATAAAAGCCTTTCATCAGCTCTCCCACGATATGGTCGGAATCCGCAGCGCTTCCGCCATTCCCGCAAACCAACAGCTTGCCTCCCTTCTCATAACTGTCTTTTATCATTTCAAACACCAGTTCTATCTCTTCTCTCATCCCGACAAGCATCGGATAACGTTTCATCAAGCGCTCCAAATGTTCCATTCTGCTTTTCCTCTCCTCTCATCGCAGCCACGCTTTCTTTGGTCTCTTCCTGCCAGACTCACAGCTCCAGAAGATCCGTCTTTTGTATCTTCCTGCCATCCCTGCCGATCTTGTAAGTCACAATCTCATGGTGACTCACAAAAACGGGGTAACTCTCTCCCCGGAAATGCAGCCTTGTTGACGTGTCCTTTCCTTCCGTTTCCAGAAGGCGCAGCACAAAGTCCCCGTCGTCTTCCGCTTTCTTTACAAGAACAAGGGATACATTTTCCGCCTCAACCCTTCCAAGAGAAAAACAGTTCCCCACCTGTCTCCCCCTGCCCGAAGAAGCATGGGCGCTGTCCCCCAGATATTCATATGCACCGCCAATCTTATCTGCAATGCGGTACAGCTCCCTTTCCGGCAAAACATCTCCGTGCGGCTTCAGCACAAGCCAGAACGTCTGGTTTCCGATATCCGTATATTCATATGTCTCCTGTTCATTCCACCAGTCAGGACTGTTGCCCTGGGCATAGATCGCGCTCCTCACCGCCGTAATCTGCACCCTGCCCTCTTCTACATTGAACGCATATTTGCCATCGTTGGCGATGGCCAGGCCGTTCCCTGCCCCATCGCTGATATCCAGAAATCTCTGCATGTTGTATTCCACGTCGTCACGAATGGTGCGGCAGACCGTGCCGTAAGCTGCTTCCGCCCGCGTTTCCACAGTATCCTTTCCAACTGGATACGCCAGTTTCAGAAGATGCCATCTGTGGTTGAACGTAAGCCTGTTCTCCACCCGCAGCTCCCTTTCCTGTGCACCCAGATAATAGAGCTGTTCCAGTTTCGTATCCTCATAAGAAAGGCGTACCCGTATCACTTCCCGGAGTTTTCCACTTTCCACCTTTTCTATGGAATCCAGACGAAAGTCCACATGTAAATCCTCATATCTCCTGCCCTGGATATGGCCCCACGCATCCCTCTCATCCGCATACATGCGCAAAGATGCCGCTCCAGTCAAGGCATTGTAACCCGTCTTTTTATCCGTTAAGGAAGAAAGCATACCCGTTCTCTCGTCAAATTCCGCCAGCAGATATGCATTTTCCAACCGCAGAGCATCGGGATTTTCTATCTCCATATGAGGCGTGGATTCCAAAGAAGGCTTCTCCTTCACCACCCTGTACTGCACAAAGCCGCATGCCGGAACGGATGCATAGAACACAAATCTTCTCCTGCCTCCCAAGGTGGTGTGCCGTATTTTCGCGGCAGTGTGTATTCTCTGATAAGGCACTTCCCTGCCGCCTTGGTCAAGCAGTGTTAACGGACTCTGACAAAACCACTCCAGTTCCACCTCCACATAATCCTCATAGGGCATACCGCCTGTGTGAAACAAAAACAACGGAAATCCCTCTCCCCTCGTATCCTGCGCATTCACTATGTGCTGGATGGCCAGTGCTTTTATTTCCCCCGCCCGTGCACAGACGCCGGATATCTGCATAACAGCCTCGTCCCTTGCGGATTTGATGGTGGTGCCGCCCAGGGTGTCATGGAACTCATTGAAATGGATCACTTTCCAGAGCCGCTCCATTTCTCCCGCTTCCTTCATAAAATCTCCGCAGATATCAGACGCCATGCTCATCAGCGTATCTGCCTGCAAAAGGCGCCTCTCTGCCTGCCGCATCTTCTGCTTAAAAAGGGAATCAATCGAATAACAGCCTTGATTGATCCGCTCAAAGGCGCCCGTCAGAATCGGAAGATTTTCCTCACTGATATCCCGCAGGAACTCCGTGTAACCCGAAAAGACAATCTCCGCTTCCTGCATGGTTTGCTGCAGCCAGTGAACGGTACGGATATTTTCTATGGTAGGTCCACCTCCGTGATTGCCGACACCATAGCAGCAGACCATCCTGTCATAGTCTTTCGTCCGTTCCAGAGTAACCTTCACGTTTTTCACCGTAGGTGCATGAAACCACGTCGTGTATTCCGCCGGAAGACAGACGGCATTTACCTGACTGCCATCACTGCTCTCCCATTTAAATACAGGAGTATCCAGCCGCGGCCGCATGAATACATAAGAATCCATGCCGCTCTTTTTCAGTATCTGAGGCAGCACAGGGTTGTGCCCGAAGCTGTCCACGTTGGATCCAATCTTTGCCATCTTTCCAAAACGGCTTTTTAAGTAACGCTGCCCGTAAAGCCCCTGACGCACAAACGCCTCTCCACACGGCAAAATGCAGTCCGGCTCGATAAACCAGCCTCCCGTAATCTCCCATCTTCCTTCCGCCACCCGCCGCTTAATCTCCTCAAACATTTCCGGCAAAAGCCCTTCTATCCATTCAAAAAATGCGGTAGAGGTCGATGTGAACCTAAAGTCCGCAAATTCTTTCATACGCTCCAGCACAGAAGCATAAGTCGCCTTTACCTCCTGCATCCCCTCTTCCCAGTTCCAGAACCAGACAGGATCAATATGTGAATTTCCGATCATGTACAATTTTTTCTTTTCCACCATCCAGATCCTCTCTTCCGTTTATATCACTCTCATCTCTTTCACGCCGTCACTGTAAAGTTCCTCATACGCCTTAATGCCCACAGACACAGCGGCATAGTCCCCAATCTGTTCCCCGAGGGAAGCCGGGAGAATCCGGCACACTCTTGCCGACACCTTCAATGCCTCCGCCTCTACGACCTCCAGCATCCTTTTTTCCAGCGTTTTCCGTTGTCTGGCATAGATACTTCCGATGATAATTCTCTCTGGATTCAAAATGTCAATGAGAAGCGATATCCCTCTTCCCAGATACTCTCCCACCGTGTCAAATATCTCTGCCGCAAGGGCATCTCCCTGCTCCATAGCCTCCGCAATGGACTTGGCGGAAATACGGGGAAGTTCCTCTCTTCCCAGGCAGAACAGAGGTGGTTTCCCTGCTTCCAGCGCTTCCTCCGCCCGCTTCCTGCCAAGGTCGGCAATACCGCCTCCACTGCAGAACCCTTCAAAAGACCCCCCTTTGCCATAGCCCACGGGCCCCTCCTTTGCAAGCCGGATATGTCCCACCTCTCCGGCCAGATTGTTGGTGCCCGAATACAATCTGCCATTCAGGATCAGTCCCGCGCCCATGCCCGTTCCAAAAGTCAGAAAGATCATATTCTGACAGCCCTTCCCCGCACCCATTCTCCATTCCGCAAGGGCACAGGCATCCGCATCATTTTGAATCATCACAGGCACGCCAAAGGCCCGCTTCAACGGCGTAAAAATATCTGCCCGCTCCCATTTTGGCAGGTTGGGCGGAGAAAGGATCAGTCCCTCCTGTGCGTCAAGCGGCCCGCCGCAGGAAATGCCGATTGAGCATAGTCTCCATTTGGGATTTTCATTTAATTTCAAGCGTATGATCCTGATAAATTCCTTCACCGCCCGGGCAAAATCCTCCCGTTCCGTATCCATTCTGACCTTATCCAGAAATTTGATTTTTTCCTCGTCAAGGCAGGCAAAGGAAATGGCACACTTCGTTCCCCCTATGTCAATACCTGTCACTACCCGCATCTCTCAATCCACTCCTTTCGTGCCCGACAGCGCATCCATTTATATACTTTTTATGTATTTTCAAAATATCTTCGCATATCCTCTGTGCATTTCTATTATGCGCCCCGCATTCTATCAAGTCAATATATTATTAAACTTTTTTTAATAAATATCGTTCAGCTATTGCGGCACACAAAAAGAGAGAGGATGCAAATACCGATTTACAGCCTCTCTCTTAAAACAAAAACCTTATGTTATAATGACGGCAGACAAGGAAATTTCTTGAACTTTCCAGTAGTTTGTGCTATTCTTTAGATAAAGAGAGACGCCTGCTGGTAACAGGCGCCTCACAGGAGCTGCCGATAGACGGTTAGCCCATCATATGTTAAGCTGGAAACAGCCGCTCAGTTTGACAAGCCGGGGCGGCTATTTCTGTGTCTTATGGTTATCCTTGCTTCCGATGGCATATCCGAGACCAAACGCTGTCAGCACAAGGCTGACCACTGCTATCAATCCTTCAATCGTCAACATCCACTCAGCCCTCCTTTCCCAGATTCCCTTTCGGGTTTCTATGTACACGGAGGGTCACAGTCCCTCCGGGGAGGGTTGAGTAGATACGCCCCTTGCAAGGCGTACCCCTCGCAGAACCGAACGTGCGGCTTTTCCGCATTCGGCTCTTTGTAAAGCTAATTGTTCAACAGCTATCCAGTCTGGTAGATATTTACATATATTTTCGGTTTCGCCAAGGGGAATGCTTTTAACAATTCGAGAAATCCATCCCAGTTGTAACTTCTCTTCTGGCTTCTGTGATTCAGCCAGTAAAACAAGAGATTTTCAACCTTTCTCTTCATCCTCTGCAAGCTTTTTCCATTGTCCGTGATACCATAATAATGATAATAGCCGATTAAAATCTGGTTCGTTTTCCTGAAAATATCAGTCAGCCTCCATGTTCTCATAGCCCTCATTGTCTGGCTGAGTTCCCTGCATTTCTTGGCGAACTTCTTTTTGCTGGTCTTTCGTTTCACCCGGAACCATCCTCGCCGTGATTTGGAGCAGTAATGCGTAAATCCGAGAAATTCAAACGTCTCCGGCTTTCTTTCTCCCCGTGCCTTCCTGTTCTGCTCTGCCATTCTGCCAAATTCTATAAGTCTGGTTTTGCTTTCTTCCATTTCCAGCCCAAATATTTTCATCCGCTTTTTAAGCAGTTCGTAGAACAACTCCGCTTCTTCTTTGTATTGAAAGCAGACCACAAAGTCGTCAGCATAAACTACCAGACCGCCATATCCCTTGAGTTTGGGCACAATACATTCCTCAAACCACCATACAAGTATGTAGTGCATATAGATGTTTGCCAGTATCGGCGAACATACTGAACCCTGTCCCGACCCTTCCTCTGTATCTTCGTAAGCGAAATCCTTTATGATTCCGCCTTTAAGGTATCTTTTTATCAACCTTATGATATTGGGGTCTTTAATCCGTGATTCCACAAACTTAATAATCCATTCGTGGTCCAGGTGGTCAAAGAATCCTTTTATATCTGCATCCAGAACCCAGTTTGTGTTTCTCATTTCAAGCATAGTATTTAAGTGTCTAATAGCAGTATGGCATCCTTTGTTTGGTCTGAAACCCATCATTTCGTCATAGAAGTGCGGCTCAAAAACTGCTTCCAGTACCCTCCTTAACGCCTCTTGGATTAGCTTGTCCTCATAACAGTAGATACTTAATGGGCGCGTCTTGCCTTTCCCTTTTGGAATATCCACCCTCCTTGCCGGTTTTGGTTTGTATGACTTATTTTTCAGCCTTTCCACTAGATTTGTAAGGTTTTCCTCTAAGTTCTTTTCATATTCCCCCTTTGTTACTCCGTCAATCCCTACGGCTTTCTTACCGTCCATTTCTCTATGGCATTCTTTAAGCAAATCTATATTTATCATGTGCCATACGGACGTGAATACCATATCTGGATTTTCTTTTGATAGCTGTGATATTCTCTCCAGTTTCGTTCCCATAGTTTTCCTATCCCTGTGTATAGACTATGTTTCCCTTTTGATATTGCCTTACATAGCCGCCTTCCCTCCGGTGGCATTACCCACTTTCAACGGTACTATGCAGCTATCCGACTGGCTGCATTCCGTTTGCCTTCCTTTCTTTATAGGATTGTCTGGCATACCTTTTATACATTAGTCCCCTTTTGGGGTGATGAGGGGAATGCAGTCTCTCCCCAGTTGATACAGTGCCATTGTATGACATGGCTGACCTCCGACCCCGCAATGTCCGCGACATTCTTGCCAGATACGAATGCCGCGATATTGGATTCCATCGTTAGTAGTATGTCTCCACATTGATTGACTAGGATTTCGGGGCTGAAATGCCTTATGACCCTATCACCTTGCTGTCTACGCTTAGTACCATAGCGTTGCCACCAGATACCCAAGACTCGCTATCGGTGAGTTGGCTAGACTCTTACCGAATGGGATTTCCACCCATGAAACACTATACCCTTTGCTGGGCGCACGCGAACCGCCTACCATCCTGGTAGTCCCAACGGAATAGTAACATATTCCGACGGAAATTTCAACCATACTCATTTTCGGGCAGGAAAAGCAAAGGCTTTATTTATCAGCATCCTATTAATATCACAGATAAATTAGAAAGACCGAAAACCCTACATTTTACTGGATTCCCGGTCTAAATATCCCCTACTCCAGCTCCACCGTCGCCGGAGGTTTTCCCGTGCAGTCATACAAAACCCTGTTGACTCCTTTTACCTCATTCACGATCCGATTGGTCACCTTTCCGATCACATCCCACGGAAGCTGCGCCGCCTCCGCGGTCATAAAATCGCTCGTCTCCACTGCCCTGAGCGCTACCGCGTAATCATAAGTTCTCTCATCCCCCATAACGCCCACCGACCGCATATTGGTAAGCGCCGCAAAATACTGTCCAAGTCCCTTGTCCACACCCGCCCTGGCAATCTCCTCGCGGTAAATGTAATCCGCCTCCTGCACAATCCTTACCTTCTCTGCCGTCACCTCTCCAATGATGCGTATGCCCAACCCCGGCCCCGGAAACGGCTGACGGAAGACCAGATACTCTGGAATGCCAAGCTCCAGCCCGGCCTTTCTCACCTCGTCTTTAAAAAGCATGCGAAGCGGCTCGATGATCTCCTTAAAATCAACATAGTCGGGCAGGCCTCCCACGTTATGATGCGATTTGATCACCGCCGATTCTCCAAGCCCCGATTCGATCACATCAGGATAAATAGTGCCCTGTACAAGAAAATCCACCGCACCGATTTTCTTTGCCTCTTCTTCAAACACCCGGATAAACTCTTCTCCAATCACCTTTCTCTTCTGCTCCGGCTCGGTAATGCCTGCAAGTTTTTTGTAAAAACGCTCCTGCGCGTTCACACGGATAAAGTTCAGGTCATACGGTCCTTCCGGCCCAAAAACCGCCTCTACCTCATCGCCCTCATTTTTGCGCAAAAGACCGTGATCGACAAACACACATGTCAGCTGCCTGCCCACCGCTTTGGCCAGGAGAACCGCCGCCACAGAAGAATCCACACCGCCGGACAGCGCACACAACACCTTACCTTGGCCCACTTTATCGCGCACTGCCGAAATGGCCGTCTCCACAAAGGAATCCATCTTCCAGTCGCCGCTGCAGCCGCATATATTTATCACAAAGTTTCGCAGCATCGTCATGCCTTCTACCGTATGCATGACCTCCGGGTGAAACTGTACCGCATACAATCGCCTTTCCGGGCATTCCATTGCCGCAACAGGACAAACCGGCGTGTACGCCGCCACCTGGAAATCCGCAGGCGCTTTTTCAATATAATCGGTATGGCTCATCCAGCAGACCGTCTTTGCGGATACCCCCTGGAACAATCCGGCGCCCTGCACAATTTCCACCTCGGTCTTACCGTATTCACTGACAGGCGCGGTGGTCACTTTTCCGCCCAGAAGATGTGCCATAAGCTGAGAACCGTAGCAGATCCCCAAAATCGGAATGCCCAGCTCGAAAAGCTCTCTGTCACAGAGAACGGCTCCTTCGCCGTATACACTGTTTGGTCCCCCCGTCAAAATTATTCCCTTGGGATCCAGCTCCCTTATCTTCGCAAGACTTACATTGTAAGGATGCACCTCACAGTATACACTGCACTCCCTGACCCTTCTGGCAATTAATTGATTATACTGCCCGCCAAAATCCAATACGATAACTGTCTCTCTTTTCATCTGCTCTCTCCGTCTTCACTCTTGTATTTTCTGTTCTATAAGTTCGAGTCTTTTAATGCATCGCTCTCTCCCACTTTCCGCTGTAATATCTGAACCCGTAGCATATGCCCCGGAACATCCAGTCAATCGTCATGGCAATCCATACCCCGATCAGCCCCAGATGGAACATATTGCTGAAAAAGTATGCTGTCCCGATCCTAAACACCCACATCGAAACGATTGCAATCACCATCGTCCAAACCACATCACCCGCCGCACGCAGCGTATTGGGAAGGGAAAAAGATGGCACCCATGCAAACATACACATCCATGCATGAAAACGGATCACCTGCACTGACAGCTCTTCCGTCTCCGGCGTCAAGTGATAGAGCAGCAGCATTTTCCGGCAAAAAAGAATCATCACTACCGATACCGCAATCATGCAAACGTTTGTCAGCCCCATCAGCTTTTTCGTATAATATCTCGTCTGCCCGTAATCACCCGCACCGACACAGTACGAAGCCACGGACAGGATTGCCATATTGATCGCCATTCCCGGCAGAATGTTGAAATTCGCCACTGTACAGCAGACTGCATTCGCCGCGATCGCAGAAGTCCCAAATGTGGAGACCAGACTTAAAAGCAGAATTTTTCCAAGCTGGAACAAGCTGTTCTCCAGACCGTTAGGCACACCAATATATAGAATTTTCTTTATAGACTCCAAATTGACCCGTGCAGTTATCCGATTTCTGAAATGAATACTCCTGCCTTCCTTGAAAAGCAGATAAAAAATCAGCGCCGCCGCAACTGTCCTCGATACCGTGGTGGAAATTGCCGCTCCCGCAACGCCCAGGCCACATACAAAAATCAGGAAGGCATTGCCGGCCAGATTGAGCAGATTCATCAACAAGGATATATACATTGTCGTTTTGGAATCACCCATTGAGCGGAAAAGTGCGGCACATCCATTATATAACGCCAGCGGGCAGATCGAAAGTCCTGTAATAACCAGATAAGTGGATGCGCTCACCATGACACCCTCTTCCACCTGCCCGAAAATCACCCTCAAAATTGCCTTGTGCCACCCGATCAGTATAACCGTAGTGACTGCTGAAGTATAGAGCAGGAAAAGAACCATCTGCCACGCAGACCGGCCCGCTTCCTCCTCATTCTGGCGTCCCAGAGCATGTCCCGCAGCGACGGCACCGCCGGTGGCGAGTGCCGCAAAAACCTGAATCACAAGAATATTAATGTTATCCACCAGCGAAACGCCCGACACTGCCGCCTCACCCACGCCGGAAATCATAACCGTATCCAGCATGCCGACAAGAATAGCCAGAAGCTGTTCCATTACCAGCGGCAGAATCAGTTTTTTCAAATCTGCATTGCTATATATGGTCCCCTGTACCTTTTCCTTCGCACGCATTATCTGTCACTGTCCTCATATAAATTCTAAAGCCCGCTGACTTCATGCCACACTGCCTAAGACCAATTCTCAGCTTCAGATATGTAAGGCTTCGAACTTCATTTTATTCCTGTTTGCTATGATTGTAAAGAACCTAAATCCTTTCCTGCATTTACACAGATATCCGGCAGCGCAGCAATGACCTTTGCCAGAAGCTCCAGTGCAACAGATGGACTTCCAGGCAAAGCGTTTGTTGAACAGGGAATGGTTAGTACGCTATCACCCGTGCTGGTGTAAATATTTCTCTCTCGTAGCCAATCCTCCGCGGATATGTCTCTCCGACTTATTCACATCCAATACCTTTCTTGCCTCTGCCGCCAGGGACGGGTTGAGCTGCGCGAGGCGTTCGGTTACGTCTTTATGTACTGTACTCTTGCTAATCCCAAACTCCTTCGCCGTCTGCCTCACCGTAGCATTGTTTTCGATAATATAGTTGGCAATGTTCATTGCACGCTCTTCGATATAATCTTTCAAAAGGAAACCCCTCAGAATACTTTTTTACATTGTATGAGGGGTTGGGAGGGGTTATGACGGTTTAAGCCGAGTAAAAATATAATTTAAAATGTGTTGAAAATTTTTTACAACTATGCCCACTAAAGTTTGAATGAAATATAGTCCCTCCTATTTATCTCAAAGTATGAATAATTTCTTTCTCCAAATCACTGATAGTGTTTTTAAATCCATCCAAAATAGCTAAATTTCCCTGTTCCACTTCTTTAACATATTTCTCTCATAATTTGGTTCTTTTTATCTTCTTTAGGATACCAATATAAAACCGTTTCCTTCATATTTTTATTATCAGTAATTTCATCAATAATTGCATCAATAGACTTATCCATCGTTATTACTTTATTATATACATCTATCATTTCTTCTTTTTCTTTGTAATCAGCCCAATGATATTTTTTTATTTTCATCCAAAACTCATATGATAACAGATGTTCTATTTCATAAAATGATAGACGGTAATTCTACACCTATTTACAACGCTTCTTCAGAAAGTTTACGACAAGATTTGCTTTGGAAAAAGTCCTACTTGGAAATTAAATCCAAAGCCAAAACCTTGGATGAAGTAATTCACCAAGTAGAATTCCAATACAACCATAATCTGTAAAAATGCGAGGTCGCTGAAATCCTGTGATTCCAACGACCTCTATCTATATTTTATATTCCTCAAAGTTCATTTGATGGAAATTGCTTCAATGATCCAATTTTCCATCATCTATGCCATCAAATCACTACTTTCTAATAGCCTATTGTATCATCGCTCACAATACTTTGTACCCACCTTAAAATCTCATCAGAACACTCCAACGCTTCTTTTACATGTCTTTCTTCCAAAAACAACTCGTTTGGATATCTCACCGACACGCCATAAGGTGTCAATATATCTGCATAGTCATAATACTTATCTTCAATACAAACCTTATTCTTGATCTGATTCAACAGAAATGAAAGATCATGGAGTTTTGGCATACCTCCCTCGCCGCCATAATATACGATCAGAGCCTTAATCGCTTTCTCTGCCGCCTGTTGGCAGTGATAACAAATGATCTCCAACGGTTTCGGAC
>CBCOZL010000046.1:0-26387 GCA_965114645.1 uncultured Lachnospiraceae bacterium | reverse complement strand
TGCTTATTGTACTTCGAACATTCTTAAGTTGACGACATTGCCCGCTATGCGGGTGGCGGCGACTGAGCAGATGGCATTTCCTATTTGTTTCCATTTTTATTGGCCATCTGCCGGCTGACAACAAAAATGCCGACCACCATCTGGCAAATGGATAATCCCAGCATGAAACCTGAGAGAAAATCCTGAAATTCTGTTCCGCCAAAAAGCAGGGATAAGGTTAACATAACAATACCTACGATAATCAGAATATAGCCGGTAAACGTGATTTTGGCCTTTTTCAGTTCCTGCATTTCTTTCATCATCTCCACAATCTGTTCATTGTCATAAGTATGTATACTTTTGTCATCCTCTTCCCCGTTCATCAGTTCGGCAAGAGTTGTATTCAGCTCTGTACATAGCGACTCGATGATGGAATAGTCAGGCATACATTTTCCTGTTTCCCATTTTGAAATCGTTTTGTTTGAGACACCTAATTTTTGTGCAAGCTGCTCCTGCGTCAGGTTCAGTTCTTTGCGCTTCTTCGTAATAAATTTGCCTGTTGCTGTCTGATCCATGTTCATGTACCTCCAGTTGTTTTTCTATGGCAAGTATAGCATTTTGAGGCGTTCAAGGACATCCCCTGTAAGGCGAATTTGGGTGGAATTGGCTGGAAAACCGCTTCCGGGGCTACTTTTCGTACATAACAGAAAGAGCGTGTATTTTGCGCTTCATGTTTTCACGGACATGTGGCGGCTCCAGACATTCACAGTTATTTCCAAAGCCGAGAAGCATATCATAATGGTAGTCATTTTCTATAAAAGGAAAATCAACGAGATAATGCGAGTCACCGTCCGGCGAAAAATCTTCACAGGCACAATAGTCGAGTACCCGGTCCAGTATGGATTCGTGAATGCGGATTTTGATTTTTATCTGCATGGTTTCCAGAAGTTCTGAAAAGTCCAAAACTGGTTTTTGATATGTTTTTGGTGTAAAGGTTTCCTCCTGCATTTTTAAATTTGACATACGGGATATTCTGAATAGACGAAATTCTTTTTTGGTATGGCAGAATCCATACAAATACCAGTTATGCCCTTTTAATACAAGCTGATACGGCGCCACTGTCCGCACGGTTTTATTCCCATGGTGAGCCACATATTCGAACAGAAGCAGCTGGTTTTTCTGCAAAGCGGATTTGATTGTCTCCAAATATGGCTGCATGCTGCGGCTGCCGGTCCATTGACTCAGATCTATGTAAATTTGACCTGCCTTCAATTCAATCTCTTTCGCTCTTTCAGCGGGAATCATGCTCTTGACTTTGGCAAGCGCGTGCACCACTTCGTCACCCCGCACGATGCCGGAAAGACTGGAAAGTCCCATTAAAAGGGCAGAAAGGTCATCGGCAGAGAAAAACTTTTTATCAAGTTTGTATTCTTCCATAATCTCAAAGCCGCCGCCCACTCCTGACGTCGAACGGACCGGGATTCCCGCCAGATTGATTGCGTCTATATCGCGGTAAATGGTACGGGGTGAAACTTCAAAGATGTCTGCTAATTCTTGTGCGCCTATCCGCTTTTTTTCAAGAAGTATGATAATAATGCTGACAAGTCTGTCTATTTTCATCTGATAGCTGCCTTTCCAAATTCTTTTTTCTAAATCATAGATTGTTGCCATGATGATGTCAACAATTAGGGGTTATAATAAACGAAGTAAAAAACAAAACAGCCTGTCAGGAGGAAACGGTATGCAGAAAAAAGCCTTAGTGGTAATTGACATTCAGAAGGATATAACAAAGAATTACAAGGAGATTATTGACAACATCAATCAGGCGGTAGACTGGGCAGTGCACAACGAGATTCCTGTTGTCTATATCAGACATGAAAATTTATCACCCGGGACACGAACATTCAAGCCCAATACGGCCGGAGCGGAATTTGCTTCCGATTTGAAAATAGTGTCAAAAAACATATTTACAAAATATAGAGGAAATGCATTGACCAGCGATGCATTCACAGAATTTATCAGGCAGAATGAAATCAGTGATTTTTACATAACCGGCGCGGATGCGGCCGCCTGTGTGAAATCGACCTGCTACAATATGCGCAAGGCAAATTATGGAGTTTACGTCTTATCGGACTGCATAACCAGTTATGATAAAAACAAAATTGAAAAAATGCTGAATTATTATGAGAGCAAAGGATGTAAGATTATAAGCTTGTGTGATCTGCTGTCATAAAAAGCTGTCTTTACCAGGCGCCCCTGACGATCCTGTTCTGTGAGCAATCGTCAAAAAGGGCGCTTTTTTTAGGGCAGAGCTCAAATATTATGGGATGCATTGCTAAATTATTTTGATTTTTCTTGCAAATAATACGAGAATGGCGTAAAATTGCTAGTATGTAATATTATGTAATCCGATAAGGGTTTGGTGAATGTATGGCGACAGAAGAAAAGACTGAGCTGGTCTTTGACGACGGCAGAATAGAATCGATAGAAGAATTTCAGACTCCCGGGCAGCTTTACGAGGAGCTTATTGCCCGTGTGCGCAAATACCACCCTTCGACGGATATCAGCTTGATCAAAAAGGCCTACCGGGTTGCATCGGATGCCCACAAGGGCCAGGCTAGGAAATCGGGGGAGCCCTATATCATCCATCCGCTGTATGTGTCCATTATCCTCGCAGATCTGGAGCTGGATAAGGAGACGATTGTCGCTGGGCTTCTGCACGATGTGGTGGAAGACACCATTATGACGGATGAGGAGATCAGTGAACAGTTCGGGGAGGACGTGGCCCATCTGGTTGACGGTGTCACGAAGCTGGATAAGCTGAATTTTCATGGAGAACACGGAAATTACGACAAGGACGCGGAGAAGCTGGAGCGGCAGGCGGAAAATCTGCGCAAAATGTTTCTCGCCATGGCGAGAGATATCCGCGTCATACTGATAAAGCTGGCGGACCGTCTGCACAATATGCGTACATTGCAGCATATGCGGCCGGAGAAACAGCAGGAAATTGCGAGGGAGACGCTTGACATTTATTCTCCCATTGCCCAGAGACTGGGCATTTCAAAGATTAAGGTGGAATTAGACGATTTGTCATTAAAATATCTGGAGCCCGACGCTTACTATGATCTGGTAAATAAAATTGCCGTCAGAAAGAGCGAGCGGGAGCGTTATATTCAAACGATTGTGGACGAGGTCAGTGTGCACATCAAAAATGCGGGGATCAAATCCCAGATCGACGGCCGCATCAAGCATTTTTTCAGCATATACAAGAAGATGAAGAACCAGAATAAGTCCATAGACCAGATCTATGATCTGTTTGCGGTGCGTATCATTGTGGATTCGGTGAAGGACTGTTATGCCGCGCTGGGTGTGATCCATGAGATGTATAAGCCGATTCCCGGCCGTTTCAAGGATTATATTGCCATGCCGAAGTCGAATATGTATCAGTCCCTCCACACCACGCTGATCGGCGCAAGCGGACAGCCCTTCGAGATACAGATCCGCACTTATGAGATGCACAAGGCGGCGGAGTACGGTATTGCGGCCCACTGGAAATATAAGGAGGCCTCCGACGGCAGGAAGGTGGAGACGCAGGAGGAAGAGAAGCTCGTATGGCTGCGCCAGATTCTGGAATGGCAGCAGGATATGACGGACAATAAGGAGTTTATGAATCTGTTAAAGGATGACTTAAACCTCTTTGCCGACACGGTATTCTGCTTTACCCCCACAGGGGATGTGAAGAGCCTGCCTGCAGGTTCCACGCCCATTGATTTTGCCTACAGCGTGCACAGCGCGGTGGGAAATAAGATGATCGGCGCGAGGGTCAACGGCAAGCTCGTGACCATAGATTACGAGATCAAAAACGGCGACCGGGTGGAGATAATGACTTCCCAGAACTCCAAAGGTCCGAGCCGTGACTGGCTGAACGTGGTGAAGAGCACGCAGGCCAAAAATAAAATCAACCAGTGGTTTAAAAATGAACTGAAAGAAGACAATATTGTCAAAGGACGTGAGCTGATTCACGCTTACTGTAAAGCGAAAGCGATCAACGCTGCCGATGTTCTGACGCCTAAGTATGAGGAGGCGGTCATAAAGAAATACGGTTTCCAGAACTGGGACTCGGTACTGGCGGCGGTGGGACACGGCGCCCTCAAGGAAGGGCAGATCATCAACCGTATGCATGAGCTTTACGAGAAAGACCATAAGCGGGAGATGACGGATGCCGAGGTGCTGGCGGAGATCGAGGAGAGTGTTCGGATCAACCGCGCCAAACCGGGTAAGAGTACAAGCGCGATCGTGGTGAAGGGCATTCACGATGTGGCGGTTCGTTTCTCCAAGTGCTGCAGCCCGGTGCCGGGGGATGAGATCGTAGGTTTTGTCACAAGAGGAAGAGGCATCTCCATCCATCGGACGGACTGTGTGAATCTGATGAATTTGCCGGAAATAGACAGAAACCGTCTGATCGACGCGGAGTGGCAGCAGGCGGAAGGGGCAGCGGCCGGCGAGAAGTATCTGGTGGAAATCAGTATTTACGCCAATAACAGGAACGGCCTTCTGGCGGATGTGTCCCGGGCGCTCACTGAGAAGGAGATTGATATTCAGGCGTTGAATACACGGGTGAACAAGCAGGGCACGGCCACCATCATGGTCAGCTTTGAGGTCGGAAGCAAAGAGGAACTGCAGCGGATCATAGACAAGATCAGAACCATAGAGAGCATAATTGATATCGAGAGAACAACTGGTTAACAAAGCGAAAAGAACTTCTAAAGACGTCCCGCCATAGGACAGGAACAAAGTCAGCAAAGCTGACTTGGAAGTAATAAATCTCAATTGAGAGTATGCCTGAAATGCGGCATTCTCTGGATAGAGGAAGAGAGAGGAATCGGGAAGATGTCAGATTTAAAAATAGGCAGGCTGATGCTTGGCATCTGTCAGACAAACTGTTATTTTGTGTACAGAGAGGGAACGAAGGATGTGATTTTCTTTGATCCGGCGGACAAGGGCGATTACATCTATGAAACATTGCAGGAAAAGGGCTTTCAGGTCAAAGGTATTCTTCTGACTCACGCCCATTTTGATCACATCTGGGGCTGTAACAGACTGCGGGAGCTGTCGGGTGCGCCAGTTTATGCCTACGAGGAGGAAAAGCCGCTCTGCGAGGACGCGGTCACCAACGTTTCTGATCAGGTAGGACGGCCCTACACGGTGATTCCCGACAGATATTTGAAAGCGGACGAAGAGATTACGATCGCGGATATGACCTGTAAGCTGATCGCCACGCCGGGACATACGGTGGGAAGCTGTTGTTATTATTTTGAGGAGGCGGGCATACTCCTTGCGGGGGATACGCTGTTCCAGGAGTCCGTGGGCAGGACGGATCTGGCGACAGGAAGCATGAGCGCGCTGACCAGATCGGTCAAAGACAGACTGTTTGTACTGCCGGATGACACCAAGGTCTATCCCGGACACGGAGAGTCGACGACCATCGGCCATGAGAAGGAATATAATCCGTTTGTACAGTGACGAATGCCGGCAGACGGCATTATGGCAGGCGGCGGAAGGCCGCATAGGATACAGAACACAGAAGGGCCGGATGCGGGCAGATAAAAAGAGATAGGAATGAGCGAAAGATGGGCGACCGCAGAGACTGTGGATCGCCTATCTCAATGTAATGGGAGCAAAGAGGCAGGGATGCCCGGCTGTGGAAAAACGGCAGGGGCAGAAGAAAGCAGCATCTGAAAAACAGGGGAGTGGAATATGGGAGGACAGATACAGACGGACACAGCGGAAAGCGGCTTACGGGTACTGAACCGCGATGTCATCAAATATATTGCCATGTTTACCATGCTGCTCAATCACGCAGGGCATGTGTTTTTGACGAGAGGGACGCTGCTCTATGAGATTTTGGAGGATTTCGGGTT
Organism: uncultured Lachnospiraceae bacterium; assembly: GCA_965114645.1. Classification (GTDB taxonomy): domain Bacteria; phylum Bacillota; class Clostridia; order Lachnospirales; family Lachnospiraceae; genus UBA3282. Next base: position 20,487 of record CBCOZL010000046.1, on the reverse strand, counting down.
CTTTACCGCGCCGGTGATGTGTTATTTTATGGTGGAGGGTTATGCCTATACGCGTTCCAAGATGAAGTATGGTCTGAGACTGTTTCTGTTTGCGATTTTATCCCAGATTCCCTTTCAGCTTGCCTTCGGACAGCGTGGCCTCAACGTGATTTACACGCTGTTTTGCTGCTTTCTGATCCTTGTGGTGATGGAGCGTGTGGGCAGTTCCGTTTTGCAGGCGGGATGTGTGATGTGTCTGACCCTGGCTACAGTGAACGGAGACTGGCCGATTGTTGCGCCGCTTCTGACGTTTCTGCTCTGCAGGAATGCGGGAGACCGGAGAAAGCAGGCGATGAGTTTTTTCGTGGTTTATCTGCTGTTTGCGGTGTTGAATATACAGAATTATATGTTCGGGCAGCAGGGAGACTGGACCTGGTATGCAGTCACCCACGCGGCGCTTTCCGGGCTTGGAATCCTTGTTGCGGCTGTCGTCGTATTGGTGTTTTACAATGGAGAGCGGGCACAAAGGGGCCGGCGTTTTTCCAAATGGTTTTTCTACCTTTTTTATCCGGCGCATCTGCTGGTTCTGTATTTACTGAAAATGAGTTTACATAACATATACGCGAAATAGCCTTTCCGAAAAAAATAGGTATGCGGTTATGGTTTACATAAAGTAAGCGCGCGGCAGTGCGGACAGAGAGGAGGCGGCTTGACGTGGGAACACAGGGAACGTCTGACAGACAACAGAAAATAGAGAGTTTGGCGGAGGAGATTCTGCGCCTTGCCCATGACGGTCTTCTGATCAATATGCGGTTTCTGGATGTGGCATTGTCCAAGCTCCGGCTGGAGTGCAGGCAGCAGACGGGTGCGCATCTGTTTGACGGTGCGGCGCTGTACTATGACCCGGTGCGGCTGCTCAGACAGTATAAGGCATCGCCGAACTATGCGGCAAGGCTCTATCTGCACACGCTTCTGCACTGTGTCTTCTTTCATGGTTATGAGACAGATAAGATGAACAGGCTGTATTGGGATATGGCTACAGACATTGCGGTGGAGAATACGATTCTGGACATCAACCTGCATCTGACCGGCCTGCAGACGGACGATACGCTTAAGAACCGTCTGGAAATTTTAAAGAAGCAGGCGGGCGGCCTGACGGCGGAGAAGATTTACCGGCATTTCCGGGTGGAAGAGCCATCCGAAAAGGCGATGGAAGACTGGCATAGGCTGTGTCACTATGACGAACATATCTATTGGGACAGGCGGGAAGAGCTGGAGCTGTCCCAGGCGGAGTGGCGCAAGGTCAGTGAGCGCATCAAGGCGGACTTGAAAAGTTTCAGCCGGGATAAGAATAACGCCGAGAGCATCGAGCAGAATTTGAAGGAGGCCACAAGGGAACGTTACGATTATGCAGGCTTCTTAAAAAAGTTCATGGTCATGGGCGAGTCCGTGCAGGTCAATGACGATGAGTTTGACTATATTTATTACACTTACGGGCTGGACACCTACGGCAATATGCCTCTGGTGGAGCCTTTGGAGTATAAGGACAGCAATAAGATCCGGGACTTTGTGATTGCGCTGGACACTTCGGCTTCGTGCCGGGGAGAAATAGTACAGGCTTTTTTGCAGAAAACTTATAATATCATGCAGGAGGCGGAGAGCTTTTTTTGCAAGATTAATGTGCATATCATCCAGTGCGACAGCGAGGTGCAGCAGGACATCAAGATCACGGAGAGGCAGGAGTTTGACCGGTTTATGGAACAGGGAAAACTGACGGGTTTCGGTTCCACGGACTTTCGCCCGGTGTTCTCCTATGTGGAAAAGCTGCGGGAGGAGGGAGAGCTTGCGCAGCTGAAAGGGATGATCTACTTTACCGACGGATATGGGATTTACCCGGAGCAGATGCCGGACTACGATGTGGCTTTTGTGTTTCTCCATGACGATGAAAATGCGCCGAAGGTACCGCCGTGGGCGATTCGTCTTGTTCTGGAGGCGTGTGAGAAGGACTTCTAAAGCTCAGCAGCAGGGGCTGCTTCGCAAAGCCAGCAGAGCTGGCTTGGAAGTACTAAGTCTGCTTTGCAGACTTTTCTCACACAGGAGAATGCCTGAAAGACGGCATTCTCCGTATTTGAGATGAATGACAGGAGCGTACAGATATATGAATATTAAGGATGCGAAGAATTATATCAAGGATTCGGTCAGGATTTATCTGAAAAAGGATGAGGAGGGGGAATATCGGATTCCCGTTGTCAGACAGCGGCCGATTTTTCTGCTGGGCGCGCCGGGCATCGGCAAGACGGCGATCATGGAGCAGATTGCACAGGAACTGGGGATCGCCCTGGTGTCCTATTCCATGACCCACCATACGAGGCAGTCGGCCCTGGGACTTCCCTTTATCGTGCATAAAGAATATGAGGGAAAGGCATACGATGTGTCGGAGTATACCATGAGCGAGATCATTGCCTCCGTCTATGATGTGATGGCCCAGAGCGGCATCCGGGAGGGCATCCTGTTTTTGGATGAGATAAACTGTGTGTCGGAGACACTGGCGCCCTCCATGCTGCAATTTCTGCAGTATAAAATTTTCGGCAGGCAGCAGGTGCCGGAGGGCTGGGTGATTGTGACGGCAGGCAATCCGCCGGAATACAACAAATCGGTGCGGGAGTTTGATGTCGTGACAATGGACCGGCTGAAGATTCTGGAGGTGGAGGCGGACTATGCGGCCTGGCGGGAGTATGCGAAGGAGCGCGGCGTGCACACGGCTATTCTGAATTATCTGGATATGAAAAAAGAGGATTTCTACCAGGTGGAGACCACAGTGAAGGGCAAAAGCTACATTACGGCCAGAGGCTGGGAGGATCTTTCTGAGATGCTGAAGCTCTATGAGGAGGAGCAGATCACTGCGGAGGAGTCCTTTGTGGGACAGTATCTGCGAAACGACCGGGTAGTCAAGGAGTTTACGGCGTATTATGACCTGTATCGGAAGTATCAGAACGACTACAAGGCGGAAGAAATATTGACCGGCGTGGTCAGCGAACAGGCGAAGGATAAGGCGAGGAAGGCCGATTTCGATGAGCGGCTTTCCCTGATGGGGATGCTGATTGACAGCATGCAGCAGGATATCCGGGAAAATATGCAGGATTCCCAGATATTGAGTGAGCTGATGCCTCCTTTAAGAGCCTTGAAGGCGAAAGCGGAGGTCGGGGAGACGGCACAGGAGCTTTCGGCCCTTGCCGGAAAACAGGCGCAGGGCAGGCAGAAGGCGATGGAGTCTCTGCAGAAGGCGGGGGCTTTGTCCGCCCGCGACAAGCGTCTGAACAGAGCGGTAGCTGGTTTCCTTTCCGCCTGCGAAAAGAACCTGCGGCTTGCGGAGTCGGCGGACGGTGGGGCAGCATTTGCATGCGTGAAGGAACAGTTTGACGCAAGAGTGGCTGACTATAAACGGCATACGGAGCGCGTGAAGGAGCGGATGCATTTTCTCTTTCGGTTTGTGGAGGACACCTTCGGCTCCGGCAATGAGATGCTGATTCTAGTGACAGAGTGTACGGTACAGGCGGACTGCGCGAAATTTATCAGTCTTTACGGATGTGAGGACTACCAGAGGCACAACGAGGAGCTGATGCTCACCGAACGGGGGGCGGAGCTGACGGCGCGGATTGATGAGTTGGAACTATAGGCGCGTGAGAAGAACTTCTAAAGACGTCCCGCCATTGGGCAGGACGCCAAGAAGTTCTAAATCTCACGCAGGAGAATGCCTGAGATGCGGCATTCTCCGCACGGATTCTGCAGAGTGAAGCGATGGTAATGAAACGATGGAACGAAAAATAAGATATGGGGAACTGGATATGCCGCAGGGCGTCCTGTCATATAAGACGGACAAGGAGGCGGCGGAGATTACGGGATACCGGGGGAAAGATACGCAGATCGCTGTGCCCTCTGCGATCGTCGGCTGTCCTGTAACCTGTATCGGGAAGAAGGCTTTTTTGAGCAATAAACTGTTGAAGGAGATATCCCTTCCGGCGTCCGTGGTGCGCATCGACGACTGGGCTTTCGCTTTCTGCGCGAAACTGCAGCGGATCATTCTGCCCTATCACCGTATGGAGATCGGACAGGGGATTTTCAAGGACTGCTTTCAACTGGAACAGATCGTGGATGAGGAGGCGGACACGGCAGAGAAAAGAAGCGTGGACACGTCCTTTTTGCTGGCGGCTGTGATGAGCAGGCTTGACGCCTTTTATCTGTTTGACTTTGAGAGCGCGGGTACGACAGAGTGGATTAGGCAGTGGGACGGAAGGATGCAGGCGCTTATGGAGAGAGGCGATGCGGAGGGCTTCTCCAAAATGCTGCTGTGCGGGGAAGAGGATTACGGCAGCAGGGAGAACAATCTGGATTACTACATGGAGCAGCGCAGGCGCGAAAAGGTGAGGCTATCCATGCTGCGGCTGATGCACGACTACGGACTTAAGCAGGATGTGCGGGAGAAACTGGAGCAGTATCTGCTATCCCATATAAAGGGATGCGGGACGGAGGAGACATGGCGGGTGGTGCTGGAGGAATACGGGGACGATCTGCGCTATTATCAGTTTCTCACACAGCTCGGTGGTGTGACCAGAGAGAACTTTCAGTCGATGATGGAGGATATGGGACAGGCTCACACCGAGATGAAGGCGTATCTGATGAAATATCACGGCGAGCAGCACAGGCAGGAAGATGCTTTCGATGCGTTTGCGCTGTGAGGGCCGCTTTTCACACGTGAAAGCCTATTCTTTACATGGCGGAAAGGCAATGCTGGAACAAAATTGAGAAGAGCAGTCGTGTGCGTTATGACAGTGCAGTTTTGCTTGCATGTGGATAGAAAAAAATATTTTATGATCAACAGGGGACGACAATACGGCAAGACAACGACGCTTCGGGCTCTTACGAAAAGGTATGGCAGGGAAACGAAAGTATGCAATCCGCTGACGGATTTTATTGCACATTGTGCAAAGAAAAGTCTGCGTGAACTGTTTCAGCGGCTAAGTGAAGTGTGCGCAGCGGCGGACAAAGCGGTTGTATTAATGGTTGATGAGGTTGACAGCGCGTCCAACAATCAAGTATTTCTTGATTTCCTTGCCCAGCTTAGAATGTATTATCTGAACAGGGAAGAGTTGCCGACATTTCACTCGGTTATCCTTGCGGGAGTGTATGATATTAAAATCTGAAATTGAAAATTCGCTCGAATGAGGAGCATCAGTATAACAGCCCATGGAATATTGCGGCTTATTTTGATATAGACATGGATTTTTCAACGAAACAGATTGCAGGCATGTTATATGAGTATGAGTCGGATCATGGGACGGGGAACTATTATATAGAGGCTCAGACAAGAGACTCAAAAAGGACAGATGTGGTTGTGGATTATCTGGGAGAGCAGTTTGTAGTAGAACTCAAGATATGGCATGGCGACGAATATAATGAGCGCGGAGAAAAGCAGCTTGCCGGGTATCTGGATTATTTTCACTTGAATCAAGGTTATTTACTTAGTTTCAATTTCAATAAGAAAAAGGAACCCGGGGTGAAAAAAATACGCGTTGGCAATAAAGTGATTGTGGAAGCGGTGGTGTAATCGGATGGATAGGGAGTACCTTCTTTACCCCAATTCCTTTTGAGAGAAATGGATTGCATTTTCAGACTGGATTGATACAATATTATCAAAGAGGAAAGGAAACTTAAGGAAATGGGAAATCAGACCGATTTTGAAGCCGTATGGGAGTCGCTGGGGATAGCCAATGATTTTCTGTTTGGCAAGGTGATGCAGGATGCGGAACTGTGCAAGGAGTTGCTGCGGAGAATTTTACCGGAGTTGGATATAGACCATATCGAATATTCGGAAACGCAGAAGAGTATCCTGTCGGATGCAGAGGCAAAAAGCGTTAGGCTGGATGTCTATGTAAAAGATGGGAAGAATTCGGTCTATGACATTGAGATGCAGGCTGCAGATACGAAAGAACTTCCCAAAAGGAGCAGATACTATCAGAGTATGATTGACTTGCAGATGATAGATAAAGGACAGCCGTATAAAAAGCTGAACCGGAGCTATGTGATCTTTATCTGTCCCTTTGATCTGTTTGGCAGAGGCAGGCATATATATACGTTTGAAAATATCTGTAAAGAAGACCACAGCATTTTGCTGGAGGATGAGGCAGTGAAAATTTTTCTGAATGCCGACAGCGGGATGTCGGACGTTAGTCAGGAATTGAAGGCATTTCTGGATTATGTGTCGGGAAAGAAGCCGAAGGATAGTTTTGTACTGCGATTGGAAGAAGCCGTAAAAGAAGCCAAAAAGAATAGGAAATGGAGGCATGAATATATGACATTGCAGATGCGTGATCAGGAGAATCTCGAGCGTGGAATCGAGCAGGGAATTGAACAGGGAAAAATGGAGATGCTTTTTACTCTTGTAGGGAGCAAACTTTTGTCGCTGAAAGATGCAGCATCCCAGGCAGATTTGACGGAGGATGCGTTTGTGGAAAAGATGAAAAGCTATCGGAAGATATGATGGCGGCTTAGTATTGGAAGTAAGATGATTGTGGAAGCAGTGGTGTAATGGCGGAAAGGAATGTAAGACGTGTCAAGATAATAAAAACATGAAAAGTGGATGGAAATTCCTGGCGTAGGATTGATGGATTGTGTTTACAGGAGGATAGAGGATGTAAATGAAAGGATATCGGAAATTGCTGAGTGTGATGCTGGTCTGCAGTATGCTTGTGGCAATGCCGTCTTCGGAGACGCTTGCTGCGGATATAGCGGCGGGCTATGAAAACACCGGCGCGGACGCGGCGGCAGAGGTGCCAGCAGAAACAGAAGAGAATGCCATGGAATCCGATACCGGCGCTAAGGAGCAGAAAGGATCGGAAACAGAAGAGATGGCGTCCGAAGAGGATGGCGGAGAAAAGGAAACCGGGGAGACGGTATCGGAAAACAACGGTTTGGAAGATGAGGAGGCCGGCAAGGACGAAACAGGCGGCACTGGAGACGGCATTGAGGATGGTGGGATTGAGAAAGCTTTGGGAAGTGATATCGGAATTACGACAGTAGCTGCTGATGCTTCTGGGATTTGCGGAGAAAATGTGACGTGGAGATTTGAAGACGGAACACTGGTAATCAGTGGAAACGGCGATATGCAGGATAACCTTTCGGACCTTGAACAACCGTGGAAAAACCTTTACAAAAGTATTGAGACAGCTGTTATAGAGGAAGGAGTAACACACATTGGAGCTTACGCATTTAGCATGTGCGAGCATTTGAACAGCGTAGAAATAGCAAATAGCGTGACAAGTATAGGAAAAGAGGCTTTTCGTTATTGCGGCACTCTTTCGGAAATAATACTGCCTGCTGGACTGACAGAAATTGAACGGGGTGCATTTGATAATTGTGCCGGCTTAACAAATATAATTCTGCCAAATGGTGTAATAACTATTGGAGAACTTGCATTTAACTGTTGCACCAATCTGGAAAGCATAACGCTGCCGGAAGGCATGACAACTATCGGCGCAGAGGCGTTTAACCACTGCATAGGGCTGACGGAGGTGAGGATACCGGATAGCGTGGAAACTATCGAACGGGGTGCTTTCAGTGGATGCGCCGGTCTGGCATATGTAAAATTACCTAACGGCCTGACAGTCATTGAGTCTGCTATATTCCATGGGTGTACCAGTTTAACAGGCATGGCGATACCCGACAGCGTGACACTCATAAATACCAGAGCTTTTGCCGGATGCAGTGCTCTGACAGGCATAACGATACCAAGCGGTGTAAAAACTATTGGGGAAGGGGCGTTTTCAGGCTGCAGCGGTCTGACGGGTTTAGAGATACCACACGGCGTGGCAGTTATAGGTAGCTATGCATTTACTGGTTGTACGGGTCTAACAAGCATAGCAATACCAGACGGTGTGACAGACATTGAGGAAGGAGCATTCAGCAGCTGTATCGGATTGGCTGATATAACGATACCAGACAGCGTAACCTATATTACGCCATGGATGCTTAGCGGGTGTACGGGGCTGGCAAGCATAAAGATACCGGATGGTGTTGAACGGATTGAAAAATATGCATTCAGCGACTGCACAAACCTGCATTACATAATAATGCCTCGAAGAGTGACTTATATTGAGGAAAATGCGTTCAGGGACAGCGGCCTGGCCGATGTTTATTATAGCGGTGATGAAAGCGACTGGGATGCCATAAATATCCGCCCGAACAACACGACACTTCTTGCCGCCACCATCCATTATAACAGTACGGGACCGGAGGGCGACACACCAAAACCGCCGGTCAATCCGCCAATCATACCGCCGGACGATTCTACCGACACCGCTGTCCATGAGAGAAAGATCCCTTTTTATCCATGGTATTCGGGAGAAGAGCAGATTCTGATGGACTGGGGCTGGGATTTGCTTTTGAAGGGAAATTCCAAGGTGTATGATAACAGGCTGGCCAAAATAGCGCTTGCGCTTTCGGGTGCCTCGGAACATTCTCAAAGCAGCGTGGAAGAACTGCTGAAAATCAAGCTGGCAGTTGACGGTGACCTTATTCTGTCCCAAAATTATAATTTGGACTGGTATACGCCGAGCTATCCGGGAGTGACGTTTGGCCATAAAACGATTTGGAGAGAGAGCGGGGAAAAAGAGCATGTCATTATTGTCGTAGTCCGCGGTACAACGAATTGGGTAGATATCAGAACGGATTTGAGCCTTGGAGGGTTTTCTCAAAGTGCGGTCAATATAACAAAACAGCTTGAGAAATATGTGGATGCCTGCAGCTTAAATACGGGCGAGATCACAAAAGATAACGTTAAGTTTTTTATCACGGGGCACAGCCTGGGCGGAGCTGTGGCTAATCTGACGGCGCATAGCCTGAGCGGGACATATGGAATTGGAAATGTATTTGCCTACACTTTCGCCGCACCCTTGTCCGTCGACCGTAATGACATTAATTTCGGCAATATTCATAATATTGTCAATGTGGAGGATTGGGTTCCGCATCTTACCAATGATTTTTCGTCTTACCGGTACGGGAATGACTGGTGGTTTTACAGAGAGGCCACACCAAAGATGTATACGGTATTTTGGGAAAAATTTGGCCGTTCTCTGGAAGATTGCGTTAAAAAACATAGAATTATGGGACACCATGCTGTGGAGACATACTTAGCCTATCTGCTGACAGGGGAGGGTGAGGCATGGAAACAGATCAGCGTGGGAAAAGCCAGTGTGTGCTGCCCGGTCGATGTAAAAGTGTACAATGAAGCCGGAGAACTTGTGGGAAGTATCGTGGATAACCGGGTAGTGGAGGAGACGCTTTCGGACGGCGTGGTTCTTTATGTAAGCGGAGAAAACAAGGATGAGAAGCAAATTCTCTTTTTAAAGGAAGATACCTATCGTTTGGAGATTAGCGCCGTATCTGACGGCACGATGGCATATACCGTGGGATACGTTGATATGTGCGCCGGGGAAGTTCTGCAGGAAAAAGAGTTTCGGAATGTGACGCTTACAGAGGGAAAACATATGACCAGTTCGGTCAGTGTTTGGGATAAGGCCGACGCATCCATTAATACGGACGATAAGATCGACACGCCTGACGTACAGTTGCTTGTGTTGGACGATGAGGGAGAGGCGGTGAAGGAAGTCCTCCCCGACGGCGCTGGCACGGAAATTCCCTACACCGGTCCCAATGAAGTCCTGCCAGAAGACATTCCCGCAGACGGGAAAATCCCGGATGGCCTGTGGATTGCCGGAGTAGCGGACTCCTATACCTACACTGGCGCTGTCATTAAGCCGGAAATCAGGGTTTACGACGGGAAGAAAAAGCTGCGATTCGGAAAGGACTATACGGTCAGCTATAAAAATAACACAAAAGTAAACGATGCCGCTGTGATTTCAACAGCACCGACCATTGCTGTCAAGGGAAAGGGGAATTATGCGGGGGCGGAAACTGCTACGTTTAAAATAACACCTGTTTCCTTGAGCGGCGACAGCGTAACCGCGGAGGATATAACAGTCGCCTGCAACAAAAAGGTACAGAAGAAAGTACCAGTCGTGACATATAACGGCAGGAAACTGGCGAGAAATAAGGATTTTACCGTTTCCTATCCAGATGGAGGAACGGGCGCATACAAGGAGGCAGGAACTTACGATATCCTGTTGACGGCAAAAACAGGCGGAAACTTTAGCGGAACGAAAACAGTAAAATGTATCATTACAGACAGTGTTCTGCTTGGCAAGGTGAACGTAAGGAAGATTCCGAATCAGACCTATACCGGGACGGCAATCGAGCCGGAACTTACAGTTACCTATAAAAATACGCCGCTTGTAAAAGGGACGGACTACACGGTCAGTTATACGGATCATACAGAAATAGGAACAGCGCAGGCTGTTTTGAAGGGTATCGGGAAATATGCGGGGACGAAGAAGGTGACATTCCGCATTACGGGAATTTCCTTAAAGGGCGCGGCGGTATCCGGGATCGAAAATAAGGCTTATAACGGCAATTTCCAGGAGCATAGTCTGACAGTAGCACAAAACGGCAGGACTCTGACGGCGGGGACTGACTATGACGTGGTGTATGCCGACAACCGCGATGTGGGGAAAGCCAGCGTCACCATCAAGGGAAAAGGCGCGTATACGGGAAGCATAAAGAAGACTTTCCGTATCGAAAAGTTTGATATTGCGGCCAATGTGGATGACAGGTTCGTGGTGGAAGTGAAGCAGGAGACCGTTCCCTATGCCAAGGGCGGTGCGAAACCGAAAGTTGTTGTCAGCTTCAAGACAGGAAACGGCGGGTGGCGGACGCTGACGGAGGGGACGGACTACACGCTTTCGTGTCGGAATCATAAAGCAGTGAATGACGGCAGCAGGGCAGACCGGCAGCCTGCGGTTATTGTGAAGGGAAAGGGAAACTTTGGCGGAGTATATGGCGAAGAACTCCACTATAAGATTGAGGCGCAGGATCTTGGCAGGCTTACCTTGACGGCACAGGACAGAACCTATCGGAATAAGAGAAACAGCTTTGCCACAAAGCTTACAATTACGGATTTAGATGGGAAATGCCTGCAGCCGGGAACAGACTATCAGAAAGTGTTTGCCTGTTTTTATACGGAAGAGACCGCAGTGGATACGGCAGGCGGGGGAACGGTTGTCCGTGCAGCCGGGGCCGCTGTGGACAAAGATGATATCATCCCGGCCAGGACGGTTCTCAAAGTACGGGTCACGGCAGCGGAGGGCGGCAATTATACGGGGACGTTGGAGGGAACGTATCGGATTGTGAAGGCGGACATTGCGTCTGCGTCGGTATCTGTCCAGAAGCAGATTTACACGGGACAGCCTGTCACGCTGGAAAAGAACCAGCTTACGGTGAAGGTGAAAGGGAAAGAACTTGATGACAGTCAGTATGAAATTGTGCCGGGCAGCTATAAAAACAATGTGCACAAGGGCACAGCGAGCGTGACGGTTCGTGGCGTGAATAATTATGGCGGAACCAAAACCGTCAGATTTACGATCCGGCCGAAAGGTTTTTTCTGGTGGTGGAGATAAGAACAAAGGAGACCGGCACACGGAAAGGACATCTGTGAAATATTGACATTTCTTCAGAAAAAAGGTATAGTTAATTGATTACATAAAGTAATCGCTAAAAATAATGAGAGAAGGAGGAGAAATGAAGGATTTTTGGGATATCTCTGACGCAGAACTGGAAGTGATGGAAATGCTGTGGGGACAGGATGGCAGCATCAGCCAGCCCCGGCTTCTGGCATTGTTTGAGGAGAGCGGCAAAAAGTGGAAGAGGCAGACTCTGAATACCTTTCTGATAAGGCTGGAAGCAAAAGGAATGGTGAGGCGGTATCATGGAATTGTAGAAACGATACACAGCCGGGAGGAGTACAGGTATACACAGATGAAGGCGGCAGTTGATAGTCTGTATGACGGGCAGATCAGTGATTTCATTCTGGCATTTACGAAAAAGAATGATATCTCAAAGGAAGATGCAAAAGAACTGATCCGCATTTTGGAGAACAGTTAGAGGAAGAGGGAATGGAATATTTACTGGTTATGTCACTTTCGGGGAGTACGATGATGGGCATGTATCTGCTGCTCAAGTGCCTGCTGGGGGATAAGGTCAGTGCAAGGCTGCATTATCTCATCACAAGAGCGGCGATTCTGTTTTATCTGATTCCCCTGCCTTTTCTGAAAGGGTGGTACAGGAAAATAATCCGGGCTGTGATACCCAAAGGTCAGATGAATGGTGTGCAGATTCCTGTCAGATGGACAAACAATATCATTCATGTGGGTGAAAAAGTGTTTGTGAACGACTATGCGATTGTCCAGATAAGTGTAGTAGGGGTGTGGCTGCTTATTGTCTGTATTCTGACAGTGAGATGTGGTTTGATATATGCGCGTGTCAGACATCGGATTCTGCTCTATACAGGCACTGTGATGACGGAAGAACAGCAGTCATTTTTAGAAGTATGGAAAAGAAAGTACGGCGTAAGGAGATCCGTGATTCTGTATCAGGGGCAGAAGGAGGATCAGACGATCACCTTTGGTATATGCAGGCCGGTTATTATCTGTAACAGGGAAGTGGGAAGCAGGGAAGCGGAACTGCTTGTCCGCCATGAGATGGTACATATCAGACGATTGGATGTGCTGTGGAAGCTGCTTGCGAGGCTTGCTGCGATTCTGCATTGGTGGAATCCGGCTGTGTGGATACTGCGGCGCGAGTTGGAACGGGTCTGCGAGTATTCCTGCGATGAGATCGCTATGGAGGGAGAGGCGGGTGCGGAGATAAAAAACTATCTGCGGCTGCTGATTGAGGAGGCACGCGCGGTATCGGAGAGCACATCTTCTGCAGGATGGCAGAGCGGTTTTTCTGACGATGTGGAAGACTTAAAAGAAAGGATGGCGAATTTAATGAAAAAGAAGAATTGGAACCGTTATGTGGCGGGAATGTTGGTGTCGGCGCTTATTTTTGGCAATTCTATGACTGTGTTTGCATACAGGGATACGCTTCATCAGTATGTGCCGGACAATACGCTGGAGGAAGAGATAGAGGGGGCTCTTCAAAGCGATACATTTTGCTTTACGCCTGATAGGGCGCAGACAAATGGTTTTGATCCGCTGCAGGGGACAGAAATTTTATATGAGAAACAGTTCGTGGATGCAGAGGGGAATGTTTACCCGTATGAGGATGACGAGACGGTGACAGTCTATAGAGGCTGTAATCATGATTGGGTATCTGGTACAGCAGCTGATCATACAAAAAAGGCAGATGGAAGCTGTGAGGTAAGAGAATATCGCGCGCAGAGGTGCAGCATATGCGGATATATAGTCAGAGGGGATAGGATTGGTGTGTATTTATATGATGTATGCCCTCATTGACGATAAGGAAAGAGAGCAAAGAGAAATTTCGGGAATTGTTTGAAAATTTCATGAGAACATAAAATATTTGTTGACCATGATTGACAAATGAAAAACCGAGGTATAAGGTATAGGTGATTAAGTGACGTAATCACCTATATTTTTTGCTGTTTTTTTACAGGATTGAAAATGGTTTCTGGATTATGGGAGATGCAAAAGAAACCAATCTGAGGGAGTGTTCCATATGAAAAATCTCGGAAAACAAATGCTGCGTACACCGATACAGTCGCTGTTTATCATCGTACTTATTATGATTGTGACAGTCATACTGGTGGTTGGGGGTAATCTCTGGATCACCAGCGGCAGGCTCTCAAAGGCATATGAGGAAGATTTCATCACCATTGGCACGGTTGTCCAAAAGCCGGATACCGTACAGGAACGCAAGGTGTGGGATGCGCAGAAGGGGGACTATCTGTTATACAAAGATTCCATATATAATCGGTACGCAGCGGAAAAGGATATGGATTTTTCGGGGACACGCTATCTTACAGAGCCGGAAAAGCGGGTATATTGGGGATCTTATGGGCCGGAATATGTGCATGTCGGTGAAGACAGGGCATATTCTTATATCACTGTGGCGGAGTTTTCCCCGCAGGAGGATTATGTGCCGGAGGAATCAGGGAAGATTCTGATTAAGAGAATTTTAGGAAGCGACAAAAGGATGGAGGGTAGTGTGGTGTGGTTCTGTGACCATACGAATCGGTATCCAGAAGAATTGAAAGCAGATCGGACCTATGTCGCGATGATTACAGAGACAGGGTGGACTCATGGAAAAGAGTGGGACGCAGGTGATAAGATCTATGACGATCTGGAGTTTGCGCCGGAAATTATGGAGCCTACCTTGTATACGCCGGAGGGGAAAAGAATAGAAGATCCGCTGGATATGCAGGGTATTTATGAGCTCACAGAGGGGTTTTACGAGACGGAGGCAGGGCAGCGGTTTCTGGCAGCCGCAGATACGGCGGCTCTCTATTATGAGACACAGCCTGTGGTTGGGACGAACAGTACAGATCTTTTGATGCCTTTTTATGAGCAGAGTGCCTGGGTCTGTGAGGGACGTTATCCCACACAGGAAGAGTATGAGAAGGGAAGCCAGGTGTGTCTGGTGCCCCGGACTTTTGCGGAAAACAACGGTCTGTCAGTGGGAGATGCGGTTAGCACGAGACTCTATTTTACAAACGCAGCGACACGACCAGACATAGCTTTCGATGTGGGAGGAGGCCGCATTGATTTTCAGTTTATGGGACTGGCCGGGAAGCTGCTTACACCTTTTGAGGAGAAGGAGTATACCATAGTCGGTATCTATGATTATACCCAGCTTACAGAGGGAATCGGGAGAGATGAGCTGATCGTACCGCTTAATTCTGTTCAAAACAAAATGGAAAATATCGTGGATTACGGGCCTATGGCGGACGATAATACTTCCTTTCAGATTCCAAATGGAAGCATTTCGGACTTTTTGGAAACCAGTGCAAAGTATGGTGTGGACAATCTGGTTTTTACTTTTTATGACAGGGGATATTCTGCGTTGAAGGAGGAAATTGAAAATTTAAAAAATATGTCGGCAGCGCTGCTTGTCATGGGAGTGATCGCTGCCGTGATCCTGACCTTGCAGATTTCTCATATCTATATCACGAAGCAAAGAAAGAGACTTGCCATCGAACGGCTGATGGGGATGACGGGAAAACAGTGCCGGAATATCAGTCTGGCGGGCATCCTGCTCCTGCTGATGCTTGGGATTGCCCCAGGCGTGGCGGCGGGTATAGCGGTCGCTGAACAAGTGGACGTGGAGGATATGAGGCAGGAGGATTTTGACAGGAAGTACAGCAATCTGGGAATAGCTGTGGAAACGAGCGTTGACTTATCGGGTCAAGGCGAAGGGGACGTGAGGGTTTCCTGCATCATGGGAGCACTGGTGGCATTTCTTGGCATGGGTCTTTCTGGCGCAAGGGTACGGAGACTGTTAAAGGGGGAGCCTCTGTATCTGGTGGAAGACGGGATGTCGGGAAAGTAGATATATTTGTTTTAACGGGAGGGCTGTCTTGTATCATTACATATTAAAGAGCATAAAACGGCAGAAAAGCAGGAGTGTCCTTGTCATATTGGTAAATGGTGTGCTGGCCATTCTGCTGAACCTGTATTTCGGGCTGATCGGCAGCTACCAGACGCAGCTTACAGATCTGGCGGCGAACACACCCATCAAATGTACGGTTACCAACCCGGACGGGACGATGGAGGTGGGAATCGCTGTGAGCAGCGATACTCTGCGTGGCCTGCAGGCGGCGCAGCAGATCAGAGATCTGGACTGTTCCACCCAGCTAAAGGCAGGTTATGGTGCATTTGAAGAAGCAGACCGGGATGCCAATCTGAATCTGGATGTGAACGTGGTCAATAAGATCGACAGCACGGTTTTGCCGGAAAATATCAAAGTGGTCTATCAGGAAGGGTGGGATGAAACGCTCTTTGCCGGAGCGGAGAAGGTATGCCTGCTGAAAAAATCCGAAATGGAAGAACAGGGTTTTGCTTACGGTGATGAGATTCCTTTTACGATCTTCTATTATCGGTATGATGATAAAAGACGGGATGTGGACATTCTGGAACTGGGCCGTGTGCACCTGAAGCTGGTGGGGCAGATGGATGACTCCGATTCGGTGGAATCCAGGGATTACCCGGATATGCTGGTACCCTTTCAGACGATGTGGGATGAGTTTGAGGAAAAGCAGATCGAATTTACGGCTGAGGCGGTTTCTTTCTATGTAAAAGACCCTCTTGCCCTCAACGCTTTTAAGGAGGAGATGGGAAGAATCGGAGAACTGGGCCTTCTGGAAATCTACAAGGGAGACGGCGCTAAGTTTTCCTACAAAGGAAGCGCTTTATATGTACAAGACGGTATTTTTATCACTATGGCGGGCAGATTAAAGACGGCGATCCGCATTTTGTCAGCATTTCTTCTGCCAATGGGAATATTGGTCTTTATCGTGGGTTATGTGATCAGTCATCTGCTGGCAAACGGCAGGGTGAAGGAGTTTGCCCTGTTTCGGTCGCTGGGAGTGGGAGCGCCCTGTGCGGTGTGGGGATTCTGGTGCGAGCAGCTTGTCCTTGTGCTTGCAGGGAATGCAATCGGATGTCTGACGGCAATGCTTGCGGGGCAGCAGGAGATTCAGAAAATTTTGTCAGTGTGCGGTGCGGCTTTTGGCGGTTACATGCTGGGAACTACGGTGGCGTTTGTCCTGCTTGCGAAAGAAAAGCCGTTAGAGCTTCTGATGTCGGAATAGGAAAGGGTGCAGAAATTTAAGGCTTGCACAATGCCCGGTTCTGTGGTATTATGAAATCTGCTTGAATAACGGAAGAATTTTCGGTTTTTTCGGAATGGAGGATAAAAATGGGTGTATTGAGAATCATATTGACAGTGATTTATATTTTAATATGTATCGCATTGGTGATATTGGTGCTGATGCAGGAGGGAAAGGCAGCCGGTCTTGGCGCGATCAGCGGCGCGGCTGAAACCTACTGGGGCAAGAACAAAGGCCGCTCGATGGAAGGAAAACTCGTCAAGATCACGACGGGGCTTGCGGTCGGGTTCATGTTGTTGGCGGTTGTTTTAAATCTGACTTTATTCTAAGGATTAGAGAACGAAAAGCACTCTTGCACGAATGTGGTGAGGGTGCTTTCTTGCGCGTATAAGCAGAGTCGGAAGCTTCCGTGCACAACCGTCATGCTTGCATGTAAGGCTGTGTACGGAAGCTCCTGACGAGCAGCGCGAACGAGAGATGCGAAGCGTCTCGAGTCTGCTTATATACAGTAATGACAGGAACGGAAGGCGAATGGACACACAATTTGAGAAACGGAAAAATTTAATATGTGAGCTTGTGGCTGATGAACAGTATGTGCCGATGAAGGAGAAGGAGCTGGCTGTATTGATGCAGGTTTCCCCGGCGGACAGGGAAACGTTCCGAAAAGCGCTTGATGCGCTTTTGACGGAGGGAAGGATTCAGCTTACGAGGCAGGGCAGATATGTGAAGCCGGATGAGAACCGCCCTGTCGGCACCTTTATCAGCCATGCCAGAGGTTTTGGTTTTGTGGAAGTGGAGGGATATGAGGAGGACTTTTTCATTCCCGACGATAAAACGGGCGGCGCTTTTCACATGGACAGGGTGCAGATCGCTTTTCTGGCCGGAAGGCGCGGACAAAGGCGGGAGGCGGAGATTGTACGGATTCTGGAGCGCGGCACGAAGCAGCTGGTGGGCACTTATGAGCAGTCCCAGAATTTCGGCTTTGTGATTCCCGATAACGGCAAGATCGGCATGGATATCTTTGTGCCGAAGGAGCGCTCAAAAGGGGCGGTTACGGGACACAAGGTTGTGGTGGAACTGACTTCTTACGGGGACGGGCAGCATAAGCCGGAGGGCAGAGTGGTGGAGATTCTCGGGCATATCAACGATCCCGGGGTGGACATCATGTCCATCGTGCGGGGCTTCGGGCTTCCCGTAGAATTTGGCGAAAAGGTGATGAACCAGGCGGACCGTGTGCCGGAAACCGTGTCAGAGGCGGACCGGGCGGGCCGTATGGATCTGCGTGATCTGCAGATGGTGACCATAGATGGGGAGGATGCCAAGGATCTGGACGATGCGGTCAGCCTTTATCAGGATGAGGCAGGGTTGTTTCATCTGGGCGTGCATATCGCGGACGTAGCCAACTATGTGCAGGAAAATTCGGCTTTGGATTGGGAGGCTCTGGAGCGCGGCACCAGCGTTTATCTCGTGGACCGGGTGATTCCCATGCTGCCCCACAAACTTTCCAACGGGATCTGTTCCTTGAACCAGGGAGTGGACAGGCTGGCATTGAGCTGTCTGATGACAATAAATGAAAAAGGGGAAGTGACAGACTATGAGATTGCGGAAACCGTGATCCGGGTGGACCGCAGGATGTCCTACACTTCCGTCAGAAAGATTCTGGAGGACAGGGACGAGGAGGAGAGAAAAGAGTACGCGGCTCTTGTCCCCATGTTCGAGCAGATGGAGGAACTGGCGGCGCATCTCAGAAAGAAGCGGCATAAGCGCGGCTCCATAGACTTTGATTTCGCGGAGAGTAAGATTATTCTGGATGAAAAAGGACGTCCTTTGGAAATCAGACCTTACGAGCGCAATGTGGCGACCAGAATGATTGAGGATTTTATGCTGATTGCCAACGAGACCGTGGCGCAGCACTTTTTCTGGCTGGAGACGCCCTTTGTATATCGGACCCACGAAAAGCCTGATAAAGATAAAATAAAGAAACTTTCGACCTTTATCAGAAATTTTGGCTATCATATCAAGCAGACGGGAGAGGAAATCCATCCGAAGGAGCTGCAGAAGCTTCTCGATAAAATTGCGGATACCGACGAGGAGACGCTGATCAGCCGGCTGACGCTCAGAAGCATGAAACAGGCAAAGTATACGGTGGAGTGCACAGGGCATTTCGGACTGGCCTGCCAGTATTACTGCCATTTTACTTCGCCCATCAGGCGCTACCCGGATCTGCAGATACACCGCATCATCAAGGAGCAGCTTCGTGGAAAACTTTCTGAAGAGCGGATCAGTCACTATGAAGAAAAACTGCCGGAAGCGGCGAAGCACGCCTCAAAGATGGAACGGCGCGCCGCAGAGGCGGAGCGGGAGACCGATAAGCTGAAAAAGGCGGAATATATGGAGGAGTGCATTGGAGAGAGGTATGACGGTGTGATCTGCGGCATTACCCAGTGGGGGATTTATGTGGAACTTCCAAACACCGTGGAGGGATTGATCCATGTATCCTCCCTTG
Organism: uncultured Lachnospiraceae bacterium; assembly: GCA_965114645.1. Classification (GTDB taxonomy): domain Bacteria; phylum Bacillota; class Clostridia; order Lachnospirales; family Lachnospiraceae; genus UBA3282. The sequence continues at coordinate 1,264 of CBCOZL010000046.1, read as the reverse complement.
CGGGCGATTATTTCTATTATGACGAGGAGGCCTGCGAGATGGTTGGCAGAGAGAGCGGCATCGCGTATAAGCTTGGACAGCGCGTTACCATACAGGTGAAAGGCGTAGACCGCCTGGCAAGGACGGTGGATTTTGTGCTTCCAGTTCAGCCAGACCGAATCTGACAGGCAAATCGTGCTTGCACGAATTTGACGGTCGGATGAAGGTCTGAGGGAACGCCCGCTTATGAGCAAAAGAAGCTGCGAAGCAGCGGAGAGGGGTGAAGGCCCGATTTTGCGAATGGGCGTGAGCTGAACTGACAGGAGCCAGACCGAATCTGACAGGCAAATCGGCAGATAAATCAAAGGGAGGAGAGAGTATGGCGAAAGAGGCCATGAAACTGGTGGCGAACAATAAAAAGGCCTACCATGATTATTACATAGAGGAAAAATATGAGGCTGGACTTGCGCTCCACGGCACGGAGGTAAAATCCCTGCGCATGGGAAAGTGCAGCATCAAGGAGGCATATGTGCGGATCGAGAACGGGGAGACGTTTGTTTATGGCATGAATATAAGTCCCTATGAGAAGGGAAATATATTTAACAAAGACCCGCTCCGCCCGAGGAAACTTCTGCTGCATAAGCCTGAGATAAGAAAACTGGCGGGAAGGATGTCTGAGCAGGGTTATACGGTGGTTCCGCTGCAGGTCTACTTTAAGGATGGCAGGGCAAAGATAGAGATCGGCCTTGCGAAAGGTAAAAAGCTCTATGACAAGCGGCAGGATATCGCAAAGAAAGATCTGCGCAGGGAACACGAGAGAGAATTTAAAATCAAAAACCTGTAGATTGCATAGAATGAAGAAGCGTGGTATAATATGCGTGAAAGCCATGAGCAGTGCGCTGTGTCAGTTTTTTGAGCGGCGCTGGGAACAGGCAAATTTATGAAAACGGGCCAGTCAAGGTTTCGACAGGGGTCTTGCAGCTGGAGAAGCTATCCGCAGGCTGATGCGTCAAATCGCAAACTTAAATACAAACGCTGAAGATAATTTAGCATACGCTGCCTAATGGCAGCTGTCCGCCTTAGTGCACCTACACATTAAGATCCGGGCATCGACTATGTAGGAAACGACGCAGGGGACGCCTCTTACCTGCGGGCGTATCAGAGGCTACTGAATCCACGGGGGTGTCGCTCTCCTTGTGGAGGAGGGAATGAGGAGTTATCCGCAATGAGTGACTATGATAGTAGAAGGACAGGGAATGGGCTTTTGGACACGGGTTCGACTCCC
>CBCOZL010000045.1:0-26547 GCA_965114645.1 uncultured Lachnospiraceae bacterium | reverse complement strand
GAACCGGTGAATCAGGGTGTTGCAGACCCATGCCTTACCACTTGGCTACTGCGCCGTAATATAATCGGAGTAAATTCTTACGGAATTAACTCCTGAAGAATTACTTCGTAATTCTTCGCTTCCCGGTCTTTTGACCGATGACTCCAACGGGAATCGAACCCGTGTTACCGCCGTGAAAGGGCGATGTCTTAACCGCTTGACCATGGAGCCTGACGAAAGGCTTCATGTAGCCTTAACGAATGATATAATACCATATCTCCAGGCATTTGACAAGGGCATTTTCAAAGAAATTTACATCGGCGGCTGAGAGGGCGGCACAACGCCAAAACTGTGCCGCCTCTTCCTGCTTTTATTATATTCCTTCGTTTCAAAAAAGTGCCATCAGATTTTTTCCGCCAAAACCGCCACAGCCCTCATATCCTCTGGAATCCGGCACACCAGCCTGCCGTCCTCCACGGTAACATCCGCCTCCGCATCGGAGTAAACTTCCTCGATCCGATACGTCCCGTCCGCCGGAAGCGGAACCTCCAGCGCGCCGTCGTGCGCACCGTTAAAGCTGTGGAATACAGCCAGCAGCCCATCCTTTTTCTCATGCTCCACGCCGCCCTGTGTCCGCACGAGGCACTGCCAGCCCTCCGGGTGCCGCCAGCTTACCACTTTCGGCCCATAAAGCCTGCTGTACCCGTCCTTAATGATGGGCGCCGCCTTTTTATAAAAAGCGATTCCCCTGTCAATCACATCCCACTGTGCATCTGTCAGCCTGGTCACATCCCCCGACAGACACATCCTGCCAAGAAACGTGTTGGCAATGGAATAGGCAATCCTTTTCGGGGAATCCACCTCCCGGATCACGGCCCAGATCTGGCTCTGTCTCGGCAGGATCACACGGTGCAGGGCGGCCGCAATAATCGGAATCTCCTCACACTCATGGGCGTCCGAGAAGGAAGCCATGCTGCACTCTCCCATCATAAGCGGCTCCAGCTTGTGCCCGCCCGAAGAACAGTTTTCCAGTATGATGCCGGGCACCCGCTCCTTCACCTTCCGTATAAAAGCAAGGGATGCCTCCATGTTCTGGCGCAGGCCCTCGCCCAGCGACTCCGCGCCGTCGCACCCAACGCCTATGGTGTCATTATAATCCATTTTCATGTAGGAGAAGCCATACTTTTCCAGCGTTCCGATGACCCTCTCCTCCAGATAGTTCTGCACCCACTCCTGTCTCATATCCCAGAATCTTCTCATGGAAGTGGTGAGGGGCGCGCCGTTTCTCTGAAGCAGATGCGCCGTATTCTGGTAGCTCTCCGCCCGCTCCCCCACATTGTCGATCTCAAACCAGATCCCGGCCTTCATGCCGTGATCGTTGATCGCCTTCACCGTCTTGTCAAGCCCGTCCGGGAACAGCTCCTTCGACACATGATAGTCTCCCATCGCCACATCCCAGGGAATCCCCTCCTGCTTATACCAGCCGCAGTCAATCACGAAATACGAAAATCCCTTATCCTTGATCGCTTCCAGAATCCCACATATATTTTCGTGGGAGGGACAGCCCCATGTCGTACAGTATTCATTAAATATGATGGGAAGCGCCTGCTCCGACTCCGGCCCTTTGTCCATCGCTTCCTCCAGAGCCGCCGTCATCCTCTGGGAGATCTCTTCGATGCCGCCTCCCCTGCAGACCGACAAAATTGCCGTGGGCGTCACAAAGGTTTCTCCCGGAGCGACCGTCTTCATCCAGTGGCCAAAATCATAGTCCGCCAGCCCCCCGGAAAGCGCCGCCTCATCGCCCCTGCGGTAAAGCTCCATCTGCCAGCTTGCATTGTGACAGATCATCGCGCCCCAGAATATGTCGGACTTCACATCCTCCACCACCGCATACGGAAAATACCCGTTTACCGGCATGGAGCCCACCTGCCCGAACCGCTCACAGCGCACCGCGTGGCCGCCCCATGAAGGTTCCAGCTGTAAATCCTCCAAAAGCTGCGACTCCGTTCTTCCCTCCATGCTCCACACACTGCGGATGCGGTGTAACTTGAGACAGCCGCTCTCGTCCGCACCGGCAAACGGGGAAATACCGCCCAGCGAAAAGCTGGAGAGCATCTCCAGATCTGCCGCCTGCCCGGATGCATTCTCAAATTCCGTATGGGAGAGCAGACTCTTCTTACCCTTTTTCCAGACAAGGTAATGCCGGTAACGGTATCCCCGCTTATCCGAAAAGCTTGTGCAGATCACCGTCCCGCCGGTTTCCCGATCTCCGGCCTCAGCGCCTCCGTCCGTCGCCTCCTGCCCCTCAAACGCCAGGTTCTGCACGGACGCGCTCTGCCGCATCGTCCTGCCGCCCGCGTATCCGCCCGCATAAGTGTCCCCGGCAAGCTTCACCTGCACCAGGGAATCCGGGTACGGCTTTTCCCGGTAAGAAACCTCGTAAGTCCTGTCCGCCGGGAGCAGTACAAGCTCCATACTTCCCGTCTCCTCGTCCTGCACATAGCAGGCGCGCATGTCCCCCAGTATAAATTCGCTGTATACTTTCTTCATCACTAACCTCCATCAAGCCGCCCGCCGCACCCCCGGCAGGCACAGAGAATCCCGCTTCCGCGCATTCTCCTATGTGAAACTTTGCACTTCTCTCTTCAGCCTTTTACCGCACCCACAGTCATACCTTTGATGAAATACTTCTGCAGGCTCAAAAACAAAATCGAAATCGGCAGCACAGATACGACAATGGCCGCCATCGCGGTCGTGTAATCGCTTGCCTGCGCCGAAAACAGCGACTGTATCGCCACCGTCAGCGTCTTTAATCCTTTTTTGCTCACATACAGGCTCGCCAGCAGATAATCGTTCCAGATCTGGAATGACTGCATAATAATCAACGTGGCAAAAGCCGGTTTGAGCAGCGGAAATACGATCACGAAATAGGTCCGTACCACGGAACAGCCATCGATCCGTGCCGCCTCTTCCAGCTCCAGCGGAACCGTGGTCATAAAACTGTTCATCAAAAAAACACCGAAAGAAATGCCCGTTGCAATGTACATAAATATAATACCATATCTCGTATTTGTCAGGTGCATTTTGTACCCGATCGTATAAATCGGCAAAAACAGCGCCTGAAAGGGAATCAAAATACCGATCACAAAATAGATAAACGAAAACTGAAAAATTCTGCCTTTCCCCCTGGAGATTGCCCATGCCGTAATACCGCACAGAAACGCCAGAATCAGTACGCTGATGACCGTGTAGAGAAACGTGTTCGTAAAGGTCGTCGTCAGATTCAGTTTTTTTAAGGCCGTCTCATAGTTCGCCCACTGCAGAGAATCCGGCAGCTTCAAAGGACTGGTCAGATACAGCTCTTTCTTCGTCTTAAAAGAGTAATTCAAAATCACAAACAGGGGGAACAGAAACAGTACCGCCACCACCGTCATCACGGCCTGTACGGCAAATGTACGCAAAGTATACGGTTTCTGGTTCACATCTTCCGCCTTTCCCGCGCGCTTTATAAATGCCATTATGACTGCACCTCCTTACTCTTTAAGCCCTTCACCTGCACCATAGCCACCAGCAGCAGAATAAATACCAGCGTCACCGACATGGCCGAACCATATCCATACTGCCTGCCGCTGATCGCCGTCGAGTAAATCATCTGGATAACGGAGGTGGAAGCCCGGCCCGGGCCGCCGCCTGTGGATGATACCAGCAGGTCATACACTTTGAGGGAGCCCGTGGTAATGCCTACCACGCAAATCGTGATTGCCGGGGCAAGCATCGGAATTGTTACGTTGAAAAACCGCTGTACGGCACTGGCCCCGTCAACCTTGGCCGCCTCGTACAGATCTGAGGGAACAGACTGTAACCCTGCCAGATAAATCAGCATCCAGTAACCGATCCACTGCCAGTTGTTGGCGATAACCAGACCAGAAAGGACGGTCTTTCCGTCTCCAAAAAGCAAAAAGTTAATATTCGTTCCAAAAATTTCATTCAGCTCCGGCAGCACATTGGAATACAGTTTCAGCCAGACGAAACCGACAATGACCGCGCTGACCAGACAGGGAATAAACAGAATCGTCCGATACACTTTCTGCGCCTTGATTCCGCTGTCCAGGGCCACCGCAAACAGCAGGGCAAATACATTCTGCACAATGGTGTTGGCGATGGTAAATTTGATCGTAAACCACCACGCCTGTCTGAAGTTCGCGTCTTTCCAGAGATTGATATAATTGGAAATACCAACAAACTCTTTTTCTACACTCATACCATCCCAGCTTGTGACAGAATACCTCAATGCCAAAAGCAGCGGCAGGATCACTCCTATGGTAAAGATCACCATACCTGGGACAACCAGGAGAAAATACTGAAGGTTCATTTTATCCTGCATTGTTTTCTTTTTATTCATATCTCAACTCTCCATTCCCGGTTTAGAAAAGCGGGGAGAAGAATACTCTCCTCCCCGCCAAGACACATCCTGTCACTGCGCACTGCTGGAACCGACTCTTGCGTCGGAGGCCGACAGGCACTCCTCAAAGCTGATGTCTCCCTGCAGATATGCCGCGATATCCGCCGCGTTCTCCTCCTGGAAACCGCCCCATACGAGCTGGTTGTTGCCCAGTGTCACGTCGACGATCATTCCCTTGGACGCATACGCGTCGATATCCGCCTGGCTGGGATTCGGGAAAGTAGGCACGACATCCTTCAACATAGGAGCCGTCTTCGTGAAATCCAGAATCTCCACTGCCAGTTCCTTGTCGCCGGAAAGCACGTCTAACACACAGTTTACGGCATCCTGATGCTCTGTCTCCGCACTCGTCATAATCGCGATATTCGGCTCGAAAATCAGCTTGGAATCACCAGTCTGGTTCGGGAACGGGAAAATACCGAAGTCAAAGTTCTCGTCGATGTCAAGGAAATTCTGGATCGACCAGGAACCAGACACTTTCATAGCCGCCTCACCCAGCACCATTCTCGCATCGCAGTCCGTCTGCTCTGTGGAGAAAGTCTCGGGATAGGTGTTGTCAAAGATCAGTTTATTGTAGGAATAAGCCGTCTGTGCCGCCTTATCCTCTGAAAAGCTCACTTTTCCGTCTCTGAACTGGTCGCCCCAGTCAGGTGTGTTGTTAAACACGTCGTTCATCATAAACTGCATGGTCACGTTACCGATGGACCACGTATCTACCATATGGCTTGCAAAAGGAACAATTCCCTTCGCGTTGCAGTCATCCACAATCGCCTGCAGTTCTTCCTGTGTGGTGGGAACAGACCAGCCGTTTTCCGCAAACATCGTCTTATTGTAATATACGCCTTGATACAGCGCATTGTATACAAGTCCGTAGGTTTTGCCGTCGATGGTCACATTCTCTCTCGCCGCATCCAGCCCTCTGTCGAGGTAGACTGCGTCAATCTCCCCCAGAAGTCCCTGGGAAGCGTATGTTGCCACGTCCTGCGCTTTGCCGATGATGATATCGGGAAGGCCGGACTGCATGTACTGCTGCATCTTCGGATGAAACTCGCCGTCCCAGCCTGTGCACTCCCACTCCAATGTTATATTGGGATATTTCTCAGCCAGCGCCGCGTCGATCATATCCTCGATTCCGGCATCCGTGGTGGACTGGCCCGCCAGCACGGTCAGGGTAACCTCTTCCCCGTCAGCGGCCGCAGGCGCTTCCTCCGCTGCAGCTTCCTCCGCAGGCGCCTCTTCCTCCGCTGCCGGTTCTGCCGCAGGTGTCTGCGCCGCACCGCCGTCATCTGCTGCGCCGCCGCACCCTGTCAGCGCACTGACTGCCATTGCCGAACATAAAATCGCACTTAACAATTTCTTTTTCATAAATTTCTCCCTCCGTAAGATTGATTTGTTTTGTTATAATAACTATATAATCTTACACAGGGATACTACTATGCTATTTTTGAAAAACTAACTTGTAAAATTTTGAAATAATCGGTTTCTGTATTCCCTCGGACTGACGCCTGTGTGTTTTTTAAAGACTTTACTGAAATAAGTATAGTCGTCATATCCTACCATAAAGGCTACCTCCGCGATATTGATATCCTCCCTCCGCATCAGCTCCTTGGCCTTTTCCATCCGTTTCCCCGCAATGTAAAGCATCAGATTTTCACCCGTCTCCTGCTTAAAAAGCCTGGAAAAATAGGAACTCTCCACCGCATATTTATCTGCCAGCCCGGAGAGAGTCAGCTCCTCAAAATAGTTCTCATTGATGTAAGCCACCGCCTCCTTGACGTAGTCTCTGATATTCCCGGATACCTCGCTCTTCTTCTCTCCCAGCACCACATTCTGCATCTCCGCAAGCAGTGACAAAAGCTGCTCCACATCCAGACTCTCCACCACCTTGTCCGCCATCTGCTCCAGACGGCCCAGCTCCCGGATGCTCTCCTCCGATGCTCCCTGCCCGGTGAGATAATCCTGGAAAATGGCTGAAATTCTGTTCACGGTCTGCTTCATCTCCATAAAGTTGCGCCGCTCACAGGCGCCGAATCCCAGCTCGTCCAGCAGAAACTCCGTCAGTGTGCGCTCGCTGCCTGTTTTTAGTGCGGCCCTCAGTCTGTGCTCCATCTCCTGCGTGAAGCAGTCCACCACCTGATGGTTCATGCTGTTCTTTTCCTTATTGCTAAAAAGGATCACGCTCTCCGTGCTGTAAGGTCTGGTCATCAGGACGGAGATGCTCTGCACATAGGCATCGTGCAGACTGTCCATCGAGTACGCCTGCTCGCTGACGGCAATGGTAATGGGGCTGTCTGTCTCCTCCTTCAGCCGCTTCATCATCTTAAGCGCCAGAATCTGCTGCTCAGCCACATCCAGTTCACTGACAACCAGAAACTCGTTGCTTCTGTTGATATAGTTAAAAATGACCAGATTTTGTTTCTGGTCAAATTCCCGCAGTTTCTTTTTCACGGAATAGGATAAATAGTTCATATCATACTGGTAGCGCCCCATCAGCGTCTGCAGGTCGTGAATTTTAATCAGCATAATGCTGCATCCCACCGAATCCAGCGCTGTCCCGCTGACCGGGGTCATGGAAAGCCGCACCCTCTCCTTTTCAATCAGAAGGCTCAGCTCTCTGTCCTGCAGAAGCGAAGCCGCTTTCAGCGTCTGTCTCTCATTTTCTTCCTTCTCGCTGATCAGCTCAAGCGCCTTGGAAACTGCCCGGATCAAATCAATTTTCGTCACAGGTTTCAACAGGTAATTGATGGCTCCCGCCATCAGCGTCTCCTTGACATAGTCAAAATCATCGTAGCCGCTGAGCACCAGAATGACAATCTCCGGGTACTGCTCCTTTACCTTTTTCACCAGATCCACCCCGTTTAAAAAGGGCATGTTGATATCTGTTATCAGAATGTCCGGCCTGTCCGCTTCCAGGATCTGCAGCACCTCTTCCCCGTCCTGCGCAGGAGACATAAAATCAATCTGGTACTCCTCCCAGGCTATCATGCTTCTGATCTTTTCCCTTGTCCAGTACTCATCATCCGCAATCAGTAACTTATACTTTTTCCTTCCCATACAGTTCATCCTCTTTCAATGCCGCCACCGTCAGATACACCGCCGATCCCTCACCCAGTCTGCTCTCAATCGTAAGACCATACTCCTCGCCGTAAATCATCTTTAATCTGGCGTTGATATTTGACAGTCCGATAGAGTTCCCCTCCTCGATCAGACCCCTGTCATTTTCCCGGAGAAACCGGTTGAACTTCTCCGCATCCATGCCAACACCGTCATCACGGACCATCACAAACAGTTTTCCATCTGCCTGCCATACTTTGATGACGATATTTTTTTCGCCGCGCTTATTTTTCAGACCGTGGTTGATGGCATTTTCCACTAGCGGCTGTATGGAGATCTTTGGCATCGAATAGAGCAGCGCATCCTCGTCTATGTCGAAATGATAGCGGATCTCCTGGCGCATGCGCACATTCATCACAAAAATGTAATTTTTCAGATGGGCAATCTCCCTTGACACCGTGGCATACGGATATTTCATATCCAGGCTGTAGCGGAAAATATTGCTGAGCGACTGGCAGAGGTCACTGACCAGATCGCAGTTCTGTATGCTGGCAATGCTGCTCATGGTATCCAGCGTGTTGTAGAGAAAATGAGGGTTGATCTGCGCCTGCAGGGCCTGGTACTGCGCCCTGTTTAAGAGAAGCTGGTCCTGGTACCTCTGCCCGATCAGATTCTCAATGGAATCCAGCATATAATTAAACTCCTCACCCAGTTTCCCGATCTCGTCCTGCACCTGGTAAGTGACACGAAGATTCGTCTCTCCGCCCCGTATCCTGCCGATCGTCTCCATCAGACTGGCCAGCGGCTTTGTCAGACTCTTCGTGATATAAGTGTACAGGATAATCATTAGAATGCTCAGTGCCGTCACACTCATAAACAGTGTTCTGGAAAGCATTTTCTGACTCGCTTTTAAAACAGACTGCGGCAAAACCGCATAGACATCCAGATCATATTTTTTTAACGGCAGATGGAAAAATACCTTCTCCGAATCCGCCATCTCCACAGCCGCTTTTCCATCCACCCGGATGTCCTCCACGGTCTGTTCGTAGAATCCGATGTATTCCTGCCCCGTCTCCCCCATCTCCGCAAAGGCCCTGTCACCCGCCGGCTGCAGCCAGACAAAAGTATTTTCACCCATCTGGTATTTCTGCATGATCTTCTGCATCATCTTCACATCCGCATCGCAGACAATGTATCCGATCATACTTTTTGTGCTGGAGATCCCGTAAATTTTCAGCACAAATCTGACCATATCCCCTTCCGTGGACGGATTATGGTAGCTGGAGATCAGCATCCTGTTTTCATCGGACTCCGCGTAAGCCTTCACCCGATCCGCATTGTAGATCTCCGTCTCCTCGTAGATATCTGCCGCATAGTTGCGCTTCGGCGTAGACGCCTTCCGATACACACTGACCACCTCATGGGCGCTGTTGTAGAAATACAGCGCCATCATGCCGTCACTGGCCGTAAAGTACTGCTCCGCATAGTCTCTCGCATAGCGGTAATAGTCCTGCCGCAGCGCATCCGTTGTCTCATATTCCCGCAGCGCACGGAGGAACATTTTGTCATTATAAATATTGACCATGCTGTTTTCAATTCCCTCGATATAGCTCCCAAGCTCATTCTGCATATTATCCAGGGAATTATAGGCGATGTCCCGCGCCTGCTCGTAAACCATGTTGGAACTGACATTGAGAAGCAGCATTGTCTGCAAGACCAGCGCCACCAGAGTACACAAAATACAAATAAGCAGTATCTTGTTCCGCATGCTTCCTCTGACAGAAACTTTTCCAATCATCCGCTATCCTTCCTTGACAGGCTGACACACCAAAAAGCGGGAATGATCCTGTTTTTCTGCGCCGCTATTTCCCAAGCGCCTCCTCCTGTAACCGATCAAACCGCGCCATGCACTCATCCACGGTTGCGCCGCCTAACAGCTCTCTCACAATCAAGCATGTGTTTCCCCACTGTTCCACTTCCATCGCTGCATTGGAACCAAGCACATAGACATTATTGTGAATCTTATCCTGCAAGGGCTCCAGTGCAGGGACACATTCCACTTCTACATTTTTGGACGGGGAAATGACCCTGTTCGTCTCCGCATAAATCTGTAACGCCTCGTCAGAGAGCATCACATCCAATACCGCCAGCGCATCTTCCCCGTGTTCTGCATTGATCCCAACGCCCAACCCAGTCATGGGTATCACCGGCATCTGTCCACGCCCACTCGGAAAACCGATGACCAGCATCTCGAATTCCGTGCTTCCATAGGCGGTGTCCGTGTTCGCCGCTCCCCAGTACGCCATGACAATCGGCGTCTTCTGGGACAGAAAATCTTCCCTCTCCCCCTCAATCGCCTCGCTCACAAGGGCCTTTTCGACATCCACATATCCTTTGTCAATCATCTCCTGGAGAAATTCAAATCCCGGCCGCATGTAATCGCTGTATTTACTCTCACCGCTGTTTAAGGCCGCTATTTCCGCCTCCGTATTGCCGCCATTATATAAATCCGCGTACGCCTGCGCCAGAACAAAAGTTTCCAGCCACCATCTGTTTGCTCCTACCGGCGTCTCAATTCCGTTTTCTTTAAAAACCCTGCAGCACTCCAAAAAATCCTCCGGCGTTTCCGGCAGTGCGAGTCCATATTGGTCGAACATATCTTTGTTGATAAACAGCCCGTAAGCCACCACCTCCTGTGGAATCCCGACCAGCTTTCCGTCTATCATATTTGCCGCTATCACCACTTCTCTCAGATTTTTGACGCAGTCCAGCCCCGACAGATCTTTCAGCTTACCCTCTTCACCCAGCACACGAAGGGTATCCGGGTTCAGCAGATAAATATCATCCATATCGTTGCGCGCCCGGTCCAGCGTCACGTCATCGTAAGTCTTATCCTGGTAATCCTCCGCCGTATAGGTCACATATCCTACACTCACATCCAGTTTTTCCTCCGCCAGCATAACGGTCTTATCCGCTGCGCTTCTGGCCGTATTTTCCACATAGGCTTCCGATTTTTCCATCGGGCTGAACAGTTCCACAACCCGCTTTTCCTCATTCTCCACAACAATCAAATGATTGTCCGTTCTACATGCCGCCATAGACAAAGCCGCCATCACGGCAATACATATCGTTCCTGCTTTTCTAATATTGACCCTTCTGAAAAAACACATACACTCCTCCAGCTCATCTGTTCTTGTTCCGCTTTCAGACTTCTCTTACTCCCTTTTTGTATACTCGCGGACAACCTGCTTTAACAGGTCTATATCAACCGGCTTTGCAAGATGAACGTTCATTCCCGCATGCAGCGCTTCCCTCTCATCCTCCGCAAACGCGTTTGCCGTCATGGCTATGATCGGTATGGTCCGTGCATCTTCGCGCTCCAGTGCCCGGATCGCCCTTGTGGCGTCATATCCGTTCATAACCGGCATCTGCACATCCATTAGGATGGCGTCAAATTCACCCTGTTTTGAATTGACAAACCGCTCTACTGCAATCTGCCCATTCTCCACAATCTCACACCGGGCATTCTCAAACAATAAGATTTCCCGCAATATTTCCGCATTGATCTCGTTATCTTCCGCCGCAAGGAAATTCAGTCCTTCCAGATTGTTCTTGTCCTTTCCGTCAGACTCCCCTGCCTGCGTCAGTTCCGCACGCATTTCCCTTATCTTTTCTTTGAACGCCGAGGCAAAGAAAGGTTTCATAAGAATGCCTGTATTCTGTGTCTGTAAAATGTTCTCTAATCCCTCTTCTTCGTGCTCCGCCAAAATCAGGATAAGAAGCGCATCTCCCGCCTCCTCCCTGATCCTTTTCACTGTCTGCAATGTGCCTGTTTCCGAGAGATGGTTCCCCAGCAGCAGCACATCGTATCCCTTTTGCGCCTGGTCACACGCTCTCAGCAGAGACAATACCTCTTCCAGGCTTTGCGCCGTGTCTGCCTCCACTTCCACATTCCCCATAAGCGCCTGCATGTTCTCACATATCCCTGCATCTCCATCCGCCACCAGAATGCGGGAAATGCCCTTTTCCTCCCAGAACAGTTTATCCGCCTGCCCTTCAGGTATACGGAGCTCCAAATCCACCCGGAAAAGGCTGCCGTTGTTCACTTCGCTGGTCACTTCGATCGTGCCGCCCATAAGCTCTATGATATTTTTGGTGATCGCCATCCCAAGGCCCGTACCCTGCACCTTGTTGGTCGTGCTGTTTTCTGCCCTCGTGAACGCGTCAAAAATAGTCTCCAGGTACTCCGGCGTCATCCCATATCCGTTGTCCTGCACTTCAATCCTAAGGTGCTCAAACTGATTGGAACGCTGCTCCAACCCGATGATCCGCAGCCAGATGCTTCCCCCTGGCTGTGTGTATTTCACCGCATTGGATAGAAGGTTAATCAGAATCTGGTTGATGCGCGTCTCATCTCCCATCAGACTCTCGTGTTTGATTCCAGCCACTTCCAGATAAAATTTCTGTTCCCTCGCCGCTGCCATAGGGCGGATAATTGCATCCACGGAAGATACCAGGTCGTTTAAGGTAAACTCTTCCACATTCAGCACCACTTTGCCGCTCTCAATTTTTGACACATCCAGTATGTCATTGATCAGGCTGAGCAGATGCTGCCCGGACGCCATGATTTTCTTCGTGTATTCCCGCACCTTATCCGGGTTTTCCGCATCCCTGGCAAGCAGCGTGGTAAAGCCCAGAACCGCATTCATCGGTGTACGGATATCGTGGGACATATTGGAAAGAAACATGGTCTTGGAATTGCTTGCAATCTGTGCCGCCTGCAGCGCTTCCGCCAGCCTGCGGTTGCTGATCTCTCTCTCCTCTTCACGCTCTTTTCTTATTCTAATCTGCTGTCTCTGATTTAAATAATAAATCAGGCAGCATAAGAAAAATGCAATGAGCATAACTGCGACAACAATAAGAATATTCTGATTGACATAGCGGCCTTCCTGTTGTATCGCATCAATGGGCACATAACCGATCAGATACAAGGTACCATTGTTCACCGACCACATATAATTCAGAGAGTCCTTATTTCTGATATCATGGTAAAACATGATATTCTTATTCTCTTTCAGGCACGCATCCACATCTTCCCGGAGATTCTCTTCCTTAATATCATTCGCCCGGTAGAAATCACTCAGGTTCAGATGACCCGCGCTTCTCTCTCCCATTCCCTTTGGCTTTAATACAAACCGTTCCGTCTCTGCATCCATAATGTAGAGCATGGCTTTCTTGTTATAAAATCCTTCTGGAAGCGACTTGTCAAAGGAATCATAGATATACTCAATATAGAGCATCGCAATTTCCCGGCCGTCTTTCATCACAGGGCACTTAATGCAGTAAGCCCATGTCCCCATATAGTTCAGATACGACTGGGATACCGGCAGTCCATCAATTGTGCCGCCGGCCGAAAAGTCCAGTCCCTCCTCCGTAAACACATCCCCTGTACTGCATACGCCTACCGTTTCTCCTGAACGAATCAGTCCGATTTTCATCATCGTTCCGCTTCTCTTGTACTCGCGAACGTATTCCTCCGGCTCCTCCATCTCGGCAATTCCCTGCGCCATAAGCCTCTGATACTCCGCTTCCTTATTCAGAATCGCCTCAATCGTACATTTGATCAGGTCAAGGCTTTCATTCAGATTCTGAGTGGCAGATGCCGACATCTCTCTGGATATCTTGTGCGAGACAGAAAAGACGACCGTACCCAAAAACAGAAAGACCAAAATGATCGAAACAAGCAATGAAATTCCTCTGTCTATCTTACTCTCATCATGCTTTTTTCTCATTTTGATCTCCGTTCCGCTCTGATAACCAACTTCACTGATACGCTGTCCGCCTTTTATCCGATCAGCTTCCTGCCTCTTGTTCTTACTCTTATTATATTCCTGCATTTTCATAAAGTCAGCATATAAAATACTTTTGTTTATCTAAATAACGCGGCTGTTCTTTCCATCCGCTCCGCGATCTTCACGCCGAAAGGACAGCGGCTTTCACAGTTCTTACAGCCAATACACTCGTCCGCCGCATGTTCCAGAGCCAGATAATGCTCCTTCACCGTGGCTGGAACGTCATCGTGCATAGCGGCAAGATCATAATATTTATTCACCATCGCAATGTCAATTTCTTTCGGACAGGGCTTGCAGTGTCCACAATATGTACATTCTCCCCGCCCAAAGGTGTTCCGGGGCGCCTTCGCCAGAACCGCCGCATAATTCTTTTCCTCTTCTCCGGCGTTTTCATAAGCAGCCGCCTGCTCCACATGCTCCGGCGTATCATACCCTGCCAAAACAGATGCAACCGCCGGGCGGGTCAGACAGTAGTGGATGCACTGCACCGGCGTCAGGGCAACACCGAAAGGAGAACGCGCTTCGTCAAACAGCCGTCCCCCCGCATAGGGCTTCATAACCGTAATGCCCACATCGTTCTGCTCGCACAGTTTATAAACCTCTGCTCTGGCCGGATCAATGCCTCCAAATCCGTCCTCATATTCCTCTACAAAATAATCATCGATATTGTCCGTAGGCGGCAGAAGATCAAATGCCGGGTTAATGCTGAACAGAATCATCTCTATCAGCCCGCTCTGTGCCGCCCTTTTCGCCATAAGTGGATTGTGTGTGCTCATGCCGATGTGATGAATTTTTCCGCACGCCTTGAGCTCTTTCACATACGCCATGTACGGCCCGTTCATGGCGTTCTCCCAATCTTCTTCCTGGTCGATAAAGTGTATCATCCCCAGATCAACATAATCCGTCTGCAGACGCGCCAGCAGATCCTCGAAAGCCTCCCGGCATTTTTCCAAATCACGGCTTCTCTCGTACTGGCCATTCTGCCAGGTAGAGCCGATATGTCCCTGAATAAACCAGCGTTCCCGCCTGCCCTCCAGCGCTTTTCCAATTTTCGAACGCACATTCGGTTCAGACATCCAGCAGTCCAAAATATTGATCCCCAGTTCTTCCGCACGGTCGATCATGGCCTTGCACTCCTCATAGTTGTGCCGTTCCAGCCACTCTCCTCCAAAGCCGACTTCACTGACCATCAATTCTGTTTTTCCAAGTCTGCGATACTGCATGCTTATCCTCCTTCGGTTTCCCGGATCACTGTTTCGTATTTCAAAAGATAGTTAATTTATTATAATCTTTTACCCTGCTTTTATCAAGCCGTTCGCCTGCTGAATTTTCTTTCGTATTGAAAAGGCGCTCCAAATCCGTTATATTAAAATGAATAACAAATATGACAGCTATATGTCATATTAGACATGTTATTATGATTCCAGCATAAGGAGCTCCCGTCATGCAGATTGAACGTCTGGTTCAGATGGTATTTTATATTGTCAGTCACGGGCAGGTAACGGCCCGGGAACTGTCCGAGTTTTTCGGCGTATCCACGAGAACCATCTATCGGGATATTGACACGCTGTCAATCGCAGGCATCCCTGTCATAACCACAAAGGGAACCGGCGGCGGTATATCCCTTATTGAGGGATACACCATCGACAGGTCCCTGATATCGCGTGAAGAACAGCAGAGTATCTGCCAGGGTCTGCAGATGCTGCAGGCGGCCAAATATCCAGATGCAGAAATGGCATGGCACAAACTTACCGCTATTTTCAAAAATGCATCGGAGGCTGACTGGCTTGAGGTTGATTTCTCTTATTGGGGCAGTGACGACACAGAAAAAATCAAAATATCAGATTTGCAGTTCGCCATACGCAATAAACATGTGATCACTTTTCTCTACTTTAATTCTGAACTGAGAAAATCAGAAAGAACCATAGAGCCTTTGCGTCTGGTCTTTAAGTCACATGCCTGGTATATCGTCGGATACTGCAGAAGGAAAGAAGAAATAAGAACTTTCCGCCTGTCACGGATCAAATATCTTCGGGTGCTGCCGGATCTTTTTGAGCGGGAACTGCCAGATGACTATTCTCTGGCGGCTGCAAGCAGTAAACCTTGCCATTATCCAATTTTGAAGCTGCGGTTTTCTCCCGAAATTGCCCACAGGCTCTATGATGAATTTCAGGAAAACCAGATTCAGCTGTGCGAAGATGGCAGTTACTGGGTTGCCATTCCACTCGAATTAAACAACTGGACCTTCCACTATCTCCTGTCCTTCGGGAAATATGTGGAAATCATGGAGCCAGAAGAGGCACGGACTATGCTTCGGGATCGGGCCGCCGACATTGTCAAAATATACCAGTAAACCAGCACGGTTCTTCGAGCTTCCTTTTTACAAAATTTATGTCTGCACTCCGCTTTGAGCAGCGGAAAATACAAAATGGAGGTTAGCAAATGGAAAAATGGTTATATGTAATGATGATTAAACGAGGAAAGGCATACAATAAGGTGACCAAGGCCGTGATAGAAAGGCATGTGGAAAATCTGAAAAAATTAGATGACGCCGGAAAACTGGAACTTTCCGGGCCGCTCAAAGGCTGTCCTGGCGTTGCCGGAATGGTTATCTTTAAGACACAGACTTTTGAGGAGGCCGAGGCTCTGTGCCAGTTGGAACCTCTTGTAGCGGAAGGTTATGCAACCTATACGCTTGCCTCCCTTCAAGTCGCTGATCGGGAGAACAACTATCTGCTGTAGAAAAAATCGGTGACAACTGTGTTATTTCGGTTCCGAAAATAATCAGGAGACCGGCTGCCCATTCGTTGAGCAGCCGGCCTCCTACACCACTGTACGCACGTATTTGTATCCCCGATTAAAACCGGCTTTCTCAGATATTTAATACCTCCTCCAGGCAGGGGATAGAATCTGTAGCGCCTTTTCTGGACACGGCAATGGCAGAAGCCTTCGCACACAGTCCCATTGCCTCCTGGACTGGCATTTTTCGAAGCATTGATGCAATGAAATACCCCGTAAACGTATCTCCTGCCGCTGTTGTGTCCACTACATCAGCCTCAAAGATTCCCTGCGTATATGTCTGGTTTTTGTCCCGGTACACAGATCCGGCACTGCCAAGAGTCAGCACAATTCTGGCTTCTGGATATTTTTCCATCATTTTCTCCAGCATCTTTTCCGGCTCTCTCTCTCCCGAAATCTGCTCTCCTTCTATCTCATTCAAAAGGAAAACCGATACTTTCGACAAATCACAGTCGTCCAGATTTGCATTATAAGGAGATGGGTTCAGTACAATCTGCATTCCTTTTTCACTGGCTCTGTCTATAATATAGCCGATCTGGTTGATCTCATTTTGCAGAAGGATAATATCTTCTTTTTCGAAATGTCCCAGCACTTCATCTACCAGGTCTTTTGTAATTCCACGATTGCTGCCGCCGTATAAAAGAATACAGTTCTGGCCATTTTTATCAAGCTGGATAATCGTATGACCGCTCTTGCCAGGACTCTGACGTATGTAAGTAGTGTCCACTTTGCTTTGCGCGCATATATCCAGGAACATCTGGCCATCCCCACCAACCTGTCCCGCATGATACACGGGCACGCCCGCCCGCGCAAGTGCGATGGACTGATTCAGCCCCTTTCCTCCACAAAAAACTTCCATTTTTGCAGAATCTATCGTCTCACCCGGCATTACCGCATGATCCACTTCATATACATAATCATAATTCAGCGATCCAAAATTCAGTACCTTCATCTAGCACCCTCCTCATCGGTACAACACGTCTAAAATACCACCCCTGCCCGGAGAATAATATTCGGATAGGGAGAAAACTCACCGGTTCTTATGGCAAACCGGCACTCTTTCGCTTTCTCCTTTAAAGAGATATGCGGCATCGTCTCATAAGCAATATCCGGCATACTCTTTTGAATATACTCATATAACCGACTGTTCTTCTCCCGAATCTCCTCAGCTATATAATAATATTCAACAGCAGTCTCTAAAAGCACCGCGTCAAGCACCTGCTCAAAAGCGGGAACACCTTTACACAGTGCCAGGTCGATCACGTCCACCCCCTTTGGGATCGGCATTCCTGCATCTCCGATCATCAACAGATCCATATGGCCCAATGCCGCAATATGCTTTATCAGGTCAGCATTTATAATCCCTGCTTTTTTCATATAACCATTCTGCTCCTTACTGTACTTTCACTGTTTTTTCCAAACGAATATCCCTGGAAGATGCCCCAATCATAATCGTCCTGCTGCCTATAAATTTTTTGTATTCCATCTTGGACGGATCAAAATAGTTCAGATATAATTCATCAATGTGAAACGCCACCCGTACCTTCTCCCCGGATTTTATGTGTACTCTTTGAAAATCGACCAATGTCTTTGCCGCGCTTTGAATTCCCTCCGGCACCGTTTCGGGGCGTCCCAGATAGCATTGTGCCACTTCGTCTCCGTCTCTGTCTCCTACATTTTCAATATAAATGACAGCTTTAAACCCTTCCCCGTCCGGCAGTACCTCAAGTCCACTGTATGAGAACTTCGTGTAACTTAGTCCATAACCGAACGGATACATCGGCTCTATCCCTTTTTCATCAAACCAGCGGTATCCATTTAATAGCCCTTCCGTAAAAACCGCCGTGTTTGGATGGACAGCATCCTTTTGACTGATCCGTCCCGAAACAGCATAACGTTCCGGGTGCAATGTGTCCCTGGCCGCAAGATCCGATAGTTTTTGGGGAAAAGTAACCGGCAGCCTTCCCGCCGGATTAACGCTTCCATCAAGAACGTCCATCGTTGCCAGCGCGCCTTCCTGGCCAGAAAACCACATTTCCAGAATGGCCTTGACATGATCTCTCCATGGCATTGCCACAGCATCCCCATTGTTCAGTATAACAACCGTGTTTGCATTTGCCGCAGCCACACGTTCTATCAGCATATCCTGGTTCTCTTCCAATTCCAGTTTGTCATTCACGCTCTGATGCCATGCAAAACAAAGCGCCAGATCTGCCTGCTTCGCTGCTTCCACTGCATCTTTCATTGCTTTCTCTGCCATAGAAGGCGTAGTCCATGCCAGACGTACTTCCAGCGGTTCCAGATAAATACAGGTATGATTAAAGTAGATTTCGTATTTCTTTCCTGCCTCCAGCCACACCATTCCTCCCGCATTGTTCCATCCGTCCGCACAGCTTACCACTTCTGAAAACGGATTTACCACTCCGTTGGCAGAAACCCGGATTCCCAGACCTACTCTGGTCAGATACTCTTTATCCACCGCCTCCCGGATATACAGATTGCCGGAAGTTGCTATGGACAAGTCGCCATTCTCCACGTGATTTTTCTCAAATGCTTCCACCCCGGGGAACCTGCTCTGCAGACTGATTCTATGCATTCCCGTTTCATTTGAACACAGAAACCCATGCCACATATAATATTCCTTGGGAGTTTCTTTAAAAAATCCCCGTCTCTGTTCCCTCTTTAAGGCCGGAAGCGCGTTTTCACCCGAAAAATTAATTTCTTTGTCCACAACAAACGTTTCCGTCTGTGGAACGGCATCTAAGTCTCCGTTGCTTAACGTCTCATATGTAAATCTTCCCACATATCTTTTCAGGCCATGCTCCGTACTGTCACATGACGGATATAAATGATCAGAAGGAATGACCATACCGTCCAGGTCGTCTCCTATGGAGAATGTAATATTTTCTCCATATTGCTCTCGCAAAAGCCGGTAAACACTATTCTTGCGGTCTTCAAAACCATAAGGGGATTCCTTAAAAGTCGGCATTACCTGCTTATACCCTCCCGGTCCTATGACAGCCACCTTTTTCCCCGAAAAATCAACAGGCAGGATATCGTCTTCGTTTTTCAGCAAAACAGCGCCCTTTCCGGCCAGCCTTCTTGCTACCTCTGCGCTCTGCATCTTGACCGTATCGCCGATAGGTCCCGGGATTCTTTGCCCCTCATCCAGTATACCAAATCTGTCCAAAGTATCCAGGTAATAGTATACCGCATGATCCAGATCTTCCATAGTCACCGGCTGTCCGGGATCGCGAATCGCCTCCAGCAGCTTTTTCCCATAACAGGAACTCTCGCTGCCCTCATCATAGTAGTCTTCACCCGGCATTTCCAACGTTACCCCATGCCGGATCGCATTCGGATCATACAAGCAGTACCAGTCATCAAAGACAAATCCCTGAAAGCCCCATTTTCCGCGGGCGCATTCATCCATCATATAGGCATAGTCATATGTCCATGTCCCATTAACCTGGTTATAGTTTGTCATGGCACTTGCGACTCCGGCTTTCATTACCAGTTCATATGGGCGCATATACAGTTCATGAATTGTCTGTTCATCGATAACGCAGTTCCCGGCTCCCTGGGCGGCTCCAGTGCTGGAAGCAAACATCTGTTTCAAATTCGCCAATGCCTGCTTTTCATCCTGAATCCCCTCTGCTTCCCTGGCTCCCAGTTCTCCATTGAGAACCGGGTCTTCTCCGTATGTCTGATAATTCCCTCCATTACTGGTTCCTTTCAAGGATATCGGATCCCTGGCTATGTTGACACGGGGAGTCAGCAGAACATGAATTCCTCCTGCCTTCGCCTCCCGCCCAAGCGCCTGCCCATAGTCAAAAGCGCTTTTCCTGTCAAATGTAGAAGCCAGACTCACCTTGGAGGGAAATGCCGTTGTCTCCCAGCTTATATTGACTCCCGATTCTCCGTCTGCTATAAATACGTCAGGAATCCCAAGCCTCTTATTTCCCCGTATAAATCCGGCCTGGTTTGCCCTATATGGATCCCACAACTGCCCATGGACACAGAGAAGCTTTTCTTCTTCACTCATGCTCCGAATCATCTCTAATACTTTTTCATTATTGTATTGTTTCATCTTTCCTCCTATCAGCCATCAGGCTTTCGACGCTTTTTCATTCTGCTTTTTCTTGAACGCATACCAGGCATACAGACACATGGCAATGAGCGTGACTACATACGGAATCATAAGCACCAGCTGGGAGGGCAGATTGATGGTCTGCAGGGTATTAGATATCGAATCGGCAATACCGAACAGCAGTGCCGAAAGCATTCCCAGAATCGGATGCTGTCCGCTCATGGCCGCCGCTGCAATGCCGATCCATCCACGCCCGGCTGTTATATTTTTAACAAACCAGGATACATATCCCATGGACATATAGGCTCCGCCCATCCCGGATAATACGCCTGCAATCACAAGCGCAATACTTTTGGTCCTGAATACGCTGATACCTACGGATTTTGCAGCATCGGGATTCTCACCAACCGCACGGATGCGAAGTCCGAGTTTCGTTCGAAACAGTAAAAACCAGATAACAAACGCCGAAATAAATGCCAAATAGGTAACAACATTCTGTCCAGATACCACTTCTCCGATCATCGGAATATCTTTGATCACCGGAATATCCACTGCCGGCATCACCTTGCTGCTTAGGCTCGAAGAAATACCTCTTACTCCCGTCAGTGCATATAAGAGAAATACAGTTCCGCCGCTTCCGATCAGATTGATGGAAAGACCTGCAAGAATCTCATTTACCTCCATCTTAAAAATAATGTAGGAGAGAAGATACCCTGTTGCCCCTCCCACCAGTACTGCAAGCAGAAATCCGATCCACGCGCTTCCGGTCCACGCCGAAACAACAACGCCTACAAATGCGGAAATTAACATAGTTCCTTCCATTGTGATATTTCCCACACCCGCCCTTTCAGATATAACAGAGCTTAAAGTAGCCAACAGAATGGGCGTTGTCAGGCGCAACACGGAAAACATAAACGGAACACTGAAAATCAAATCAAATATATTATCCAAGACTGATTCCTCCTTTTTCTCCACGATCCGCTTCCAACTGCCTGCTAAGTTCACAGGTTCTCTTTTGCTTATATTTTGCCAGGAAACGCTCGGCCAGAATAAACACGAGAATAACCGCCTGTATCACAGACACAAAATCCGTCTGCATTCCCGTTTTCATTGACATGAGATCCGCCCCTTTTCTCAGATAAGCAAGAAACAAGGCTGCCAGCGGAATGTATTTCGGATTTCTTCCCGCCAGGATGCCCAGAGTCACGCCGTCCCAGCCATGATTTGTCAGTCCGGTCCAGGAGAACCTCCGATATACGCCTAATATTTCCATCGCTCCGGCCGCTCCAGAAAGAGCTCCTCCCAGCATCTGGGATGCGATCAGTACAAAACCAATATTCACCCCTGCATATTTTGCAAACTTATCATTCTGCCCGACTAAACGAATTTCATATCCCCACCGGGTTTTGTACATAAACCAATAAATCAGAATCACCAGCAAAATAGCTGCAATAAATCCCATATGTACATCACTTCCGGGAATCAGGGGCATAATTCTGGCTGTCTTTGGGAATTTCCCGGACACAACACTTCCTGCGGAAGCGTCCCTAAAATAGTAGCTGATGATAAACAGGCCCAGATTCATACATGCATAATTCAAAAGCATGGATCCTACCATCTCCGACGCCCCGAGTTTATACCTCATCAGTGCCGGAACGGCTCCTATGAACCCACACACCACTGCCGCCGCCGCTACACATACAGCCGGGTGGATTCCCGCCGGCATATTTGTGGACAGCGCCACCACTGCCGCCACTACACCGCCAAAGAAAAACGCTCCTTCTCCGAATAAGTTGAATTGATTGGCGCTAAACATCACGCAGACTGCCAGCCCCGTTATGACGATTGGAATCCACATGGTGAGCAGGCTGCAAAAGTTATTAAAACTCATAACCGGCCCCAGCACCAGATACCGTACTGACATAAGCGGATCATCACTCACAAGCAAAATGATGAGAATAGATAAAATCACACCTATCGCGACTGCCAGACCGGTTCTGAGGACAGTAAATTCTCTATTCAGTTTTTCCTGTGTCATATTTTTACGCATACATCCGCCTCTCAATCTCAGCACTATCCATTTTCTTTACTCCAAGCATATAAAGCCCTAATTCCTCTTCTGTCAAAAGACTGGTATCCTCAAAATACGCCGCAATCTTACCATTATAAAATACCGCAAGACTGTCTGATAATCCCAGCACTTCGTTCAAATCTGCAGAATTCAGTATGATCGCCTTACCCTCATCCCGCAGCTGGACTAATTTTTCCCGGATAAATGTGGCTGCTCCAATATCAATTCCTCTGGAAGGCTGATCCACCAAAATCACTTTCGGATCCTGTGAAAATTCACGCGCGACCACTACCTTCTGTATATTTCCTCCTGAAAGCATTCCGATTTCTTGATATTTTCCACTGCATTTTACCTGGTATTCTTTGATAAGATATTCTGCTTCCTCAGCAATCGCCCTCTCATTTAGCAGCACTTTTCCAGTAAATTTCTTTGCCCTGTGCCTGCCCGCCAGAATATTATTCATAATGCTGAACTTCTTGGCCGTTCCATGAACCATACGATCCTCTGGTATATGTGTGATACCCATATCTCTAATCTTGCGGATGGACTGATTGGTAATATCTTTATCATACAGACTGATACTGCCGCTTTCCACATGACACATACTTGCAATGGCTTCGAGAACCTCATGCTGTCCATTGCCCTCCACACCCGCCACACCGAAGATTTCTCCGCTTCGCACTCTCATGGAAACCTTGTCCAGCACTTTCCTTCCCACACTATTCCTGCATGTGATATTCTCTACCTTTAGTACCGTTTCTTTCGGGTCTGCCTTTGTTTTCTCTATCACTTCCACCACATCTCTGCCAACCATCAGCCTGGAAATGTCGGTTTCCGTAACATCCGATATATTCTCTGTGGCAACCATCCTTCCGTTTTTCATAATCGAGACACGATCACATAATTTTTTCACTTCATATAACTTATGGGAAATGAAAAGAATCGTATGTCCTTCATCCCGAAGATGTTTCAGTTCCTCAAACAGCTCATCCGTTTCCTGAGGCGTCAGAACAGTTGTCGGCTCATCCAGAATCAAAATCTCCGCGCCTTTTAACAACGCCTTGATGATTTCCACCCGCTGCTTCATTCCCACTGAAATATCTTCCACTTTTTCGTTTGTCGGAACAGGCAGATTATATTTTTCCGCTATCTCTTCTGTGATTCTTACCGCTTCTTTTTTATCAAACCTGATACCTTTCTGAGGTTCCACGCCCAAAACTACATTTTCCGCCACAGTAAGGGAGGGCACCAGCATGAAATGCTGATGCACCATCCCGATACTGCACTCGATGGCTTTGGCCGATGATGTAAGATGAACCTCTTTTCCTTTTACATAAATGGTGCCCTCGCTAGGCTGCTCTATTCCATAGAGCATTTTCATAAAAGTCGATTTCCCTGCCCCGTTCTCTCCGCAGATCGCATGGATTTCTCCCTTTCTGGCCGCAAAATTAATATCTTTATTCGCCATGACACCATTATCGTATATTTTGACGATGTGCTCTGCTCTTAGAATCTCATCCATTTTAACCCCCTTCTCCTACCGTCCTTCCTACTGGACGTATTTTGCTTTGAATGTATCCAGTTCCTCAGATGTCATGCCATATGCAGAAGATACCGTAATCTCTCCGCTGATGATGTCCTGCTTTGCCTGATCGATCTTTGCCGCCTGCTCTTTTGAGACATGTGCATTGTAATAGTCATTTGCAACGATACCAACACACTCTTTGTCCAGTCCCAGATATTCACAGGTTCCATAAGGTATTTTCCCTGTTCTGCTGAGTTCATACGCATTTAGCAGAGAAACATCCACCCGCTTCAAAGAACTTGTTAAAATAGTCTCTGCTTTTTCCGGGTCGCTCTCTCTGAAAATCTCAGACTGATCCGTATCAGATCCGATGGCCAGATTCCCTGTCTCTTTTGCCGCTTCAAATACACCCACGCCTGCATTCGATGCAAGCTGGAAGATGACATCTGCGCCTGCATTGTACTGCACCAAAGCCAGCTCTTTTCCCTTTGCCGAATCATCCCAGTTGCCCGTATAAGAAATGAGGGCTTTGATATCTGGATTTACATAAGCGGCACCCTCCAAAAAGCCTACCAGAGAATCATTGACCACTGTAGAATCCGCTCCCCCAATAAAGCCGATCACTCCTGTCTCGGAAACACTTGCCGCAGCCATACCTGCCAAAAACGCTCCTTCATTCGCACTATAACTCATACTGTAAATATTGTCATAGCCTTCAATCGGCTCGTCAAAAAACCAGAACTCTTTATCCGGGTGATCTTCGGCCGCTGCTTCTATATATTCCATCATCGTCCAGGAACCAGCCACAATGATATCCCAGTCTTCACTCAAAGTATCTTCAATAATCGAATCATACTTGGACTGGTCCAACGTCATCTCAATCACTTTTGTTTCAACCTCATCTCCATACTTTTCCCGGATAGATTCCATACCGGCTGCAGAACAGTCATACCACGCAAGGTCTCCCAGATATCCGTTCAGTAAAAGTACAATCTTTGTCTTCTCACCCCCGTTTTCATCCGCAGCAGCGCTTTCCGCTTCCTTCTGTCCGCATCCAATCAGTCCTCCTGCCACCATCGCCAGGCCTAATGCAAATCCAATCGTCTTTTTTACATGATTTTTTTTCATAGCTGGTCTCCTTATACTGTGTTTACTTATTCCCTGTTTTCTTTTAACTGTAAATATTTCTGCTTGCCCCTCTCCTTTCTTCACATAATTAAACCGGTTTAATTGAGAGAAAAATATAAAAATGACCTATCATATGTCATTTTTATACTTACTTGTATATCATAATGCACAATACTTGTCAATATTCTTCTTGAAAAAAGTCATTTTTACCAAATTATGAACATTTATATATTTTGACATTTCTCAATAAATCTGGTAAAATTATATCGGTTTAATAAATTCTGGTAAAGGAATGTTTATAACATGAGAGCAACTATCAAAGACGTAGCTAAGGCCGCCGGCGTATCCCGGACAACCGTATCATTCATCATCAACAATAAACCTGTCTCTATTTCACAGTCTACTCGTGAGAAAGTGCTGCGCGTTATAAAGGAATTAGACTACCGCCCAAATCAGCTGGCAGTAAGCCTCGCAACAAATACCACAAATACCATTGGACTGATACTCCCCGACTCTACTAACCCGTTCTTTGCGATATTATCTCACCATATCGAGGAGCAGATACGAAAATATAATATTTCTGTTATTATCGGCAATACGGATGGTGATCCAAATACAACGCGGGAATATCTGCAGCTATTTGCTGACAAACATGTGGACGGTATTATTCTTGCCCAGTTGGATTTTGAAGATGAAACTGAAACTACTGCCTGCCAGACATTTATGAGCAATATGGAAGTTCCCATCGTCTACATAGACCGTGTTGCAAACGATTTTGGCTACCATTCCACAATCGAAGTCGACCAGGTTCAGATTGGCTACCTTGCCACAAAGCATCTCTTAAACCTGGGGCATCGCAAAATCGGCTGTGCCTCCGGCGCTATCAATCTGACCGTCAACAGACAGCGTTTTGAAGGATACAAAAAAGCTTTATCAGAATACGGACTGACTCCTGATCCGAATTTTTTATATTGCGATTCTCTTTCTATCGAATGCGGCCGCAAGGCCCTTCCCTGCCTGCTGGGGCAGAATGTCAGTGCCATTTTTGCTTTCAATGATATGATTGCGTATGGAATCTATCGGGAATGTCACAACTATAATCTATCGATTCCAAACGATCTCTCCATTGTTGGCGTGGATGACATAGAATTCTCCGAAATTCTCAAGCCGCCGCTCACTACTATTGCACAGCCAATCAAAGAAATTGCTGTCCATGCAGTCGATACCCTATTAAAGCTTATCAATAAATCAAATGAAGAAAGCAATCACATACTTCTGCAGCCTATGTTAAAAGTCAGAGGAAGTACCGTATCTTTAAAATAGTCAAATTTATTTTCTTAGCGGGTTTGGCGCCCTATTTATCACAAAGTGAAAGACCTGTAAACAGTCACGTCTACAGGTCTTTACCAAACACTTTTTTACCTCCCCGAGTAGGGCTCGAACCTACAACCCCGCGGTTAACAGCCGCGTGCTCTACCATTGAGCTATCGAGGAATGCAGTATTGCTTCGCAAAACTGCTGAAGAATTACTTCGTAATTCTTCCCACTGGCTTCTGCGAAGTCTTTCATGGGGTACATACCCTCAAA
>CBCOZL010000044.1:0-26585 GCA_965114645.1 uncultured Lachnospiraceae bacterium | reverse complement strand
TTTTATGAACCCTTATACAAGTGCGTTCAAAAATACACTTTATTTTTCACTCTTTCTCCTGTTATGGTTTTATGAGAGTATAGCACAAAATCCGCACTGTCACAACGATACGGAAAACGTTTTGCTTATTGAGAGATGATTCTGATTGTGGTACACTATTAAGAGAACAAACTTGCTGGGGATGACGGGAGTATCAAGAGAGAAAGGGGACCATGCAATGGAAAATACAAAAGCAGCAGTACAGACAGATGCAGAGGCAAAGAAGGAGATTGAGACGGAAGTCATTTTACAGTACCGCGATTATGAGGTCAATATGGATGCTGTGACTGAACGGGTCAAATCCCATTACACAGCCAAGGGCTTCAAGGCAGATTCCATCGAAAACATGCAGATCTATGTAAAACCCGAGGATTTCACTGCTTACTATGTGATCAATGACGGCGTGGTGGGCAAAGTAAATCTTTTCTAAATAATCGTTCATGCGGCGGCATACCGCCGCATGTTTCTTTTTTGAGAGACTGTATTTTGTTTAAAAAACTGGCAGCAGCTCTACCAGAAAGGCGACAGCGCAGCACAGCACGGCGACCTGGAAGAGACTGCAGCCTTTCCAGGCAAGGAGGATACCTGCGATCAGGGCGAAGAGTCCGGCCACAGGCGTCTGTGTAGCCTCCATGATGGCGGGGAACGTCATCACTGCCAGCGTTGCGTAAGGCACATAAAACAGGAAAGAACGCAGATATTTGTTTGTGATTTCCCGGCGGATCAGCACCAGGGGCGCCATGCGGATCAGGTAGGAGACTGCTGCCATCACCAGCAGATAGATCCAGATATTATGTTCCATTTCTAAGTTACCTCCTCAGAATCGCCATTGTCGGACGATGATTTTTCTCCAGAATTGACCGTATCGGTCGGAAATAGAACCGCCGCAAGAAGGGCCAGCGAGGCAGTGAGCGCGATGGTCTTTATTCCCGTGGAAAGGCCATGAAACAGGGGCAGGCGGTTTACGAGATAGCTGGCGGCAAAACCGACGGCAACCACGCCCGCAATCACCCGGCTTTTTCTGGCCGGCGGGATGATGATGGCCAGAAACATACCATAGAGTCCCACGCTCAATGCGCTGACCACTCTGGTCGGCAGCACATTTCCCATAATCACACCAAAAAAAGTGCCGAAGGCCCATCCTGGAATGGCCACTGCGATGGCGCCGTAGGCGTACCAAGGATTCAGATACCCGGGCTGAGCCACGCAGATGCCGAAGATCTCATCGGTCACGTCATAGGCGATCAACATGCGGTGGCGCAGGGGGGTGGCTGCCTTGAGTTTCTGGCTGAGCGCGCAGGACATGAGCAGATACCTGGCATTGACCACTAAAGTCATTACAGCCATTTCCAGATAGCTGCTGCCCGCAGCGATCAGCGCGAACCCGGCATATTCTCCGGCGGAGGCGTTGTTCAGTGCACTTGCAATGAGCGCCTGTATGGCGGAGAGACCCGCGTTTCTGGCGGCGATGCCCAGCGTGAAGGCTACCGCAAAATATCCGAGCGCGATCGGACTGCCGTCCCGCATGCCGTGCCGGAAACAGATTTTATTTTCTGTAGTCATGGTGATAGAAACTCCTTCGTTCTTCCTCTTATAGCAAATGAAATGGTCAAATCGAGCGTTTTATGCTCGATTTAGTATAGCACCAGCGAAGGCGGAACGCAATATGGGGGTAGATTCGGAAGGGAAACTGTGAATGGGGAGGAGATGGGAAGAAATTGGCGCCGCGCATGTTAAGTTTCAGGTTGACAATTAGAGAGCAGGTGTTATAATGTACTTGTTCAATAAGTACATTAAGTACAATTCGGAAGGAGGTAAAAGGTGGAGATCATTATCAGCAACAATGCCAATAAACCGATTTATGAGCAGATCACATCGCAGATTAAGGCAATGATAATGAGCGGGGAGCTGCAGCCGGGGGAATCCATTCCATCCATGCGGGCGCTGGCAAAATCCATTCATGTGAGCGTCATCACAGTGCAGAAGGCTTATGAGGATCTGCAGAGGGACGGATTTATTGATACCACAGTCGGCAGGGGCAGCTTTGTGGCGGCGCAGAACAAAGAGCTGTATCAGGAGGAGCAGCAGCGGATTGCAGAGGAGCATTTACAGGCCGCCGCTGAAATTGGCAGAACGAGCAATATACCGCTGGAGAGACTGACGAAAATTCTGGCATTGTTTTATGAGGATGAGCAGAACTTCTAAAATGCTGCAGGTTTGAAGCTTATCGGAAATGGCAGTAGTGAAAATTGCAGAGGGAGAAAGCTGCAATGTGGGCATTCTCCACATGGAAAGGAGACTACATGGGCAATATATTGGAACTTAAAAATCTTTCTAAATCTTACGCGAAGTCGGATTTTACACTGGATCAGATTTCATTCTCGCTGCCCTACGGCTCGATTCTTGGGTTTGTTGGGGAAAACGGCGCGGGTAAGACGACAACCATAAGCTGTATTCTGAATACCATTGGGAAGGACAGCGGTACGGTGAAGCTGTTCGGACAGGAGATGGGTGATGCGGATACCGGCATCCGGGAAAAAATCGGTGTGGTTTACGATGGGGATAATTTCCCTGGGTTTTGGACGGCAGGGCAGTTGTCGAAGGTGATGGCTGGACTTTATGCGAACTGGGATCAGCCTTTGTTCCAAAAATACCTTGTGGACTTTCATCTGCCGATGAAGCAGAAAATCAGACAATATTCCAAGGGAATGACCATGAAGCTGGCCATCGCCGCTGCGCTCTCGCACCATCCAGAGCTTTTGATTCTGGACGAGGCGACAAGCGGTCTTGACCCGGTGATGCGGGATGACATACTGGATGTTTTTCTGGAGTTTGTGCAGGAGGAGAACCACTCCATCCTTCTCTCGTCCCACATCACAAGTGACTTGGAAAAAGTGGCCGACTATATCGCCTTTATCCATAACGGCAGGCTGATATTGACGGCGGCAAAAGATGATCTTGTCTACAGCTATGCGGTTCTGCGCTGCAGGGAAAGCCAGTTTCACGCACTGGATAAAGAGGATATTCTGGCTTATCGGAAACGGGATCTGCAGATCGACGTGCTGGTGGCCGATGGCAGGGAAGCGCGGAGGAAATATAAGGACGTGGTGGTGGATCACACTTCGGTGGATGAGATTATGCTGCTTTTGGTAAAGGGGGAAAGAGTATGAGAGGACTTTTGAGAAATAATTTTTATACGGCGCTTCCCAATGTAAAAGTATTCACGGGGATCACGGTATTGCTGGGCGCTTTCGTCGTTGCTATGGACAATGCTGTCCCATCACTCATCATTGGATATGCGCTTTTGGTAATAATCGGTTTTTCATTGATCTCCATTGCCAGTGTCAGAAAGGAAAACACTGCGAAATGGGGAAAATACAAGCTGACTACACCGGTCAAACGAGCGGATATTGCATTAAGCTTTTTTGTGAGCCAGCTTTTATGGCTGTTTGTCGGCATTGGGTTTGCTGGGTTTGGCATTGCCATGTCCATCGGCCTTCACGGATATCCCTTTGACAGGAGTACGGATGTTTTCATGCTGCTTGTGGTGGGAACCGGGATCAGCCTTTTTATGGGGGCCATTTTCTTTCCACTGTACTTTCTGGGAGGGGAGGAGCGAAGCGAAGTGATTATGGTGGTCAGCCTGCTTGGCGGAATCGGAATGATGATGGGATTAAGCTCTTTGATCAACAGAGTGTATTCGGGAAATATGACGTCCCGGCAGATCATTTTGAGCGGTATTTTTATAACAGCCTGCAGTGCGGCGGCATTTGCGGCATCCTTCCCGGTTACTGCAGGGGTGTTTCGGAAGAAGGAATACTGAGCGCCGCTTTCCCGATTTTAGAAAGAAAACCATCTAAATAAATTAAGAAAAAGGAACCACAGCCGTTTGTAAAAGGTGAGGTTCCTTTTTTTTGAAATTATATGTTGACAAATAATATTATATATCATATAGTATGTGTAGAAACAATATTATACAGGATATAATATTGTACAAATCAATAATATTATAGATTAACAATAGAGGCGGGCGAAGGGAGGAAAACTCCGGAAAAGGATGACGTATGAAGTATGTAAAAAGGAAGAAAGGAGTCATTTACATGGTATTTAACACAGGTGCGGCATTGCTGGATGCCATCGTGCTGGCTGTTGTGTCCCATGAGGCGGAAGGAACCTATGGCTATAAGATCACACAGGAAGTGCGGCTGGTCATCGAGATTTCCGAGTCAACGCTGTATCCGGTTCTGCGAAGGCTGCAGAAGGATGAGTGCCTGCAGATTTATGACATGGAATGTGCAGGAAGGAACAGGCGGTATTACAGGATTACGGAGAAGGGCAGGGCACAGCTCAATCTTTACATCAGCGAATGGTATCGGTATTCTGCGAAATTAAACAGTATTTTTGAGGGAGGACTGAAGATTGAAAAATAAGTCTGATGACCTTATTTTTCAATCGGAAATTTGTGTAGGAGCGTCACAAATTTCTCTGATCGCAGAGCAAAATCTGATATTTTGCCCGCGTTTCTTCAGCTTAACGCTTCAGAATGGAGGAGAAAATGAATAGAGCGGAATTTATGAGCCGTCTGACCGCGCTTCTACAGGATGTGCCGCCTGCGGAGCGGGAGGAGGCGATCACTTATTATAATGAATATTTTGACGACGCGGGCGTGGGAAACGAAGCGGGCGTGATCGCGTCACTTGGATCGCCGGAGGAGCTTGCCAGATCGATCAAAGCAGGGCTTTTTGACGGCGGGAATGGGGGCGAGTTTACGGAGTCCGGCTTCCACGGTTATGAGCAGAGGATCAAAAATCAAATTATGTCAACCGATCAGCGGCAGGGCGATGCACAGACGGACGGCACAGGAAACGCATACGGAGCGCAGACAGGCGGCGCAGGAAGTGCATACGGCGCACAGGCGGGCGGTGCAGGCGGCGCTTACGGCAGGCAGACGAACGCGGGAAACGCATATGGCGGTTATGGCCAGCAGACAGCAGGACAGGGCAGACCCCAGAAGAAACCTATGACAGGAGGACAGATCGCGCTGATTATCCTGCTGGCGGTTCTGCTTTCCCCGGTCTGGATCGGCGTGTTGGGTGGTCTTTTTGGCGGCGGCATGGGTATCTTAGCCGGACTGCTCGGCGTTTTTGTCGCCTTCCTCGTGGTTGGCGTGGTGTTGACGGTGGTGGGCATTGTTCTGGTCGTCGCGGGATTTGTGGCCATGATTGGCGCACCGCTTGGAGGCTTGTGCCTGGTCGGCGGAGGACTGATCATGGTGGCAGTCGGGCTGGTGTTTGTATGGCTGATGGTGCTGGTGGTAGGTAAGGCGATCCCCTGGCTGTTCAGGGGATGTGTGAATCTGTGCCGTAAATTGTTTCACAGAGGAGGTGCGCAGGCATGAAAAAATTTACGAAGGGCTGTCTGATGACAGCGTTGGTTCTGTTTCTTGTAGGTCTTACTATCAGCCTTGTGTGCGGGCTGCTTGGCGGTTTCCGGCAGCTTACGGAGATGGGGCTAAGTGATTTTCCTTTCGGCCTTTACAGGGATTTCGCAGGCGACTGGCGGATCGGCTTTTTTCGGTCGCCGGGATACAGAGTGCACGAACTGGAGGAGCTGGAAGAGCTGGAGGAACTGGAAGAAACAATGGATGTAGAAGAGGTCCGCAGGACCGTGGATGAGGAGATGGAGAAGAAACTGAAGAAGCTGGCGGGTAAGAAGGAACAGCTTCCGCTCACGGCCGATACCCTTGGCAGTCTGGAGATTGATGTGGAAGACTGTGACGTATTGATTCTGGAATCAGAGGATGCGCATGTGTGGTTCCTTGTGGAAGGCAATGCCAACAGACCGCATTATGCCATAGAGAATGAGCGCGGAAGGAGCGAGCTGTCCATTGAAAATGAGGTGGAGCGCCATCTCGGAAACTGGCGGAAAGGACCGAACGATATCGTTTATCTGTGGCTGCCAAAGGGCTGTGCGCTGGAGGAGTGTGAGATAGACTTGGGCGCGGGCTATATGGACAGCATATTCCTGAAAGCGGGGCAGATAAAGGTAGATCTGGGCGCAGGACTGCTTGAGGCGGATGGCTTCGAGGGAAAAGAGGTCAGCCTTACTGTGGACGCGGGAGAGCTTCTTGCCGACCGCATCACGGCCGTGAAGGCAGATTTTGAGATCGGCGCCGGGCATCTGGACATCAGGGATCTGGAGGTAAGCGGGGAGACAGATCTGGAGGTAAGCGTAGGGCTGGCACAGATAGAAGGAACCATATCGGGGAATCTGGATCTGGACTGTGAAATGGGCGAGGTGAGTGTGAATCTTACCGGGTCGGAGGACGATCACAGCTACGAAGTGGAGTGCGGCATGGGCGAGATCACGGTGGGGAGTTACAGCCACGCCGGCATCGCAGCGCACAAGTCGTGGAACAGTGGAACAGGCAGCCTGTTTGATATCGGCTGCGACATGGGAACGGTGACGGTGCTGTTTGAAGAGTGATTTGGATCATGTGGAAAACTGCATAAAAAAGCAGGCGGGAAGTACACTGATGGGTAGACAAAGGCTTTTATAAAAGGAGGAGTAACGCATGAATAATGATTTCCGAAAATTAATGAGATCCAGGAACAACAGGATGATATGCGGCGTATGCGGGGGGATCGGGGAATACCTGAACATAGATCCCACGCTGGTGCGTCTGATCTGGGCGATTGGCTGTGTGGCCAGCCTTGGCATGGGACTGCTTGTCTATTTTGTGGCGGCGGTGGTGATGCCGGAGAACAGCGATACCTATATGTAACAAGCTGTCATACCGGGAAATGCCGGGAGGGCGGGAGGGATAGGTCTATCCTTTCCGCCCTCTTATCCTTCCTGTTAAACCGTAAAGAACAGTCCCGATTTTTTCAGTGCAGGCCGCAGCGCGCTATATACCAGAACGGCCACGATCGTGGATGTCACCGCGTTGATCGAGGTGGACGCCACATTCCACGCCAGAGTCACTTCCGCGGCGGGTTTTCCAAGAATCGCCAGCTTGTAGAAATAACCGATCAGGGGGTCAAAAATTACGTTGAACAAAAGACCGCCCACAGCGGCGATGAAAGACCATTTGTATACTTTTTTCGTGTCGGTCTCGGTGCTGATATGCGCGAGTTTATGGGCGATCAGGCCGGTGATCAGGCCGATGCACAATTTCAGAATAAAAGTTTTGGGGGCGTAGACCACATACACCGGGTCAAAGAGATCGCCGATGGTCATGCCGATGGCGCCGCCAAGCCCGCCGTAGACGCCGCCCAGGAGCAGTGCGCCCAGCACGCAGACCGCGTTTCCCAGATGGATGGAGGTGGCATCGCCTCCCGGCAGGGGAATTTTGATCTGTAAGAAGGTAAACACCACATAAGATAATGCGGCAAAGATACCCGTAAATACAAGTTTCAACAGTTTCTCATTTTTCATCATGTCTCCAGCCTTTCTGTGGTTTTCCTAAAAATTTCCGGCGTTTGCCGTCCGATAATCTTATCTTATACGCAAATGATCATTTTAAAAGTACCACTTTGTATTTTTTTAGGCATACCAGTTGCAGGATTGTGGAATGTTAACAAAAACGTTTTTATAAATTGACATAAAACGCTTAAAATTGGTGCGGTTATGACAAAAAAATAAAAGATTATTGACACTATCATGTGATTATTGTATGATTTAGATACAAAAATAAAAACGTTTTTATTAAAGAAAAGGCAAGAAATTGTAATGAAAATGAAAAAGGGAAGTATGATACCTATTTTAGGAGGGATGACATGAAAAAGAGAATGATAGCTTTACTGATGATGTCGGCGCTGGTGTTGGGAACAGGCGGATGCGGCACAAAAGGGGAGACGCCGGAACCTGCATCCCCGGAACAGGGATCTGAAAGTTCTGCGGATGGGCAGACGGAGGCGGAGCCGGAAAATACGGGAGAGGGAGAGAATGCGGCAGACCAGACCGCGCTCTCTGGCACGCTGGAAGTGTGGTCTTCCGGGGAGGAGCTGGGACGTTTTGTGGAAGGATTTCAAGCGGCGTATCCCGATGTGACAGTGAATATTACCGTAGTGCCGAATGAGGATTTTGTTGCAAAGCTGACGCCGACGCTTGCAGGCGGACAGGGGGCGCCGGATGTTTTTACCGGGGAATCGGACTATGTCAAGTATCTGGTGGAATCCGGCTTCTGGGATGATCTGGAAGGGGCGCCCTACCATGCCGAGACATCGGACATGTGGGAGTATGTGGCCAGTGTCGGCAGGGATTCGGGCGGCACGCTCCGGGCGCTGAGCTGGCAGGCCAGTCCCGGCTCTGTGATGTACCGCCGCGATATGGCGCGGGATGTGCTGGGCACGGATGACCCGGAAAAGGTGGCCGAGATGATAAACAGCGATGAGGCCATGCTCGATGTGGCGGCCAAATTGAAGGAAAAAGGAATTAAAATGTTCGCCAGCTGGCAGGATATTTTAAATATGCAGTTTTCAAACAGAAGTAATCCGTGGGTGGCAGATAACAGGCTGGTGATTGACGAGTCGATGCTCTCCTTTATGGATATGGCCAAAACCATTACGGAAAACGGATATGACCTGGGTGTGGATCCGTGGGCGCCGGAGTGGAGTGCGGCTGTGGAAAGCGATGACACGTTCTGCTATGTTCTGCCTTCATGGGGGTATCAGTTTGTGGTAAAACCTTCCGCGGATACCACAAAAGGAGAATGGGCGATGTGCCAGGGTGCGGTGCCCTATGTGAAAGGCGGAACATGGGTGGGCATTTATAAAGACAGTCCGAACAAAGACCTTGCCTGGGCGTTTATGGAGTACTGCTGTCTGAACAGCGAAGCGCAGAAGGCTTACGGCGCGGAGTATGGCGAGTACGTTTCCTTAAAATCTGCGGACAAGGCGCTTGCAGAGCAGGACGGGGAAGAGGTGCTGGGCGGACAGAATCCGTTTGCCTTCTACAACAGTCAGATGGAAAAGCTGCCGGCGGATCTGATGACGGCTTACGACGGCACGATCAACAATGCATTTTTGTCCGCAGTGAAGGATTATGCCACGGGCATTAAGGGCAAAGAGGAGGCCCTCGATGCATTCAAGGCCGATGTAGCCAATGCGTATCCGGAGATTACGGTGGAATAAGGATGCAGGATGCCGCAGGGCCGGCCCGATGGCTGGCCCTGTACCCTTTCTGTGAGAAAGGGCAGAAAACGGATAGGGGAGGTTGACGATGAGACAGCGCAAAGGCAGAAGACATACGGTGAGCAAAAGCCGTTACGGATACTTTTTTATCGCTCCGTTTTTCATTGTGTTTGCTATATTCAGTCTGTATCCGATTCTGTACACCATATTCTTAAGCTTTCAGAGCTGGGATGGTCTGGGGCCGGTAAACAGCGTTGGGATAAAAAATTATGGGAGACTGCTGAAGGATGAGGTTTTCTATCAGTCGCTCTGGAATACCTTTCGGATGTGGATGATGAATTTTATACCGCAGATACTGACGGCCCTTGTGCTCTCGGCTGTGTTCACCTTTCACAGAATCCGGGGCGTGAAGTTTTTCCGGGCGGCGTTTTATCTGCCGAATCTGATCACGGCGGCGTCTGTGGGACTGTTATTTAACTTACTGTTCGACGGTGACAAATCGGCGATGAACCATATATTGACGAAGATCGGACTGCTGGGAGAGCCTTTTGCTTTTTTCAACAGTACGGTATTCGCCTCGGGACTGGTATCTTATATCCAATGGTGGATGTGGTTCGGGTATACAACCGTTATTGTCATGGCGGGCATCACCACGGTGGATTCCGGCATTTATGATGCGGCGATGGTTGACGGCGCAACCAGAACCCAGACATATGTGAAAATTACCCTGCCGATGATCCGTCCCACGCTGATCTATCTGTCCATCACGTCCATCATTGGAGGCATGCAGTTGTTTGACGTCCCGGCAACGCTGACAAACAGTCTGGGAGATCCCCGCAAGTCCATACTGACGACTGCGATGTATCTCTACAACCAGGGTTTTAAAAACCACAACTACGGTTATGCATCCACGGTTTCGGCAGGACTGTTTGTTATCATTGCCATATTGAGTGCCTTGTGCATGAGCGCATTACAGAAAAAGGAGCGTGAAGGACAATGACAAAGATGAGCCGCAGCATTTTAAAAGGAATAATCTACGCTTTTTTGATCTTTTTGCTGATGCTTTCCGTGGTGCCTTTTTATCTGGTGATGATCAATGCGAGCCACAGCAGCTTTGATATTGTGACAAAACTGAATCTGTGGCTGGGAGATGCGCTGGCGGAAAACTATCGGACGATGCAGACCCATGTCAACATTTGGCGCGGATTTGCGAACAGTCTGCTGATTTCTGCTTCGTATACGGTATTGACAGGATATTTCGGGGCTTTTGTGGCGTATGGATTTGCGAAATTTGATTTCAGAGGAAAAAAGATCCTGTACGGAATCGTTTTGGCATCCATGATGATTCCGTCCCAGGTCAGCATCATCGGCTTCTACCAGTTGAACTTAAAGCTGCATCTTCTGAACACTTACTGGCCGTTTATCCTGCCGGGAATCGCCAGCGCGTCCACCGTGTTTTTTATGCGGGGGATCATTACCCAGAGCATACCAGATTCGATGATTGAGGCGGCGCGTGTGGAAGGATGCGGGGAACTGCGGATTTTTAACCGGCTGGTGTATCCGTGTGTCCTTCCGGGAATTGTGACCATGTGCATCTTCAATTTTGTCGCAAGCTGGAACAGCTATATCGGGCCGCTCATCATAGTGAGTGACAGCAGGAAATATACGATGCCGGTGATGATTTCCATGATCAAGGGGCTGTATCTGACGAATTATGGAGCCATGTACCTGGCGATTGCGATTTCGGTGGTGCCGATTATCCTTGTGTTCTGTATCCTGTCAAAGTATATTGTGAATGGAATGACTGTCGGGGCGGATAAGTAGCGGATGGCCTGGTTTTTGAGAGGCCGGAAATGGAGGATTTTATGGGACAGATTAATTGGCGTTTTTCCAATGAGAAGACGCAGTGGGAAAAGAAGGAAGCGGGTAAGGAGGGAACGGCGGACGCGCTTTTGTATCTGGACGGCAGGGAGTATCAGACCATGCATGGATTCGGGGGCTGTCTGAACGAGCTTGGCTGGCGGGCCTTGGAGCAGCTTTCCGAACCTGTGAGGGAAAACGTGCTCAGAGAGCTGTTTGAGCCGGGCGAAGGGCGGACGAACCTGAATTTCTGCCGGGTGCCGATCGGCGCAAACGATTATTCCTTTGACTGGTACAGTCTGGACGAGACCCCCAATGACTTTGCTCTGGAACACTTCTCGATTGAAAGGGATCGGCTGGCGCTCATTCCCTATATTAAGGCGGCAAAGCGCTATGCGCCGGAGTTAAAACTGTTTGCCTCGCCCTGGAGCCCGCCCACATGGATGAAAGATCCCCCGGTGTACAATTGGGGCAGACTGGTCAGGACGCCCGAGGTGATGCAGGCCTATGCAGATTATTTTGTCAAGTACATCACGGCCTATGGGCGGGAGGGAATAGAAATAGAGCAGGTGCATGTGCAGAATGAACCCGTAGCCAATCAGAAATTCCCTTCCTGCATGTGGACGGGGGAGGAGCTGGGAGCGTTTATCCGGGATTATCTCGGGCCGGCAATGGAGAGGGCCGGTCTGTCTACAGAACTCTGGCTTGGCACCATCAATGCGCCGGGCTGTGATTATCACAGGCTGATTTTCGATAAATGGGCGACGGAAGACTATGACTATTTTGCCAACACGGTGCTGATGGATCCGGAGGCGGCGCGCTATATAACCGGCGTCAGCTACCAGTGGGGAGGGAAAATTGCCATCCAGAGGACTTTTGAGAGCTGGTGGCCAAGGTTCCGCCTGATGCAGTCGGAAAACGAGTGTGGATTCGGGGATAACACATGGGAGTACGCGCGCTATGTCTGGACGATGCTGAAACACTATATTGGAAACGGGGCGGAGAGTTATCTGTACTGGAATCTGGTGCTGGAGCCTATGGGGGTGAGCACATGGGGAGATCCGCAAAATGCCATGATTACAGCCTGTCCGAATACTGGCGAGGTCGTTTACAACCCGGACTTTTATGTGATGAAGCACTTTTCGTCGGTGATACAAAGGGGTGCGGTGCGGCTGGGCGCGGCCGGCGCTTTTGCCGGAGACAGCCTGGTATTCAGAAACCCCGACGGTTCGCTTGTACTGGAACTGTTCAATCCCTTTGACAAGGTGGTCAGGGTAGGCTACCGGGAGGCAGGGATCACCCGCCTGTTTGACCTGGAACCGAAGTCGGTCAACAGCATTGTGATGACGTAATGTCAGCAATTGCGGACCCTATGATTTTGTGTTAAAATTTTATCAAATATTCTTTTGGGCGAAAACGTTTCGAAAAAGGTGGAAGCCGGGAAGAGGATAACGGGGCGGGAGAAGGTACAGTGGCATTGCGGAAGGTGACAATTAAGGATGTGGCAAGGGAGGCGGGCGTTTCCATATCGACGGTTTCCAATGCGCTGAACGGGGTGGACGTGCTCCACCCTGAAACAAAGCAGCACATATTGGAAGTGGCGGAGAGGCTTCATTATGTGCCGAACTTAAACGGCAGAAATTTGAAGGCGAAGGAGACCCGCGTCATCGGGCTTTTTATCACTTCAATCAAGG
The DNA here is from genome assembly GCA_965114645.1 of uncultured Lachnospiraceae bacterium. GTDB lineage: Bacteria > Bacillota > Clostridia > Lachnospirales > Lachnospiraceae > UBA3282. The sequence continues at coordinate 13,858 of CBCOZL010000044.1, read as the reverse complement.
GGCCTTATTACGGTGTTCTGGTGGATGCGGTCTATCAGGGCTGCAAGAAGTACGGCTATGAACTGAATATTTACATCAGTGACAAAACCGACAATATGATGGCCAATATATTTGGCAGAAGAATTGACGGCGCAGTCATTTTAAATGAACATATCAAGGAAAAAGAGGAAAAATTTCTCGCAGATAATCAGTTCCCGACGGTCTTTATTGACAGAGAGCTGAAGGGGGATACCATCTCCAGTGTGGTCTTTGACTCCTACCATGAGGGGGAAATGGTGGCAAAGTATCTGCTGGAACTTGGACATACCAGTTTCGCCTATGTGCGCGGCGTGGAGAATAACTTTGACAATACCCAGAGACTAAACGGCTTCCGGGACGTGTTAAAAAGGGCGGGCATCGCTCTTTCGCCGGATTATATCATCGACGGTGAGTATGAAACGGATGCCGCCTATCATTCCATGAAAAAATTTATGGATGAGATGAAGCCGCTGCCGGATGCCGTCTTTGCGGCAAATGATTTGAGCGCCATCGGCGTGATCGAGGCGCTCACCGAGGAGGGAATCCGGGTGCCGGAGGATGTGAGCGTGGTGGGCTGTGACGATATTGAGATTGTCAAGCTTCTGAAGCCTTCGGTCACAACGGTCAGGACATCTTTCGAGAAACAGGGCGCCCTGTCGGTGGCGCGTCTGATTGACTTGATTAAAGGAGAGAAAAAGGGAACGATAGACATTCTGCAGGGCAGAGTGATCCCCCGGGAATCCACATGCGTCAGAGAATGAATGGCGGATGGTGAAAAACAGAAAGGCAGTGTATATTCATGTGTAAAAATAAAAACGTTTCGATTATCTGCAGGCGGGCGGCGGCGCAGGGGGCGGTTCTGCTGAGGAACCGCAGATACATTCTCCCGCTTGTCAGAGAAGACCATGTGTCGGTATTCGGCAGATGCCAGATTGATTATTACAGAAGCGGCACGGGATCGGGAGGCGCGGTCAATGTGCCTTACATGGTCAGCCTGCTGGAGGGACTGCGGGATGCCGGGGTCCGTGTCAATGAAGAGGTGGCGGAAGGGTATGAAAAGTGGCTGGCTGCCCATCCTTTTGATGACGGCGGGGGCGGCTGGGCGTGCGAGCCGTGGTGTCAGCAGGAAATGCCGCTGGAGGAAGAGACGGTCCGCCGTGCGGCCGCGTGTTCCAATAAGGCGCTTGTGGTGATCGGGCGGACGGCGGGAGAAGACAAAGACAACGCGGTGCAGGAAGGCAGTTATCTGCTGACGGCCGGGGAGCGGGAGGTGCTCGCCTGTGTGTGCAGAAATTTCCGGGATGTGGCCGTGGTTTTAAACGTTTCCAACATCGTGGATATGCAGTTTGTGGAGGAGTATCCGGCTGTGGGGGCGGTAGTCTATGCGTGGCAGGGCGGCATGGAAGGCGGAAACGGGATTGCCGATGTGCTGACGGGCAGGGAAGTTTTCCAGGGAAAGCTCACGGACACGATTGCGCGGCGTATCACGGATTACCCTTCGGACCGAAATCATGGCGGCGTGTCTGAAAATGTGTATCAGGAAGATATTTATGTGGGGTATCGCTATTTTGAGACGTTTGACAAGGATGCGGTGCTGTACCCTTTCGGATATGGTCTCTCTTATACGGAGTTCGGGCTGTCGGAGGCTTCGGCATGTATCTCGGGAAAGGGCACGGACGCGAAGCTGATCTTCACCTGCAGCGTGAAAAATACAGGGACGGTATACGGCGGCCGTGAGACGGTGCAGCTCTATGTGCAGAAGCCGCAGGGCGGCCTTGGAAATCCGGCAAAGGAACTGATCGGGTTTGTGAAGACGGGCCATTTGGGATGCGGTGAAGAGGAAAAAGTGCAGATTACGGTGGACATGTACAGTCTCGCCTCCTATGATGACAGCGGAGCCGGCGGCCATAAAAGCGCCTATGTGCTGGAGGCGGGAGCTTACTCTTTCCATGTGGGGACGGACAGCAGGAACACACAGCCGGTGCCGGTGAACGGGGCGGGAAATTGGGAAGTGCAAAAGCCCCTGTTGGTAAAGTCTTGCGAGGAGGCGATGGCGCCATCCAGGAATTTTGAGCGTCTGCGGGCTCTGGTTGATGAAAATGGCGCTGTCACACCCGGATATGAACCTGCCCCCGTGAGAACGGCTGACCTTCGGAGACGGATAGAGGACCGCCTTCCGCCCGCGGCTGTTTACACTGGCAGCCAGGGACTGCTGTTAAAGGACGTGGCGGAGGGAACCTGTACGATGGAGGCGTTCATAGCGCAGTTGTCTGAAGAAGACCTGGCCGCCCTTGTGAGAGGGGAAGGGATGTGCAGCATTAAGGTGACAGCGGGAACAGCGGCAGCTTTTGGCGGGGTGTCCGACAGTCTGCTCGGATTTGGCATTCCCATAGGCTGCTGTGCGGACGGCCCCTCGGGCATCCGTATGGATAACGGGGCAGCGGCCACGCAGGTGCCGATCGGGACGCTGCTTGCGTGCACATGGGATGAGGCGCTTGTGGAAGAGCTGTATGCCTGCATTGGCGGGGAGATGGTGGAAAACGGGATAGATGCGCTCCTGGGTCCCGGCATCAATATACACAGGCACCCGTTAAATGGAAGAAACTTCGAGTATTTTTCGGAGGATCCGCTGCTTTCGGGCAGGATGGCGGCTGCCGTTGTCAGGGGAATCGGGCGGCACAAAGTATACGGGGTGATCAAGCATTTTGCCTGCAATTCCCAGGAGACAGGGAGAAACATCGTCAATGCGGTGGTCTCGGAGAGGGCTTTGCGGCAGATCTATCTTAAGGCTTTTGAGATTGCTGTCAGGGAAGGAAACGCGCAGGCCGTTATGACTTCCTATAATCCCGTAAACGGCCACTGGGCGGCATCCGCCTATGATCTGACGACTACCATACTGCGCGGAGAGTGGGGTTTTGACGGTATGGTTATGACAGACTGGTGGGCCTGTATGAACGATGCGGCGGCCGGCGGAGAAGCATCGAGAACCCGCACGGCGGATATGGTGCGTTCCCAGAACGATGTGTACATGGTAGTAAATAACAACGGCGCAGAAATTAACGCGTCGGGAGACGATATCATGGAGGCGCTTGCCGGAGGCAGGCTCACCGTCGGGGAGCTGCAGAGAAGCGCCAGGAATATATGCGGCTTCCTGATGAAGACACCGGCCATGCAGAAGGAGGATTTTCGCAGGACAGAGATCCCCCTGTTCCGGGCGGCACAGACGGAAGGGGATGCGCTGGATGGAGAAAATCGGATCCACTTACATATTTCCACGCCTGCGGAGCGGGTATTTGACCTGCCGGAGGGCGGCGTTTACGATGTGATTGTAAAACTGATGTCCCCGCAGACAGACCGGGCACAGACGGTGTGCAGGGCCACACTGAACGGGGAACACTTTGCCACATTCCAGACGAACGGAACGGAGGGCAGGTGGATTATGCAGAAGCTGCTTCGCGTGCAGATGGAGAAGGGCGGATACCGGCTTGCCTTTCAGTTTCCCAAGCCGGGCATGGAAATCGCTTATATGGAGCTGCGCAGGGTCGGGACAGAAACGTGATATGACAGAGTGAATGAGACAGCAGGAGGAGTCTGTTGACGCAGACGCCTCCTTTTTGTCTGGAAAGAGGACGAAATAGCCAAATCTCAAAGATAAAATTTGTGGCTATTCACAATGAGCTTCCTATTCAGACTGACAGAATTATATGGTACAATAAAAAATCATTACGACATAAACGAGGATATTTTTATGGTCTTAAGTGATATCGTGTTCGCTCTTGCAGCGTTTTGCGCGTTTGTCTGCGCTGTTATTACCTATAAAAAGAAAACACATCTGGCCTTCGTTACGGGAACCATGTTTATGGCAGCCTGTGCGGTGAACCTCACCTATCTGGCAAGAATCGGCGCGGGCACTTACTTTGCAGCTTCTCTTACGACCAGCGTCTATTTTGTATGCCTGGATTTTCTTGTTCTGTCTATGGTCTACTATATGGCAGAGTTTACCCAGTCAAGAATGGAAAAGCCGCGCTCGAAACGCATATTGATTTGCACGGTCTATTTTCTGGCTTTTATAGACGCGGCGATTCTGATACTCAATGTTTTCCACGAAGTGATTCTCCGTTATCAGTACCAGGCGGACAGTATCTACGCCATAAAATACATGTTTGAGCTTAAGCCGGGATTTTACCTGCATCTGGCTTTTGTGTATCTCCTTGTGGCCGTGATTCTGTTCCTGCTGATCCGAAAGACCGTAAGCGTGCCGAAAATATACCGCGCCAGATATGCCAGCACCCTTCTGTCGCTCTGCGTGATCGGTCTGCTCACTATCCTGTATATGTTGGAGATTCTGACTGTGCCTGTGGATGCAGCAGTGCTGGTTTACGGATTTGTCTGTCCGCTTGTCTACAGAAATACCTTCGACTATTCCTCGAGGGGAATGCTGAATACCACCCGCAAGATGGTGCTGGAATATATGGGTATGCCGATGATTCTTTTTGACTATGAGGGGTACACGGCAGATACGAACCGGGATATGCGGGCGCTTTTTCCGGCGCTGGAGGATCAGCAGAACCGTATCAGCATGACGGATTTTCTACAGCTTGGCGCGTTCCGCGATTTGCAGAGCATTGATTCGGATCAGACTTTTGACTGGGAGAATCCGGGCAGCGCGGGAGCACGCAGATATCACTGTGTCTTTAACTGCCTAAGAGACGGGAAGGGGCAGATTATCGGCCATCTTCTCATAATGAAAAACCTGGAGACGGAGCGGGATATGCTCACCCAGCTTTACTCAAAGAACAGTTTTTACAGCGTGACGGACAAGCTGCTTGCCGGGGGAGTATACCCGGTGACAGTGGTGGTGTGCAACGCCAACGGGATCGGGATTGTCAATGATGTGTACGGCTGGCGCAAGGGCAATGAACTGCTCAGGCAGGCGGCCGGTCTTTTGCGGGAAAATCTGCCGGCTGGTGCAGTTCTGGCAAGGCTGGCGGACGGGGACATGGCCGCGGCGCTCACAGAGGTGGAACAGGAATATGCAGTCCGCCTTTTTGAGCATATCAAGGAGCAGTACAGACAGGGCAATGACACAGGAATCAATACGGATATCGAATACGGCATCGCTGTGATCCGGGATCAGACAAAGAGCGTGGAGGAGGCTGTCAGGGAGGCATCGGAGAGCATGCGCACGAAAAAGCTGATGAACCAGTCCTCCAAGAAGTGTTCGCTGTTAGATTCCTTGACACAGACGCTGACGGAGAGTGATTATGAGACGGAGGAGCATGTGGAGCGCACCAGGGAGATGGCGATCCGCCTCGGGAAGGCGCTTTCCTTATCGGACGGGGATCTGGGTAAACTGGCGCTTTTGGCGGTGCTTCACGACATCGGGAAGATTGCCATTCCCCATGCCATCCTGATCAAACCCGGAAAACTGACGGACGCGGAGTGGGAGATTATGAAGACCCACACGGAGAAAGGGTATCGGATTGCCAACGCCTCCAAGGAGCTGAAGCCTATCGGTGAATATATTCTCCATCACCATGAGCGGTGGGACGGCGGCGGGTATCCCGGCGGCCTTGCGGGGGAGGAAATACCGCTTCTTTCCCGGATTATCACGGTGGTGGATTCCCATGACGTGATGGTGCATGACAGGCCCTATCACAAGGCGATGAGCGGGAAGGATGCGGAGGCGGAGCTTCGCCGCTGCTCCGGCACCCAGTTTGACCCGAACCTGGTGGAAGTATTTCTGGAGGTGCTTGGGGAGGATGCATCGTGAGACGCGCTTTCCGGGAACGGCAGATTCCGTCAGCCTCTTTTTGAAGAAGGCCGGGAAATGGGAATTGACAAACGGGATATAATTGACTATAGTATTAGATAATTGTAAAGGTGATGACGAAGAGGAGTACGCAGGCGCCGCCGCCAGAGAGAGGGATCACAGGCTGAGAGATCCTTTCGGAAGGGAACCTGGGGAATGTGGCTTCGGAACCGGGATGCAGAATCGTTTTCCGCAAGTCTCTGCGGGAGCGGCAGTAAGCGTCCACGCGTGATCTGCGTTAACGGATCGGAGGCCGGAAGGCTTCGCTGAGTGATAAATGAAGGTGGTACCGCGTAACTACGCCCTTTGTCAGGAGACTGGCAGAGGGCGTTTTTGCGCGCATAAGCAGAGCCAGAAAGCGCAAGAGTAAAATTAAGGAGGAAACAATGAGCAGAGAACTTGCGAAAACCTATGATCCAAAAGGCATCGAGGACAGATTATACCAGAAATGGCTGGACAAGAAGTATTTTCACGCCGAGGTGGACAGGACGAAAACCCCTTTCACCATCGTGATCCCGCCGCCAAACATCACCGGGCAGCTCCACATGGGACATGCCCTTGACAATACCATGCAGGATATCCTGATCCGCTATAAGAGGATGCAGGGTTACAATGCACTCTGGCAGCCGGGGACGGACCACGCCTCCATCGCCACAGAGGTGAAGATCATCGAGAAGCTGAAGGAGGAGGGGATCGACAAGAACGATCTCGGCAGGGAAGGCTTTCTGGAACGGGCATGGGACTGGAAGAAAGAGTATGGCGGCCGTATTGTCTCCCAGCTGAAAAAACTCGGCTCTTCCTGCGACTGGGACAGGGAGCGTTTCACCATGGATGAAGGCTGCAATCAGGCGGTGACGGAAGTCTTCTGCAAGATGCACGAGAAAGGCTGGATCTACAAAGGAAGCCGCATCATCAACTGGTGCCCTGTATGCAACACTTCCATTTCTGACGCGGAGGTGGAGTATCAGGAGCAGGCGGGACATTTCTGGCATATCAAATATCCGTTGGTTGACCAAGATAGTCAGCCCAGTAAGACGGAGTTTCTTGAGTTTGCGACGACACGCCCGGAGACGATGCTCGGCGATACCGCTGTGGCGGTGAACCCCAACGATGAGAGATATACCTATTTAAAGGGAAGACAGGTCTGGCTGCCCATTGTAAACAAGGCCATTCCCGTGGTGGAAGACGAGTATGTGGATATGGAGTTTGGAACGGGTGTTGTGAAGATCACGCCCGCCCATGATCCCAACGATTTCGAGGTGGGCAAACGCCACAACCTGCCGGAAGTCAACATTATGAACGACGATGCCACCATCAATGCAAACGGCGGCAGATATGAGGGGCTTGATCGGTACGAGGCGAGAAAGCGGATCGTGGAGGAACTGGAGAAAGAGGGGCTTCTTGTGCGGATCGAGGACTACTCCCACAACGTAGGAACCCATGACCGCTGTAAGACCACCATCGAGCCGATGATCAAGAAACAGTGGTTCGTGAAGATGGACGAACTGATCAAACCCGCCGTGGAGGCAGTGAAGAAAGGCGAGATCAGGCTCATCCCGGAGCGCATGGACAAGATCTATTACAACTGGACGGATAACATCCGCGACTGGTGCATCAGCCGCCAGCTCTGGTGGGGGCACAGGATTCCGGCTTACTACTGCGACAAGTGCGGGGAGATTGTGGTGGCGAAAGAAGCGCCCGGCGTGTGTCCGAAGTGCGGGGAAACCCATTTCACCCAGGATCCCGATACGCTGGACACCTGGTTTTCCTCGGCTCTGTGGCCTTTCTCCACGCTTGGGTGGCCGGAAAAGACGGAGGATCTGGATTACTTCTATCCCACGGATGTGCTGGTGACAGGGTATGACATTATTTTCTTCTGGGTGATCCGCATGATCTTCTCCGGCTATGAGCAGATGGGGGAGAAGCCTTTTAAGACGGTGCTCTTCCACGGTCTTGTGCGGGATTCCCAGGGGCGGAAGATGAGCAAGTCCCTTGGCAACGGGATCGATCCGCTGGAGATCATTGACCAGTACGGCGCAGATGCCCTGAGACTGACGCTGATTACGGGAAATGCGCCCGGCAACGATATGCGTTTCTACTATGAGAGAGTGGAGGCGAGCCGCAACTTTGCAAACAAGGTCTGGAACGCATCCCGCTTCATTATGATGAACATGGATCAGGAGGAGGAGAAGACCGGGAAACGCGGCTGGGAGACTTCCTATGAAGAGATCCGGGAAAGCCTGTACCCGGTGGATAAGTGGATTATCTCGAAACTGAATACGCTTGTGAAAGATGTGACGGACAATATGGACAGCTTCGAGCTGGGCATTGCGGTGCAGAAGGTTTATGACTTTATTTGGGATGAGTACTGCGACTGGTATATCGAGATGGTGAAGCCCCGCCTTTACAGCACGGAGACTGGCGAGGAGGAAGGAAAGCGGGCGGCGCTCTGGACGCTGCAGAACGTATTGATTGATGCATTGAAACTGCTGCATCCGTATATGCCTTTCATCACGGAGGAGATCTTCTGCACGCTGCAGACGAAAGAGGAATCTATCATGGTATCTGAATGGCCTCTCTTCCGCGAAGACAGACAGTTTACAAAAGAGGAAAATGCCATCGGACTGATGAAAGAGGCGGTGCGCGGTATCCGCAACGTGAGAACGGAGATGAACGTGACGCCAGGCAGAAAAGCGGCTGTCTATGTGGTCAGCGAGAACGAGGGCGTGCGTCAGATCTTTGAGGAGGGCAGGCAGTTCTTCACCTCGCTTGCGGCGGCGTCCGAGCTGACCGTCCAGGAGGACAAGAGCGGCATCGACGACAGCGCTGTTTCCGTGGTGATCCCGAACGCAGCGGTTTATATTCCTTTCGAGGAGCTGGTGGATATCGCCCAGGAGATCGAACGGCTGAAAAAGGAACAGAAGCGGCTGGAAGGAGAGCTTGCCAGAGTGCAGGGGATGCTCGGCAACGAGAAATTCATGTCCAAGGCGCCGAAACAGAAAGTGGACGAGGAGCGCGCAAAGCTTGAAAAATATGCGCAGATGAAGGCACAGGTGGAAGAGCGGCTCTCGCAGCTTATGTAACTGCGGTTTTGCGAAGGGCGCGGGCTGAACCAGTGAAAAATTTAATAAATAACCACTGGAAAAGTAGGCGGAATTGGTGTAAGGTATATGTAAGAATAGTAGTTTGGGAACATATGACGTGCGATTCATGAAAATAGAGAAAGGAGGTGAGTCACGTGGCGGAGGTGAATCTGTCCTCGGAACAGCTTAATAAACTGAAAGCAGCAATGGCGAGGGCAAAAGGACTGGATCCCCAAGCTGTCCAGCAGGCACCCGCACAGCAGCAGGCGCTGGCAGGAAAGCCAGCAGCGTCGGCAGAGGAAACGCAGACCCGGCTGGAGACTGTTGCGGAAACAGCGGTGGCAGTGGAGACGAGACAGCCTCCTGTGGAGTCAAATCTTGCAGAAGGCACTTATCTGCGGATCGACGAGGACGAGATGGCGGCGTGGCTTTACCTCACACCACCGGCAGAGGGACAGACATATACGAAGCGTGATCTGGAGAATTATCTGGAGCTAAACGGTGTGATCAAAGGGTATCACAGCTCCAACCTGTCGGCCATGGTGAAGAAAAAGGTGTATGAGAGAGAAATTCTGGTGGCGAAAGGAGCGGAGACGCAGCCCGGAACGGATGGGTATTTCGAGTATCTTTTTGCGCCGGAAGAACATGTCGGCCCGAAGGTAAAGGAGGACGGCTCGGTGGATTATTCCAGTATGAGCGCCCTCCAGAACGTGCATAAAGGCGATAAGGTAGCGATCTATCACTATGCGGAGCAGGGGGTGGACGGCTATACGGTTGTCGGCGGGGAGATGAAGGCTGATCCGGTGAGGGATCTGCCGCCTATGAGAGGAAAAGGCATCACCAGGGAAAACGGTGTTTACTATGCACAGAGCGACGGTAAGATCGAGGTTAAGGATGGCAAGATAGACATTCAGAACGTGCATGAAATCATGGGCGATGTGGATGCGATTATCGGTAAAATAGAATTTTTCGGAGACATTATTATCAATGGCAATGTGGAGGGCGGCATCATTATCCGTGCCGGGCGAAACATTGAGGTTCATGGTACTACGGGTGCGGCATCTCTGTTTGCCGGCGGTGATGTGATGCTGACGCGCGGCATTCAGGGTGGTGGCAAGATTTCTGCAAGAGGAAATGTCTTTGCAGAGTTTATCGAGAACACGACAGTGGATGCGGGCGGACTGGTACAGGCAAATGTCATTCTGAATGCGAAAGTGGCGGCAAAGGATAAGGTGATTACCATAGGCAAGAGAGGGGCGATCATCGGCGGTTACGTCCATGCGCTTAAGGGTATAGAGGCGATGACTGCGGGAAATGATGTGGAGCTGAAGACCATTCTGCACTCTGGCTATGCGCCGGAGTCCTTTGACAGACTTTTGGAGGCAAGGCGGAAGGAAGCGGAGACCAAGGAGAAGCTTTCCAAGCTGGTGGATACCATGACGGAGGCGTTGCGCGAGAAACGAATGAGAGGCGCGAACACTTCGGGGAGTACGGAGGCGAGTCTTCTGGAGTGGAACCACCTGAAGGATGAATACTTTGTGGAACTCGATAAGATAGCCCACGAGAGAGAAGAACTGGAGACTACCATGGAGGTGGGCAGGGATTCTTACATTAAGATAGATGGCAATATCTACCGCAATGTGGTGGTGGGCATCAATGCCGAGCAGATGACGCTTGACCGCAATACCTGCTATATGAAGTATGCTGCCGAGAAGGGTGTGATCGAGGGAACGGTGATCATACACAACTGATTCTGACAGGCAGAACGTGGAGACCAAAATGGAACAATCCTTTGATACTTACGGGGCGGCGGTGGATTATATCAACGCCACCCCTAAATTTACGACAAAAAACAGCAGGGAGGATACCGCGCGTTTCTGGGAACGCCTTGGATATCCGGGGAAGAACAGTAAGATCTTACACATAGCAGGCACAAACGGAAAAGGCTCCGTTTGTGCTTATTTGTCTTCTGTCCTGGGAAAGGCGGGCATCTCCTGCGGTATGTTTACCTCGCCTCATCTTGTGAGCATGAGGGAGCGGTTTGTGATCAACGGGACGATGGTGTCCGAGGCAGATTTTTTGTACGCCTTTGGCGTGGTGATGGAGGGCGTGAAAGGGCTGCCGGCCGCCAGTCATCCCACCTTTTTTGAACTGTTGTTTTTTATGGCAATGGTGCTTTTTGAGAAATACGGCGTGGAGTATGTGATTCTGGAGACGGGACTTGGCGGCCGGCTTGACGCCACGAACGTGGTGGAGGAAAAGAAGCTGTGCATCATAACGTCCATCGGTTACGACCACATGGAGTATCTGGGAGAGACGCTGTCTGAGATTGCCGGAGAGAAGGCGGGAATCATGCGTCCCGGCGTGTCTGTGGTATATCCGGACCGACAGGAGGATGTGACCCGCGTCATGGAGGCGTGTGCGGAGAAAATCGGGGCCAAAACTTTTCCGATAGGGAAAGATGCGATAAAAGAAATGAAGATTAGGCATAAAACGATTGATTTTTCTCTTCATTTACACTATTATGATTATATTGGTTTTACTGTGTCTACTTCTGCACTTTATCAGGTGGAAAACGCGGCTCTCGCCGCAAGTGCCCTGGCGCTTCTGGATGACAGACGGATCACGGTTTCCACGCTGCAGGACGGGATCAGGGAGATGGTCTGGGAAGGCAGAATGGAGGAAATCCTGCCGTCGGTATATCTGGACGGCGCCCACAATGCGGACGGGATCAGAGCCTTTCTGGAGACGGTAAAACAGCATGCCTGTGCCGGAAAAAGAAGGCTTCTCTATTCTACGGTGCGGGACAAGCAATACACACAGGCGGCGGCGCTGCTTGCACAGGCAGGTCTTTTTGACGAGATATGCCTTGTGCCGTTACAGGGAGAGCGGGCGCTTCCACTTGCACAGCTTACGGATTGTTTCGGACAATATACCGGATTTGACATAAAAGCTTACGAAACGCCTGATCTGGCGCTTTCAGAGCTGCTTGCACACAAAAATGACGGGGATGAGGTGTATATTGTCGGTTCATTATATTTGGCGGGCGAGGTAAAAGCCCTTTTGAGGAGATTTGAGATTGAAAAATAAGTCTGATGATCTTATTTTCAATCGGCAATTTGAGTCGGAGTCTCAAATATGCCTTGATCGCAGTCGAAAATTTGATATTTTCGACGCGTGTCATCGCAGTAAACTGCTCTGATGTGGAGGAAAAAATGATTAATTTTGAAGAGGAGCTGAAAAAGTTCCACCCCAGTCTGGAAGTGGAGGACGCAGAGGAAGCGATCTACAATCAGGATCTGACGGATATGGCGGATCTGATGGTGAAGATCGTGAAGGAATCGAAGAAAGCAGGAGAATAGGGGATTGGCATAGATGAACTGTTATCAGTGTGGCTGTACGCTGTCTGAACATGATTTTTGCACAAACTGCGGTGCCGATGTAGCCCTTTACAAGAGGATCATATATATATCCAACCGTTTCTACAACGACGGACTGGAGCGGGCAGGTGTCAGGGATCTGACGGGTGCGATTACAAGTTTGCGGCAGAGCCTTAAATTTAACAAGAATAATGTGGAGGCAAGAAACCTTCTCGGACTGGTGTATTTTGAAACAGGCGAGGTGGTGGCGGCCTTAAGCGAGTGGGTTATCAGTAAGAATATGCGTCCGAAGAAAAACATTGCGGACGATTATATCAATATGATCCAGACGAACCAGAACCGTCTGGACACCATCAATCAGACGATCAAAAAGTACAATCAGGCGCTCACCTACTGTAACCAGGAAAGCCTTGACCTGGCGGTGATCCAGTTAAAGAAGGTGCTGTCCTTAAATCCGAAATTTATCCGGGCGCACCAGCTTCTGGCGCTTTTATATATCAACAGCGAGGAGTGGGAGCGGGCGAAGAAAGAGCTGGGCAAATGTCTGGAGATTGACACGAACAATACGGCCACGCTCCGCTACCTGAAGGAAGTGGATGAGATGCTGCTTCCCGAGGAGGGCGTGAAAAATTCTTCGAAGAAAAAGAAGTCGGAGGAGATTGTCAAATACCAGAGCGGCAACGAGACGATCATCCAGCCGGTGAATATGAAGGAGGGCAGGGGCGTTACTTCCCTGCTGAATCTGGGAATCGGTCTGGCCATCGGTATCGCTATCGCCTTTTTCCTGATTCTGCCGGCCAGAATACAGACAGCCAGGGCAGGCATAGACGAGGATCTGCGCAAGGTCAGCGAGCAGTCCGACGCAAAGACGGCTACCATAGATGAACTGCAGCAGCAGCTCGGGGAGCTGCAGGCGCAGAATGAGACATTGCAGCAGGATCTGACAGCGTATATGGGGAAGGACGGCACGCTCAAGTCTGTGGAAAGCCTGATGAAAGCGGCCGGCGCATATCTGACGAATCCAGATGATGTCATTGCGGTTGCAGATTATCTGACGGAGATCGAGGCAGAGCGGGCACAGGAGGAGGAGCATGAGAGCTCGGAGGCCTTTGACACCCTTTACAATACGCTGCTGGCACTGATCGGGCCGAAGATTGCAGAGTCCTACGACGAGGACGGACATGCAGCGTTCTGGGCAGGGAACTATGCGGATGCCATCCCGAATCTGGCAAAGGCGTTCCAGTATGATGCCACCAACGGGCAGGCGCTCTTTGACTTGGGCAACTCTTACTACCGTATGGGAGAAAAGCAAAAAGCGGCGGAAATCTACCGGCAGGTCATCGAACTGTTCCCCAACACGGAGAAGGCTGACAAGTCGGCGGGATTTCTGGCGGAAATCGAAGGCGCGGAGGAGTAAGGCGCAACATCCGCTGCACACAGAAGAAAATACAAAGAAAGATACGAAAGAGAACGTGATGGAAACATCATGTTCTCTTTTTGCGCGTATAAGCAGAGTCAGAAGGCGGACGAAGGAAGCGCCATGCTGGCATGAGCGCAGACTTCGG
>CBCOZL010000043.1:8068-27162 GCA_965114645.1 uncultured Lachnospiraceae bacterium | reverse complement strand
CATCATTATCCTGTGTGCCATCGCTATGGTATTTTACAAGCTGATCCAGAGTGCAGAGCATTATTATAAGAAAAAATACTGATTTCCCACATAGAAAAATTGGGGCCGGCCATTTGGGCCTGCCCCTATCACTTCCCCTATTGCTTCCAAAACCGCATCTCATAAATCCCAGAGACTCATCTGTCTGCCAGCCCCCTTCTCCTCAAAGGTCTGCAGATATCGGAATATTTCCTCATTATCGTGAAGCATTCCACTCTCCGCACATTTTTGATGAAACAGTTTTGTCAGCCGGCCGCTGTCCGGGCTTTCGATCTCATACCGATTGCCGTAGGTTCGTATATACTTTTCTTTTAGTCCTGGAAACAGACGGTCCAGCTGCTTATAAAAATATTCCCGGTTCCCCTCGCGCAGCGTCATTCCCGTGCCAAAGTGAATCACGCCGCGGACGCCCGCCTCCGCGCACATCCCCAGAATACCCTCAATATTCTCCTGTGTATCGTTGATAAAGGGCAGAATCGGCGTCAGCCACACGACGGTGGGAATGCCTGCGTCCCGAAACTTCTTAAGCGCCGCAAACCGTTCTCCCGTCGTACTGACATTTGGCTCGATCTTCCTGCACAGCTCCTCATCATAGGTGGTCAGGGTCATCTGCACCACGCACTTTGTCTTCTCGTTTATTTTTTGAAGGAGATCCAGATCCCGCAGTATGCGGTCCGACTTTGTTATCACCGTAAATCCGAACCCGTACGCATCAATCAATGACAACGCCTTTCTGACAATTCCAAGCTCCAGCTCCAGCGGGATATAGGGATCGGTCATGGAAGCCGTGCCGATCATGCATTTGTGCCGTTTATGCTTCAGGGCATATTCTAACAGTTCTATGGCATTCTCCTTGACCTCGATATCTTCGAAGTCGTGCTCCATATGGTAACATCTGCTTCTGGAATCGCAGTAGATACACCCGTGGGAGCAGCCCCGGTACAGATTCATTCCGTTTTGGGAGGACAAAATCCCCTTCGCCGTCACAAAGTGCATCCATCCCTCCTCACTTTCCGGCACAGTTTTTCTTATGCGCCTTCAGCTTTTTCATCGCCCAGTCATAGTGGCTCGATGTGTTGCTGACAAAATAGGAGCCAAGCGTGCTTCCACCCACCCACGCAAAGACACCCTTGGAAAACAGCTCCTCGTTGGAAAAAGTCTCCGCTAACGCCACCACTTCGGCATGGGATCCAGCGAACAGACTCTTTGCCTCGTCGAGCGTCGTTTCCTGATGCTTTTTCCAGAACGCCACATTCATGTCTCCGTAGGTTTTCCAGTTATAGGGCTTTGGTATAAACGGCCAGTTGTCGCCTCTTAGATTCGCATGCACCCATGTCAGCAAAAGCTGGTGCCACTCGTAGAGATGAATCAGAACGTCCCGGAGATTTTTATCCCGTTTCCAGTGCGCTTCCTTTTTCGCGCTGTCTGAAAAATCAAAAGGCGTTTCCAGCTCAGCCTCCGTCAATCCGGCAATCATTTCATTCAGTTTCTCAAAATTTACGGCTGCTGCGGTCAATAAATCTGCTTTTGTGCTCGGTCTTCCCATATCCTTTCTCTTTCCTTTCTGTACACATCACTCGTTTTTTAGGGTTATTATACCTCCATAATATTGACATCTTATGTCAGGTTTTATTTTTCTCGTAAATACTTTTTGCCTCTTCGGCTATGTGTTCTCTCAGATAAGCAGGTGACAAAATTTCCACCTGTGTTCCGAAGGATAAAAGAAACGAGGTCAGCCACGCCCCCTCAGGTATTCTGGCGGAAACGGCCAGATCCCCATTCTCCTGTCTCACTATCTCCGTTTTGTCAAACTCATCATAAACCCGGTACGCCATCTCCTTCGGGAATCGCAGCGTGACCAACGGATACGCTTTCCCGTCATCCTCCGGCTCCGCCGGAAAGCTGCGGCGCACAAAATGGTCCTCCAACAGCTCGTAATCCAAAATGCGGTTCAATTTAAAAGTCCGCATATCCTGCTTTTCCATACAGAATGCTTTCAGATACCAGGCTTTTGACTTGTAAACCAGTTTATACGGCTGTATGGTTCTTTCCCCCACACTCCCATCAGATCCGGCGTAGCGGATTCTGACCTGTCTGCAATGGACAACCGCCGTCTTCAAAATCTCAAACTTTTCCTTGTCGGACTCCTGATTGCCCCATCTGGAAAACTCCACCTCAAGCCAGTTTTCCGAGGAGAGTTGAAACATGGCGGAAAGCTTCTGCAAAGTCTGGCTTTCTCCTGCATCCCTGGTGATCCGGGTGCTCTGCATCGCCGCGAGGATCTCCTTCTTTTCCCCCTCAGACAGCACTGCCTGATCCAGAACGAAGCCATCCATCAGACGGATGCCGCCATTTCTGCCAGCCTCCGCATAGACTGGAATACCCGCTCCGCTCAAGGCGTCGATATCCCTGTAAATTGTCCTGACCGACACCTCGAAACGAGCCGCCAGCTCCGGGGCCGTGGCCCGTCCCTTATCCAACAGGTAATATACAATCTGAAACAGTCTGCTCTCCTGCACTGCCGTTCCTCCTTCCACAGGTCAAAAGGCAGGGAAATAACCCCTGCCTCATCAGTCCCATCCTGCTATTTATCTGTTCTCCCCGTCTTCCCACAGCACGGTTTTTCCCTGCTGTAAGGACGCGTGCACATCAATGATCCTCTGGTTCTCCGACCCCCGGAAACGCAGGCTGATGTTTTTTTCCGCCTGCACAAACTCCCCGTCCACAATCACATCCACATAGGCGAGAAACTCCTTCATACCTTCCCACTGCACACAAAACTTCTCCAGAATGTCCGTCTCAAAAAGGTATCCCGTATAGCACCATACATTTTTCTGCGGATATTTCTTTTTCACCGCCCGCAGGAGCGGCAAAAGCGCCTGTCTGTTCCCATCCTCCAGCGGCTCCCCGCCAAGCAGCGTAAGCCCTGC
The DNA here is from genome assembly GCA_965114645.1 of uncultured Lachnospiraceae bacterium. Taxonomy (GTDB): domain Bacteria; phylum Bacillota; class Clostridia; order Lachnospirales; family Lachnospiraceae; genus UBA3282. Next base: position 24,193 of record CBCOZL010000043.1, on the reverse strand, counting down.
GATGTAATCCGGCGAAAGCGCCTCCATGATCTCATCCGCTGTCTCCTCCGTAAAAGGCGCCCCATATTGGAAATTCCATGTTTCGGGGTTGAAACAGCCCTCACAGTGATGGGTGCATCCACTCACAAAAAGCGTCACCCGCACCCCCGGCCCATCCGCAATGTCACATTTTTTTATCACCGAATAGTACATGATACACCTCAAACATCCGAGCCCGCAAAGCGCTCGATTTGTTATAAATGCAGCACCCGCTCCTTGATCTCCTGGGTGCGTCCCTGATTCCAGAACTGTGTTCCGATATAACCGCAGGTACGCCTTGCCACATTCATCTTATTCTGGTCGGTGTTGCCGCAGTTTGGACACTTCCAGACGAGTTTTCCATCCGCATTTTCCACAATGTCGATTTCCCCGTGGTAATCACATGCCTGGCAGTAATCACTCTTTGTGTTCAATTCGGCATACATAATATTATCGTAAATATACTGCATCAGGGAAAGCACTGCATCCAGGTTGTTCTCCATGTTCGGCACCTCCACATAGCTGATCGCGCCGCCCGGCGAAAGCTCCTGGAACTGGGCCTCAAATTTCAGTTTTTTGAAAGCGTCAATTTCCTCCGTCACATGCACATGATAACTGTTCGTAATGTAATTGCGGTCCGTCACACCCTCAATGATCCCAAAACGCTTCTGCAGGCACTTTGCAAACTTATAGGTGGTGGACTCCAGGGGCGTGCCGTAAAGACTGAAGTCAATGTTTGTCTCCTCCCGCCACTCCTCACAGGCATGGTTCAGATACTGCATAACTTTTAAGGCAAAGGCCGTCGCCTCCGGGTCGGTATGGCTCTTCCCTGTCATATAGCGGGTGCACTCGCACAGCCCGGCATACCCGAGCGATATGGTGGAATAGCCGCCGTAGAGCAGTTTGTCGATCTTCTCTCCCTTTTTCAGTCTGGCCAGGGCCCCGTTCTGCCACAGGATCGGCGCCACATCGGAAAGCGTCCCCTTAAGCCTGTTGTGCCGCGCCATCAGCGCCCGTCTGCACAGCTCCAGCCTCTCATCCATGATCTCCCAGAAACGCGCTGTATTCCGCCCGGACGAGCAGGCCACATCCACCAGATTTAAGGTGACCACCCCCTGGTTGAATCTGCCGTAAAACTTCGGCTGGTCATTCTCGTCGTGATACACGGTAAGGAAAGAGCGGCAGCCCATGCAGGTATAACAGTTGCCGTCCTTTAACTGCTTCATAATCTTTTCAGAAATATAATCAGGCACCATCCGCTTGGCCGTACATTTCGCCGCCAGCTTCGTCAGATACCAGTATTTGTCACCCTCGTGGATATTATCCTCCTCCAGCACATAGATCAGCTTCGGGAACGCGGGCGTGATGTAGACGCCCTTTTCATTCTTGACACCCTGAATCCGCTGGTTCAACATCTCCTCTATGATCATCGCCAGATCGTCTCTGAGACGCCCCTCCGGCACCTCGTCGATATACATAAAAACCGTAATGAAGGGCGCCTGACCGTTGGTGGTCATCAGTGTAATCACCTGGTACTGGATAATCTGCACACCCTGCCTGATCTCATCCTTTACGCGCCGCTCCGCAATCGCGTTAATCTGCTCCTCCGTGGCGGCAACACCCATCTCCTCCATCTCCGCGCGCACCTTCTGGCGGAACTTTTCACGGCTCACGTTCACAAAGGGCGCCAGGTGGGACAGGGAAATGCTCTGCCCGCCGTACTGGCAGCTTGCAATCTGCGCAATGCTCTGTGTCGCCACATTGCAGGCCGTAGAAAAACTCTTCGGCCTGTCTATCATCGTCTCGCTGATAACCGTACCGTTCTGCAGCATATCCTCCAGATTGACCAGACAGCAGTTATGCATGTGCTGGGCGAAATAATCCGCGTCATGGAAATGGATCACCCCCTGCTCATGTGCCTCCACGATATCTGGCGAAAGCAGGAAACGCTTCGTGATATCCTTGCTTACTTCCCCTGCCATATAATCCCGCTGTACGCTGTTAACGGTAGGATTTTTATTGGAATTTTCCTGTTTTACCTCCTCGTTATTGCACTCCAGAAGGCTTAAAATCTGCTCATCCGTGGAATTGGATTTGCGCACGAGCGCCCTCTTATAACGATAAGTGATATAATTTCTGGAAATGGTGTAGGCCCGGTACTTCATAAGCTGGTTCTCCACCATATCCTGAATTTCCTCCACGCTGGGAGCCCTTCTCATCTCCTCGCAGTGGTCAGCCACCACGGAAGCGATCTCGTCAATCTCCTCCTCCGTCAGCCTGTCTTCTTCCTTTACGCTGATGTTAGCCTTTTTGATAGCCGCTATGATCTTCTTCAGATCAAAATTGACCTCCACGCCGCTTCTCTTAATAATCTTCATCCAAATAACTCCCCCATATTCTGTCCAAGACCCTATATCATGTATCTTCTTTCTGTCACCCCAAGCTGCATGCACTATATATTGTATCACGGCAAAATATTATGTCAAGTTCTTGTGGTGGTTATTTCGGTAAATCTCAAGTAACATTATTTGACCGACTTAGTCGGTTAAGGCCGACAGCCATCCTTTATTTCGCCTTCTTCTCTAAAGCCTGCAGTCATTCTCCGTTCCTCCGATTCACCAAAAACAGGCGCCAATCGTTTCTTATGCAAACATAGAACGACCAGTGCCTGTCTTTCACTTTACCTGTACATATAAGCAGATTCGAAATGCTCCGCATTTCTCATTCGCGCTGCTCATCAAAAACAGGCGGTAATTATTTCTAATGTAAACACAAAATAATCACCGCCTGTTCTTGACTCTGCCTATACACGAAAGCTGGAAAAGGGACTCGAACCCTCGACCTACTGATTACGAATCAGTTGCGCTACCGACTGCGCTATTCCAGCATAACCTTGCAACAATGATTATTATATGATGGAACGAGTCATTTTGCAAGATATTTTTTTAGAAATCTGTCAGTAAATTCTTTCAGCCTTGTTTCTGACCGTTCTCCCTCACATGCACATCTATCTGCGGGAACGGTATCCCGATTCCAGCCTCGTCCAGCGCGTACTTTATCGTTTCCATAAGCCGCCATCTGGTCTCCCAGAAATTTTCGTTGGAGCTGTAACAGCGCACACACAGAATCACCGCACTGTCCGCCAGTTCTTCCACAAACACCCGCTTCTCTTCCTCCTGCAAAACCCCTGGATCCTCATCCAGAACCTTGAGGAGAACCTCCTTCGCCCTGCGGATATCCGAGTCGTAGGAAATCCCCACCTTGATATCCATTCTGCGGTCACCGAGCATACTCATATTTAAAATATTGCCGTTTGCCAGGTCTCCGTTGGGCACCACTACCATATGGCGGTCCGGCGTAATCATTCTGGTATAAAAGAGCTGTACCTCCTCCACCGTTCCCTCGTTGCCTGCGGCGTCCTTGACATAGTCTCCAACCTTGAAAGGCTTTAAAAGCAGGATCAGCACGCCGCCCGCAAAGTTTGACAGACTTCCCTGTACCGCCAGACCGATGGCCACGCCCGCAGAACCCACCAGCGCCACCACGCTGGTTGCGTCCAGCCCGAAGGAGGAGGCAATCATAAACAGCAGCAGCATGTAAAGCACTGTTTTGACAAGGGAATCCAGAAAACGGCTCACACCCACATCCACATTCCGCCGCTCAAAAGATTTCCGAAGAATCCTGCGCACCAGCTTAATGAGCTGCACGCCGATAAAAAATACAACCAGCGCCAGAAGCACCCTGACCCCCAGACGGATCAGCTTATCCGGCAGTTCCTGCAGATAACGCTCGATCAATCCTACATTCAGCTCATCCGATGCAATATACTCTATTTCCTTGATCTGCTCCTGTACCGCCTGATCTTCCATACTACCTCCGTACCGCCGCTATCTATTTTCTGCCGGATCCGCCGTCCGCCTACTGTCCGTCGGTTTTTCCCGCTTCGTTATTCCCGGCGGCTGATTTCTTCGATGCCGTTCTCTTTGCGGCCGTCTTAACCGCCGTTTTTGCGTCGGCCGCTTTCTTTCTGCCTCTCTTAGCCCCAGCCTTCACGTCAGACTCCGACTCTGCCTTCGCGTCAGATGCTGGCCGCTTCTCCGCTGTTTTCGGCTTCTTCGTCAGCTCCTGCAGCTTCTGTGCCGCCGCTTCTGCCGCCTTCTCCAGCACTTCCGCCGCTTTCGCGCTCTCTCTGGCTTCCGCGGCTGCCCGCTTCGCCAGTTCTTTCGCCTCTGCCGCCGCCCGTTTTGCCTGCTCTCTGGCTTCTGCAGCTGCCTGCGCCGTGCGCTCGGCTTCCTCTTCGGCCAGACGTCTCTCCTCCGCTTCCTTTGCCAGCCGTCTCTCCTCTGCGCGTCTGCGCTCGATTTTTTCTTTTTCCTCCTTCGTATAAGGCGTGTAGGAGAAAATGCTGATGCTCAAAGGCGCGCTCACCATATCAATCGCATAAGGCTTGCCGTCCCACTCCATTTCCAGCGCATCGCAGACTGCTGTATTTACTATGCCGCTCCCGCCATATTCCGGGTCGTCCGTGTTAAAGACCTCCTGATATTTTCCCTCATAGGGAACGCCCACCCGGAATTCCTGTCTCGCATCAGCGAAATTGGCCACCACCACAAGCATATCTTTCACATGGTCCGTCTTTCTGATATAGGACAGCATGCAGGCATTCGGCGTGATGCAGTTGATCCACTCAAAACCTTCCCAGGAAGTGTCCTTCTCATAGAGCGCCGGACAGGAGACATAGAGCTTATTTAACGCCGCCACCAGCTTGTTTAGTTTTTTATGGTCCGCGTTCTCCAAAAGGCCCCACTCCACAGCCCGCTTCTCATTAAATTCCTTGTATTCCCCGATATCCTGCCCCATAAACAGAAGCTTTTTGCCAGGATGGGTTATATGGTAAGCATAGGTCAGCCGCAGATTGGCAAACTGCTTCTCCCGTTCTCCCGGCATCCTGCCAAGTAGCGTACCCTTTCCGTGCACTACCTCATCGTGGGACAGCACCAGCATAAACTTCTCGCTGTATGCATAAATCATGCTGAAAGTCAGATCATTGTGCCTTCCCGAACGGAAGAAGGGATCCGTTGTGATATAGCCCAGATAATCGTTCATAAAGCCCATATTCCATTTCAAGTCAAAGCCCAGGCCGTCCTCATCCAGCGCTCCCGTAATCTTCGGCCATGCCGTCGATTCCTCCGCAATCATCAGCACGCCGGGATTGCGTTTTTTCATAATGGAATTTAAGTGCTTGAGCAGCTCCACCGCCTCCAGATTTTCATGGCCGCCGTAGATATTTGCCACCCACTCCCCATCGTTCTTTCCATAGTCCAGATAAAGCATGGAAGCAACCGCGTCTATGCGGATTGCGTCCGCGTGATATTTTTCCACCCAGTACAGCGCATTGGCAATCAGATAATTGCTCACCTGCGGCCGTCCGTAATTATAAATCAGTGTGCCCCAGTGAGGGTGGAATCCCTGTCTCGGATCCTGATGCTCATACAGGCAGGTGCCGTCAAACCCGGACAGCCCGTAAGTATCCCTCGGGAAATGTGCAGGCACCCAGTCCAGGATCACACCGATCCCCGCCCTGTGCATCTCATCCATAAAGTACATAAAATCTTCCGGCGTACCGTAACGTGAGGTCGGCGCATAATAGCCGATCACCTGGTACCCCCAGGATTCATCCAGCGGATGTTCCATCACCGGCATAAGCTCAATATGGGTATATCCCATCTTCTTCACATAGTCAATGATCTTCGGCGCAAGTTCCCTGTAAGTGAAAAACTCCCTGCCGTCAGAAGGCTTCTCAAAGGAACCGAGGTACAGCTCATACACGCTCATGGGCTTATCCTCCGCCTGCAACGCGGCACGCTCCTTCATCCACTTCCCGTCCTTCCAGGAAAAACCGTCGATGTCACGCACCACAGAAGCGCTCTCCGGCCGCATCTGCGCCCCGAATCCATACGGATCCGCCTTCATAAACACCAGCCCGCTCTTGGCCTTTATCTCAAATTTATAGCAGTCTCCTTCTTGCACACCCGGAATAAAAATCTCAAAAATGCCGGAATCCCACAGCCTTCTCATCTGGTGGACCCTGCCATCCCAGCCGTTAAAATCGCCAACCACGCTGACCCGCATGGCATTAGGCGCCCAGACCGCAAAAGACGTGCCCTCGATTCCATCTGCCACAGCCGGATGCGCTCCCAGTTTCTCATAGATATTATAGTGGATTCCCGCATCAAACTTCTCTGTATCCTGTCTGGTAATTTGCGGCGCAAAATTGTAGGCATCCCGGATCTTTTTCAGACTGCCGCTTGGAGCCTCCACCACATACTCATAGGCGGGAATGGTCTTTCCCGGCAAAAGCAGGGCAAAATACCCCTCCTCATCAGCTTCCTCCATCCGATAACTCTTATCTCCGTCCAAAAGCTGCAGACGCACACTCTTCGCTCCCGGCTGGAAGGTCTGCACCAAAACAGAACTTCCCGTTACATGCGCGCCGAGAATCTCGTGCGGGTTATCCGATTCCGAGTAGACAATCTCCTCTATTTTTGCCCAGTTCATCAACTTATATGTTTTTTTATTCATCTGCCGCCATTCCGCCTTTCTATCATTCCTATAGGTTTACAATTCCGCTTCCTCAATCTTGTGGATCAGAAGCCCGCTCCGAAGTTTTGGTTCAAACCAGGTAGATTTCGGAGGCATCAGCTTTCCGGCATCCGACACCGCAAACAGCTCATGGATATCTGTTGGAAACATGGCAAAAGCCGCCAGCGCATCCGTATGTACTCTGCGTTCCAGCTCCGCAAGTCCTCTGATGCCGCCCACAAAGTCGATCCGCTCATCCACCTTCGGGTCCACAATGCCAAACACAGGCTCCAGAAGCCTCTTTTGCAGGACTGCCACATCCAGATCCTCCACCGGGTCTCCCGTATAGCACTTGTCATCGACCGTGAGCCGGTACCATTCATCCCGGTAATACATACCAATCTCGCCCTTCGTCTTAGGCTTATACGGCTCTTTCCCCATCTTTTCCAGCGCAAACGCTTCTTTCACCCGATCCAGAAAGCCGCTTTCGTCAAAATCCGTTCCTGGTTTCACTACCCGGTTGTAATCCATAATCATAAGCTGGTCATCCGGGAACAGAACCGACAGAAAATAGTTAAATTCTTCTTTCCCCGTATAGTCGGAAAATGCCGCTCTTCTTTTCTTGGAAACCCGCACCGCCGAAGCGCATCTGTGGTGGCCGTCAGCAATATAAATGGCATCCACCTGCAAAAAAGCGTTTCTGATCCGCTCCACGGCCTCCGCCTCATTGATCACCCAGAGCCTGTGGGCAATGCCGTCCGCCTCCTTAAAATCATAGACAGGTTTTCCCGCCATAGCCCGCGAGACCTCGCGCTCAATCTCCTCTCTTCTGCGGTATGCCAGAAAAATCGGGCCGGTCTGGGCGCTGCACACGTCCACATGCCTGATGCGGTCCGCTTCCTTATCCGCCCGGGTATTCTCGTGTTTTTTAATCACCTGCGAATCGTAATCGTCCACGGAGGCACAGGCGCCGATTCCCACCTGGGATCTGCCGTCCATAATCAGCTCATAAACATAGTATGCCGCCTTTTCCTCCTGCACAAAAAACCCGTCCTCAATCATCTGACCGAGCATATCCCGCGCCTTCTCATAAACCTCCGGCGCGTACATGTCATACCCTTCCGGGAACTGTGTCTCCGGCCTGTCTATCCGAAGAAATGTGTAATCGTCCCCCTTTACAGCCTCTCTGGCCTCTTTTTTATTGTAAACATCGTAGGGCAGCGCCGCGATCCTCTCTGCCAGATCTGCCCGGGGCCTGACTGCCCGAAATGGTATGATATCTGCCATAAATTTCTCCTTCTTTCCTGCATTTCGCAGGATGCTATTATTTATTTTAACAAATAAAACTGGGCATCACAAGGGATTTGTGATATTATTGACAGGTAATGAGCAGTGCGCCGGCATAGAAATAAAGGAAGCGGGGAGCTTGCTCACCGGTGCATTTATTTCTATGCCGGCATAGGGCGAAGCCCTCAAACGAGAAATGCCGCAGGCATTTCGAGTGTGCGCTGCTATGAAAAGAAAGGCAAAATCTATCAAGAAAGGAAGATGCACATGACAAGCGAAGAACAGAAAATTCTGGATCGTATCAACGCCTACGCGGAAGAAGCCCTCGCGGACATTGATCCCCAGAAAACCAGAATTTCATTTCAGTTAGAAGCCTTAAAACCTATTATGCAGGAAATTGCGGAGGAAACCGGGAAATCCGTGGAGGACATCTTCATCCTCTATATGGATCTCGCAAGCGAGTCCGCTGTGGAGGCCGACAAAAAGCTGCAGGCCACCCTGGATGAAGCGGAGAACGCTGATTTTTCGTCCATCGCCAACCGTCTGAATTAAGACGCCCCATACACAGAATAAGGGTCTGTCGGATTTTACCGGCAGACCCTTTATGATTGTATGACCTACTTCACCACTCTCACCCGGAACACACCTTCAATGGACTGGAGCTTTTCAATAATCTCTTCGGATGCAGGCGTCTCGATATCCAGCATCGTATAAGCAACCTCTCCCCTTGACTTGTTCGTCATATCGGAGATATTGATGTTGTTGTCACCGAAGCAGGCGGTAAACTTGGTAATCATGTTGGCAATATTCTTGTGGAAAATAGCCACACGGCCGGCCTGCTCGCAGATACCCATATCGCACTTCGGATAGTTCACACTGTTGGCAATATTACCGTTCTCCAGATAATCCTTCATCTGCTTCACGGCCATCACTGCACAGTTATCCTCGGATTCCTCCGTGGAAGCCCCCAGATGGGGAATCACGATACAGCCCTCCTGCCCCGCTGTGACAGGATTCGGGAAATCGGATACATACTTTCTCACCTTACCCGCCTTAATGGCGCCCAGAACAGCCTTTTCATCCACCAGAAGATCTCTCGCAAAGTTTAAGAGAATCACGCCGTCCTTCATCTGGTCGAGCGCTTCCTGATTGATCATTCCCTTCGTCGCATCCATCAAAGGCACATGAATCGTGATGATATCGCACTCCGCGTAGATCTCCTCCACATGGAGCACATGCTTTACGTCACGGCTCAGATTCCATGCCGCATCCACGGACACATAAGGGTCGTAGCCGTACACTTCCATGCCGAGATGCTTCGCCACATTGGCCACCTTCACGCCGATAGCGCCCAGACCGATGATTCCAAGCTTCTTGCCCTGGATCTCCGTCCCTGCGAAATTCTTCTTCGCCTTCTCCGCATCCTTCGCGATATTCTCATCGGCCACGTTCGCCTTCACCCACTCGATACCGCCGGCCACATCACGGGACGCCAAGAGCATGCCCGCAATCACCAGCTCCTTCACGCCGTTCGCATTGGCGCCGGGCGTATTAAACACTACGATACCTTTCTCCGCGCATTTATCCAGCGGAATGTTGTTGACCCCTGCGCCCGCACGGGCGATGGCCAGAAGGTTTGCCGGCAGCTCCATGTCATGCATGGCCGCGCTTCTCACCAGAATGCCGTCCGCCTCCTCTATTGCATCTGTCTTTTCATACTGCCCGCTGAATTTCTCCAGACCCACCTGTGCGATGGGATTTAAGCAATGATATTTAAACATCGGACTTATCCTTTCTATTCACTATAATTTCAAACATCTCCGCGTTTGCGGGACAACTCCCGCGAAGGGAATCTCAAAGAGATTACTTCTGCTCAAATTCTCTCATAAAGGCAACCAGCTTCTCCACGCCCTCTATCGGCATCGCATTGTAGATGCTGGCACGCATACCGCCCACGGTTCTGTGTCCCTTCAGATTCACAAACCCGGCCGCTGTCGCCTCCTTGATGAACTTGGCGTCCGTCTCCTCATTTCCCGTCACGAAAGGCACATTCATAAGAGATCTGTCCTCTTTTCTGACCGTACCCTTAAAGAGACTGCTCTCATCGAGGAAATCGTAGAGAATTTTCGCCTTTTTCTCGTTTAATGCTTTCATCGCCTCAAGGCCGCCGTTTTTCAAAAGCCACTTGAACACCTTGCCACAAATATAAATGCCATAGCTGGGAGGGGTATTGTACAGAGATTCATTGTCCGCATGCACCTTAAACTTCATCATGGTCGGCGTGCCAGGCAGCGTCTCGTCCGTCAGCAGATCCTCTCTGATAATCACAACCTGTGTGCCCGCAGGGCCGACATTCTTCTGCACGCCCGCGTAAACCAGGCCATACTTCGTCACATCCATAGGCTCCGACAGGAAACAGGAAGACACATCAGAAACCAGAATTTTACCTTTGGTATTCGGCAGCGTATGATATTTGGTGCCGTAAATCGTATTGTTCTCACAGATATAGACATAATCCATATCATCTGTTATTGGAAGATCGGAGCAATCGGGAATATAGGAGAAAGTCTCATCCGCTGAGGACGCCAGTTCCACGGCTTCGCCGTAAATCTTTGCCTCTGCAAAAGCCTTCTTTGCCCACTGCCCGGTCAGAATATAACCCGCCTTGCGGTTCTTCATCAGATTCATGGGCACCGACGCGAACAAAAGGCTTGCGCCGCCCTGTAAAAACAGTACCTTATAGTTATCGGGAATGTTCAGGAGCGTACGCAGATCCGCCTCCGCCTCCTTGATGATCGTGTCATACACCTTAGACCGATGGCTCATCTCCATGACCGACATCCCTGATCCCTTGTAATCAAGCATCTCCTCCGCCGCTTCTCTTAGCACCTCTTCCGGCAAAACTGCAGGCCCCGCTGAAAAATTATACACTCTGGACACTTTTCTCTCCTCCCGTCCTCATTCGTTTCCGTTTACAAAAACCAAAATCCATTTTACGCCCTTCCAGCACTTTAGTCAATTACTTTGTTAAATAATACGGGCACGGACGCTCAGCCGCGCCAATTCGCTCTGGCTGAGCTGTTAATAGAACATCACCACAGGCGTGCCCACTTCCGCCATGTCGAAAAGCTGTTCCATCGCCGCACGGGGGGTATTGATGCAGCCGTGTGACCCGTTGGTCTGGTATATCGTACCGCCAAACGTTCCGCGCCAGGAAGCGTCGTGAATGCCGATATTTCCTTTCACCGGCATCCAGAAGTCTACCGGGGAAGCGTAATCCCTGCCACGCAAAACTCGATTTTTCTGCTTCGCATACACAAAATTCACCCCGGAGGGCGTTCCCATCCTGCGGGAAGTGTTTCCTGTCACGATGGGCGTGTCTATCGTCAATACGCCGTCCACATAATAGTACATTTTCTGCTCGGACATATCCACTTCTATGTAAGTAGAACCGATATCCCGGCTGCCCTTCTCCCATGCCTCCTGCGTGTAAGCCGGCTCATGCAGCTCTCTCTTTTTCCCATGAAATGCCTGTGTCAGATAGGCTTTCTCCGCCTCCTGATCTATTTTATTGCCGTAGAGTCCGCCCTCCACCGTCACCACATCTCCCCTGGTGGACTGAAACTGTCTGCTCGCGCCTACGGTGTCATACTTCGCCGCCAGATCCTCCACAAAATCATCTATCGCATGTTCCTTTAGCTGAAACTCTCCCGCTTCATCAAATAAAAAACGACCGTTATCATCTACCGCAATCCAATCGCAGACTACCGAGGCATCCACAGGGATCTTCTCTTCCCCCATCTGATAAACAATGCCGCAGTCCTGAAAGTTTTTCAGCTTTTCCCAGATGTCCAGCGTTTCCCGCATCTGTGCAGTCAGTTCCAGATCATGGTAACATCCTTCGTCCGACAGAGAAACCTCGCTCTTTGATTCCTCGATTGCGGAGAGCACCACGCCTCTCGCCTGCTCGATAAAGAGAACATCTGTTCTTTCATTCACAAGCGTATATCCTTGCGGCGTACGGGTAATCGCCACTCTGCGTTCCTTATCCGTCCGTTTATCCTGGCAGATGGGCAGTGCATCAAAGCAGGCCTCAAACGCCTCCCTGTCGTAGGAAACCACCGGCAGCAGCTCCACCTGATGCCCGCCAATCAGACTGTCAATCCACATCCACGGATTCTGCCGTTTCTGATAGATCTCCAGCGCTTTCTTAAAATCAAACTGATAAGAAATATCCGCCGCCGATATCACATAGGAGCAGCCGTCTTTATCCTTCACGGTGACGCCCTCATATGCAAACTGCTTTACCAGCTCATCGTTTACCTCCTGGATGCTCCTGCCGGTACAGTAAATCCCATTGATCCATGTACCGTAGGTAAATGCGTTATGGTAGTACGCAGCAAGCCCCACATAGGTCGCCATCAGACTGACTGTGACGATGCCCAGAATGACCGCCATATGCTTTAGTAATCTTTTCATACCCAAACCTTCAACTTCTTTTCACGCTATTTGAGATCACCTGCGTCAAAAGCCTCACTGATAGGCGCGCCTGCGGGCACCATAGGAAATACCTTGTCATCCTCTGGTATCACGCAATTTAATAACACAGGTTTATTTAATGCAATCGCCCTCTCAACAGCAGGAGCCACATCCTCCTTCTTGGTCACGAGGATTGCCTCACAGCCGAGTCCTTCCGCCACTTTGCAGAAATCTACGCCATCGTCCAGAACCGTCTGGGAATACCGTTTCCCGTAGAACAGTGTCTGCCACTGTCTCACCATTCCAAGCACATGGTTGTTGATCACAACCTGAATGATCGGTATATTGTACCGGCTTGCCGTGGCCAGCTCATTCATATTCATGCGGAAACATCCGTCGCCTGCAATGTTGATGCAGATTTTATCCGGCTTACCCATCTTTGCTCCGATGCAGGCGCCAAGACCATAGCCCATTGTGCCGAGGCCGCCGGATGTAAGAAGAGTGCGGGGGCTGGAATACTTGTAATACTGTGCCGCCCACATCTGGTGCTGCCCCACATCCGTGGTGATGATGGCGCCGCCGCCTGTCACCCGGTCGATCTCCTCCATAATATAAGGGCAGGAAAGCGCCCCATCGTCATAATTCAAGGGATATTTCTTTTTCAGCTCCGCAATATGTGCCATCCACTCCTGATGGGACTGCTGAGAAATCCTCTCATTCAGGCGGGAAAGCACTTCCTTCAGATCTCCCACCAGAGAAACATCCGTCTTGATGTTCTTGTTGATCTCCGCCGCATCCACATCAATGTGCAGTACCTTCGCATGCTCTGCAAATTTCTTCGGATTTCCCACCACACGGTCGGAGAAACGCGCGCCGAGGGCAATCAGCAGGTCACACTCGCTGACGCCGAAATTGGAAGTCTTCGTGCCGTGCATACCAATCATGCCCGTGTATCTCCCGTCATGGCCGTCCACAACGCCCTTCCCCATCAGCGTATCGCACACCGGCGCATCCGCCAGCTCCGCAAAGGTTCTCACTTCCTCATATGCCTCGGAGATAACTGCACCGCCGCCCACATAGATAAACGGCTTTTTTGCATTCTCCAGAAGGCGCACAGCCTCTGTGAGCTCCTCCTCTGTATAGCTACCCGCCTTCTCCGCCTTTTCCGACGTCTTTTTCTCATATTCACAGGTATTTGCCGTCACATCTTTCGTGATATCCACAAGTACCGGTCCCGGTCTGCCGCTTCGCGCGATGGCAAATGCCTTTCTAAGGGTATCTGCCAGAATCGTCACATCTTTTACTATATAATTATGTTTGGTAATGGGCATGGTGATTCCTGCGATATCCACTTCCTGAAAAGAATCCTTTCCCAGAAGGGGAAGATTTACATTGCAGGTAATGGCCACCACGGGCACCGAATCCATATAAGCTGTTGCAATTCCCGTCACCAGATTGGTCGCACCTGGGCCGCTGGTTGCCAGACAGACGCCAACCCTGCCGGTGGCTCTGGCATAACCGTCTGCCGCATGAGCCGCTCCCTGCTCATGGGACGTCAGAATATGTTTGATTTCCTCACTGTGCTGATACAGCGCATCGTACACATTTAGGATCGTGCCGCCGGGATAGCCGAACACTGTGTCCACTCCCTGCTCTTTCAGACATTCCACTACGATCTGCGCACCTGTCAATACCATGTTTTCTCCTCCTGCCTGTTATTGTAAAATCACACTTGTTATTTTTTTCTTTAAATTGATGCGGAGAATGCTGCTTTTTGGCATTCTCCTGTGTGAAGCTTGAAAACACTTAGCGAGGTTCTTTTGAGCTTAGTGTTTTCCTTCACACGTTTCCAAAATCGCCCCTCTGTTGCCGCTTGTCACCATCTCCCGGTATCTGGCCAGATATCCGCTCGTCACCTTAGGCTCCCTGGGCTGCCAGTTCTTTCTTCTCTCCGCCATCTCCTCATCAGATACCTTGACATCCAGCTTCATGTTCGGAATATCAATGCTGATGATATCACCCTCCTTCACAAGCGCGATGGGTCCGCCCACCGCCGCCTCTGGCGAAACATGACCGATGGATGCACCTCTGGATGCGCCGGAAAAACGGCCGTCCGTAATTAACGCCACGCTGGAACCGAGTCCCATACCCGCAATGGCCGAGGTCGGATTTAACATCTCCCGCATACCCGGGCCGCCCTTAGGCCCTTCATAACGGATCACAACCACATCGCCTGCCACGATCTTACCGCCCTTGATCGCCGCAATCGCGTCCTCCTCACATTCAAAAACGCGGGCGGGGCCTTCATGCACCATCATCTCCTCCACCACGGCAGAACGCTTCACCACGCTGCCGTCCGGGGCAAGGTTTCCTTTCAGAACGGCGAGGCCGCCGGTCTTGCTGTAAGGATTTTCAACGGTTTTGATAACATCTGTATTCTTATTCACGGCGTTTTTGATATTTTCGCCGATCGTCTCACCAGTCACAGTCATGCAGTCCGTGTGGAGCAGACCAATATCCGCAAGCTCCTTCATCACCGCATAGACGCCGCCCGCCTCGTTCAGATCCTCCATATAAGTCGGGCCTGCCGGAGCCAGATGACACACATTGGGGGTCTTCTCGCTGATCTCGTTGGCGAAAGCGATGTCAAAGTCATATCCAATCTCATGGGCAATCGCCGGCAGATGCAGCATGGAATTGGTAGAACAGCCGAGCGCCATATCCACCGTAAGCGCATTTAAAATCGCGTCCTTCGTCATAATATCCCTGGGTCTGATATTCTTTTCCAGCAGATTCATAACTGCCATACCCGCATGCTTCGCCAGTTTGATGCGCTCGGAGTAAACCGCCGGGATCGTGCCGTTGCCGCGAAGCCCCATGCCCAGCGCCTCGGTAAGGCAGTTCATGGAATTGGCCGTGTACATGCCTGAGCAGGATCCGCAGGTAGGGCAGGTCTTCTCCTCGAACTCCAGAAGATCCTCATCCGTGATCGTCCCAGCCGCGTGGGAGCCAACCGCCTCAAACATGGAGGAGAGGCTTCTCTTCTGTCCCTTCACATGTCCCGCAAGCATCGGGCCGCCGGATACAAAGACGGTGGGCACATTGATGCGCGCCGCCGCCATCAGAAGACCGGGTACATTCTTATCACAGTTTGGCACCATCACCAGCGCGTCAAACTGATGCGCCAGCGCCATACATTCCGTAGAGTCGGCAATCAGATCCCTTGTCACCAGGGAATACTTCATACCGATATGCCCCATAGCAATCCCGTCGCAGACTGCAATAGCCGGAAATACAACCGGCACGCCGCCGGCTTCCGCCACACCCAGTCTCACCGCGTCCACAATTTTATCCAGATTCATATGTCCGGGCACAATCTCGTTGTAGGAACTGACGATGCCCACCATAGGCTTCTTCATCTCCTCCTGGGTAAACCCGAGGGCATTAAATAAACTTCTGTGGGGCGCCTGCTGGGTGCCCGCTTTCACATTGTCACTTCTCATCGTTTTTCTCCTCTCTCACATCGTGCTCCCTGTTTTTTTCGCTTTCCTGTTTGATGAAATCAAATGCTCACTTCGTTCGCGCTTGATTTCCTGCAAACTTCTGGCTCTAAAAACCAGCCGCTCCGCGTCTGCCGCACTTCGTGCTCCCTGTTTTTTTCGCTTTCCTGTTTGGTGAAATCAAATGCTCACTCCGTTCGCGCCTGATTTCCTGCAAACTTCTGGCTCTAAAAACCAGCCGCTCCGCGTCTGCCGCACT
>CBCOZL010000043.1:0-7968 GCA_965114645.1 uncultured Lachnospiraceae bacterium | reverse complement strand
CCCTGTTTTTTTCGCTTTCCTGTTTGGTGAAATCAAATGCTCACTCCGTTCGCGCTTGATTTCCTGCAAACAGGATAAATTGCCAGTTTTCATAAATTTGTGCCATATTTTCTTCTATATAAGTCTGCCGGGCTTCCACATCCTCCCGGGTAAGATAAAACTTCCATTCCTCCGGCGCCTCCCTGTAACCGTATGGCAGTCCAAGAAGCGCCTTGTCCAGAAGAACCACGTCTGCCGCCGCCGGATCCCTTGTGATCTGCTCATCCTGCTTTCCGTAGAGATACAAAAGCAGATACTCCTGATCGCAGTCTGTCACCGCCACAATATCCGTATCTTCTATCGTAATCTGCCCAAAGGCATCCGCGATCAGCTCATCCCTCATGCTGTACGGCGTCATATCCGCCAGCACAAAAGCCCAGGAAACGCCTGCCGCTATATAAACAGCCAGACGACATCCTCGCCCTATCCCATTCTTGAAACGGATATCGGGCAGTTGCTCCAAAAACATCATCAGCCGCTGAACCAGCCACCCGATCAGCAGCGCCGCCCACACGCCGAGGAAGGAAAACACTCTCTGATAAGGGAGCTTGCACTGTATCACAAGCGCAGCTGCCAGCAGAACGGCTGTCAGAATAAAATACCACTCCCAAAAAACCTTTTTCGGCCGTCTGACCAGGCAGACCACTGCCGCCAGAATCCCTGCCGGAAGCAGGAAACACATCAAATTCCCCCAGAGTCCTGCACCAGGCGAAAGCTGCGATCCAAACAGCGTCTCAAGCCAGTGTCCCGCCTGCCCCCTGAATTCCTGTCTGGTCACGCTCTGGATATAAGGCGTGGCAAGCATATAATCAATGCCCTTCCGCAGTGCCTGAAACGGCGCATGGAGAATGATATCAATATGCCCTGCCGTATAAAAAGATCCGTCCGGCATCTTGGAAAGCAGATTGGAGCCGATTGCCAGCCACAGAACGCCATATAACCCTGCCGTGCACACCGCGCTGACCAGAGACACCGCAATCAGCCGGCAAAGCCGCCTGTAATCCCTGTCAAGAAGGAGCAAAAAGCCCCCGATCATGCAGACCGGCATCACCACATACAGACTGCTCGGAATCGCCCACAGGGCAATCACAAGCGCCGCCCCGAACAAAATATAGTTACACTTGTTATCTTTCTTCTCCGCCACAATGGCGTAAAGGGCTGTCAATGCTGTCAGATAGCAGAACGTCACAAGCGCATAGCCCCTGCCCTGTACCGCAAGCTGATTGACCATATACATGCCCGCAAAAACAAACGTGGGAATAAGCGCAATCTCTTCCGCAAGATATTTCCGGGAGATACGGTACAGAAGAACAAGACTGCCCAGACTGCATAAATAGGATACTCCACGCAGAGCGACAGGTTCGCTGCCAAATATCCCCAGACAGGCTGACAAGGTGGAATACCCCACATGATTATTGGGAAGCGGCCAGTGAACCGCCGCATATACCGGCCCCCTGCTGATAAAGTAGAAATATGTGTACAGTTCATCATACCAGGGCGTCAACAGAAACATCCTTCTCCCGTAATATACCGCCATCACGGCAAAGAACAGGAGAAAGACTTTTGTCTGCGCGGCTATCGTCGGTTTTTTCCCCGCCACAAAATACGCCGTTCCCTTGGTCCCAAAATTTTTCACAAAATAACCCATGCTATTATTTGATTCTTTCCACAATCAAATTGCCCATCTTTTTACACCCTACCTTCTCACAGCCATCAGACATGATGTCCCCGGTACGGTAGCCGTCCTTAAGCACCTGTTTTACGGCACTGTCAATGGCATCAGCCTCCTTGTCCAGATCAAAGCTGTAGCGCAGCATCATGGACGCTGAGAGAATGGTTGCTATCGGGTTTGCCAGATCCTTACCTGCTATGTCAGGCGCTGAGCCGTGGCTCGGCTCATACAGTCCAAATTTCGTGTCATTTAAGGAGGCTGACGCCAGCATGCCGATCGAGCCGGTTACCATGCTCGCCTCATCAGACAGGATGTCTCCAAACATATTCTCCGTCAAAATCACGTCAAACTGGGCGGGATCTTTTACAAGCTGCATCGCGCAGTTATCCACCAGCATATGTTCCAGGGCAACGTCGGGATAATCTTTCGCCACCTCTTCCACCACCGCTCTCCAGAGTCTGGACGAATCAAGCACATTCGCCTTATCCACGCTGGTCACTTTCTTTTTGCGCTTTCTGGCAATGTCAAATCCCTTAATGGCAATCCTGCGGATCTCATTTTCATCATAAGTCAGCGTATCTACCGCTTTTCTTATGCCGTTCTCCTCCGTAGTCTTTCTCTCTCCGAAATAGAGACCGCCTGTCAGTTCGCGCATAATCAGCATATCAAAACCTTTTTCGGAAATTTCTGTTTTCAGAGGACATGCCCCGGCCAGCTCTTCATACAAAACTGCAGGCCGAAGATTGGCAAAAAGATTTAACGCCTTGCGGATGGCCAAAAGTCCCGCCTCCGGCCGCAGATTCGGCGCAAGCTTATACCAGGGAGAAGTGGTCGTGTCGCCGCCGATCGATCCCATCAGCACCGCATCCGCACTTCGCGCAGTCTCCACCGCCTCATCCGTCAACGGTACGCCATGCACATCAATGGACGCGCCGCCCATCAGAATGTCCATATACTGCATATGATGTCCGTATTTTTCCGCCACCGCATCCAGCGCTTTTTTTGCCTCTGCTACGATTTCCGGGCCAATCCCGTCTCCGGGTATACAGGTTATCTTTAACTCCATAAATTCCTCCGTTCTGAGCTGTCTGCCAGACTTCGCTCGTCTTCTCAATCCCAAAACTGTTTTATCATAAAATAATACTTATATATTTTAGACTATTCGCGTGTAAATTTCAACAGCAAAAAACCGGGCCGCTTGCGCGCCCGGCTTCTTTCAAATATTTTGCTACCTTTTTATTCTGCTCTGAAACTTGCCTCTGCGAGAACATCACCGCTTGCATCACAGTATCTGACACCGTAAGACACAGTTCCTTTCTCTGCGCCGATCATGTCGTCAAGCGTACCTGCAAGCCCGGAGAACGCACTTCCCATCTGCTCCAGGGTAGCACTCAGCGTATCCGCCGTACCCTCCGGCAGCTCTACGTCCTCTTTAAAAGTAGCTACACACATCACTTCGTTTCCCTTGATCTCGATGGACATATCCATCTGATCGTCACCCTGCGCTGCCGCCTGCTCCTGAAGCTGCTTCTCAGCTGTCGGATCTTCCTTCAGAAAATCTTCCAATGTCTTCTGGCTGCTGCTTTCTTCCTCTGCCGATGCCTCTTCCACAGGAGCTTCCTCCTCTGCAGGCGCCTCCTCTTCTACAGGAGCTTCTTCCTCTGCAGGCGCCTCCTCTTCTACAGGAGCTTCCTCTTCCGCAGACGTATTAGCCGCTTCTTTAGATGCGCCACATGCGGTCGCAGACAGGCTGACTGCCATAATTGCTGCACAAACAAGTGCTTTTACCGTTCTTCTTTTCATCATAATCTCCTCCATCAATAAGAAATTTCTGTATCGTGCCATTGCACAAATCGAAATTTTACAACATTTATATGTCCTTGTCAACAAAAATATGAAAAAGGAATTCCAAAAAAGAAATCCATTCTATTTTTCCGTAATACACAAAAAGGGCCATGACGCTAAGCCACGACCCTGCTCCGACTGCTGTCCGTTACTACTCTGTCTCCGCCTTTTCAACCTGCGCAATCGCTGACTTCTGCATGGGAATACGACAGTTTTTGTTGCTTCCAAACTCAACGATAACCGTATCGTCGGTAATGTCAATCACAATCCCGTAAAACCCGCTGTTCGTCAAGATACAGTCGCCCACTGCCATATCCGCCAGCATTGATGCCACCCTTTTCTGCTCCTTTTTCTGCGGGCGAATCATAACAAAATACATGAACGCAACAATGATGACAATATACATAACCATAATCATACCGCCGCCAGAAGCCGCCGCCGCATCAGCCGATAACAATAATCTCATACCATTTCCTCCGTTATTTAATCAGTAAAATACTATTGCATATCATACACAACTTAGAAAGGAAAAACAAGCCCCTTCCTAAAAATTTCACAAAGCCCTGTTCCTCATATCAGCCTTCCTGTCCTGCATTCTGCATGCCAGACAGCTTGTCTCTCTTATATGCTGCGAACCGTCCCTCGTCCAGCGCATCCCTGATTTCCGTCATCATCGTATTATAGAAATAGAGATTATGGAGCACACAAAGCCGCATCCCCAGCATTTCCTTCGCCTTCAGAAGATGTCTGATATAGGCTCTGGAATAGCGTCTGCAGGCCGGACAGGGACACCCTTCCTCAATGGGTCTGTCATCCAGCTCATACTTTGCATTAAAGAGATTGATCTTCCCACGGTTTGTATACAGATGACCATGCCGCCCGTTTCTCGTGGGATATACGCAGTCAAAGAAGTCTACGCCGCGCTCCACTGCCTCCAGAATATTCGCCGGTGTCCCTACTCCCATTAGATAGGTAGGTTTGTCTGCCGGCAGATGGGGAACCGTTTCCTCAATCACATGATACATCTGCTCATGGCTCTCTCCCACCGCCAGGCCGCCCAGCGCATACCCGTCACAGTCGAGTTCCGAAATCCGTTTTGCATGTTCCACGCGAATGTCATCGAAAACCGCACCCTGGTTGATCCCAAATAACAGCTGCTTTTTATTGATCGTATCCTCCAATCCGTTCAGACGCGCCATCTCCTGTTTACAGCGGACAAGCCACCTGGCCGTACGCGCCACGGAATCCTCCACATATTTCCTCTCCGCCATACTGGGAGGGCACTCGTCAAAAGCCATAGCAATGGTGGACGCGAGATTGGACTGGATCTGCATACTCTCCTCCGGCCCCATAAAAATCTTATGGCCATCTATATGAGAACGAAAGTACACGCCCTCCTCCTTAATCCGCCTAAGCCCTGCCAGGGAAAACACTTGAAATCCTCCCGAATCCGTAAGAATCGGTTTGTTCCATGACATAAACTTATGCAGGCCGCCCAGTTCTCTGATAATCTGGTCACCCGGCCTCACATGCAGATGATAAGTGTTGGACAGCTCCACCTGCGTACCGATCTGCTCCAGATCTTCCGTCGATACCGCCCCTTTGATGGCGGCTGCAGTCCCTACATTCATAAAGACAGGGGTCTGGACCGTGCCATGTACTGTCGTAAACTCGGCACGTTTCGCCCTGCCTTCCCGTTTTAAAATTTGATACATATTACCTCAT
This sequence comes from uncultured Lachnospiraceae bacterium, assembly GCA_965114645.1. GTDB lineage: Bacteria > Bacillota > Clostridia > Lachnospirales > Lachnospiraceae > UBA3282. The sequence continues at coordinate 2,687 of CBCOZL010000043.1, read as the reverse complement.
TCCGGCTCTTCCAGCCGTCCTCCTTCTTTCAATTCCAGGCAATAAATAACTATAGATATTTATCCCAGAACTCTTCCAGACACAATTCTTCCTCAGTCATAATCGCAGCTGCCTCTCTGCCCACATACCGAAAATGCCACGGTTCATACTCAATGCCGGTGATGTACTCTTTTCCAGATGGATAGCGCAGGATAAATCCATACTCATAGCTGTGCTCCTCAAGCCACTGCCCTTCCTCCGTATCCGCAAAGCCCTGCAGCAGCGGTATGAAAGTATCGGAAGTAATGTCGAGCGCCAGTCCCACTTCGTGTTCGCTGCATCCCGGAACGGTTATCACTCTGGAAGTAGCTTTGTAAGCTTCCATATAAGATAATCCCTGCCTCATATAAGACTTGATTCTGTCGTTAAAATTATCCTCCTGATGATCGGAGGTTCTGTAAGGAGATCTGACCACCAGATTCAGACCGTCCTTCTTCGCCGCCTGCATCATAAGAAGAAGATCTTCGATCACACGGTCGTCGCAGCGCATGCCGGATGTAAACGTACCCAACTTAAAATCATAGTCTTCGGGAATGGGATGCTGCTTATTAATAAGAACAAGCCGCCAGTCAGAGTTGTCAAAAGATATCTCCTGATCCGCTCCAACCTCTGCCTCCTCATACTCTTCATGTGCATCGATATCATAATCGTGCTCATGCTGCTCCAGCAGATCATCCAACGTATATGTCTCGGCTCCGTCGTCATGCTCTGAAGCGACCACATTGCCCTCTTCAAGCATCTCCTCTACTACCGGATTCACCGGCTCCACCACTGCCAGCGATACGTCAGAGGTTTCGACAATCGCGCTGTATGTTTCCTGCGCACTTGTAAACCCGGTGCGCTCCGCAAACACAGCAAACGAAAAACTACAACTGCTCATAAAAAAGACAGCCACGAAAAACATGCTGGCATAGCGCTTTCCATTCGTCAGAAAATGCGAACCTACATAATAGAAAGCAAGCGCCGTCGACATCCCTGCCAAACAGGGATACTTCAACAGCTTATTTCTTTTTGCCACGCTGGTAAAGTATGCGATTATTTTTTGTCGAAATGTTTTTTCCATTCAGTCCTCAAATCCTGTCGCCTACAATTCTGTCATATATCATAACATATAAAATTTATTTGTACACCCCTTTTTTATGTAAATCTGTCATATTTCTCCCTTTTTTTTATTTCTTTTCCCCTTTGATTTGATTTTTTCTCTTAACTCCTTTTCCGTCACCCTCTTTTCACCCCGTCTTCACCACTCTATTTTCCTCTCATCGGTCTTGCTTTTTAAACAAAATATGATATGCTGAATACGGGCAAAAACGTACTTTTCTACATACCTACTAAGTGTTATGCTTTTTTTCGCACAGAATGAAAGGGATCGTTCTCCCCCATTCCTATTTCATTGTACATTTTATATTTCATGTGCAATTTAATTTTGCAGGATATCCTGCAATCTGTTTTCAGAAAACTTCATACTATTTGAGAAAGGATCAGACAATGGCAGGTTCAACACTAGGAATTATCTATCGAATCACTACCTGGGGCGAATCACACGGCGCCGGACTCGGCGTTGTTGTGGACGGATGCCCCGCCGGATTACCGCTTACAGAAAACGATATTCAGTTATATCTTGACAGGCGCAGACCCGGACAGAGCCGGATTACCACCCCCCGCAAAGAGGCGGACGCCGTAGAAATTCTCTCCGGCATCTTTGAAGGAAAAACCACGGGAACCCCTATTTCCCTGCTTATTCGGAACACTTCGCAGCGTTCCCGGGACTATTCAGAAATCGCTTCCTGTTACCGTCCCGGACACGCCGATTACACGTTTGACCAGAAATACGGCTTTCGCGACTACCGGGGCGGCGGACGCTCCTCCGGGCGTGAGACCATCGGACGTGTTGCTGCAGGCGCGATTGCGGCAAAAGTTCTCTCCGAGTTCGGCGTCCGCCTTCAGGCCTACACCAAATCCATCGGCCCCATAAGCATTGACCCTGCGGCCTTTGATCCGGCAGCCATCCGCGAAACACCTACATCCATGCCGGACCGGGACGCCTCCGCCCGCGCCGAAAAGTATCTGGCGGACTGCATGAGTAATTACGACTCAGCCGGAGGAGTCATTGAATGCGTGATCGACGGCGTGCCCGCCGGACTGGGGGATCCCGTTTTTGAAAAGCTGGACGCAAACCTGGCAAAGGCTGTCATGTCCGTAGGCGCAGTCAAAGCTGTGGAAATCGGTGACGGCATCGAGGTTTCCACCTACAACGGCTCTTTCAACAACGATCCCTTCCACATGGAAAACGGAAAAATTGTGAAGGCATCCAACCACGCCGGCGGTATACTCGGCGGCATCAGCGACGGTTCCCAGATCGTGCTTCGTGCCCATATAAAGCCTACGCCGTCCATTTTTTCTCCCCAGGATACCGTAAACAGACAGAACGAAAACGTGCGTATTTCTATCAAAGGACGGCACGATCCCGTGATCGTTCCCAGGGCAGTTGTTGTCGTGGAGTGCATGGCCGCCATTACTCTTTTGGACGCCCTTCTGGTAAATGCCGGAGCAAAAATGGATCATCTGAAAACCATCTACAAAAATTAAATCAGCAGTCAAGACTACCGGCTTAGCCGGTAGCCTGCTCTGCCCCTATAAGGGGCTAT
>CBCOZL010000042.1:0-28213 GCA_965114645.1 uncultured Lachnospiraceae bacterium | reverse complement strand
CAAGGGCTTACAGCCAGCGTCCCGAGCCACCCGTTTTACGGGTGGCGGCGACTGTCTCCGTGTGTTTACAAAGAAACGCTTGCGGTTTTTTGACTTCTCTGGTAGACTGATTTTATCTGAGAAAGTGGAATCTGTATGCATATGCATGTCCGGCATTTCGCCACGATTTCCATGTAGGTTCAAATTTGCAGAGGAAAGGAGGTAAAGTGTCATTTATGGGACATAGAAAGTGATAAGATCGTTTTATCAAATTGGAAGTTGACAAAAACGAACATTTGTTTTATCCTATGATAAGAGTGATGAGAACAGATGTTCTGCAAACAGAGGCGGAGACACCGCCCTGACATGGAGGGAATCATGGAAAGAGATGAAAAATTAAAAGCGTTGGATGCGGCCTTAGGCCAGATAGAGAGACAGTTCGGAAAGGGAGCCATTATGAAGCTGGGCGATCCTTCCGTACAGATGAATGTGGAGACGATTCCCACGGGATCCTTAAGTCTGGATATCGCGCTGGGACTTGGCGGTATTCCGAAGGGAAGGGTGATTGAGATTTACGGCCCTGAGTCCAGCGGTAAAACCACGGTTACCCTGCATATGATTGCAGAGGTGCAAAAGCGCGGCGGCATTGCCGGGTTTATTGACGCGGAGCACGCTTTAGATCCCGTCTACGCGAAAAATATCGGCGTGGATATTGATAATTTGTATATTTCCCAGCCGGACTGCGGGGAGCAGGCGCTGGAGATTACGGAGACGATGGTGCGCTCGGGGGCTGTGGATATTATTGTAGTGGACTCTGTGGCGGCTCTTGTGCCGAAGGCGGAGATTGACGGCGATATGGGTGACAGTCATGTGGGTCTGCAGGCCAGGCTGATGTCCCAGGCGCTCAGAAAACTGACGGCGGTGATCAGCAAATCTAACTGTACGGTTATTTTTATCAACCAGCTCCGTGAGAAAGTGGGCGTTATGTTCGGAAACCCGGAGACGACCACGGGTGGCCGCGCCTTGAAATTCTACTCTTCCGTCAGACTGGACGTCAGAAGGATCGAGGCGCTCAAGCAGGGCGGTGAGGTGATCGGAAACAGAACCCGCGTTAAGATCGTTAAGAATAAGGTGGCTCCGCCCTTCAAGGAGGCGGAATTTGATATTATGTTCGGGCAGGGGATCTCCACGCAGGGAGATATTCTGGATCTGGCGGCGGAGAATAACATCATCAACAAGAGCGGCGCATGGTATGCTTACGATGGAAATAAGATCGGACAGGGCCGGGAGAACGCGAAGCAGTATCTGAAGGATAACCCGCAGATCTGCGCAGAGGTGGAGAGAAAGGTCAGAGAGCTCTTTAACATGGAGACCGATTCCGTGGAGGAGGCGCCGGCAGAAAAGGCATCGTCCGAAAAGACATCGAAGTCTGCCAAGGCAGCCAAGGACGATAAGGAAGGTGAGAAATAAGAGAACAGGGCCAGAAGTGAGAAAAGCTGCCCAATGGAGAATGGGGCAGAATGAGAAAGGCCGCCTGGCGCAGAAGAGGGCGGAAGCCGCAGAGGAAACGCTATGATCGTTACACAGCTTACGGAAATGGGGAAAGGCCGTTATAAGGTATACATAGAGGAACGCCCGGCCTTCGTGCTTTACAGAGGAGAGCTGAACCGCCTGGGCATTAGGGCAGGGGAAGAGATCACAGAGGAGAGCCTGCGTGAGATCACGGAGGAAATTCTGCCGCTGCGGGCGAAGAAGCGGGCCATGAATCTGCTGCAGAAAAGGCAGTATACATCGGCCGGGCTGCGGGAGAAGCTGCGGGACGGAGAATACCCAGAGCCGTGTATCGAGGAGGCCCTCGCCTATGTGGAATCCTACGGTTATGTGGATGATCTGCGCTATACGAAGGATTTTGTCATCTATCATATGGACAGAAAGAGCCGGACGCGGATCGAGCAGGATCTGTTTCGAAAAGGGATCAGTAAAGAGATGGTCCGCGCCGTTTTTGATGAGCTGGAGGAGGAAGGGACGAGGCAGGATGAGGAGGCTATGATAAGAAGCCTGCTGGAAAAGAAAAAATATGACGCCCAAACTTCCGACAGACAGGAGAAACAGAGAATGTACGCTTTTCTATACCGAAAAGGCTTTCATTCCGAGGCGATTAACAGAGCTCTTTTGCTTGACATAACATAAAATTCAGTATAGAATTAATTTGTTGTAGTTTTGCTAGCTATCGGGCTGTTATTATTTGGAAACAGATGACAGCCGTCAATAGATTTGGTAATGTACAATGAAAACTAAATAAGGAGGTGCTCCTGTAATGTTGCAAGTTGTGGTAGCAGTACTCGTCACACTGGTAATCTCCATTCCTGTCTCCGCGCTGGTTGCGATAAACTATCAGAAAAAGATGGTGGAAGCAAAGCTCGGCAATGCGGACGAGAAGGCCAGAGAAATTATCGACGAAGCTCTCAAAACTGCTGAGACGAAGAAGCGTGAGTCGCTGCTTGAAGTCAAGGAAGAGTCCATTCGCACAAAGAATGAGCTGGACAAGGAAATCAAGGAACGGCGTGCCGAGGCACAGCGCTATGAGCGGCGTGTTCAGCAGAAGGAAGAGAACATCGATAAAAAGGCTGACGCTATTGAGAAGAAGGAAGCAAGTTTGGCGCAGAAGGAAGAAGCTTTGGCCAGGCAGCGTGAAGAAATTTCCAAACTGAGCGAACAAAGATTACAGGAACTGGAACGAATCTCTGGTTTGACCTCCGAACAGGCAAAAGATTATCTGTTGAAAATTGTTGAAGATGAAGTGAAACACGAAACTGCTGTCATGGTGAAAGAGATGGAGAGCAGGGCGAAGGAGGAAGCGGACAAGAAGGCGAAAGAGTATGTCGTTACAGCCATTCAGAAATGTGCGGCAGACCATGTGTCCGAGACCACGATTTCCGTGGTACAGCTTCCCAATGATGAGATGAAGGGCAGAATTATCGGAAGAGAGGGACGTAATATCAGAACTCTCGAGACGATGACGGGCGTGGATCTGATCATTGACGATACACCCGAAGCGGTTATTCTCTCCGGCTTTGACCCGATCCGCAGGGAAGTGGCAAGGATCGCACTCGAGAAGCTGATTGTGGACGGGCGTATTCATCCGGCCAGAATCGAGGAAATGGTTGAGAAGGCGCAGAAGGAAGTCGAAGTTATGATGAAAGAGGAGGGCGAAGCTGCCACCCTCGAAGTCGGCGTACATGGTATCCATCCCGAACTGGTGAGACTGCTCGGTAAGATGAAGTTCAGAACCAGCTATGGGCAGAACGCTCTGAAGCATTCCATTGAAGTGGCACAGCTTTCGGGTCTGCTGGCAGCGGAGATGGGGCTGGATGTCAGAATGGCCAAGCGTGCGGGACTGCTGCACGATATCGGTAAAGCAGTGGATCACGAGATGGAAGGATCTCATATCCAGCTTGGCGTAGAGCTTTGCAGGAAGTATAAGGAAGGGTCGGTTGTCATTAACGCGGTGGAATCCCATCACGGAGACGTGGAGGCCCAGACTTTGATTGCATGTCTGGTGCAGGCGGCTGATACGATTTCTGCGGCGAGACCGGGTGCAAGAAGAGAGACATTAGAGACATATACAACAAGACTGAAACAATTAGAAGACATCACAAACAATTTCAAAGGTGTGGACAAATCTTTTGCTATTCAGGCAGGTAGAGAGATTCGTGTAATGGTAGTTCCGGAACAGATCAATGATTCTGATATGGTGCTGCTCGCGAGAGATATTTCCAAGCAGATTGAGGCAGAATTGGAATATCCCGGACAGATCAAGGTAAACGTGATCCGAGAGAGTCGTGTCATAGACTATGCCAAATAGTACAAAACCCCGCAGATTTTATTCTGCGGGGTTTTTTGCGCGCATAAGCAGAGTCAGAAGCGGCTGGCAGCATGCGCATGCTTGCATGAACGCATGGTGACAGTTGCTTATGACGAGCAACGCGAACGAGAAATGCGAAGCGTTTCGAGTCTGCTTATGCGCATAAGCAGAGTCAGAATGTATTTAACATTTTTACCATAAAATGGCCATAGAAATACAGAAAATTGTCGTATATGCATACTTGTGAAATTGTCATACTTATAGTAGAATAAATACCAGTGTATGATTGTATACAATTATTCAATAGCATGATTACAAGGATGCAGGAGGGTACTATGAAAGCGTACAATGTGATGACCAGAAAAGAGCTCATGGCACAGAAGGCAGAGCTTGACAGACAGTTTGTCGAGGCGAAAGGAAAGGGTTTACAGCTTGATATGTCCAGAGGCAAGCCGGAGCCGGCACAGCTCGATATGGGGATGGGTCTTTTGGATGTTTTAAATTCCGAGTCGGATATGAAGTCTATGGAAGGTTTGGACACAAGAAACTACGGTCTGATGGATGGCATCACGGAGGCGAAGCATCTGATGGCGGATGTGATGGGAGTTTCGGCGGACAGTGTGATTGTGTTTGGCAACTCCAGCCTTTCTATTATGTATGATATGATTTCCCGTTCCGTTACGCATGGCGTGATGGGGGCGACTCCCTGGTGCAGACTGAACAAAGTGAAATTTTTATGTCCTGTTCCGGGTTATGACAGGCATTTTGCGATCACCCAGCATTTTGGCATCGAGATGATTCCGATTCCTATGACGGCCAACGGTCCCGATATGGATCTGGTAGAGAAATATGTATCAAAGGACGAGACGGTGAAAGGAATCTGGTGTGTGCCCAAGTATTCCAATCCGCAGGGCATCACTTACTCCGATGAGACCGTGAGACGGTTTGCGGCTCTGAAACCGGCAGCGGCGGATTTCCGTATTTACTGGGATAACGCTTACGCCGTGCATCATCTCTATGAGGATAAGCAGGATACGCTTCTTGAAATCTTAACGGAGTGTGAGAAGGCGGGCAGCCCTGACATGGTTTATGAGTTCTGCTCCACTTCCAAAATCACGTTCTCCGGCGCAGGTATAGCGGCGATGGCGTCATCCCCGGCTAACCTGGCGGATATCAAGAAGACTCTGACGCTGCGGACGATCGGTTACGATAAGGTGAACCAGCTGCGTCATGCCAGATATTTTCAGAATCTGGAAGGGATGCTCGCCCATATGAAGAAGCATGCGGACATCATCAGACCCAAGTTTGAGGCGGTGCTTACGGTTCTGGAGCAGGAGCTTGGCGGTCTTGGCATCGGCGAGTGGACGAAACCGCTTGGCGGCTATTTCATTTCCTTTGAAGCGATGGAGGGCTGTGCGAAAGAGATCGTGGCCAGATGTAAGGAGCTTGGTGTGGTTCTGACAGGAGCGGGAGCAACCTTCCCTTACGGAAAGGATCCGAAAGACAGCAATATCCGTATTGCGCCCACCTATCCGACAGCGGAGGAGATGGCGCAGGCAACAGATGTGTTCGTGCTGTGCGTGAAGATGGTCAGTGTGGAGAAGCTGCTGCAGGAGGCGGTTGCAGAGACTGCTTGAAAGGAAGCGGGCGGACTGCCCGGCTGAGTGGGAACGACACGGTGGAAACGGTAACAGTTTGAGAAAAGGATACAGATAAAATGGCAGACAATCATTATGAACGTTTAGGCAGGGAACTGATACACAAGGGCGCAATCATCGATTATTATCAGGATACGATCCGCGTGGCAAACGGCAATGTGGTCAAGTGGGATCTGATTGATCACAAGGGCGCGGCGGCAGTCGTGGCCGTGAAGGACGACGGGAAGCTCCTGATGGTGAGACAGTACCGTAATGCGCTGGACCGGGAAACACTGGAAATTCCGGCAGGCGGGCTCAACAGCGTGGATGAACCGACAAAAGAGGCGGCGGCCAGGGAACTGGAGGAGGAGACCGGCTATGTGGCGGGCAATCTGGAGCTTCTGCTGACATTGCGCACGACTGTTGCTTTCTGTAACGAAAAGATAGATGTGTATCTTGCAACAGATTTAAAGCCCGGCAGCCAGCATCTGGATGAGGATGAATTTTTGAATGCGGAAAGCCACGATCTTGACGAGCTGGTGCAGATGATTTATGACTGCAAGATACAGGATGGAAAGACGGTGTCCGCCATTCTCGCTTACAAGGCGAAGTACGGCAAGTAAGATATATTATGTAAACTAAAAATGCGCAGGATGCAGTCATGCCTCGTCCTTCCCGGACATATACTGTCCTATAGAAACTTGGAAAAGGCGGTGCCATCTTGCGCAGACAGTTTGGGATCAAGAACGGCTATTATATGGCGTATCTGTTTATGATCGGTCTTTTTATAGGAATCCTGCTTGTGAATCTGGGACATGAGACCTGGATCCGAAACGGCAGCCTGTTGGGGGCGGAGATGATGAACAGACTGAAAAGCAGCAGACCGGCGGGAGAGGGCCTGGTGGGATATATTCTCAGGCACCGGCTCTTTACGGGCTGCTTTTTGTGTCTGGTTTCCACGACTCTGATCGGTATGCCGTTTCTCTGCGCTTATATCTGTTATATGGGCCTTTCAGCGGGCTGCCTTCTGTCTGTGGCGGTGATCCGTTACGGAATACGGGGCCTTTTGTTCATGGCGGCGGTTCTCTTTCCCCAGGCGCTGCTGCTTGTTCCTGCGTATATCCTGCTCTTTTTCTGGGCGGCGGATGTAAATCGGACGCTTTACGCGAAAGGGACACAGATGGAGGGATATGAGAGGTACAGCAGTCGCTTTTATCTGAGAAAAGGTGCGCAGATCATTGGTATTATGATAGTTGTCATAATGGGATGTCTGTTGGAGAGTTATGTCAATCCTGGTATTCTGCATTTTGTCTTAAAGATCTTCTAAAAAAATTTTATGATTGCTTTTTTCAAGATGTAGTAGACATAAAATCATATATGGACGATATGTTGTGCTTCTTCAGAAAAAGGGCGCAAATGCCCGTAAATTCAAGAAAAATTCCATTTGCTTTTCTAAAAAAATCTGATTATAATGGTACTCAGACGACGTTTTGATTTACATAAAGAGAACGCACAGGGAAGGGCCTCCGAGTAAATGGAAAAAGAGATTGGTGCATTTATCACGTATTTACATAATGTGAAGAATACCTCCGGCAATACGGAGATGTCTTATAGAAGGGATCTGGAAAAGGTATCGCATTTTATGGAGTCGAGGGGCATCTGTGAGACGAAGGATATGAAAGCGCAGGATCTGGCGGACTATGTGAAGTTTCTGGAGGACAGTAAGTTTGCGGCGGCCACGGTATCACGCAATATCGCATCTCTGAAGGCGTTCTATCATTATATGGTGCAGGAGGGCCTGGTGGAGGAGGACATCTCCGATAAGCTCAAGGCGCCAAAGATTGAGAAGAAAGCGCCGGAGATTATGTCGCCGGATGAGGTGGTGCGGCTTTTGGAGCAGCCTTCGGGGGACAGCCCCAAGGAGATCCGGGACAAGGCGATGTTAGAGCTTCTCTACGCCACGGGAATCCGCGTGACAGAGTTGATCACGCTGAACCTTTCCGATGTGAATATGCAGATGAGTTTTATTCTCTGCCGTGACCGCAACAAGGAGAGGATTATTCCTTTCGGCGCGGCGGCCAAGAACGCGATGGCCCGGTATCTGGACGGCACCAGGGAGGAAATGCTGGAGAATAAGAAGTCGGAAGTGCTGTTTGCGAACTGTTCCGGGCAGCCCATGAGCAGACAGGGTTTCTGGAAGCTGATCAAACACTATGCGAAGAAGGCGGATATTCAGGCGGATATTACGCCGCATACTCTGCGGCATTCTTTCGCGGCGCATCTGGTGGAGAACGGTGCGGATCTGCGGAGCGTCCAGGAAATGCTCGGGCATTCCGATATATCCACCACACAGATTTATGCGAATCTGAACCACAATCATATCAGAGAGGTGTATGCAAAGGCGCACCCGCGTGGATGACAGGGCAGGAGTCCGCAGGCGGAGATATAACCGCAGCGCGGACAACATAGAATGACAGCGTAATATAAGATAAGCAATGATAGGCATGGGACTGTTTCAAAAAACACCCCGTGCTTTTTTGCGTCTGTCCATACGCATAAGCAGGGGTGTAGAATTTGAGCAGCTGTTTTACCCGGAAGCGTTACATATAATGGTACTTTCCGCGTTTTGCAAACAGGAAGGCTGCGGAGAGCGCGAAGGCGAACAGCTCGGCGGCAGTGATGGCCCACCAGATGCCGTCCACCCCGAAGAGCAGCGGCAGGATCAGCACGGACGCAGTCTGGAAAAGCAGTGTCCGCATAAAGGAGATCGCCGCCGAAACCGCGCCGTTGTTGAGGGCGGTAAAAAAGGACGAGGTGAAAATATTAAAGCCTGCCAGCAGGAAGGAGAAGGCAAAGAGCCGGAACGCATGGCATGTCAGCGCAAACAGCTCCGCATCATAGCCCACAAATATGCCGGAGAGCGGGGCGGCCAGCAGAAAGGCGGCGGCGGTCAGCACGATGCTTGTGCAGGCCATCAGCAGCACGCTCTTTTTGAACATATTTTTCAGTTCTCCATCGTTTCCCGCGCCGTAGTGGTAGCTGACGATGGGCGTTGCGCCGATGGCGTAGCCAATGTAGATAGCGATAAAGATAAACTGTACATACATCAGTACGCCGTATGCCGAGACACCGTTTTCACCGATGTACTTCAAAAGCTGAAAATTATAAATCATGCTGACAACGGAGGCGGAGATGTTGCTCATCAGCTCTGAGGAACCGTTGGCACATGCCTGCAGGATGGGTTTGATTTCCAGTTTTGTCCGGGTGAGCCGCAGAAGGCTTGTGTTGGGGCGGATAAAATAGAGCAGGGGAAGCAGGCCGCCCACACACTGGCTGATGCCGGTGGCAAGGGCAGCGCCCGCAACACCCCAGTGGAATGCGCCAACGAAGAGCGCGTCCAGAAACATATTGGTCACGCCCGCGCTTATGGTTGCCAGAAGGCCAAGTTTCGGCCGTTCCGCCGCAATCAGAAAGCTCTGGAACACATTCTGCAGCATGAATGTGGCGATAAAACAGAAGACGATGCGTCCATAAAGGACACAGTCCTCCATCATCTCCGGCGTTGCGCCCAGAAAGGAAGCCATAGGGCGTGTAAAAAGAAAACCGGCCACAGACAGGACAATGCCGAGAAGCAGCGTCAGGTAAACCATCATGGAAAAATAGCGGTTCGCCTTTTCCCGGTCGCCGGTGCCAAGCACAAGGGAGACCAGAGCTGTGCCGCCGGTGCCGATCATAAAGCCCATGCCGCCGAGAATCACTATGAAGGGAAAAATCAGATTGACGGAGGCAAAGGCGGTCTTTCCCGCAAAGTTGGACACAAAGAACCCGTCCACCACGCCGTAGATGGAGGTAAATACCATCATAATGATAGAGGGCATGGTAAAGCGCAGAAGCTTATTGTAAGTAAAGTGGTCTGATAACTGTATACTTTTCTTCATATAATCACATCCTTTGATATAGCAATAGTGTTATGTAAACTAATCTTGTTTCAAGTACCGCAGACGTTCCCGGAAATCTTCTAAATACCGTTCTGTCAGCGACAGATACTGCTTCACATCTTCTTTCGTCCATGAGGCAAAAATTTCATTCTCTATGGCAATGACTTTGGCGGCGGTCCGTCCGGCCAGCTTTTGTCCTTCCGTGGTAAGAAATACGGTTTTATTTTTGCCGCCGGTATTTTCCAGATAGATGAGTCCCTCCGCCTCCAGCCTGCGGAGCGCGGAATTGATGGTCTGTTTGCTGACGCCGGCGTTGCGGCATATGTCCCGGAGCGGGCAGGAAGTTCCGGCGTGACAGACTGCGTAGAGAACCATCATAGAACTTTCGGGAAGGCCCAGTCTGGACGCCGCTTCATGGTAGGCGGACTCCGTTTCGCTCAGCAGATAATTGAATCGTCGCAGTTCTTTTGAAAAATCAGGGGTCATTTCCTCGTCCTCCATGTTTCAGGCGTCAGTGTGTGAGGGAACACTAAAATAGTATGAAATCATACCATTTAAGGGATTGTAGTACGATTTCATACTAAAGTCAAGTAAAAAAATACGCCCCATAAGCGGGGCGCAGCTTTTCGTAATTGGTCTTAATCGTATTCCGCAATATCGTAAATCAGCCGTTCCGACTCTGCCCAGCCAAGGCAGGGGTCGGTGATGGATTTGCCGTAAATGCCTTCGCCGATCTTCTGGCAGCCCTCTTCGATATAGCTCTCGATCATCACGCCTTTGACCATGCTGTGAATGTCCTTGTTTAACTTCCGGCTGTGCATGACTTCCTTGACGATACGGATCTGCTGCTCGAACTTTTTGTCGGAGTTATTGTGGTTGGCGTCGATGACGCAGGCCGGGTTGACCAGATCGTAATCCTGATAGAGCGTATACAGGGTGTTCAGGTCTTCGTAGTGGTAATTCGGAAGACTTCTGCCGTGCTTGTTTGTGGAACCCCGAAGCACGGCGTGAGCTAACGGATTGCCGCCTGTGCTTACCTCGTATCCACGGTAAGTGAAATCGTGGGGATGCTGCGCCGCATAGATGGAGTTGAGCATCACGGAGAGGGTGCCGCTTGTGGGATTCTTCATGCCGGCAGCTACGTCGAAACCGCTGACGGTCATGCGGTGCTGCTGATCCTCCACGGAGCGCGCGCCGATGGCCACATAGGAGAGAATGTCCTCCACATAGCCCCAGTTGTCGGGGTAGAGCATCTCGTCTGCGGCGGTCAGTCCCGTCTCCTCTATGGCGCGGATATGCATTTTGCGCATGGCGATCAGGCCGCTTGTGAAATCGGGTTTCTTCTCCGGGTCGGGCTGGCTTACGATTCCCTTGTAGCCTTCACCTGTGGTGCGCGGCTTATTCGTATAAATCCGGGGAACGAGAATCAGCTTGTCCTTCACTTTTTCGTTGACTTTCGCCAATCGGTTTACATAATCACAGACCGCCTCCTCGTTGTCGGCGGAGCAGGGGCCGATGATCACGATAAATTTCTTGCTTTTTCCGGTGATCACATCCCGGATTTCGATATCTCTTTCTCTCTTAACCTCCACCAGATGGGCGGGCATGGGAAAACGCTCGCGGATCTCGTCAGGGGTTGGCAGTTTGGCTACATATTGAAATGACATGGTTACCTCCCGGCGCAGACGCTTTCGCCGCACTGTGGGGACGGAGTGTCCTCTGGCGGTCCGGCGGCCGCTTCGTCTGTATTTTGTCTGTGTTTTTCTGGAAAAACACATATATTATAGTATATAGAGAGGAGAATCGCAAGTATAAGTGCAGGAAGGGCTTCCAATCGGCCTTCTTAATGCTTCTGCCGGCAATCCTGCGAAGCGGATCTGTGCCCGGCGGAACTTACGTCCTGTGTGTCTTGCGCGAGACAAGGAGCGCCGATACGGTGCACAGGAATGTCTGCAGCATCTGGCTGGCAAGCATGCCCCACAGATATCCCTTGATACCGTAGAGCGGGATGGCGAAAAATACGAACAGCAGGCGCAGAAGAAGGCTGACCACGCTGAACAGGAATGTCTGGATGGTCTTTCCCAGACCGTTCAGAACGCTGTTCAAGGTGCTTGCGATGTACATAAAGGGGCAGATAAAGCTGAGGGTCAGGATAAAGCTGCCCGCCAGTTCCGAGTGAAACAGCAGGTGTCCGGCAAATCTTCCGAACAGCAGGAACAGGGCGGTGCAGAAAAAGCCAAGCAGAAGACAGCAGCGAATCGAGGTGAAGATGGCGCGCCGCACCGCAGTATGGTTGCCGCTCGCGTCCGCCTCCGCCACAATGGGCAGAAGCAGTACGGAGACAGAGCCTGTGATGGCGGATGGAAACAGGATCAGGGGCAGACTCATGCCGGTGAGCACGCCATAGACGCTCAGGGCAGCGGCATTGTCCAGACCGTATGCCATCAGCCGGTTGGGAATATAGACCGCCTCCACGCTCTGCAGGAGATTCAGTATCAGCCGGTTGGCTGACAGGGGGACGGCGAGCTGTAAGAGCTGTCCTGTGATGCGCCGGTAGATGGAAAGTACGGAGGGAAGCGGCCGGGACACCTGATAGCGGCCAAAAAGCCGGGGCGTATGTGTGGACTGTGCCGGGAAGCGGGACAATCCCGGCGAAACAGTGTGCCCGCAGGCGGGGAATACCTGGTGCGCGCGGGCTAAAATTGCCACCACTGAGACGATCATGGAGGCGCTTTCACCGATTACCAGGCCCACTACGGCGAAGCTGATAGTAGGCGTAAGTCCGTGTTTCTGGCAGACAAAATAGATCAGGTATACGCTGCCAACCCGGAAAACCTGTTCCGCGAGCTGGGAAAAGGCGGGAATGGCAGTCCTGCGGATGCCGTAGAAATAGCCATTGATGCAGGAGTGTACACTGGCCATAGGAATGGAGAGCGCAATGATGCGAAGAAGCGGGGCAGTCCGCTCCTCCAGAAGAAGATTCGCCGCGATCGGTTCCGCATATACATAGATGCCGAGCGCGCAGGCTGCGGAGAGCGCCATCGCCACAAGAAATCCTGCCCAGAGTGTGCGGAAGGAGTTTTTATAATCGCGTGTGCTTGTTTCGCTGGCCACATATTTGGAGATGGCAGTCTGGATGCCGGACACAGTGAGAGAGAAGGAGAGAGCCAGCACGGGAGATATGAGCTGATAGAGGCCCATACCTTCCGCACCAAATACATTGGATAGGAAAATGCGGTAAAAAAAGCCGATAAAACGGCTCGCCAACCCGGTCAAAGTCAGGATAACAGTTCCAGCCACCAAAGGGTGGGTCCATTTTTTAAACGTCATAGAGCACCATCTGCGTACGGGATATGCTCTATGTTTATGCCGGAAGGAAGAAAAATAGAATTTTGTGACCGGATATTGTTTGTATGAAACGGGAAAAAAGGGCGTGATTTAAGCGGAAAAGGGCAATAGATTGACAGAAATAATACTATATGGTATTATTTTACGCAGGAGGAATTTTCTTTCAACTTGGATGGGGATGAAAGGAACATGCAGGCATGTTCGCTTGACCTATGGAGGCAGAAATGGAAACACAGGCAGGCTTTTTGATTACGCAGATCAAGCAGATCGGCGGACGGGTGTTTGAAAAAATTTTACAAAAAGAAAACATCAGCGAGTTTAACGGGGCGCAGGGCAAGATTCTTTATGTTCTCTGGCAGCACGACCATATCTCGATCATAGAGTTGTCAAGGCTTACCGGGCTTGCGAATACAACGCTCACCAGCATGCTTGACAGGATGGAGGCGGCAGGGCTGTTACGCCGTCTGCCGGATCCGGGGGACAGGCGCAAGAATCTGATCGCGCTGACCGGGAAAGCGGAGAATCTGAAAGAAAGCTACGACAAAGTTTCAGCAAAGATGCATGAGGTATATTTCAAAAATTTCAGCACGGAGGAGATACTTGCGTTTGAGGGGTATCTGCGGAGAGTAGCGGATAATGTGAAGGAGGAATTGTAGTTATGGCAAAAATATCGAGACAGGGGACCAATGATTTTTGTCCACAGACGTTGTTTTTATATGGCACATACCAGGAGGATGGGACGCCGGATTTCGGTCTGTTCTGCTGGTTCAGCTACTGCTGGGACAAGACACTCGGCGCGATGGTCTGCATAGGCGGGGAAAAGCTGACCAAGGACAGGATCAAGGCGGGACATGTTTTTTCGGCAAACCTTGTCACGGAAAAAATGCTTCCTATGGCTGATTATCTTGGAATAAAATCGGGATATGATGCGGATAAAATGAATTTTCAGGCGGACATTGGCAGGGGTGAGGTACTGAACGTGCCGGTTCTGATGGAAAGCCCCGTGAATTTTGAACTGGAAGTGGCACAGAATATTGTACTCGACGGCGGCGAGGTGTTTTTGTGCAGGATCAAAAATGTGCTTTACAACGAGGAGCTTGCGGATGAAAGCAGTTCTGTGGTGGAGCGGTTAAAAAAGATTGCACCCATCTCAACGACCTGCGAGACTTACTTTTCTTATACAGGGGAAGTTCTGGGTGCATGGGGAGAACCGGCGAAAGGGTTTCTGAAAGGCTGACGCAAATTTGTGTCATGCCTTGCGGGAATATTTTGGAATGGAGATCAGAATGGCGGAAAAAGTGGTAGTTGGCATGTCCGGAGGCGTGGATTCCTCCGTGGCAGCCCTTTTATTAAAAAGACAGGGTTATGACGTGGTGGGCGTCACGATGCAGATCTGGCAGGAAGAAACGCCTGCGGCGGCAGGGGAGCAGGGAGGCTGCTGCGGGTTCAGTGCGGTGGAGGATGCCAGGCGGGTGGCAGAGACGCTGGATATTCCCCATTATGTGATGAATTTCAGACGGGAATTTCGGGAAAATGTCATGGATTACTTCGTGGCGGAGTATCTGGCAGGCAGAACACCTAATCCGTGTATTGCCTGCAACCGCTATGTAAAGTGGGAGGCCATGCTGCACAGGAGTCTGGAAATCGGGGCGGACTACATTGCCACGGGACATTACGCAGGGATTACCCTCCTGGAAAACGGCAGATATGCCGTCCAAAAGGCAGTGACGGCGAAAAAGGACCAGACCTATGCCCTTTACAGCCTCACACAGGAGCAGCTTGCCCATACGCTCATGCCGGTGGGGGCGTACACGAAGGAGGAGATCCGGCAGATGGCCGGGGAGGCAGGACTTCCCGTGGCAGACAAGCCGGACAGCCAGGAGATCTGCTTTATTCCAGACAATGATTACGCGGCATTCATTGACAGGGAGGCGGGGGAGCGGGTACCAAAGCCCGGCTGCTTTGTGACGAAGGAAGGGGAAACGCTTGGGCGGCATCTTGGCATTACCCACTACACGGTAGGACAGCGCAAGGGATTAAACCTGGCAATGGGGCGGCCCGTGTTTGTCACGGAAATCAGACCAGAGACAGACGAAGTGGTGATCGGCGAGGCCGAAGATGTGTTCGGAGATACCCTGCACTGCAGCCGCGTCAGCTATATGGGCATGGCGAATCTGCCGGAGCCGAGAGAGGTGACTGCCAAGATACGCTATGCCCATGCGGGTGAAAAATGCGTGATTGAGAAAGCGGGCGAAGACCAGATCCGTGTTACATTCAAAAAGCCCGTCCGGGCAATAACCCCTGGACAGGCCGTGGTATTCTACGAGGATGACTATGTACTTGGCGGGGGAACTATTATGTAAATCTAAACCGTAGCAGAAGAATGCGCAGCGCAATCTGTGCGACAGTGTGGCTCATAGCGGGAGAATGCTATGCATGCTCCGAATCGGGCGCACTTGTGCCTAATTTTTTCATGGCCTGTTTGTTCTTATACATCCTGTCATCCGCGATCTGATATATTTTTTCTATATTATATTCTTTCGGACTGCAGGAGGCGTAGCCAAAGGCGATGGACAGATGCAGATCCGGGATTTCCACATTTTTTAGCGCGATATTGTCCTGAAACTCTCTTATTATGGAAGAGATTTCTTCGGAATTGTTGGTTTCAGCGATAGCGATAAATTCATCGCCGCCCATCCGCGCAACGATACCGTGCGCTTCAAAGGCTTTGACGATGACCTCAGCAGCGCTTTTGATTAGGATATCTCCTTGTGCGTGACCGTAGGTATCATTGGTTATTTTCAGATTGTTCAGGTCAAAGCAGAAAACGGTATGATTTGGTTTTTCCATTTCCTTGACACGGTTCATATATTCCATGCAGAAGCGGCGGTTGTGGATTTGCGTCAGCTCGTCGGTGTAGGCGCTTTTGATCAGGGAATTTCGCTCTGTTTCACGCATCAGGTTCTGGGTCAGAGTAATATAGAATGAGACAAGCAGAATGAAAATGAAAAGTACGAGACCGAGGGAGGCGACACCCTTCGTGGAAGAGATCGTGATACCACGATAACGGTCAAAGTAATAGAAGACCAGATCATATCCAACACAGCCTGAAAGCAAAAGCATACCCAGAAGAAAGAGTTTGTGAACGAGCTTTTGGCTGATCTGCAGATTCATAAATTCCACGATAACAAAGTAGATCAGATGGCAGAGAATCAAAATCTGCATGTATTTTAATGTTTCAGAAAAGTGAACCAGATTAATGGCGTGGATGGCCAGAAAACATGTGGTGGCGGCAGACTGCAGGAGAAAGAGTGTGCGGTATATCACATACATAATGGGACGGTTTAAGGCTGTCACATCTTCCCGCAGATAGATGAGCAGGGGGATAGGAGCCAGATAGAGGGATATATACTCTAACAGACAGATCAGATAAAGCGGCATGGAAAAGATCAGGAGCAGATTATAATAACAAAGCGTCCACAGCCCTATGCAGATGGAGAACAGGGAAATGCATAGAATACGCTGGAATTTGCTGGAGAACAACAGGGCAAAAATGGTGATGCAGCAGGTGACAAGGCCGAAGATTGACAGGAAACAGCCGAGAAACAACGGTACTCTGTTTTCCGTCAGAATGACGCGGTAGATGTTCTTCCACTCATAAATGCGAATCGGATCGAACCGGATGAAGGCCTGATCTTCCGCCACAGTGAGATGGAGCTTCAGCGTTTTTCCGGCATAGTTATCGGGGAGTTCCACAGGAAGGTATCCGCTGCCTACGGTTTTGTTCTGGTTGATTCTGTCAAAGCCGTACTGGTAGATCTGGTCGGCGTCAACGTATATTTTGACTGCGCTCTGCCGGATCTGCAGCAGTAGGGCGTTTCCCACACAATCAAGACGGCTGGGCAGGGGCCTCATCATGGTGATGGTATCGCCTCTGTTTACGGTATCAAAACGGAACTTGTCAAGTGAAACGTTCCGATGGGTCTGATTGTTGATTGTGATATCCCACGAATCGTTTAAGGAGACATGCTGGGAAATGGATGGATAGTCATTTGAGAACATGCGGTCAATCATAAATGTGGTGATGCAGATGCTGACAAAGGCATAGACGGTAAATAATGTTTTCTTTATTGTTTTGTGAGTGGGTCTTGTTATTTTTTTCATAAGAGTGTCCTCTGGTGTGAAAGGGGCTATATTTTGTGGAAAACAGGTGTTCTTTTCTCGTAAGTGGCATAATAGCGAAAACCGCAGTCTTTCAGAATTTCGGCAGCTTTATCGAAGGCGTGGGCGATCTGGCCCGGTACATGGGCATCGCTCCCCACAGTAATGATTTCCCCGCCAAGCGCATGGTACCGTTTCAGAATGCCGGTGCACGGATTCGGTTCCCGCATCCCTTTTGCCAGAGCGGCGGTATTGATCTCGATTCCCTTTTCCAGGGAGATCAGCTTCCTCAAAATCTGATCAAATATTTCCCGGTACCTTTCGTATGAGTAGCCTTGATCCTTTGCCGGGCCGTAGCGCACCACATAGTCCAGATGGCCATATATATCAAAATTGCTGTAAGCGTTCAGATTTTCCAGAATGGATGTAAAGTATTCCAGATAAGCCTCCTCCTGAGGGCGTCCCTCATAAAAAGCGGAATAATAGGGATCTTTTCCGTGGCAGATATGGGAGGAGCCTATGATGAAGTCGTAATCGTGTTCTTTGGCAAAGGCAGCATTGCGTTTGGAGAGGTGGGGCTGCAAGCCAAGCTCTACGCCGAAAAGAAGCGTGATGCGGTCAGCGTATATATCACGGAGTTTCAGAAAATTATACAGATAGGCATCGGGATTCAGCTCGAAAAAACCATCGGTCTCCCGGGCGGTCACCGGGTAGTCAAAGTCATTGTGTTCCGTGAAGCACATTTCGGTCAGCCCCAGTTCGATCCCTCTGAGGATCATCTGTTCCATAGGCGTGTCGGAATCCCCCGAAAAGGAGGAGTGTAAGTGAAAATCTGCTGTGATTGACATGGAAAACTCCTTTCCCAACAAGCGTAAGACACTTTAACTGCTGCTACCACAAGTATAGTGGATGCGGGGAAAAAATACAAACAGCAATTTTTTTGCGGTCATTTCCTAAAATATTTTGATTTACGTCTTGAATTTTTGGGACAAATTGGGTAAAATAAAGTCGTTGACAAAATTTTGTCAATCTTATCCAATTTGGTTGGCAAAATGATATAGCAAAGTAACAAAAAAACAAGATTCAGGAGGAACGAAAAATGGCAGTAAGAGTAGCGATTAATGGTTTTGGCCGTATCGGTCGTCTGGCATTCAGACAGATGTTCGGAGCAGAAGGTTATGAGGTTGTAGCGATCAACGATCTGACAAGCCCTAAGATGCTGGCACATCTGTTAAAGTACGATTCTTCCCAGGGTAAATACGCTCTGGCAGATACCGTATCCGCAGGCGAGGATTCCATCACGGTTGATGGTAAGACATTAAAGATCTACAAAGAGCCCGATGCAAACAACTGCCCTTGGGGTGAGCTCAAGGTTGACGTTGTTCTGGAGTGCTCCGGCTTCTACACCAGCAAAGAGAAGGCTCAGGCCCACATCAATGCAGGCGCAAGAAAGGTTGTTATCTCTGCTCCCGCAGGAAACGATCTTCCTACCATCGTATACAACGTAAACCACGAGACACTGAAGGCTGACGACACCATCATTTCCGCAGCGTCCTGCACAACGAACTGCCTGGCTCCTATGGCTAAGGCGCTCAACGATCTGGCAGGCATCAAGTCTGGTATTATGAGCACCATCCACGCTTACACAGGCGATCAGATGATTCTTGACGGTCCTCAGAGAAAGGGTGACTTGAGAAGATCCCGCGCAGGCGCGATCAACATCGTTCCCAACAGCACTGGCGCAGCTAAGGCTATCGGCCTTGTTATTCCTGAGCTGAACGGCAAGCTGATCGGTTCCGCACAGCGTGTTCCTACCCCTACAGGTTCCACAACCATCCTGGTTGCAACCGTAGAAAAGTCCGTAACCAAGGACGAGATCAACGCAGCAATGAAGGCAGCAGCTACAGAGTCCTTTGCTTACAATGAGGATGAGATTGTTTCTTCCGATATCGTAGGCAGCACCTATGGTTCTATCTTCGATGCTACTCAGACTATGGTAGGCGAGGACAATCTGGTTCAGGTTGTTTCCTGGTATGACAATGAGAACAGCTACACCTCTCAGATGGTTCGTACCATCAAATACTTCTCTGAGCTGGCATAGATCAAAAAGAATTGATAAGACGTCAAAAGACGACGTCTAACAACTTCTAAGTTTTGATCGGCAGGTTTGAAAAAGACGAACCTGCGCACGGTGAAATATAGTCGGTAAATCAAAGAGGCTCGGCCGCTGGGCCGGGTCTCTTCTCTTATGTGCGCACACGCGACATTGCTGTTTCACAGCGTGCCGCCCGCGCGGCGGACAGGGAATCCCCTGTCTGCATAAAAAACCATAAAACAGGAGGATTCAAACATGTCATTAAATAAGAAATCGGTAGATGATATCAATGTTAAAGGCAAGCGCGTTCTCGTAAGATGCGACTTTAACGTGCCCTTAAAGGAAGGCAAGATCACGGACGAGACCCGTATCGTGGCGGCGCTTCCCACCATCAATAAGCTTCTTGCTGACGGCGGCAAGGTAGTGCTCTGCTCTCACCTTGGCAAGGTGAAAAACGGCCCCAACGAGGGTGAGTCTTTAGCACCCGTTGCGGAGAGACTTTCCGAGAAGCTTGGAAAGCCCGTTAATTTCGTAAAAGACGATAACGTGACCGGCGAGGCGGCTACGGCGGCTGTTGCAGCTATGAACGAGGGCGATGTGGTGCTCTTACAGAATACCCGTTTCCGCGGCAAAGAGGAGACCAAGCCCAAGGAGGCAGGAGAGGCATTCGCAAAAGAGCTGGCTGATCTGGCTGACGTTTATGTATGTGACGCTTTCGGTTCCGCTCACAGAGCGCATGCATCTGTTGCGGTTGTTACCAAGTATATCACGGAGAAGGGCGGCGAGAACGCTGTCGGCTATCTGATGCAGAAGGAGATCGACTTCCTCGGCAACGCTGTGGAGAACCCGGTAAGACCTTTCGTGGCAATTCTTGGCGGCGCAAAGGTTGCAGATAAGTTAAACGTAATCAACAACCTGTTAGAGAAGTGCGATACGCTGATTATCGGCGGCGGCATGGCGTTCACCTTCTTAAAGGCGAAAGGCTATGAGATCGGCAATTCTCTCGTGGACGAGGAGAAGATCGACTACTGTAAAGAGATGATGGAGAAGGCTGAAAAGCTCGGCAAGCAGCTCTTACTTCCCATTGATACCGGCGTGGCTTCCGGCTTCCCGAACCCCATTGATGCGCCTATTGATGTAGAATATGTGGATTCCGACCAGATTCCCGCTGACAAGGAAGGCCTTGATATCGGACCTAAGACCCAGGAACTGTTTGCGAACGCAGTGAAGAGCGCGAAGACCGTTGTTTGGAACGGACCTATGGGCGTGTTCGAGAACCCCACTCTGGCAAAGGGTACCATCGCGGTTGCGAAGGCTCTGGCTGAGACGGATGCTACCACCATCATCGGCGGCGGCGATTCCGCAGCGGCATGCAACCAGCTTGGTTTTGCAGACAAGATGTCCCACATTTCCACAGGCGGCGGCGCTTCCCTTGAGTTCCTGGAGGGCAAGGAGCTTCCCGGCGTAGTGGCAGCAGACGATAAGTAAGCTTTGCGTCTCTGCGTATAAAAATAATAGAAAATAAGGAGATAACGACAATGGCTAGAAGAAGAATTATCGCCGGTAACTGGAAGATGAACATGACTCCCAGTGAGGCAGTTGCGCTTTGCGCGACTTTAAAGGATCTGGTAGTGAACGATGCGGTTGACGTGGTTTACTGCGTACCCGCGATCGACATTGTGCCTGTGGCTGAGGCTGTCAAGGGCACAAACGTACATGTGGGCGCTGAGAACTTCTATATCGAAGACAAGGGCGCGTACACGGGTGAGATTTCCGCTCCCATGCTGAAAGATGCAGGCGTGGAGTATGTGATCATCGGCCACTCTGAGAGAAGAGAGTATTTCAAGGAGGATGACGCTTTCCTGAACAAGAAAGTATTGAAGGCGTTAGAGGCAGGCATTGTTCCCATTCTTTGCTGCGGCGAGTCCTTAGAGCAGAGAGAGATGAACGTGACGATGGACTGGATCAGATTACAGATCAAGTCCGATCTGGCAGGCGTTACCGCTGACCAGGTGAAGGGCATGGTTATCGCTTACGAGCCTATCTGGGCGATCGGAACAGGCAAGACTGCAACTTCCGATCAGGCACAGGAAGTCTGCAAGGGCATCCGTGACTGCATCGCTGAGATGTATGACGAGGCGACGGCAGAGGCAGTGCGCATCCAGTACGGCGGCTCCATGAATGCAGCCAATGCAGCGGAGCTTCTTGCAAAGCCTGACATTGACGGCGGCCTGATCGGTGGCGCGTCCTTAAAGGCTGACTTTGGACAGATTGTGAACGCATAAGAAAAGTAGTGTAAAGTGACATGAAAAAGGCGCCGGATATTAGGTAGAACCTATATTCAGCGCCTTTTTGCGGCTATTTCGCTGAACCCGCATGCAGCGATATAAAATTCTTTGTTTTAGTATAAGGTATACAATTTAAAGTAAGGAGGAACACTAGAAGTATGGATACTGCTGAGAACAGAAATTCAATATTTCATACATTTGGTTTTTTTGATGAGGACAGGAAACTTCTGATAAGGGGAATGATCTGCACCTATTTTTTGGGGCTCTTTGCACATGGGTTTGCGCTGTTCAATTTGAGCATTTCCCACGATGCCGTGTTTGATTTTTATGATTCTATTGAGGCGCATCAGCATCAGATCGGTTTGGGGAGGGTACTTGAACCTTTGTACAGGGAAGCAACGGGATCGGGATTACTGATGCCTTGGAGCGTTGGGGTGGCGGCTTTTTTCTGGACAGGGCTTGCAGTAGTTCTGGTCTGTAAAATGTTTGGCCTGTCCAGTTGGACGGAGGTGCTTCTCACGGCTGGAATTATGACGGTGAATATTTCGGTAACAGCTGTGGCGGCTTCTTATATGCCGTGGCTGGCAGTGGATATGTTTGCGCTGTTCTTAGCGGTCATGGGCGCATACTGCTGGCGGTTGTATGCCGGCAGTCACAGTCTCCAATACCTGTTGACGGGCGCACTTGCGGTTACCTGTTCCCTGGCTCTTTACCAGTGCTATTTTGCGGTATCTGTCGTATTGATGATACTGCTTTCCGTACAGAGCATTATAGAGAACAAAGGAGCGCCGAAAGTATTTTGGGACGGCGTTTCTGGTGTCGGTATGCTGACGGCGGGAGGAGGCATATACTATTTGCTGATGAAAATAGTCTGCGGGCTGGCGGGGACTCCTCTGGCGGAAGGATATTATGACAGTGTGACAAATTTGTGGGATAACCAGGAAAATGTCTGGAGCCGGATGGTTTCGTGTATTAAGGAGGAGGCTGCACATTTTCTGGCAAAAGATGAAAACATCTATCCTTATCCTGTCGTATGGATTGTAAATATGCTGCTCTTTGGTGTGTGTGCATATCTTGCCGTGCGTCTGGTAAGGCAGCGAAAAACCCGATTTGAAAGGGGGGGGGGGTAAAAACGGAATGGCTTTTGTTGACGCTTTTGGCGGCAGTCCTGCCCTTTGCGGCTTACATGATGAGGCTGTTAAACACAAGTGTACATGATCTGATGGTATATGCGGTGTGGCTTCTGTATCTTCTTCCGCTTTTACTTTGGAAGTGGACTTCGAAGGAGAGCGCCGCGGATCGGACAGTTCACGCTTTTATTGTGATCCTTCTTTCTTTTATTGTATTTTCTTATATCCAGACAGACAATGCCGTGTATGTGAAAAAGGAGGTGGAGAGCAAGGCAACGCTCTCTCTGATGACAGAGATCCTGGCGGAGGTTGAACGGACAGAAGGGTATGTGCCGGGTGAGACGGCGGTCCTTTTTGTCGGTCAGGTATCTGATATTTTGCAGGAGATGCCCGGATCACAGCGGCTGATGGGCATATCCGGCTGTAACAAATCAACGGCAATTACCTATGCGGGCACATATCCGGCTTACTTTGAGAACGTGATGCTGCGGGATGTGAAGGTAGTTTTCGATGCAGGAACCGGGGCGGACGAGGAAGTGATAAAGATGCCGTCTTATCCCCAGCCGGGTTATGTGAAAATGTTGGATGGTACGGTGGTAGTGAAATTGAGATAGCTGCGCTGTCATTAGGCGTACGGTTGCTATACAGCAGACAGCCCGCAAGACAGCCTGCCTCATGAACATAGTTTTGACAAAAAGTGGTGGCTGTGTTACACTGGCACCATAATTGAATATAGCATCAGATGCAGCCGCTTTGGCGGCACATGGAATAGGGTGAAAAGCCCTGCGAGTCGGTCACTGTGAAACCTTGTAAAAGGATAAGTCAGATACATGGCAGTCTGATGGCATTCTGCCGAAACCAGAACTGCTTCCTTTTCGGCCTTGCTGCGTCTGCAGCAGGGTCTTTGGCGTTCTGTGCTTCGGTATGGGACGCTTTTTTTGCGCAGAATCCTAAGTCTGCTGCTGAGGCTCAAAAGGATAGCTGCGCACGGCATCCGGGAAGTATGACAGAAGAAAACGAGGAGAAAAGATTGAAAATTAAAATTTTCAATCGCGAGATTTATGTCTGCGCGTTGCTTGCCATAAACTCGATTCATGCGGTGTCTCAACTTTGTTGAGACAAAAGCAGCGCAGAAATGGAGAAAAACATGAAAAGAGAAACGACAAAACAGCGTAAGGTGAAAACGAGGATTATGGCATGGGCGCTGGGCGTTCTGCTGCTTGCCCTGCCGGCCTGCGGCGGGGAAACACCTGCGGCGCAGCCTGACAAAGCTGTATCGGAAGCACAGTCTGCGGAAACGGAATCAACGGAAGCAAAGTCTGCACAAACGGAAACGGAATCGACGGAAGCGCAGTCCGCACAAACGGAGGCTGCGGCAGAACCGTCACAGACGCTTCCCACAACAGACCCGAGCGGTGCGTCCATCGCAATCCCGGATCAGGTAGATTCCGTGGTGGCGCTTGCGCCCTCGATCTGCGAAACATTGGTGGCTCTGGGCGTGGAGGAGAAGATAACCGGCTACGATTTACAGAGCGTAGGTCTTGTGGGACTGCCGGAGGATGTTCCGACTTTTGATACAGTAAACCCGGACATAGAACAGTTGACCGCACTTGCGCCGGATATGCTTCTGGTGTCAAACCTTTCCCTCTACGATCAGGAAGCGCCCTATCAGCCGCTGATCGACGCAGGCGTGTGCGTGATCTGCGTGCCCACCAGTGAGAGCGTGGAAGGGGTGCGCAGTGACATTCGCTTTTTGGCATCGGCCCTGCGTGTGCCGGAGGAAGGAGAGCGTGTGATAGAGGAGATGGATGCGGAGCTTTCCAGACTTTCCGCTATTGTTTCCGATATCCCGGCGGAAGAGCAAAAGAGTGTCTATTTTGAAATTTCCCCTGCGCCCTACTTATATAGCAGCGGCAGCGGCACTTATCTGCATGAGCTGATTGAGCTGGCGGGAGGCAGGAACGTGCTGGCTGACCAGAGCGGCTGGCTTTCCGTGGAAGGTGAGACTGTGGTGGCGGCCAACCCGGATGTTATTTTTACTAATGTAAATTATATGGATGCGCCTGTGGAGGAAATTCTCGGCAGAGAGGGCTGGGCCGGCGTGTCCGCCGTGCAGAATAAGGAGGTTTACTATATCGACAATATGGCTTCTTCTCTGCCGGACCAGAATATCGTGAAGGCGGTGGAACAGATGGCGCAGGCGCTCTACCCGGAACGATTCGGGGAAGAATGAGAACGGGAGTAAAAATGGGAATGCTCTTCCTTGCGGCATTGGCGGCGGTGCTGCTTGGAATCGGTGTGGGCAGTGTGTATGTACCGCCGGGGGATATTCTGGCGATTGTGACGGGGCGTATCCTTCACATGCCGCTGCCGGACCACATTCCTGCAAATTACAGCGTCATGGTGTTAGATATGCGCCTGCCGCGGGTGCTGCTTGCCTTTTTGACAGGGGCGGCGCTTTCTGTCTGCGGCGGCGTGATGCAGTCGCTTTTGCAAAACCCGCTGGCGTCTCCTTTTGGGCTGGGGGTATCCTCCGGCGCGGGACTGGGCGCGGCTCTCGTCATAGTGCTGGGGGGTGCCCTGACAGGGCTTGGCACGTTTCTTCTGCCTGCGGTCAGTCTGGGTTTCGCGCTTGGCACCGTGTTTTTTGTGCTGCTTCTTTCGGCAAAACTGGATCGGAGAATGTCAAATGTGACTGTCATACTGGTAGGCATGGTGGTTTCCCTGTTTTGCAACGCAGTCATGTCGCTGCTGGCGACCGGGTCTCCGGCCCATGCGCAGCGCATCCAGCTCTGGCAGCTTGGCAGCTTTTCCATGCGGGAGTGGAGCGCGGTGTGGGCGCTTTTTCCTGTCACGGCTGTGGTTTTTCTCTATTTTCTGCGCTATGCGGGGGAACTTGATGTGATGACCTTCGGGGAGGAGCAGGCGTCTGCGATGGGGGTGGATCTGCGCCGTGTCAGAGGCAGACTGATGACGGCGGTGGCGGCGCTTACAGGGACGGCGGTAGCCTTTGTGGGGATTATCGGCTTTGTGGATTTGATTGTGCCCCATATCGCAAGGCGGTTTTTCGGCGCGGCTCACAGACGCACGCTTCCGGCCAGCGCGCTGATCGGAGGAATGTTTCTTGTTTTGTGTGACCTGGCGGCAAGAACCCTCACGCCGCCCCATGAGATACCGATCGGTTCCATCACGGCGTTTCTTGGCGCGCCGTTCTTTTTGTATCTCTTTTTTGGCAGGCGGAAAGACGGTTGAAAGGCCGCCTGCCTGAATGACGGAGGATTTACGGAGTGACAGAACAAAATGGAGTACGGCATGGATAAAACAGCGATGCTTGAGGTAGAAAACTTATCCTGCGGCTACGGAAAAACAGAGGTGATACACGATCTTTCCTTTCGGGTAAGAGCGGGAGAACGGCTGTGCATTCTCGGGCCGAACGGCTGCGGCAAGACGACGCTTTTACGCGCCCTTGCAGGGGTGATCTCATGGCAGGGCAGTGTGGAGGCGGACGGCATTTCTTTGCGCGGGCTGTCCCCGAAACAGAGGGCGAAAAAAATTGCGCTTATGAGCCAGTTTTCCCAGGCGGCTTTTGACTATACGGTTTACGAGGCCGTGATGCTTGGACGGTATGCGCATCGGAGCAGGACTCTTTTTCCTGCGGAGACAGCGGCAGACCGTGAAGCGGTGCAGGAAGCCCTGCGGCGTACCGGCGTATGGGAACTGAGGGAGAAGCTGGTGACAAAGCTTTCCGGCGGGCAGATGCAGCGGGTGTTTCTGGCCAGAACTTTTGCTCAGGAGCCGCAGGTTATCCTTCTGGATGAACCGGCGAACCACCTCGATCTGCGCTGCCAGGCGGAACTTTTGGAAAGTCTGCGCGAGTGGACGGCGGATCGGCGGCGGTGTGTGGCGGGGGTGTTTCACGATATCAGTCTGGCGCTGGCCTTTGCGGATCAGGTTCTTTTGCTGGAAGGGGGAAGGAAGCTTGCCTGCGGCCCGGTGGAGGCGTTGGACAGTGAACTGTTGGACCGGCTCTACGGCATGGATGTGCGCCAGTTTATGAGAAGGATGTATGGACGGTGGGAGTGAGGAGGAGAGAACATGTCGGCTTACAGAAGCCCTTATGAGGCGTACCCTTTTTTGTGCGATGCGGACGAGGATCTGCGCTGTGATTTTGAACTGCTTACGGATGAACTGGCGAGCGGCGCCGGATTGCTGCGAAGCCGAATCACGGAACAGACGCTTGCGGATGAACTTTTGTGGGTCTGCGAACTGATTTACCATATGAATCCGACCCTGCGCACTTTTTTTACGGTGACGGGAGAGGAGACCGCCCGACTGGCCGCTGCGGTGGAGCGGCTGCAGGCGGAGACCAATGTGCACGGTTTCGTGCTGCCATGTGGCTGCCAGAGCGCCTGCACGGCGCATCTTTTGCGGGTGAAGGCCAAATGCCTGGTACGCCTGTTATATAGATACCAGCAGCGGGGAGGAGAAGTTCCCGACGGACTTCTGGATCTCGCTAATCTGCTCTCCGGCTATTTCTTTTTGCTTGCGCTGAAACTCAATGCCATGAACGAGGTGGAGGAGCGCGTATACCACAGTCGGAATTACAGATAAATTTTAATAGGGTTTCCATCCATTTTAACTTCACAAGAGCGGCGTTATTTGTTAGAATAAAATTATGGACTGAGCGGGGTATGGAAGGTGCATAACGAAAAAGCGTGGACAGGAGAATTGGGGACATATGGACTATAAGGTAATTCCGTTTGAACAGAGAATCAAGGAGAATATCAGAAGCTATTCGCTCGAGAATCTTTATGCGCTGGATGTGCTGACAGAATACTGCAAGGCGTTCTGTGCGGCGGCGGATGTGGCGATTCTGATTACTGAGAGACATGGGGAAAAGATCGTGTCGGTAGGTGGTTTTGCGGGTTTTACGCCGGATGTGGTCGGGGAACCGGGGCGCAAGGTCAGGGTATACGGCAGGACCATTGCGCATCTGTATGCCGAGACAGGCAGAGCGCCGGAGGAAAAACAGCAGGCTGTGGAGAGAATGCTGGACGGTTTTGCAGCCATGCTTTCCCATTGGGGAGAGGAGACCTATCTACATACGGAGACAGCGATCTATGTGGATGAGCTGGAGCAGAAGCTGGGCGTGAAACATGTGCAGACAGCCAGAGGGGAGAACGAGGACGCGCTCACCGGGGTCTACCATAAGTTGTATTTTGAGGAGCGCATGCGTGCGATAGACAGGGCGGAAGTAGTGCCTGTGGCTGTGATCAATGTGAACATCAATGACTGGAAGTACGCAAACGATCATTTTGGGGACGAGGAGAGCGACCGTCTGATCAAAACCATTGCGGACATACTGAAGCAGGAGAAGAAGCCGGATTATATCATCGGCCGTGTGGATGGGGACGTATTTATCGTGCTGATCCCTGCGGCGGAGGACGGCGAGGCGGAAGCGTACTGTAGTAGAGTACAGCAGGCATGCCTGTCCTATGAAGATGCGTTCCTTGCGCCTTCTGTCGCCTGCGGCGTTGTCTATAAGACGAATGTGGAGGAAAAGATAGCAGATAAGCTCGACGATGCAGAGTACGAGATGTTCAACAATAAATTTGAGATCAAAAATGCCCCCGGATACAGGGAGCGGCTGGAAAAGAAGAAGTAAACATTTCCGTGGGGACATGAGAAAGAGCCGGCTGAAAGGCCAGCTCTTTTTGCGTATGGGCTTTAGCCTGTTGAGGGCATTGGAGTTTTTCGCGTTCCGAAAAATGG
>CBCOZL010000041.1:0-28696 GCA_965114645.1 uncultured Lachnospiraceae bacterium | reverse complement strand
TCTTGTCGCCCACCTCGTTCAGAGCCTTCTCTGTCTGGAACACGAAGGAATCCGCGTCGTTTCTCGTATCTACAGCCTCTTTGCGCTTCTTATCCTGCGCTTCAAACTCAGCCGCCTCTTTTACCGCCTTCTCGATCTCATCGTCAGACATGTTGGAACCGGCAGTGATGGTGATATGCTGTTCCTTGCCTGTGCCCAGATCTTTCGCGGACACGTTCACGATGCCGTTTGCGTCGATGTCAAAGGTTACCTCGATCTGCGGCACGCCGCGCATTGCCGGCGGAATGCCGTCCAGGCGGAACTGGCCGAGGGACTTGTTGTCCTTCGCAAACTGTCTCTCACCCTGCAATACGTTGATGTCCACCGCCGTCTGGTTGTCGGAGTAGGTGGAGAACACCTGGCTGTGCTTGGTAGGGATGGTCGTATTTCTCTCAATTAGTCTGGTGGCAATGCCGCCTGCCGTCTCGATAGAAAGTGACAGTGGTGTCACATCCAGCAGAAGGATTTCGCCTGCGCCCGCATCGCCGGCAAGCTTACCGCCCTGAACGGAAGCTCCCAGAGCCACGCACTCATCGGGATTCAAGGATTTGCTCGGCTCCTTGCCAGTGAGCTGTTTTACCTTCTCCTGCACGGCAGGCACGCGGGTGGAACCGCCCACCAGAAGCACCTGTCCGATATCCGCATTGGTCAGACCCGCGTCTTTCATCGCGTTCTGTACGGGGATTGCGGTGCGCTCTACGAGGTCGCTCGTCAGCTCGTCAAATTTCGCTCTTGTCAGGTTCATGTCAAAGTGTTTGGGACCTTCCGCCGTTGCCGTGATGAAGGGAAGGTTGATGTTCGTGGTTGTCGCGGAAGAAAGCTCTTTCTTCGCCTTCTCAGCCGCCTCTTTCAGTCTCTGGAGCGCCATCTTGTCGTTGGACAGGTCTACGCCCTCCTGGGCCTTAAACTCGGAAAGCATCCAGTCGATGATCTTCTGGTCGAAGTCATCGCCGCCCAGACGGGTGTCGCCGTTTGTTGCAAGCACCTCGATCACGCCGTCACCGATCTCGATGATGGACACATCGAAGGTACCACCGCCCAGGTCATATACCATAATTTTCTGCTCTTTTTCATTGTCAAGTCCGTAAGCCAGCGCCGCTGCCGTAGGCTCGTTGATGATACGCTTTACATCCAGACCCGCGATCTTACCCGCGTCCTTGGTTGCCTGTCTCTGGGAATCGTTAAAGTAAGCGGGAACTGTGATCACAGCCTCCGTCACCTTCTCGCCCAGATAATTTTCCGCGTCCGCTTTCAGCTTCTGCAGAATCATAGCGGAAATCTGCTGCGGGGAATACTTTTTGTCCGCAATGGTACGCCCTTTGTCCGTACCCATATCTCTCTTGATGGAAGCGATGGTGTTATCCGCGTTGGTAACCGCCTGACGCTTCGCAGGCTCACCTACAAGCCTCTCGCCATTTTTCGTGAAAGCCACAACGGACGGTGTGGTTCTCGCGCCTTCTGTGTTTGCGATGACAGTGGGCTTACCGCCCTCCATAACTGCCACGCAGCTGTTTGTTGTTCCCAAGTCGATGCCGATAATTTTACTCATAATTTTTCTCCTTCCGCTCTATCGCTCTCAAACTGTTATTGTACAACCGCCACCATGCTATGTCTGACCACGCTGTCCCTGTAAGTATATCCTTTCTGCAGTTCCTGCGCGACCGTGCCGGACTCAAACTCCTCACTCTCCGTCTGCATGACTGCATTGTGGAACTCGGGGTTAAATTCCTCCCCAACTGCCGGGATCGGCTTCACATCCAGATTCTCAAGCTCGGTCATAAGCTGCTTGTAAATCATCTGCATGCCCTGCGCAATGGCGCCGTCCTTCTCTTCCTCCGGCACGCTGGCAAGCCCTCTCTCGAAATTGTCCACCACAGGCAGAATCTTTTCGATCACGCTCTTTGCGCCGGTCTCAAACATCGCCGCCTTTTCTTTCTCGGTGCGCTTGCGGAAATTGTCAAACTCTGCCATCTGACGTTTTACCCTGTCTTCCAGCTCTTCCACTTTCTCTTTCAAGGCGTCCTGCTTTTTGTCCTTTTTCTTCTTTTCTTTCTTATCGCTCTTAGCCGCCTTCTCTTCGGCTCCTGCCGAAGGCTCCCCGGCTGCCTCCTCCTTTGGTGTCTCCGCTTCCTGCTGCGCCATATCCTGCTCTTCCAGCTCTTTTTCCTGTTTATCCTTTTCCTCTGCTGCCACTGTAATCATTCCTTTCTTGTTTGGCTATGCCGTTCCGTTCTGTGACCGGCCTTTTACTTCTTATATAAATCATCCAGCTGATGCTTTAACAGCCTGAGATTGCTCACAACCTTCTCATAGTCCATTCTCTTAGGGCCGATGATTCCGATAGTTCCCTTCATGCCCTCATCAAGCTCATAGGTCGCCGTCACAATGCTGCAGTCCTTCATGCCTGCCACCGGCGTCTCATCGCCGATGTAGACCTGTATGCCAGTGTTGTTTTCGCCGGAAAGATTATCCTGCACAAGCTCACTCAGAAGCTGCTTTTCCTCAAAAGTCGTGATCAGTTCGCTGGCCCGCTCGTGATCCGCAAGCTCCGGGTACTTGAAAAAGTTTTTTGTGCCGCTTGTATAGATCTCCAGATCCTCGTCAGCCTTGATCGCCTCCGCCACCGCATCTATGACATTCGCCACGATTTCGCTGTGGATGCCCGCCTGCTGTTTCATGGCCGCAATCATGCCAAGATTGATCTCCTCCAGGGACAAACCGTTTAGGTGGGTATTCAGAAGAATGTTCAGCTTCAAAAGCGTCTCGTCACTCAATTCTTCCGAAACCGTAAGCATGGAGTTCTTGATCACATTTCCCTCCACCACAATCACCGCCAGAATCTGCCGTTCATCCACCCTGGAAAGCTGGATAAACTTCAGTTTGCTGTGATGGTACTGGGGCGCGGAGATCATCGCCGCGTACTCGGTATTGTTGGCGAGCACCTTTGCGGCCTGCTTGAGAAGGTGATCCATCTTATCCGCCTTCTCCAGAAGCATCTCCTTCATCTCCTCGACTTCCCGCTCCTTCTCCTCCATCATCTGATCCACATAGAGGCGGTAGCCCTTATCGGAAGGAATCCTGCCTGCGGAGGTGTGGGGCTGCAAAATATAGCCCAGCTCCTCCAGATCCGCCATCTCGTTCCGAATCGTTGCAGAACTCAAATTTAAATCAGTATATTTGGAGATCGTTCGGCTGCCCACCGGTTCCCCTGTCTCCAGGTAGTTTCGGATGATGGCCTGCAATATGATATATTTTCTTTCGTCGAGCTGCATCCCATTTCCCTCTTGTTGAATTGTTAGCACTCGACTTATTAGAGTGCTAACACCTTCTGGTAGTAAGGTATCACTTCTCATTTCCCTTGTCAACATCTGATTGGAAAATATTTATAAAAAAAGTATGAAATTGCGGTCGCACAATAAAAAGAGCGATCAGTTTAGCATACCCTAAACTGACCGCCTGCATTCTTTCAGACGAAATCCTCAGATATTGAACTGGCCTTTCTCCTCACCGTTGATCACATAGTATACAACGCTCTCTTCAGGCTTCACATAAAGTTCTACGGTTTTGAAATCGCCGACCTTCCTCTTCAGATCATACTTCCACACATCCTTGGCGATCTTCACCAGATCCTCTGTGGTGTAAGCCTTGCCGGAGAACTGTACGTGTACGATCTCCTTCACTGCCGCTTTTCTCGTCGTAGTTGTCTTAGCAGCCGTCTCCTTCTTTGCTGCCGCAGGCTTTCTGCCGGGTTTCTTCTTCTCTGCCGCAGGCTTTCTGCCAGGTTTTTTCCTCTCTGTCGCAGGCTTTTTCGCCCCGTTTTCTTTTGCTGCAGACGCTGCCGGTGTCTCCGCTGTCGCTGTCTTTGTATCTGCTGCTTTGCCAGTTTCCGGTTGTTCAACCGGCTTCTTGTTTTCTGCCATGAGTGATCTCCTTCCCCACCTTCACTAAAACTACTTTTTCATAAATTTTGTTATGTCAAAATGTCATGCAGAATCGGCTGCATGACTCCGATAGTTGTATCTTATCTCAATAAAACGGGGCTGTCAACCAACAATCTGTATCAAATAGTTAATTTTTATTATAAAATCTTATACGAATTGACATAAAAAAGCGCCGAAACTACCCTGTTTTACAGCCTTACGCCACAGCAAAATACAAAAGCACCAACGCGCCGAGCACAATTCTGTACCAACCAAAAACTTTGAAATCGTGTTTTTTGATATAGCCCATCAGGAAACGGATCACCGCCACAGACACGGCAAACGCCACCGCCATTCCAACCACCAGGATGACAATCTCCTCCCCCGTAAAGGAAAACCCAAACTTGAGGAGTTTTAGTAAGCTCGCCCCAAGCATAACGGGAATCGCAAGGAAAAAGGTGAACTCCGCCGCCACGGTTCTCGACACGCCGATCAAAAGCGCGCCCACAATGGTTGCGCCGGAACGGGATGTCCCCGGAAACACTGCCGCCAGAAGCTGAAAAATGCCAATCATCAATGCCGTGCGGTATGTGATCGCGTCAAGCTCCGTAATCTTCGGCGTCATCCTCTTATTTCTGTTCTCAATCAGTATAAAGGCAACGCCGAATACGATCAGCGCGATGGCAACGCACCAGGGATTGTAAAAGAGCGCGTCCAGCACATCGTCAAAAGCCAGTCCCACAATGGCTGCCGGAACGCAGGCCACAAGTATTTTAAACCAGAGCACAAAAATATCTTTCTGTACCACCGGCTTCTCCTGAAAGCGGAAGGGAAATATCTTATTCCAGAAAAGCAGCACCACCGCCAGAATTGCCCCGAGCTGTACCACCACCAGAAACATCTCCCAGAAGTCTTCACTCACGTTCAAGGTCACAAACTCGTTTAAAAGAATCATGTGCCCGGTGCTGCTGATGGGGAGCCATTCCGTAATGCCTTCCACAATGCCAAACAGCATCGCCTTTAAAATTTCTATCATTTCCATGCTTATATATCTCCCTCCTGTTTCGCAGTGCCATGCTCGAAAAGTCTGCCAGCAAGCTGTCATTTTTTCATCTTACGTCTCCCTCTTGTTTCGCAGTGCCCAAGCTCGAAAAGTCTGCGACTTTCCTCGCTCGCGGGCTTCGCCCTATGCATCCGCAATCTGAAAAAACTGCCAGCAAGCTGTCATTTTTTCATCTTACGTCTGCGCACTGCTCATGCCTGACCCAGATATTCCAGCAGCTCCAGATAGCATTCCTGCGCATCGCGGTAGCCTTCCTCGTAGAGCGCCTTCATCTTTTCCTTATCCTTCTCGATCCTGCCGACCTCACTCTTTCTCTTCGGACGGATCACAAACAGCTCGCCCTTCCTTCTCTGCTCCTCCATATATTGTACGGTAGCGTTGTAGGAAAGATGCCTTTCGCGCATCAGTTCATACACCTTCGGATAGCGCAGATAGCGGGCCTTTGCCAGCGCAAGCTCCGCTCCGGCGGGCTGTCTGACAAAGCCTTCCTCCTTGGTCATAACGACCACATTTTTTCTGTTTCCGTCCTGTATGGACTTTCTGACCGGTATCGAATCGCTGATGCCGCCATCCAGATAGACCTTGTCACCGATTTTTACATTCCGGGATACGAGCGGCAGCGAACTGGAAGCCCTCACTGCCATGAGATCTTCCCGCAGATTTTTAAGCGGCAGATAGGCCGGCTCTCCCGTCTCAATATCTGTAGCCACCGCAAAAGCTCTGCCCTCGTATTTCGCCGCCGCGTCATAATCATACGGGTCCAGATAATTCGGAATGAGACTGTAATTCATATCCACCCCGAAAAGATTGCCTGTCGTGAGAAGGCTCCATTTTCCGCAGTATTGCTTCATATCCAGATAGTTTACGCTGATGCGGTAAGACCGCCCCCTCTGCCCCGACATAAAATTACACAGATGGCACGCGCCCGCCGACACCCCGTAGCAGTCGGAAAACGCAATCTCCTTATCCATAAAGAAATCCAGTACGCCGGCGGTATAAATTCCTTTCATGCCGCCGCCCTCCAAAACCAGTCCTGCCTGATACATCATAATAGAACTTCCCTTCTCCCGTTTTGCTGCGCGCAGACCGCGCAAAATCAGTACGTCTCTCTCATAAACCTGCCAAACGCTTCCAGAGACCGCTCCACCTTCTCCGTGTCGATACAGTAAGCAATTCTGAAATATCCCTCCACGCCAAAACTGTCGCTGGGCACCAGAATCAGATCGTACTTCTTCGCTTTCTCCGAAAATGCCACCGCATCCGGCTCCGGCGATTTTGGAAACATGTAAAAGGTGCCGCCCGGGCGCACGCACTCAAAGCCCAGACCCGTAAGCTCCTTATATAATATGTTCATGTTTGTCTCGTAGACCGAGAGATCCGAAGTCAGATCCAGCACCTCGGCCACGGCAAGCTGAATGATGGAGGGCGGACAGTTATGCCCCGTCCCTCTGGAAATCTGGCCGCACATCACACTGATCAGCTCCGCATCCCTGCACTTCGGGTTAACCGCCACATAACCGATCCGCTCTCCCGGCAGGGAAAGGGATTTGGAGAAGGAATAACAGGAGAGCGAGTTATCATAAAACGCGGAAGGATAAGGTGCATCCACACCCGCAAAGACAATCTCCCGGTAAGGCTCGTCAGAAATCAGGAAAATGTCGTGTCCGTACTGCTTCTGTTTCTCCTCCATGATCCGCGCAAGCTCCTTCACGGTCTCCCTGGAGTAAACCATGCCAGAAGGATTGTTTGGCGTGTTGATCAGAACTGCCATCACCTTCTCCGTCAGCATCTCCTCAAACGCCTCAAAATTGATCTGAAAGTTTTTGGTATCCGCAGGCACCACCTTGAGGACCGCTCCCGTCAGATTCACATAGGGCGTATACTCCGGGAAAAAGGGTGCAAAGGTGAGAACCTCGTCCCCCGGCTCCGTCACGACCCGCAGCGCATGGGCGATGGCTCCCGCCGCGCCGGTGGTCATAAAGATATGATTGCCCGTGTAATGCATCCCGAATCTCTTGTTGAGGGAGGCTGCTACCTTATCCCTGACGGACACAATCCCGAGACTCTGGCTGTACCCGTGCAGCTCCATAGAATCCTTTTCCTGCAGCATCTTTATCATTGTGTCCGTAAATGCCTGGGGCACCGGCACGGAAGGATTTCCGAGACTGAAATCAAACACATTCTCATAGCCGATTTCCTTCCCTCTCGCCGTCGCAAACTCCGAGAGCTGGCGGATCACCGATTTTCCCTGTAACATGTCCTTATATTTCTGTACAATCATACCTGGCTTTCCCTTTCTTTTTCTTTTGACTTACACCGTATGTCTGTGCGTCAGATTCGCAGTTCTGCCTTACTTCACTTCCACAAAATGCAGCAGCCTGCCTTTGAAATCTCCGCTGATCGGCGGTATGTTGATCCCCGCATAGTGCAGCGCATCCCCGCTGTACTCAGTCTGCCGGATCTCCGGCCAGTCCGCCGCGTTCTCAATCACATAAGTTTTCTCAGGGGCCAGCCCCGGAATGCAGATCCGCCTGCTGTGGAAATTAGGACGGTTCAGCACCTGGACATAAGTGATAAGCGCCTCGCTCTTGTC
The DNA here is from genome assembly GCA_965114645.1 of uncultured Lachnospiraceae bacterium. GTDB lineage: Bacteria > Bacillota > Clostridia > Lachnospirales > Lachnospiraceae > UBA3282. The sequence continues at coordinate 21,081 of CBCOZL010000041.1, read as the reverse complement.
CTTTGCCACCACCCCATAACAATCGTAAAAATGGTTGTCCGCATAATGCGCGATACGGTAATAATCGCCCTGACGCACCAGATCATTATATTTGTGATACATGGCAACCTGAGCCGGTATCATTTCCCTGTCTGCCTCAGGAATCTTCGTCACGTCCAGTTCATAACCGAAAGTACCCGCCAGCGCCACATAACCTCTCGTCTCAAAAGGCGTCGTCCTTCCCACCGTGTGGTTCGGGCAGTCAGCCACATGCGCCCCCATTGTGGAAAGCGGATAAATGAGCGCCGTGCCCGCCTGAATCGACAGCCGCTCTATGGCGTCCGCATCGTCGGAACACCAGATCTGTGGGCTGTAGTAGAGCATACCCGGGTCAAATCTGGCCCCGCCGCCGGAGCAGTTCTCCAGAAGAAGATTCGGGAAATCGGTAATCAGCCGCTCCTGCATCTCATACAGCGCAAGCGTCTGTCTGTGTACCAGCTCTCCCTGTCTGTCCGCCGGGAGCCCGAAGCTGCCGTAGTCAGAGAGCTGCCTGTTCATGTCCCACTTCACATACTCGATGTTGGCGCTTCGAAGCACCGCCGCTATCCTGTCGTAAATGCAGTCGCGCACTTCCTTTCTGGTCAGGTCGAGCACATACTGGTTTCTGCAAAGGCTTCCCACCCTGCCGGGAATCTGAATGGCCCAGTCGGGATGTTCCCGGTACAGGTCAGAGTCCGGCGAGATCATTTCCGGCTCCACCCAGATGCCGAACTTCATTCCAAGCTTGTTGACTTCATCCACCAGATGCTTCAGACCGCCCTCAAGCTTCGACTCATTCACATACCAGTCTCCCAGACTGGTGTTGTCATCATTTCTGCAGCCAAACCAGCCGTCATCCATCACCAGCATTTCTATGCCGAGCGTCGATGCCTGCCTGGCGATGTCCAGAAGCTTCTGTGTATTAAATTCAAAATAAGTAGCCTCCCAGTTGTTGATCAGGATCGGCCGCTTCTTATCCTTATAAATACCGCGGATCAAGTGATTGCGGTACAGCTCATGGAAGTTTCTGGTCATGCCGCCCATTCCCTGCGCTGAATACACGCAGATCACTTCCGGCGCCTGGAAATTCTCACCCGGCTCCAGTTTCCAGCAGAAGTCCTCCGGGTGAATGCCCATGACGGCGCGGATACTTCCGAACTGGCTCTCCTCAATCTGCGCAAGGAAGTTGCCCGAATAGACAAAGTTCATGGCGTAAACATCGCCCGCCTCCTCGGTCGCCGTCCTGCTCTTCCATGCCATAAAAGGATGTTCCTGATGGCTGGATTCCCCGCGCACCGATCCCACGCTCTGCTTTCCCTTCATAATAGGACGGGTCTGGATCGCCCGCTCTCTCGCCCAGGAGCCGTGCAGGGTAATCATCTCGTAATTATCATTGTCCATATCAATGCAGGCGGACAATACCTTCGTCAGATAAACCGCCTCATCGCCGTTGTTGACAATCTTCACACTTCTCGCAATGGCATCCGTGTCCGCAAAAATGCTGTAGGACAAAACCACAAGCAGCTTAAGCGTCCGATCCTCACAGGTGATCTCCAGCGTCATGCAGGCGTCCTTCTCTCCAAAAGTGGCAGGCAGACCGGCAAGCGCCTCTTTCCCCTCATAAATGCGGTGCGATACATAAGAAAGAGATACCCCTGTATGGCCTTTCGCCGTGCGCACCGCCAGGGTGCCGTCCCGGTAATCTCCCAGATTGTGCCCCGTGTACTCCATTGGGAACGTGTCCAGAAAGGCCGTTCTCTCCCTGTTATTTTCCGAGGGAACAAAGGGCGCCTCCCCGGTGCGCATCAGATACGCCAGGTCATCCGTGTGAAGTTTCCTGCCGTAATACACATGTCCCAGAAAGTTTTCCTCATCCACCACGCCGATGCAGTAGCTTGTGCCGGGGGTGTCCAGTTTAAATATTCTATTTTTCTCGTTGTAGGTAATATTCATGTTTAATCCTTTCTCCTCTGAAATGAACAGGCCCGCCTGATAGCAATCCCCGTTCCTCAAACAAACGTATTATACACCTAAAGGGAACCGATGTCCCCCATTTTATGATATTTTTATACTTACCTATCCGCTCTTTTTATACATCCTCCGCCCAGGCCAGGGCACACCTTACGGCGCGTTTCCACCCTTTCAGGAGCAGTTCTCTCGTTTCCTCCGCCATCGTCACATCGAAACGTTTCCCGAGCTGCCAGTTGGCGCAGATCTCCTCCTTATCTTTCCAGTATCCCACCGAAAGTCCGGCCAGATAGGCCGCTCCCAGAGCCGTGGTCTCAATACAGCTCGGCCGGTGCACGGCCTGTCCCGTGATGTCAGCCTGGAACTGCATCAGAAAATCGTTGGCGCTGGCGCCGCCGTCCACCTTCAGCTCTGCCAGTGGAATCCCGGCGTCCTCCTCCATCGCCTTCAGCACATCCACAGACTGATAGGCAATGGACTCCAACACCGCCCTCACAAAGTGCTCCTTCAGACAGCCTCTCGTAATGCCCACCACAGTGCCCCGCGCGTAAGGATTCCAGTAAGGCGTTCCCATGCCTACAAAGGAAGGCACCATATAGACGCCGTTTGTGTCCGGCACACGCATGGCGTATTTCTCCGAATGCTGGGAAATTTTCATCATCCGCATCTCGTCCCGCATCCACTGTACCGCCGCACCCGCCACAAACACGCTGCCCTCCAGAGCATAATCCGGCCGGGCATCACTGCCCGCCGCAATGGTGGTGAGCAGGCCGCTCTCCGAAGCGATCGCGGTCCGCCCCGTATTCATCAGAAGAAAACAGCCTGTCCCATAAGTGTTTTTCACCTGTCCGGGTTCAAAACAGCACTGGCCGAAAAGCGCTGCCTGCTGGTCACCCGCTGCGCCGGCGATGGGTACAGGCGCGCCGAAAATACCCTTATCGCTCTCGCCGAACACCGTACCTGAAGGTTTCACCTCCGGCAGCATCTGCCTTGGAATCCGCAGCATGGAGAGAAGCTCCTCATCCCATTCCAGCGTGTGGATATTATAAAGCATGGTGCGGGAGGCGTTGGTATAATCGGTTACGTGAACCGCACCCTTTGTCAGCTTCCAGATCAGCCATGTATCCACCGTGCCGAACAGCAGTTCACCCCGCTGTGCTCTCTCCCGCGCACCTTCTATATGGTCCAGTATCCAGGCAATCTTACTGCCGGAAAAATAGGCATCCGGCACCAGTCCTGTCTTCGCCCGTATCATTTCCGCACAGCCCTGCGCCTTCAGCCTGTCAATAAATTCCGCCGTTCTCCGGCACTGCCATACGATCGCATTGTACACCGGCTCCCCGGTTTCCCGGTCCCACACAATCGTGGTCTCCCGCTGGTTCGTAATGCCGATACCCGCAATCTGCGATACATCCACGCCGATATTTGCCATCGCCTCAATGGCCACCGCAAGCTGGGACGCCCAGATCTCACGGGGATTGTGCTCCACCCAGCCGGCCTGCGGATAAATCTGGGTAAACTCCTTCTGCGCCATACTGCATACAGCCCCGCTTCTGTCAAATAAAATACAGCGGGAACTGGTCGTCCCCTGATCCAACGCCATAATATATTTCTGCATAATTACCCCCTGTCAGAGCCGTTTCCTGTGTTTTCCCTTCGTGCCGCTTCATTTGAAATAAGTATATAACGGCCACAGGAGAAAAACAATCTTCCATTTTTGTGAAAAAGGACTATAATAGTTCGAAGTGAACATAATAGGAAAGAGGAACTAATATGAGTATCACAGTCGTATTACAACAAATGGTTATTATCTTCCTTCTGATCGGCATTGGCATGATTCTTTTCCGCCGCAAAATGCTCTCAGAGGAGGGATCCAAACAAATCTCAGGCCTGATTATCAACGTCACTAATCCGGCCCTTTTAATCTGCTCTGCGCTGGAGGATGGCCCCAAAGCTTCTCTCACCGAGCTGGGCATCGCCTTGGCCGCCTATGCCGTCATTTTTGCCCTTCTGATCGGCATCGCCTTTCTGCTCCCCTATATACTCCGTGTACCGAAAAACCTCCACTACGCCTACCAGATGCTGACAGTCTTCGGAAATGTCGGTTTTATCGGCATCCCTCTGGCCTCCGCCGTGCTCGGCAGTGAGTCGCTGATCTTTGTATCCATCTTTAATCTGCTTTTTAACCTGCTGGTTTACACCTTCGGCGTCTCTCTCCTGCAAAGAGCTGCCGCAGCACAGGCCGCCAAAAATACCGCGTCCCCCGCTGCACACACGCCAAAGGATGCGCCGGCTCCCACAAACCAAAGCGGCATCGGGCGCCTGCGGAAGCTGGTCAATGCCGGAACCATCTCCGCCGCAGTTACCATCCTTTTTTATCTCGGAAATTTCAATGTTCCTGTCATCGTATCATCCACGCTCTCTTACGCCGGACGTGCGACCACGCTCTTATCCATGCTGGTTCTCGGCGTCTCCGTAGCGCAGATGGCGCCAAAGGACATCTTTTCCCATCCGAAGCTCTATGTGTTTACTCTGCTCCGGCAGATTCTCGTACCCATCGGCTGTGTTTTGCTGATGCGGGGATTTATAGACAATAAACTGATCCTGAATACCATGCTTCTGATGACCGCGGTTCCCGCCGCCAATATGCCTCTCATGCTCGCCAAGCAGATGGACATGGACTCCGATTCCATCTCCCAGGGAATCATCCTGACCACCATCTTGAGTCTTGTGACGGTACCTTTAATCTGCCTGTTTCTCGTCGGGTAGCGGCCATACGGCCGCCCGGGGCGCCGGGAATCCTTTCCTGACAAAACAGCCCGTCTGTTCTGAACCATTTCTCTTCTTTCGACATAAAATAGAGTAAAACGACACAGGATATGGAATTATGTACTTTTTACTCCTCGCATTACTTCTGTCAGCCCTCCTGGGCTGTATCTTTCTTCAATGCCGGCGGAAAAAAATCATCTGCAAAATCAACTCTATGGACTGCTGTGCCAAATGTTCTCTTTTAAATGAGCTGGTATATCCTTTTGGTTACGATTTCCACTGTAACTGCGGGTTCTTTTCCTCCACGGTGGAGGCTCCCCAGAGACAGGCCGGATATGCCTGGCTCTACGACTATATGGCGCCCCGTTTTCAGATGGTTTTCGACTCTCTTCCCGTCTATTTCGATTACCGGGGCAGAACCTGGCTGATCGAATTTTGGAAAGGGCAGTACGGCATCAATACCGGGGCAGAAATCGGAATCTACCACACCGATCATATCATCCCGGAAAGCGACTATAAAAACGCCTGGTTCTCCTGCGCCGAGAACAGTGAAATGCTCGACTGTTCCTTCCAGCTCTGCCGGGGCGGGGACGAGTGTGTCTGCAACTGCGGTCGTCACTGGTGGCTCACCGCATTTCTCGTCGGCGCCTTTTCCAAACCTGCCTGCCTCACGATGGAGTCATGCATCACCTTCCCAGGCAGGGAAATGCTCGCGGCTTTCGTGGACGGCCTGAAGCGGGCTGGCTGTTCGGAAGACTGCATGTCCGTCAGAGGACTCACCGTCTGCTTTGTCTTTCACAGGGATCACAAAAAGTATAACTGCATCACACGGTTCTGGCGCCGTTTCTCCCAGTGGAAAAACAAGTGTTTCTGCAAACTGTATCTGTGGGTTACCAGACCCTTCTCCTGTACTGAGGACCGGGTTTTGTTCCTGTACTTCTATCTCCCAATGGCCTTTCGGAAACTTCTCAGACTGCGCAGATTTCACAAGCGCTGTCACAGACAGTACGGCAGGGAGGGCTGACCATGAGCGTCTCTTCGCGGCTTGACCACGCCTTTCAAAACGCCCCTGTCCTGCCTCTTTCAAACCGCTCCCGCTATGTTCTGATGAGCGACTGTCACAGAGGCATGGGAAATTCCTCCGACAATTTTCTGAAAAACCAGCATCTGTATTTTGCCGCGCTGGAACATTACTACAGACAAGGGTTTACCTATATTGAGCTGGGGGATGGGGATGAGCTTTGGGAAAACAGAAACATGAAAAACATCATTGATGTCCACAACAATGTCTTCTGGCTTTTCAAACAGTTTCACCAGGAGAACCGCCTGTATCTTATCTACGGCAATCACGACATCGTGAAGCGGAAGAAGGGCTACCCTGCCAAAAGCTGCGGTACTTATTTCTGTACCCAGTCCCAGCAGATGCAGCCCCTCTTTCCCTCCCTCTCTTTCTATGAGGGAATCATACTCACCACGGACCTGCTGCCAGGCAGCAGGTCTCGTGTATCTCTCTACCTGACGCACGGGCACCAGGCCAGCCTGCTCAACTCTACGCTCTGGCCCCTTTCCCGTTTTCTTGTCCGTTATATCTGGCGGCCCCTTGAAAATCTGGGCATACTGGATCCGACCAGCGCCGCCAAAAATTATCATATCAAAAGTAACTGTGAAATACGCCTGAACCAATGGGCGGAGGAAAACCACCGCATTTTGATTACCGGGCATACGCACCGTCCCATTCTGCCCGACGAACCCGCCCGCTACTATAACACGGGGAGTTGCGTCCACCCGCGCTGTATCACATGCATAGAAATAGAACGCGGTCATATGACCTTAGTAAAATGGAGTATGAACGCCCGCCCCGACAGCATTCTCTATGTGGCGCGGGAGGTGATATCCGGGCCTGTGCCTATACAATCTGCACCTTAATCATATTGGTCGTGCCCGAAATACCGATAGGCACCCCGGAAGTGATGACCGTCAGATCATCCTTCTTTAACAGGCCTTTCTTCTCCGCCGCAGCAATCGCCTTGTCAAAAAGCACATAAGCGTCCTTCTCCTCCTTAATCAGAAGCGGCGTCACGCCCCAGGTTAAGGAAAGCTGTCTGCATACCTTCTCCGTGGTGGCACAGCTTATGATGTCGCTCTTGGGACGATAACGGGATATCATCCGCGCGGATCTGCCGGATTTTGTGACTGTCACGATGGCTGTCGCATTCAGATCGAGGGCCGTCGTACACGTCGCATGGCAGATGGCGTCTGTCACATCGGGAGTCGCCTCCCGATCCAGCAGGAAAAACCGTTTGCGGTAATCCACATCCTGCTCCGTGCGCTCCGCGATCTTAACCATCGTTTTCACCGCTTCCACAGGATAGGACCCGGCTGCTGTCTCCCCGGAAAGCATGATCGCGCTCGTGCCATCGTAGACGGCATTGGCCACATCTGTCGTCTCTGCTCGGGTAGGTCTGGGGTTCTTTATCATGGACTCCAGCATCTGCGTAGCGGTGATTACCTGCTTGCCTGCACGGTACACTTTCTTTATGATCTCTTTCTGGATCACAGGCACGTCTTCATAGGGAATCTCAACACCCATGTCTCCCCTGGCCACCATGACACCGTCGGATACCGCCAGAATGTCGTCAATGTTCGCCACACCCTGGGCATTCTCAATCTTGGATATGATCTTGATATCCTCGCCGCCATTTTTCTCAAGGAGTTTGCGAAGCTGCAGGATATCTTCCTTTTTCTGCACAAAAGAAGCGGCGATAAAATCCACGTCCTGCTCAATGCCAAAGAGAATATCCTCCCTGTCCTTATCGCTGATATAGGGCATGGACAGATCCACATCCGGCACGTTGACACCCTTGTGGTTGGATACCACACCGCCGTTGACAACGCGGCAGACGATATCGCTCTTATCTACCTTTTCCACCTTCATCTCAATCAGGCCATCGTCAATCAGTACGCGCATCCCCACCTCAAGATCCTCATAGAGACGGTTATAAGTTACGCTCACCTTATCCTTCGTTCCCTCTACCTCATCGGCAGTCAGAGTGAAGAGCTGTCCCTCCTCCAGAACAACCTTTCCCTCCTTAAAATTCTTTACACGAACCTCCGGCCCTTTGGTATCGAGCAGGATCGCCACCGGCATGCCCACTTCCTTCCGAAGTTTTTTCACCACGTCCATTCTCCTCTTATGGTCCTCATGGACGCCGTGGGAAAAGTTGCACCTGGCAACGTTCATTCCTTCCAGCATCATCTGCCGCAGCACTTCCTCGTTGTCCGTAGAGGGACCAAGGGTACATACAATCTTTGTTTTGCGCATAACTACCTCCGTTCTCTGCTCCTGCTCTCCCGCATTTCTATTTTATTATTCTGAACCAAAAATTTTTCCTTATCCGCTTCTTTTTTACAAGCGGATTGTATATGGTACATATTACCATAGATCTGACGGTTTTTGAAGAGATGAAGAGAGCGGTATTTTCCATTAGAATAGGGCAGGAAACTCCTGCCCCATTCGTTATGATCAATCCTTAAATCCCCCGGAACGTGAAGCTAAATTCCACCTTCCCGCTCACATCCAGATGATACTCCGGGTGCACCGGCGCACCCCAGCTGTCGTCTCCGCCGACGCCCATCTGCTCCTTCGCCACACGCACCACTGTGTAGTGTACAGGCGGCAGTTCATAAAAGTGCTTTGCATTTTCTATTTCATGGGGTGTGTAGGGCAGTGCCGAAAAGCTTAAGTCTTCCCCGCTGAAGAGCATGCCCCTTCCACGCATGTCGGTCACTTTCGCCCAGCGCACTTTTGTCTTATTGCCGCATTCCTGGGGCACCAGGTAGGCCGCCATATTGTCCGCCACACGATTGCGGTAAACGCCCAGCTTCGCTCCCTGCTCTTTATCTGTATACGTCTCCTCCGGGCCGTTGCCGTACCACTCCAGACGGTCATAGTCCGCATTCAGTTTAAACAGCACGCCAAACTCCGGCATATCCGAAAGCCCCTCCACCGGGTCATAGGTAAGTGTCGTCTGCACACTGCCGTCCCCGTATACCTTATAATTCAGCTGGCAGACCGCTTCCGGCGTCGTCTGCAAGTTATAGAGGTAAGTCACGCTGACATGATCCGCCTCCTCCTTCACAATCGGATTCTCAAAAGCCCTTCCCGGTACATCCAGCTCCCTGCCCATTCCTTTGCCGGTGGCATAAAGGCTTGCCAGCTTCCACTGACCCTGTCTGCCCGCCATGTTGTTGCCTTCGTCATTGTCTGTAGGAGCACGCCAGAAATTCGGTCTGGGAACCGTCTCAATCAGTTCCTTTCCCGCATAACGGTAGGACACCAGTCCGAAGGCTGACGATGCGCCTGCCGGCTCCGCAAACAGCACGTCAAAGCACTCTCCACGCACACCAACGTTATCGTTGCCCCATATGACAGTGAACGGCTTCTTTTCCTCCACAGGCGCATCCACTTTTCCGATCACCGCCTGCCCAAAGGCAGTCTCATGCCCGGCTTTTGCCCAAAGGGTATCCTCCTTTAAAAGGAAAGACACCGTCACCGCATACTCTCCCGGCACTTCTGGTAAGGCAAAGGGCGCTGGATAGGTGCATCTGCTTTCCGGCCCGACAGCAATTCCCGCCAGTTCCTTCTTCTCAATGCTGATGCCGTCCCGCAGAAGTTCTGCCACACATCGGAAACTGTCTGTGGAGACAAAGAGATTTTTGTTCCACACTTCAAAGCCGTCTTTTTTTACCGTCACGGCGATGTTCTGATAATTAAACTTCACCGCCTGCATTTTGGGAGAAGCTTCCCGCTCTCCACCGTAGGCTATGCCGTTGCCGCTGAAATTATAGTCCGTCGGCCTCTCTCCGAAATCGCCGCCGTATGCCTGGAACCATTTTCCGTAGCGGTCCTTTTTGTATATGCTCTGATCAATATAGTCCCAGATAAAACCGCCCTGGTAAGCCGAATTTTCCCGGTCCGCCAGCTCGGTATATTTGTGCATTGCACCGCAGGAATTGCCCATTGCATGGGTATACTCACAGCAGATAAAGGGCTTGCCGTCACCGTTCTCCAGATATTCTTCTATGTCCGCCACCTTTGCATACATACGGCTTTCCATATCGGAAGAATCATTGTAGCGTCTGTCGTTGAAGACGCCCTCATAGTGCACCAGTCTGGTGTCATCCAGCTTGCGGAACAGCTCAGACATCTCATAGATCGTCTCCCCGCCGAAGGATTCGTTTCCCACGGACCAGATCAGTACAGCCGGATGGTTTTTGTCCCTGTGGTAGCAGGAGCGTATACGGTCATACATCATCTCCTTCCACTCTGCCTTATCATCGGGCACCACATAGGACATGTCCTTTTTCCCTTTCAGATAAGCGTCCCATGTTCCGTGGGACTCCAGGTTGCTCTCCGCAATCAGATACAGTCCGTAGCGGTCGCACAGCTCATAAAGCCTCTCATCGTCGGGATAGTGGGACGTGCGGATCGCATTGATATTGTTGCGCTTCATGGTCACAACGTCCTTAACCAGCTCTTCATAGGAGACATATCTTCCCGACACAGAACTGAAATCGTGGCGGTTCGTCCCCTTGAACACAATGCGTTTCCCGTTCAGAAGCATCCTGCCGTTCTTCATCTCAAACTTGCGGAAACCTACCGGCTGCGACATATACTCTGCCACGCCGCCGTTTTCGCCGCAGCACACAATCTCCAACTGGTATAAATAGGGATTCTCCGCGCTCCAGAGCTCCGGCTTTTCCATCATTTCCTCAAACGCAAACTCGCTGTCCTCCCCTGTTTCCATACGCAGCTCTTTTTCAAACAAGGTTGTCCCGCCGTCTTTTAAACAGAATTTGTAAACGCCGTTTCCTTTTATCCTGCCATTCACAGCCAGCTTCGCACGGTCAAAAGTTTCACCCTCGAAAAGCGTCTTTACCGTCAGGTCTTCCACATGCGCAGAGGGAACCGCATACAGATACACGCTTCTGTAAATGCCAGAAAAGCGGTAAAAGTCCTGATCCTCGCACCAGCTTGAAGAAGTCCATTTGTAAACCTGCACTGCCAGCTTATTTTCTCCATCCTTCAGATAAGACGTGAGATCAAATTCGGAGGGGGTAAAACTGTCCTCGCTGTAGCCCACATAGGCGCCGTTACACCACAACGCCATGCCGCTCTCCACACCCTCGAACACGATGCGGATTTCCTTCCCGCGCATACGCTCCGGGACTTCGAAATATTTCACATAGCTTGCCACAGGATTGAACCGCTCAGGGATTTCTCCCGGCAGAATATCCTCTCTGCCGTCCCACGGATACTGTGTGTTGACATACTGCGGGATATCGTATCCTTCCATCTGGATATGGGCCGGCACCCGGATATCGGCCCAGGATCTGCAGTCATACGTTTCCTGCTCAAATCCTTTCACCGCCGAAGCGATATTCACCGCATAGGAAAATTTCCAGACACCGTCCAGCGGCTGTTTCAGACTGCTCTCCCCCCACGCTGCCTCCGCCTCATTCGCATAAAGATTGAGAGCCGCATGGGCAGGCAATACATTCTCCTTAAAGAATCCCGGATCTTTTACTTTGTTGTAATCAGATTGCGTCATATTTCGCTCCTTTCTTATTTCGCTATCGTTGAAACCATTGTTATAACAAAGGTGCCAAAAGCACCTCAAATGTCCAGATGTTTTTGACACCTTATTGTCAGAAAGCAAGCTTTCTCCCGTCTTCCTCATCGTAAATCTGCACGGCTCTCCGCCGTGGGCATTCGCAAAACCGCTGCTCCGCAGCTTTTCTTTTGCTCATGTTCGGGCTTTCGCCCTATAGATTTCCGCTGATGCATCCGTCCGAAAGCAAGCTTTCTCCCGTCTTCCTCATCGTAAATCTGCACGGCTCAATGCCTACGTCACTTCACTGCGCCGGTGATACCTTCCGCGAATGCATTCTGCAGGCAGAAGAATACGACTGCGGTCGGCAGGGTACAGATCAGCACAGCCAGCATCAGCATGCCATAGTCGGTCACATAACCCTCTGTCAGATTGGCCACCACCATAGGCATTGTCTGGCTGGTGGAGTCTGTCATAATAACCTTCGGCCAGAGGTAACTGTTCCATGCATTCATAAAAGTGATCGTCATAGCCGCCGCGTAGGTGGAACGCATGGTCGGAATGAACATCTGGAAGAAAATGCGGATTTCAGACAGACCGTCAATTCTCGCCGCCTCCATAATATCATGCGGGAAAGATCTCGCGCTCTGCCGGAACATCATAATCAAAAACGGCGTGGAGATCGTCGGCAGGATAAATCCGATTGTCGTGTTTAACCAGCCAGCCTTCGAGCACATCTGGAACAGAGGAATCATTGTCGCCACAAAAGGCACCATCATCGCCAGAAGAATAATGCTCATCAGCAGATCCTTGCCCTTGTCATGGAATATTTCGAAACCATAACCTGCCAGAGAGCTGACTAAAAGTGACACAATCGTCAGAATGGCCGCATACTTAAAAGAGTTTCCAAAAGCTCTCCCGATATTCTGCGCCGCCAGCAGATTATTTAAGTTTTCCATAAAATAACCACCCGGAATCAGCCGCCCGGAGATAACGTCCGCACTCTTATTTGTCGCCGCGCTTACCATCCAGTACAGCGGGAACACAGAGATAAAGGATACGATACACAAAAATACATACATACCAATTTTTCTCACTTTAGTCACGCTTATCACCTACTTTCATCTGCAGGAATGCCAGGACAGCAACCAGAACCAAAATTAAGAAGGACATTGCAGCCGCATAGCCAAAGTTCGGCACATATTTAAAGGACATATCATATATGTAATGCGACATGGTAATTGATGTATTCGCCGGACCACCGCTTGTCAGGTTGACCGATTCATCGAAGAGCTGCAGCGTTCCGTTCGTGGACATGATCGCTGTCAGCAGGATCGTAGGCTTCAGAAGCGGCACCGTGATCTTAAAGAAAGACTGCACCGCTGACGCACCGTCGATCTTGGCCGCCTCATAAACCGAATACTCAATGTTCTGCAGACCCGACAGGTAGAATACCATATTGTATCCCGTCCACCGCCAGAGCAGCGCAATGATAATGACGATACGCGCGCTTGTCGTGTTCGTCAGGAACGCGTATGGCTGATCTAAAATACCCAGATTCACCAGAAGCAGATTCACTAAACCATTGTTGGCAAACAGGGAACGGAAAATAATTGCGTAAGCTACCAGCGAGGTTGCACAGGGCAGGAAAATCATCGTCCGAAAAAGTCCCTTGAACCGCAGATCCTTATTATTCAGTATGGACGCCAGGATCAACGCCAGAATCAGCATCACCGGCACTTGAATAATCAGATAGAAAAATGTATTTTTAATGGATTGGACAAACACCGTATCCTGGAACATTCTAACGTAATTTGAAATGCCGCTCCATTTCATATTCGCGCCAATACCCGACTTAAATGACAAAAGCAAGGCTCTGAACATTGGCACAAAGCTCATAATGAATATCAAAAAAGCGCCGGGCGCAAGAAATACCCACCCCGTCAGATTCTGTTTTTTGCTAAGCGTCATTTTTTTTGACTTGCTCAAAAAACCCCCTCCTTCTCTACCGTTGGAGTAAAAAAGGGGAACAGCTTACAGAAACTATTCCCCTGTGTTACTTGTTGCTTATTATTACTTTCCTTGAGTCTCGCCGTGTCAAGGCCGCTTCCGCCATGCCATCCGCCAAACCCGCTTCGCGGCTTCGTCGGCTGACGGGCATTCGCCCTATAGAGTCTCGCCGTGCCCACTCACGAAATCCTGCTTCGCAGTCTTTCGCGAGTGCGGGCTGTCGCCCTATAGCTTTTTGTCAGACCATTCATCCGAAAGCAAGCTTTCGTCTGTCTGTTCTGCCACAAAGCTGCACTGCTCGTTACTGACCCATATTGAAGTTCACGGTCTGCTCTGCGGTCTGGAGCTCTGTTGCGAGGTCAGCGCCGTTGATGTAGTTCGTAATAGCTGTTGCAACTGCGTTACGAGCTTCGTAGTAGTAAGCGCCTGTGATGTTGGTCGGAACCTTGGTTGCAAAGTCTACGATCTTAGCGGAAACTGCATCGCCGCCGAAGAACTCGTTAGGCTCGCCGTATGCGCTGGATTCACCTGCGGGTGCCCATGTTGCAAGAGCGCCGCTGGGAAGGATGTTGTCATACAGCTCGTTGCTGCCTGCAAATGTGCTTGCAAGGAAGTCACATGCCAGATCAGGATTTGCGCACTTCGTGGTTACTGCCCAGGAAGAACCGCCGTTGTTGGAGTAGTTGGTTGCGCCGGATGCACCTACCAGACTAGGCATATTGGTGATCGCCCAATTACCCTTCTGATCCTCTGCTGTCTGGATGGAAGCCATGATCCAGCATCCATTGATGGTGCCTGCAACGTTACCGCTTACAAAATCGCCTACATACTCATCCCAGCTGTTAACCTCGGTAAGTACGCCTGCATCTTTAAGACCCTTGTAAGTCTCCATAACAATCTTTAAGGTTTCATTGTTCACGATGTTAGCCGTTCCGTCCTCGTTGAAGAGGGAAGAGCCTGCGGACTGAAGCATCATCATAATCAGGTCACACTCGCCTGCCTGCATGGAGATGAGGGGCTTGCCCGTTGCTTCCAGAACCTTCTTGCCGTTCTCAAGATACTGGTCGAAGGTGATGTCTGTGAAATCATCAATGGTCAGACCCGCCTGCTCCAGAAGGTCTGTACGATAGCATGCTACAACTGCACCGTTGTCAAAAGGTACGCCGTAGTTCTTGCCGTCGATTACGGAATAAGCTGTCTTACCTGCTGCAAACTGGGAATAATCAATTCCGCTGCTGGTCAGATCCATGCATACATCAGGGAATGCAAGCACGTTTTTCTGGAACGCATTGTCCTGCATCAGGAAGATGTCGGGCAGTGTGCTCAGATCGCCAGAAGTAGCCGCTGTGGTAAGTTTCGTCTGGATGTCGTCCCAAGGAGTCTCAACCACGTTCAGCTTGAAGTTCGGATGATCCTTCTGGTAAACCTTCTCCGCCTCATACATAGCGTTTAAGTTGAAGGCCGGATCCCAGCACCATACCGTCAGTGTCTCATCGCCGCCTGCTGATGCATCTGCTGCCGGAGCTTCCTCTGCTGCGCTGCTGTCTGCCGCCGGAGCTTCCTCCGCCGCACCGCTGTCTGCTGCCGGAGCCGCGGGTGTCTCAGCGGAACCGCCGCCGCATCCAACCAGTGAAAGAACCATTGCAGATGTCAATAAAGCTGCTAAAATCTTTCTTTTCATTTCTGTTTCCTCCCATTCTTCCTTTTTGTGCATATTGTGCACTAACTTTTTCTTTTCCCATCAGTCTACAAATCAGTTTCGTCAATTTGTATATTCATCGCGTGATTTTCGACTGATTGTATATGCATTATAACTCCATATTCCTCTTATGTGTTATCGTTAAAAGGCAAAAAAGATGCAAATTCGACCATGAATTTGCATCTTAAACGTTTACGTTGCCGTAATTATCGTATTTTATCTGTTTCAGATCATTAATTACCATCCCTTATAGGCGGAAATTTTATAATCCAGCAGTTTTGCCTCATAGTTCTCCGGGTGGATTTTCCACTGATAGGGCGTAATGTTGAGAACCTTCTTAAAATTTCTGTTGAAGGTGGACACCGACTGAAACCCGCACCTCTCAGCTACCAGCTCCATGTTGTCCGTATGTTTTTTCATATATTCGCAGGCCATCTGCACCCGCACCAGATTCAGGTAATCGGAGGGTGTCATGTTCATAATCTTTTGGAACACTCTCCGAAAGTGCGTTTCCGACATATGACTTACCTGCGCCAGATCCCCGATGGTCAGTTCCTCCGCATAATTCGCGCCAATATAGTGAAGGGCAAAAGAAATCTGGGAAACACCCCTGCTCTGTTTCCTGACTTTTACTACTTTTTCTTGGTTCATACGGGCAATATTCATAAAAAGCGACAGAAGCAGTCCTTTCACACTTTCTGCATAAAAATCTTTCTTATAACGCATCTCGTCCATGATGGTCTTGATCAGCTCCGTCGTCTCAGGATGCGATATCGCCTCCACCGCCCATGCACGGTTGTTGATGATTGCGCCCAGATCGTCCGCATAGAGCGGATCCTCTCTGTATACTTCCCGCAAAAGCGCCTCCACATCGACAAACAGATACTCCCAGCGGCTTAAGGAAAAGTGATAGCTGTTCGTATTGTGCGGAAAGTTTTTGGGAATGATCGTGAACATATCCGGCTTGTAGGATACCGTCTCATCATCCAGCACAACCTCGCCGCTTCCATCATAGCAGTATCCGATTTCCATATAATTGTGAAAATGCAGGCAGTCCATATCTTCGCCGTAAGGACGGACCCACGCCTCTCCCAGTAAGGCAATACATGGCTCATTCTGTGGAATCTCATAATAACGAAATTCAATTTCCTGCTTCTTTTTCGCCGCCATATGTAATCTTCCCCCATTCGGACTAACCTGTGTTCATATTTAATATAGGTAATAAGTAATATCTCAATCCTCTCCTAATCATATCGTAAGTTTGCCATAAATACAACTCTAAAAGTCCGTTATTCTGTCTGCCGGGCATACTTCCCGGCTCAAAAACAGAACGTCCCCGACGGTGCCGCGCCGGAGACATTCTTTCACAGACATATGCTAATTGGGGATATGCCCGGAAATATCTTCAGCCAAATCCGCACCACTGCAATCACTCCACATCCTGCAATGCATCGAAATCTTCCTCGCCAGTGCGGATTTTTACAACCTTATCCACGTTGTAGACGAAAATCTTTCCGTCTCCGATATGCCCCGTATAGAGGGCTTTCTTGGCCGCTTCCACCACCGTATCCACAGGTATTTTGCTGACAACCACTTCAACCTTTACCTTCGGCAGCAAGGTAGCATCCATCTCCACGCCCCTGTATTTTTCACCCGCGCCTTTCTGAATGCCGCAGCCCATCACCTGTGTCACCGTCATGCCTGTCACACCCAGATCATTCATGGCTTTGCGCAGCTTATCGTATCTGGACAGCTTCGCAATGATCGCCACTTTATAGATACCCGTAGCGGACTCCAGCGGTACCTGCGCCACTTTCACCGCCGCGTCTTTCTGTATCTGCGATGCCGCATCGTACTCCTCCACGCCGAGACTTGTGTTTTCATTCACATCCATAACCATCGCTCCCGACACATCCATAATACTGAAACCGGAATATGCGGAAGCCAACCCGTGCTCCGTAGCATCCAGACCTACGATTTCCTCCTCCTGAGAAGCGCGCAGTCCCACTGTCGCCTTGATCACCAGGAATACAACCGTAATGGTCACAAACGTCCATGCAGCTACAGATGCAAAACCGATCAGCTGCAATCCCATCAGTTTCAGGCCGCCGCCGTAAAACAGACCCGTAAGCTCCGTGCCAGAAGCGTCAGCTATGGAGTACCCCGGCGCGCTATCGGTCGCAAAAAGACCTACTGCGAGAGTTCCCCAGATACCGTTCATCATATGTACCGCCACCGCGCCCACGGGATCGTCGATCCGCAGCTTATAGTCAAGCAGCCAGACCCCGAATACCACCAGCAGACCTGCTACCGCCCCGATTATAATGGCTCCGAAAGCGTCCGTCACATCGCAGGGCGCAGTGATCGCCACAAGACCCGCAAGAGACGCATTCAAGCACATGGAGACATCGGGCTTTCCGTACCTGATCCATGTAAATACCATGCACACCACCGTTGCCACCGCCGGGGCGATCGTTGTCGTCACAAAAATGGAGCCGAGCTGTTCCACGCTCGTAGCTGCCGCACCGTTAAAGCCGTACCAGCCAAGCCAGAGAATAAACACGCCAAGCGCGCCAAGGGGAATGCTGTGTCCGGGAAAGGCATTTACCTGAGTAACCCTGCCGTTCTTATCCGTATTGAATTTGCCGATACGGGGTCCCAAAATCTTCGCTCCTACCAGCGCAGAAATGCCGCCTACCATATGAATCGCACAGGAACCTGCAAAGTCATGGAAACCGATCTGTGAAAGCCAGCCGCCGCCCCAGATCCAGTGCGCCTCAATCGGATAGATCAATGCGGATATCACGCCGGAGTAAATACAGTAGCTCAAAAACTTTGTGCGCTCCGCCATTGCCCCGGAAACGATCGTTGCCGTAGTCGCGCAGAACACCAGATTGAATACAAAATTTGACCAGTCGAAGCTCTCATAGGCCGTAAAAATGTCGAACCCAGGCCTGCCGATCAGTCCGGCCAGATCCTCGCCAAGCAAAAGGCCGAAGCCGATCAGAATAAACATTACCGTACCGATACAGAAATCCATCAGATTTTTCATAATGATGTTTCCCGCATTCTTTGCTCTGGTAAATCCTGTCTCGACCATCGCAAATCCGGCCTGCATCCAGAACACCAGCGCGGCGCCGATCAGAAACCAGACGCCAAAAATCTGTCCGCTTAAAACCTCCATCATCTCTTCCATAATTTTTCCTCCTCTTTCAAACAATTTGATGCCATGACATGTAGCAGAGCATAAAAGTAAAGGCGCCTTGAGATTCCTCAAAGCGCCTTTGCTCTTATGTATTGGATTGTAGCACTGCCAATTTACCATGTCAAGCATTTTTTGCATTATTGTATAAATGTATTTTTGTATACCATGAGAAGACTTACTCCTTCGCGCTACTTTGAATTTGCTGGCCGTCTTTTCCGAATTGCATCTGTGCAAAAATCACTGCGGCAAACACCAGCACGCACCCCAGAATTTCCCGCCCGGTCATGGTCTCATGCAGAATCAGCATACCCGCAAGCACAGAGAAAACCGACTCCAGACTCATCAGCAGGGACGCTATGGCCGGGTTGATTCCGTTCTGCCCAACGATCTGCAGCGTATAGCCCACACCGCAGGACATGACACCCGCATATAACAGCGGAATCCACACGTCGATACCCCCGAGGGACTGCAGCCATGCCGCCGGCCCCATCTGCGGCATCTCCACACCGATCATCGGCACCATTCCCCATGCCCCGCACACAAAAAACTGGATGCAGGCCATGCGCACCCCGTCCACCAGCGGCGAAAAATGGTCTATCACCATGATATGTATGGAAAAACACACGGCGCACAAAAGCACCAGCCCGTCGCTGAACTGAAAGGAAAAGCTGTCAGTCAGACAGAGAAAATATAGCCCCACAACCGCCACCAGAATACTGATCCAGACATTCCAGCCGCATTTTTTTTTGAAGAAAATACCAAGTACCGGCACCAGAAGAATATAACATGCCGTCAGAAATCCGGCCTTACCAGCCGTTGTGCCGTAATACATACCCATCTGCTGAAAAGTGCTTGCCACAAACAGCACCAGCCCGCAAAGAGCGCCGCCCAGCGACAGTCTGCGCCTGTCCTGTGCCGACTGCGGCTTTTTGCCAGCCGTGTACCTGTCGAGAAAGGGAATCACCGGCAGGAGCACAAGCCCGCCCATAAAGGATCGTATACAGTTAAAGGTATACGGACCCGCCGAAGCGCCGCCCTGTCTCTGCGCTACAAAAGCAACACCCCAGACAAGGGCGGTGAGAAGCAGAAGCATGGAGTTGCGCGCCTTTAAATTTATCGTTGGTTTTTTCATCCTATTCTCCTCCCAAAATTACAATTCTTTCACCAGCAGGAAATGCCTTTTCCCATCCAGCGTTATCTCCCTGGAAAACGCAAACCCAAGCTTTTTACACAAATTCTGAGATCTCTCATTACCCGGCTGCACGAGCGCCTGCACACGATCCATCAAAAGCGTCTCTCCGGCATAAGCGAGGACTGCGCTACACACCTCGTATGCGTATCCCTGCCCCTGCCAGGGCACGCCGAACACAAAGCCCAGCTCCGGCAGATCGTAGCCTTCCCGCCAGCTTATCCCGGCTCTGCCAATCACCGCGCCGCTCTCCTTTTCCAGCGCGGTCCACATGCCATACCCGTAAAAGGCGTATACTTTCTCTATATAATCTTTTGTGTAAGCAATCTCCTCGTCCCTGTCCGCAAACAGATTTTCCATATACTCGGTAATGGATGGCTCCGCATAAATCTGGTAAAAACTGTCCACATCCTCCACCGTTGTCTCACGCACGATACAACGATCTGTTGTGAGTATTTCCCACGGCAGCCCGGCAAGGCGGCGGTACGCCAGATCAAAGGATTCCTCGTCCATCTCCTCCAGGTTTTCCACCGCATAAAGTGCACCGGGAAAGGATTCTTCCCGGTTGTTTTCGTGCAGACAGGGCAGCACATAGCAGCCCTGGTCCCGCATGGCAGTATAGACCTTCGCCTGATCTGTGACATATAAAGGCTGTTCCCATGATGAATGACATATTTTTTTCAACATAGCTATCACTATAACACAATTCTTCCAATCCCACAATTTTTCCTTTACCTCCCCGCCTCTTTCTTATAGAATAGGAGGTAAGTCAATGACAATTTGAAAAAAGAAAGGAACTATCAATATGGCTCAGCAAAATCCAATCGTAACTTTTACCATGGCAGACGGAGGCGTCATCAAGGCAGAATTATATCCCGAAATCGCTCCTGTCTCCGTCAACAACTTTATCAGTCTGATCCAGAAAAATTTTTATGACGGTCTGATCTTCCACCGGGTTATCAAAGGTTTTATGATTCAGGGCGGCGACCCGGAAGGCACAGGCATGGGCGGCCCCGGCTATTCTATCAAAGGGGAATTTAAGCAGAATGGCTTTGAAAATGACCTAAAGCACACGGAGGGCGTTCTCTCTATGGCAAGAAGCATGCAGCCCGACTCCGCTGGCAGCCAGTTTTTCATCATGCACAAGACAAGCCCTCACTTAGACGGCGCTTACGCGGCATTTGGAAAGGTGATTGAGGGGCTGGAACATGTAAATAAAATTGCTGAAACAGCGACCGACTATGAAGACCGGCCGCTGGAAGATCAAGTGATAAAAAGTGTTACCGTTGACACGTTCGGGGTGGAATACCCGGAACCGGAGAAGCTGTAAACAGTGGCTTCTGGACAGTTCGTCCAGTGCTTGTTTTTTCTTTTCCTCCGTAGCTTTGGCATATATATCCATCGTTATGGAGATGTTTGCATGACCCATTATCTCCTGAATTACCTTGATGTTCGTCTCATTTTCGCAAAACCGTGTGCAAAACGTATGGCGAAAAACGTGGCAACTGAAATGAGGGATGATAATGGGTTTTCTATTTTCTTCCTGAGCTTTTTGCTCCTCCTCTTTGTTGCACCATCTTGTTATTGTGTCGATTGCTCTGTTAATTGCCTC
>CBCOZL010000040.1:0-30967 GCA_965114645.1 uncultured Lachnospiraceae bacterium | reverse complement strand
TTTTCATGTCTTGTTTGTGCCTTGAGCGAAGCGAAAGGAATGATAAAAACCATGACGAACAGGAACATTTACAGGGATGTAACTTTACGCGAAATCAGTGAGGGCGACATCGGCAGGGAACTGCGTGTGGCGGGCTGGATTGAGAACATCAGGGATCACGGCGGCGTGTCCTTTGTGGATCTGCGGGATATGTACGGCGTGCTGCAGGTGGTGATGCGTGACACCTCCCTTTTGGAGGGGTTGTCCAGGGAGATGAGCGTTTCCATCGAGGGGCTGATCGAGAAGCGGGATGAGGAGACGTACAACCCCCGGATTCCGACGGGAACGATCGAGCTGGAGGCCCATAAGGTGGATGTGCTTGGCAGAGTTTATAAGCAGCTTCCCTTTGAGATTATGACTTCGAGGGAGACCAGGGAGGAGGTGCGGCTGAAATACCGTTATCTGGATCTGCGCAACCAGAAAGTGAAGGACAATATCATCTTCCGCGCCCAGGTGATCGCATATCTGCGGGAAAAGATGACGGAGCTTGGCTTTTTGGAGATTCAGACGCCGATTCTGTGTGCTTCTTCCCCGGAGGGCGCGAGAGACTATATCGTGCCTTCGAGAAAATATAAGGGTAAGTTTTACGCCCTGCCGCAGGCGCCTCAGCAGTTCAAGCAGCTTCTGATGGTGTCGGGATTTGACAGGTATTTCCAGATCGCGCCTTGTTTCCGGGACGAGGATGCCAGGGCGGACCGCTCGCCCGGCGAATTTTACCAGTTGGATTTCGAGATGAGCTTTGCCACGCAGGAGGATGTGTTTGCGGTGGGCGAGGAGGTGCTGTCCGCTGTATTTGAGAAATTTGCGCCACAGGGAGCGGCGGTGACAAAGGCGCCTTATCCGATTATCAGTTATAAACAGGCGATGTTAGAGTTCGGCACGGATAAGCCGGATTTGAGAAACCCGCTTCGCATCATTGACCTGACAGACTTTTTCCAGACATGTACCTTCAAACCGTTCCAGGGCAGGACCGTCCGCGCCATTAAAGTGCACGCGGAGATGTCGAAAGGATTCCATGAAAAGCTGCTCAAGTTCGCCACGGATATGGGCATGGGCGGTCTCGGCTATCTGGAGGTGGCGGAGGATTTAAGTTACAAAGGGCCGATCGACAAGTTTATCCCGGAGGAGAAAAAAGGAGAACTGCGTGAACTGGCGGAACTTACCGCAGGCGATACCATCTTCTTTATCGCGGACAGGGAGGAGCGGGCGGTTTTCTATGCGGGACAGATCCGCACTGAACTTGGGCAGAAGTTGGATCTGCTGGAACAAAACGCGTTTCGGTTCTGCTATATCAATGATTTTCCCATGTTTGAGCGGGACCCCGAGACAAAGCAGATCGGCTTTACCCACAATCCTTTTTCCATGCCCCAGGGAGGTCTGGAAGCGCTCAACAAGATGAATCCGCTGGAAGTGCTGGCGTATCAGTACGATATTGTCTGCAACGGCGTGGAACTATCTTCCGGCGCGGTGCGTAACCATGACATGGAAATTATGGAGAAAGCCTTTGCCATTGCGGGATATGACGGGGAAACTTTGAGGACAAAGTTTGGGGCGCTGTATCAGGCGTTCCAGTTCGGGGCGCCGCCCCATGCGGGTATGGCTCCGGGCGTTGACCGTATGATTATGCTGCTCAGAGGTGAGGAGAATATCAGGGAGGTGATCGCTTTCCCTATGAGCGGTTCCGCGCAGGATCTGATGTGCGGTGCACCGGGAGATGTGACGGAGCAGCAGCTTAGAGAGGTGCATATTAAGGTGAGGGCATAGGTTATCTGAGATAGAAAGCGGATGAAGGCTGATTTTGGCGGCGCTGCGTTCCAGGCGTAACAGTGCTAAACTTGTGAGGGACCTCGTTAAGCGCTGAGGCTTTCCAAGGGGCACCTTGAGAAATGAATTTTCCTCAGCATGAAGCGTTACGGAGCAGTAGATCAAATATGAATTCGCGGATAGGAGAAAAAATATGGCAAATATTATCAGCGACGAGACAATAGAATATGTAGGCATTCTGGCCAAACTGGAGCTGTCTGACGCGGAGCGGGAGCAGGCCAAGTCGGATATGGGGAGAATGCTTGACTACATCGACAAACTGGGGGAGCTTGACACCACGGATGTAGAGCCGTTGTCCCATGTATTCCCGGTGGAGAACGTGTTCCGGGAGGATGTGGTAACCAACGGGGATGAAAGAGAACGGATGTTATCCAATGCACCCCAGGAGAAGGACGGAATGTTTGTGGTGCCGCGGACGTTCGGGTGACGGTGCGGGAAACATACCGTACGAACGGGAAAGACGAGGAAGAGCGATATGAATATAGTAGATATGACGGCGGTGCAATTGTCGGCGGCGATCAAAGAAGGAAAAACCACAGCCGTGGAAGCCGTGGAGGCTGTACTTGCGCGGATTGAGAAAGAAGAGAAAAATTACAACTGTTATGTCACTGTGGACCGGGACGGCGCGCTGGCGCAGGCAAAAGCGGTACAGGCAAAAATTGAGGCAGGAGAACTGACGGGACCGCTGGCGGGTGTGCCGGTGGCGGTGAAGGATAATATCTGTACGGAAGGAATGCGCACCACCTGTTCCTCTAAGATGCTGCATCATTTTGTGCCCGCTTATTCAGCGGAGGCCGTGAGAAATCTGCAGAGGGCAGGAGCGGTGCTTCTTGGCAAAACCAATATGGACGAGTTCGCGATGGGATCCACCACGGAGACCTCCGCCTATGGTCCCACAAGAAACCCGAGAAATACAGAACATGTGCCGGGCGGCTCCTCGGGCGGTTCTGCGGCAGCGGTGGCAGCAGGCGAGTGTGTTTACGCCATCGGTTCCGACACAGGCGGTTCCATCAGACAGCCGGCCTCCTACTGCGGGGTGGTTGGCATGAAACCGACTTACGGCACGGTTTCCCGTTACGGTCTGATAGCTTACGGCTCCTCCCTGGACCAGATCGGCCCGCTGACGAAGGACGTGGCGGACTGTGCTGCGGTGCTGGAGGCGCTGGCCTCCCATGACCCGAAAGACTCCACCTCTGTTTCCAGAGAGGACACGAATTTTACGGCGTCCCTCACGGATCATGTGGAAGGACTGCGCATCGGCATTCCCAATGACTATCTGGGAGAGGGGCTTGACAGTGAAGTGCGTGCGGCTGTTTTACAGGCGGCGGAAGTTCTGGAGAAAAGAGGCGCGGTGGTAGAGCGGTTTGACTTAAGCCTGGTGGAATACGCGGTTCCTGCTTACTACACCATCGCGGCGGCGGAGGCCAGCTCCAATCTGGAGCGGTTTGACGGCATTAAGTACGGCTACCGCGCCGAAGCCTGTGAGGGCCTTCATAATATGTACAAGAAATCCCGCTCGGAGGGCTTTGGGGAGGAGGTAAAACGCCGCATCATGCTTGGGTCTTTCGTGTTGAGTTCCGGCTATTACGACGCCTATTATCTGAAAGCGCTGAAGGTGAAAGCGCTGATTAAGAAGGCCTTCGACACTGCCTTTGAAAAATACGATCTGATTCTTGGGCCGGTAGCGCCCACCACCGCGCCGAAGCTGGGAGAGAGCCTGACAGATCCGATTCAGATGTATCTGGGGGATATTTATACCATTGCCGTGAACCTGGCGGGACTGCCGGGTATCAGCATTCCCTGCGGTGTGGACAGCAGGGGGCTGCCCATCGGTCTGCAGCTCATTGGGGACTGTTTTCAGGAGAAGAAGCTGTTTCGGGCAGCGTACACTTACGAGCAACGAGAACAACGCGAAAAGAAGTTCTAAAGACATCGCGCCATTGGACGCGATGCCAAGAACTTCTAAGTTTCGTGTGGGAGAATGACTGAAATACGTCATTCTCCGGGCAATTGGAGGTAAATATAAATATGAGAAAACAATACGAAACCGTAATCGGTCTGGAAGTCCATGTGGAGCTGGCCACAAAGACAAAGATTTTCTGCGGCTGTTCCACCGCCTTTGGGGCGGCGCCAAATACCCAGACCTGCCCGGTCTGCACAGGAATGCCAGGTTCCCTGCCGGTGCTTAACAGAAAAGTTTTGGAGTATGCCATTGCCGTGGGGCTGGCGACAAACTGCGATATCACGCGCTATGCGAAATTTGACAGAAAAAATTACTTTTACCCGGATAATCCGCAGAACTACCAGATTTCCCAGCTCTATCTCCCGATCTGCCGAAACGGCGGCGTGGAGATAGAGACAGAACAGGGCGGCAGAAAGATTGTCGGCATCCATGAAATCCACATGGAGGAGGATGCGGGCAAGCTGATCCATGACGAGTGGGAGGACTGCAGTCTGGTGGATTATAACCGTTCCGGCGTGCCGCTCATCGAGATTGTGTCAGAGCCTGACATGCGAAACGCCGGGGAGGTGATCGCTTATCTGGAAAAACTGCGGCTGCTGATCCAGTATCTGGGCGCTTCGGACTGCAAACTGCAGGAAGGTTCCATGCGTGCGGACGTGAACCTTTCCGTCAGGGAAACGGGAGCAGAGAAGTTTGGTACCCGGACAGAGATGAAGAACCTGAACAGCTTCAAGGCCATTACAAGAGCGATTGAGGGAGAAACGGCGCGGCAGATCGATCTGATCGAAGCGGGGGAGAGCGTGGTGCAGGAAACCAGAAGATGGGATGACGCTAAGGGTGAGTCTTACGCCATGCGGAGCAAGGAGGACGCCCAGGATTACCGTTACTTCCCGGACCCGGATCTGACCCCGATCAGCGTAAGCGAAAAGATGTTGGAGGAAATCCGTGCAGGACAGCCGGAGTTTCGCACGGAAAAAATGGCGCGTTACCGGGAAGAATTTGATATTCCCGACTATGATATCGAGATCATCACAGGGGAGAAGCCCCTTGCGGATCTGTTTGAGGAGGCGGTGGCGCTGGGGGCGCAGCCGAAGAAGGTGTCTAACTGGATTATGGGGGAAACCCTGCGTCTGATGAAAGAGCGGGAAGTGGACGCATCGGATCTGCGCTTTTCGCCGGAGAATCTGGCGAAGCTGATTGCCCTTACCGAGACGAAGCAGATCAACAGCTCGGTGGCGAAGGAAGTGTTTGAGGTGATGTTTGAGGAAAATGTGGATCCCGGGCAGTATGTGGAGGAAAAGGGGTTAAAGACCGTCAATGACGAAGGGGCCCTTAAGAAGACCATAGAGGAAGTGATTGCCGCAAATCCCCAGTCCGTGGAGGATTATCGGAACGGCAAAGAGAAAGCCATCGGTTTCCTCGTGGGGCAGACCATGAAGGCGATGAAGGGGAAAGCAGATCCTGGGGCGGTGAACCAGATACTGCGAGAATTTTTGTAAATCCGATGAAAAGGCATTGATTTATGTTCCGGTGTTATCCTCGAATAAATAGTCCAGAAATTGCAGCGTTATCTTCGGACTCTCCACCGACAGCGGAATCCCGATCACGATTTCCGAAGGATATCCCTGAAAGGTGTAGCTGCGCTCTGCAATGTAATCGTAGCAGCCGGAATCGCCCAGCTTATTTCCTGCCTGCGGGATGCGGATGCCGACGGCCGCAGGCTTTTCCATAGAGGAGGGGTCGCTGTGGTCGATTATGCTGTTGTAGACGGCTTCCTGCGCGGCCTCCATATCTTCCAGCGTGTCTCCTGTATCTTCATCAAAGGCAGCGCCGTCCGTGTAGTAGAGCAGATCGGCGTAGGGAGCCAGCTCCTCTTCGGTAAAGACGGTATTCAGATCATAGAAGTATTCGAGACGGGCATAGCCTTCGAAGGTTTCCGTGTCCGCCACGATGGCATGGATATCTCCGGCCTGCATCATAGCTGCCATTTTCTGCCGATTGGCAACATCGTACTGGCTGCCGCCGTCGGCGGATATGGAGACAGAAGTGTCAATATTTACCTGATAAGCCTCCGGGTCAATGCCTGCATATTCCATGAACGCCTCGTCCCATGCGGCCGCGGTGACAGCGTGATCCCCGGAAGTGTCCGCGTTCAAAAGAATCGCGTAGAAAGCGAAAGGCTTGTTGGAACGATAGGAGTTGATGAAGCTTATGACAAAGACAACCACGATGACGGCCGCGATCGTGTGCACCTTATAATAATCCCAGAAGTAGGCCAGTTTTTCTTTGGGAGTCATGGCTGCAAACGCTTTTTTCTGTTGTGCTCTGATCTCTTCTACTACGGAATTGTGTGATGACATGATGCGTTCCTTTCTTTCCGAGGATTATCTGACGTAGATCTCTGACGGAAACAGACAACCTGTGGGAGTGAGATTTTTCTTCTTATATGCTATAATGGATGCAGACTGCGAAGAATACAGCATTTCACATTATGTTTTTATGATAAATATTTTCGAAATGGTTGTCAATGAAGGGATGATTTAGTTTGTGTGAAATTTCTATAAACAGAGAATGAATATCCGTTAATAGATTGACGTGTTTTTGTATAAAGAATATAATGGGTTATAAAAGCGGGACTTGGGAGGCTGTTATGGCGAGAACAATAGGAATCGGAATTCAGGATTTTGGCAAGATGATTGAAAATGGATATTTTTATGTGGATAAAACCCATTTTATCAAGGAATGGTGGGAAGGCGGGGACGAGGTTACCCTGATCACCAGACCGCGCCGCTTTGGGAAAACCCTGGCCATGAGTATGACGGAACAGTTTTTCTCGGTTAAATATGCGGGAAGGGGCGACTTATTTGAAGGACTTTTCATCTGGCAGGAGGAAAAGTACCGCGCCATGCAGGGGACATACCCTGTGATCAGCCTTTCTTTTGCCAATATCAAGGAGAACAATTATAAAGATACACGGGATAAGATCGTACAGCTTCTTGCCCGCGAATACGCAAGATGCGCGTTTTTGCTGGAAGGAGACTGCCTGAACGGGCAGGAAAAGGATCTGTTTCTCAGGAAGACGGCAGATATGGGGGATGTGGACGCAACGCTGGCGCTTCATCAGCTGTCGGAATTTCTGTATCGCTATTATCGGAAAAAGGTTATCATCCTGCTGGACGAATACGACACGCCCATGCAGGAGGCCTATGTCCATGACTACTGGGAAGAGCTTGTGGCCTTTACCAGAAGCATGTTCAACGCAGCATTTAAGACAAACCCGTGGCTGGAGAGAGCCATTATGACAGGGATCACCAGAGTCAGCAAGGAGTCCATCTTTTCGGATCTGAACAATATAGAAGTGGTGACCACCACGTCAGGGAAATACGAAAAGGCCTTCGGGTTTACGGAGACAGAGGTGTTTTCGGCGCTGGATGAATTTGGCATGGGCGGAGAAAGGCAGGATGTCAAGTGGTGGTATGACGGCTTTATTTTTGGGGAAGAAAGGGATATTTATAATCCCTGGTCGATCCTTAATTTACTGGATAAAAGAAAGTTTACCACTTATTGGGCGAATACCAGCTCCAACAGTCTGGCCGGTAAGCTGATCAGGGAGGGAAGCAGGGATGTGAAGGAATCGTTCGAAAGACTGATGAAAGGCGGACATCTCTGGGTTCCCATCGACGAGCAGATCGTTTACAACCAGCTTGACACGAACGAGTATGCGATCTGGAGCATGCTTGTTGCAGGCGGCTATCTGAAAATACAGGATTACGAAGAGTATGGGAAAGACGAGATCATAGGCGAACCCAAATATGAGCTGACGCTGACCAACCATGAAGTGGAGATTATGTTTAAGAATATGATCAGAGGCTGGTTTGCGGGGGATGTGTCGAACTATAACGCATTCGTCAGGGCGCTTCTGTCTGACGATCTGGATGCCATGAATGAATATATGAACCAGATTGCCGGCAATACTTTCAGTTATTTTGACACGGGTAAGCGCGCTTCCGGGAAAGCGGAGCCGGAGCGGTTTTATCACGGATTTGTGCTGGGGCTGATGGTGCAGATGGAGGACTGCTACGCGATCACTTCCAACCGGGAGAGCGGATTCGGCAGATATGACATAATGTTAGAGCCGAAAAAGGAAAATCTGGATGCGATTTTGATTGAGTTTAAGGTATTTAATCCCAGAAGGGACAGCAGCCTCGAAGACACTGTGCAGGCGGCGCTTTTACAGATAGAAGAGAAAAAGTATGCGCAGACACTTATCGCGAAGGGGATTTCGGAGGAGAGGATTCGGAAGTACGGATTTGCGTTTGAGGGGAAGGAAGTGCTGATCGGGTAACGGAATGGCGGCAGAGCTATCATGTTTAGAGGAAATGTCCACAATGTTATACTAAAATACAAGTATTGTGTCGGGCTTTAGCAGAAAGGGGGAATTTTACATGGCAGAACCATTACGCAGATCAACCAATGCATTGCTGGAAGCGATCGCTAAGGCATCGCAGAATGCGGAACCGGCGAAATTCGGACAGACGGCAGCTTCCGTGCTCAGTCTGATGGACGGGACTTTTCGGATAGAGGCATTCCGTGGAATTGTCAATGCTGCAGGCGCCGCAGACGAATTATCTGAAAAGGCTGTTCAGGAGCAGAAAGGTCTGATCGTCTCGAAGGATGATTTGAAATGTATACTCAGATATGTGGATATGGCGAAGGCGCTGCCGCTCACCAAGGAGACGGCGGAGGCTTATCTTGGCTATAAGAGCGACGATCCGTTTTTTCAGGAGGAAAAGCATAAATTTCTGATGCCGGAACAACAGGCCGCCTTTGATAAGCCAATCTATGATCATGCGGTCCAGTGGGATCCGCTGGCGGTGGAAATCCAGAATGTTGGAAAGACATTGACGAACTATGCGGATCTTTTTACGTCCAGAGCGGACAGTATGGTCGTGGTGCTGGAAGACCTGAATAAGTATTTAAAAGTGCATGGATTTATCGCGGACGATTCTGGCAGGGAAATTGTAGACTGCGGAGCAGAGACGCTCAGGCTCTGGAAGAACGATACCGGGCGGCATAAGGAAACCGTACAGAAAACTTACGGGAAACTTGGCGTATTCAGAGACGGGATGAACGACAAGATCAGCAAGAGTGTCAAGGATCGTTCCAAGGCGATCGCAGCGCTCAATCTGTGTGCCGAACAGCGGGAATTACAGCAGAAGATTGATGCTCTGAAGCAGGAAATTAAATCTTTGGAACAGGAATATAAGGAGGCTGTGAGACTTTCCTTTACCGGCGCGACAGGATTGATACTGGGGTTTCTGGGGATTATTTCATGGGCGATCACAGGCGGCATTTATGGAGACCGGGCTGAAAAGATCAGGAAAAAGAAGAAGGAGAAGAACGACGAGCTGAAGCCTCTTGAGGAAAAACTGGTTGAATATAGCAAGATTGACGGCAGTATCAAAAAGCTGGAGACTTCCATAACAGATATTTCCCACGCCCTGTCCTCTGCGGATATAGGACTGCAGCATATTATGACGGCGTGGAACAGTCTGGAGCAGGATATTGACAACGCCTTGATGCATCTTAACAAAATGGATGACCCTGCGTATGTGAAATATGTGTTTACATTGACGAACGAGTTGAAAGAAGCCCGAACCTCATGGTCGGGTTGCAGGAAAATTGCAGAGGATCTTCTGAAATGCTTTAAAGAGGCGTATGAGGAGTACGAGAAGACCAAAAAGTAGCGAAAGGGAAAGGGGAATTTACGATGGATTTTGACCGTGCAAAGATGGAAGATACTTACACGAAAATAAAGAATGTGGATATGGAACATTTTCCGGACACGATGAAGGATCTGTTCCTGTCGGCGGCTGACCTGCGTACATACGGTGGGCAGGTTTATCAGACGTTTACACAGACCATGTACAGCAAAATGCCGTCCATGCTCCGGGATGCCTGCACCTATTCCGAGCCGGAGCAGTTTGCACAGATCGAGGAGAGGATCCGCGAGGCAGAGACGCCAGAGGAGAAAAAAGAGTACGAAGAAATTTTTGGGGATATGGAAGCGGTTTTCCTGAGAGAGGGAAAGGCATTTGCCGACAGTTTCGGCGCGATTGCCGAGACGGTGCGGGAGGACAGCGCCATTATTGAGAAAAACTGCAGGAAGGATCTGACGTCTGGGACCTTCTTTTACGGCAAGATAGAGGACTCCATGCGGATCAGGGGCAGCCAGATCGCGGATATGGCTGGGGTGATCAAGGATGTATATGTGGAGCCGATGCAGAAGTTAAAGGAGCAGATCAAGGCCTATGACGCGGATATCGACAAATATCTGGATCCCAATAAGGCGTTTGAGCGGTTTATGAAGGCTCTGCCCAGCGCGGAGGAATTTGCGAACCTTACCAAATTTGCTGAGGAAAAGGCGGATGCCAAAGTGCAGGCGATGAAGGCGGCATATGCGGTGGCGCTAAAAGGAATCGAGTACATAGGCAGTAAGATAGTCAATTTTGAGAAGATGGAAGAGCGCCGCAGGCTGCAGGAGGAACTGGATAAACTGAAACAGGATTACACAAAATATAAGGCGCAGTATGAGGAAGTGGTCAGCGAGTACGACAAGGCACACAGCCTTCTGACGTTTATGGATGACGTGAAATATTTTTCGGATTACGCGCAGCCTTTTAACAAACGCGCTGCGGAGGACGTCAGACAGATGGAAGGGACACTGGCGGGAAAGGATGCGGCGGCTTACAATGGGTGCGTGAAGAAGATGGAGGACGAGTATTGCGTTTTCTGGAGCGAAGAGTGAAAATTCACTGTCTGGGAGGCTGTTATGGCGAGAACAATAGGAATCGGTATTCAGGATTTTGGAGAAATAATAAAAAATAAGTGCTTTTATGTGGATAAAACGGCTTTTATCAAGGAATGGTGGGAAAACATGGATAGTGTTACCCTGATCACCAGACCGCGCCGCTTTGGGAAAACCCTGGCCATGAGTATGACGGAACAGTTTTTCTCGGTTAAATATGCGGGAAGGGGCGACTTATTTGAAGGACTTTTCATCTGGCAGGAGGAAAAGTACCGCGCCATGCAGGGGACATACCCTGTGATCAGCCTTTCTTTTGCCAATATCAAGGAGAACAATTATAAAGATACACGGGATAAGATCGTACAGCTTCTTGCCCGCGAATACGCAAGATGCGCGTTTTTGCTGGAAGGAGACTTCCTGAACGGGCAGGAAAAGGATATGTTTCGCAGAGTGACGGCAGATATGGGGGATGTGGACGCGACGCTGGCGCTTCATCAGTTGTCGGAATATCTGTGCCGTTTTTACGGAAAAAAAGTGATCATCCTGCTGGACGAATACGATACGCCCATGCAGGAGGCATATGTCCACGGCTATTGGGAAGAGTTGGTGGCGTTCACCAGAAGTATGTTTAATGCTACTTTTAAGACGAACCCATGGCTGGAACGGGCGATTATGACCGGGATTACCAGAGTCAGCAAGGAGTCCATCTTTTCGGATCTGAACAATATAGAAGTGGTGACCACCACAGCAGGTAAATACGAAACGGCTTTCGGATTTACGGAAGAGGAAGTGTTCGAGTCTCTGGACGAATTTGAAATGGGCGGAGAAAAACAGCGTGTCAAGTGGTGGTACGATGGTTTTATTTTTGGTGAATCGAGGGATATTTATAATCCGTGGTCGATTCTTAACCTGTTGGATAAAGGAAAGTTCACGACTTACTGGGCAAATACCAGCTCCAACAGTCTGGTCGGGAAACTGCTCCGGGAGGGCAGCAGGGACGTGAAGGAGTCCTTTGAGAGACTGATGAAGGGCGAACATCTCTGGATCCCCATCGACGAGCAGATCGTCTACAATCAGCTGGACAATAACGAATACGCGATCTGGAGCCTGCTCGTGGCGGGCGGTTATCTGAAAATACTGAATTATGAGAGATATGAGGAAGATGAATTCATAGGTGAACCCAGATATGAACTGACGCTGACAAACCACGAAGTGGAGATCATGTTCAAAAATATGGTGAGAAGCTGGTTTGCGAAAGACGTGTCGAGTTATAATGCGTTTATTAAGGCGCTTATGTCAGACGATACGGAAGCCATGAATGAATATATGAACCAGATTGCCGGTGAAACTTTCAGTTATTTTGATACCGGGAAACGGGCGTCGGGGAAAGCGGAGCCGGAACGGTTTTATCATGGTTTTGTCCTCGGACTGATGGTGGATCTGACGGACTGTTACACGATCACATCCAACCGGGAGAGCGGGTTCGGCAGATATGACATCATGTTAGAGCCGAAAAAGGAAAATCTGGATGCGATTTTGATTGAGTTTAAGGTATTTAATCCCAGAAGGGACAGCAGCCTCGAAGACACTGTGCAGGCGGCGCTTTTACAGATAGAAGAGAAAAAGTATGCGCAGACACTTATCGCGAAGGGGATTTCGGAGGAGAGGATTCGGAAGTACGGGTTTGCGTTTGAGGGGAAGGAAGTGGTAATCGGGTAGCATATAAAGTTTTTTAGACAATCCGCCGATAACTGTGATATAATAATAATTACATTGTCTGAAAATGCCACGGAGGGTCAGGTTAGTTATCATGGAGGATGCTGCTGGAACAGTCAAAAACAAATCTATGAGAAAATCACAGAAAAAGCAAATAGAAAATATGCTTGACCTGCTGGATCAGGCGCATACCGCAATCAAAAAGGCCGTGGAGACGGGAAACACAGAGATTGCGCTGACTCTGCTGGAACAGGCGCAGGATTCGGCAATCCAGGTTGGCGGGATGATCGAGGAATCCTTGGGAGAGGAGTTTGCCACAGTCAGGATATTGGAGTCGTACTGTGAGCAGGTCTATCAGTCCTATGAAATGATCCGGCAGCAGCAGGCTGTCAATATAGGAAAGGTATATAAAAGCCTGCGCAGGGAACTCATCCGTATGGAAAACAGTGTGAAGAACGACATTCCGACCAGGACGAGCGTGGTTTTTCTGCCCTATAAGGCTTCCATGTGGGACAGTCTGGAGAGTGTCTGGAAAGCAGCTGATGCAGACCCTGATTGTGATGCGTATGTCATACCGATTCCTTATTTTGATAAGAATCCCGACGGCAGTTTTCGAAAGATGCACTATGAGGGAGATTTGTACCCGAAGGATGTGCCGGTGGTGTCATGGGAGGAGTTTGATCTGGAGGCAGAGTGCCCGGATGTTATTTATATACATAATCCTTATGATGAATGCAATCATGTGACCAGTGTGCATCCGGCTTTTTATGCAAGGGAACTGAGAAAGTTTACAGATAAATTAGTATATATACCTTATTTTATATTGAGGGAGATCGATCCGGCTGACCAGGTGGCGATTGACGGTATGAAACATTTCTGTTTTACCCCCGGAACCATTTATGCGAACCGGGTGATCGTCCAGTCGGAGAATATGCGGCAGATTTATATCAATGAATACAGTAAGGCTGCAAAGGAGATGGGGCTGTCAGGGGAACATGTAGACAGGAAGTTTCTGGAAAAGAAGTTTCTGGGGACGGGATCGCCGAAAATTGACAAGGTATTGAGAACAAAGAAAGAGGATCTGGAGATTCCGGCGGCATGGCTAAAAGTGATTGAGAAGCCGGACGGGAGCTGGAAGAAAATTGTTTTTTATAATATCGGCGTAAGTGCACTTTTGCAGAGTGAAGATAAACTCCTGCGGAAGATGGAGTCGGTGTTTGAGTTGTTTAAAGAGAATCGGAATGAAGTGGCGCTGCTCTGGAGGCCGCATCCGCTGATCCAGGCAACGATTGAGTCCATGCGGCCGCAGCTTTGGGCGGTATATCGGGAGATCAGGGACCGATATATTGCGGAAGGCTGGGGGATTTATGATGACTCGGCGGATGTGAACCGGGCCGTCATTATGTCTGATGCCTATTATGGGGTAGGGAGCAGCAGTGTAGTGCAGATGTATCAGAGGACGGGGAAGCCGATTGTGATTCAGAATGTGGAGGTGTTTTTTGGCGAAAATAGTGAGGAAAATGAGATAGCACTCAACTTTAGAAGCTGTGTCAGGAAAGAAAAAGAGATCTATTTCGCAAACATGGAATTTAACGGACTGTTTGAAATGTCTTTGGATACAGGGAGAATAGCACATATACACACGTTTTCTGGTGCAAAACCAAATGAGTTTGCTTGTGTAGGACAATATATGGCCGGGTATCGTGACAAGATGTATTTTTTTCTGAATAACGATTATTTCCATAAGTTATATTGCTATGATCTGAGGACAAAGGAAGAAAAGGCATATGATTTTCCTCAGATGGATGGATCATCTATGATATATTACTACATATTTATATGGCATAACGAGGGCTGGGTCTTTCCGTCAGATATGTCCCAGGGATGTTATGTCATAGATTTAGATACCATGCAGATTACGCGGGATGAACACATGAGTATGCTGATGGCAGGCTGCAAATTGGGGATGCGTGTTATAAAACAAAGCGAGAACAGTTTTTCTTTTGTAAATAAGCCTGAAAATGAACTGATTGTAGTCGACATGGAAGAAAAAGAAAAGACAGCAGTTAAGCTGCCAGTGCAAAATTGCAGTATGGCGTTGGTAAACGGACAGACAGTCTGGATGACATTGGAAGACAGCACAGATGTTTATGAGTGGAACAGGGAAGAAAATAAACTGACAAAATATAGTTTGAAGGACACAGAGCTGTGGGATGGTTCAGATCTTCCATATATCAATCTGATTTATATAGAAGAGCAGGAATGCTTGTTTTTATTAGGGCAGACGGTTGGATCTGTTTTGAAAACAAACAGAAAGACATTGACCATAGATATAGCGTTTGATTTGCCCGACGGATTTAGATTTCTCAATAATAAATTGCAGAAATATGCCTATTTTGGTGAAGTGGAACGTGTTGGAGAGGAATTGTGGTTTTATCCGATAAGGGGAAATCAGATTCTTATTTATAATATTGGAGAGCATTCTGTCAGAGGCGTCAAATCTTCTGTAGCAATAGAAGATATTTTCGGATTACAGGATATTCTGGCATGTGAACTGGAAAAAGGTGTAGTTGAGATTCGGGAAGGAATGTTTTCTCAAGAAAGGATTTTCAGACTGTTGCGGGAGAGATGGGAGTATAAAATTTGAGGATGGGAACGCACAAAATGACAAAGATATTAAGTATATGTATTCCTGTTTACAATGGCGGTCAGACTGCATGTAAATACATTAAAGAGATTCTGACGTATGAAAAGGATGATATTGAAGTTGTTGTGAGTGATAACGCATCAACGGATAATACGGTAGAACTTTTGCGGGAAATCGATGACGATCGCCTTAGAATCATAGAACAGGAGGAAAATAAAGGCCCTTTTTTAAACTGGTATTATGTGCTGATGGCAGGCACGGCAGAATATGTAATGCTGCATCAGGACAATGACAGGCTTGTTGTAAAGAACTTGCCACGCTACATAGAGTTTTTAAAGAGTGCACAGTATGATGTGATGCGCAACTGTCCGGGACTTTTAAAATCCAAAGAAATAACGGTTGCACAGGCGCAATATTATAACGCGATCTATGGGCATGCCAGTTATGTCGTGTATCGGCGGGAAGCGCTGCATGCCATTAAACCGTTGAAATACAGTTTTGACTGGAAATATACTTCGTACCCTTATGTTATCTGGGACACGCAGATCTTGATGAAGTATCCTGTGGGAGCGAAAAAGGCGTATTTAAACGGTGATATCAGAATTGTATATTCGCCCAGAAGTTATCAGGAGAGACCATCAAGGACAAAGAGGTTTTCCGTAAAAGAACCGCCGCCATATTCTTATGAGAATATCAGTGGCAAGTTTATGAGGTACCTTCAGATCTTAAAACATTTGTATCCTCGAGATCAGGAATATTGCAGATTAATCTGGAATGCTTACAGAGTAAATATATATAGGGCGGCCGTTCAGTTTTATGTGGTAATGAAAAAGCCAGAAGTAAAGTGGATGAAGCTGCGTTATGGGCTTGATGCGTTGGATGAAAAAGAATATAACTGGCAAAGGCTGAGCGAGGATTTTTACAAAACGACTATCCGACGGCTTCCAGTACGCTCTATAAAATATTGTCTGATGACCAGATGTGTTTTGAAGCTGATAACAATATACACCAAAAATCTTTTCTGGCTGGTGTATGATAATGGGCATGATTTTTTGCCCAAAGGATTGAGATGGCGACTGAATCATTTTTTGGAAGCTTGTGTAGAAAAGGTGTGTGCATAGAAAATGAATGAGCGTGAAATAAAAGAAAAAATAGAAGAACTAGTCAGAGAATATTACCAGAAGACGCATAGAAAGAAAGGGGATAACGACCCTTTTGAAAAGATTCAATACTCAGGACGGGTTTATGACGAGAAAGAAATGGTCAATCTGATAGACGCCGCATTGGAATTTTGGCTTACATCCGGGCATTATGTGGATGAGTTTGAAAAGGGGCTCGCAGATTTTCTGGAAATCAGACACTGCTCGCTGGTCAATTCTGGCTCGTCGGCAAATCTTTGCGCGTTTATGGCATTAACTTCGCCCAAATTAGGCGAGCGGAGGATCAAAAAGGGGGACGAGGTGATCACTGTAGCGGCGGCATTCCCGACTACAGTGACGCCGATCATTCAATATGGGGCTGTTCCTGTCTTTATTGATGTGACGATTCCGCAATACAATATTGACGTGTCCAGACTCGAGGAGGCAAGGACGGATAAAACAAAAGCAGTATTTATAGCCCATACCTTAGGCAATCCTTTTGATCTTCAGTATATAAGAGAATTTTGTGACAGATATCAGTTCTGGCTGATCGAAGATAACTGCGATGCGCTTGGTACAGAATATCTTTATAACGGTGAATGGCGTAAGACAGGTACGATAGGGGATCTGTCTACCTACAGTTTTTATCCCCCACATCATATAACGCTGGGAGAGGGCGGGGCAGTATGCACGAATCATACGCAGCTTTATCGTCTGGTCAATTCTTTCCGTGACTGGGGAAGGGACTGTTGGTGTAATTCCGGGGTTGACGATACCTGTAAACATAGATTTACCCAGAAGTTTGGTGAACTGCCGTACGGATACGACCATAAATATGTGTACTCACATTTTGGATATAATTTGAAAGCGACTGATCTACAGGCTTCTGTCGGATGTGCGCAGCTGGAGAAGCTTCCGGGGTTCGTGGAACAGAGAAAACATAACTGGGTGTATTTGCGGGAAAATCTGGAGGAAGTGTCCGGGCAGATAATCCTTCCTGAAAAGAATGAAAAATCTGATCCCAGCTGGTTCGGTTTTCTGATGACGGTCAGGGAGGAAGCAGGATTTACAAGGGATGAAATTGTGCAGTTTTTGGAAAACCGAAACATTCAGACAAGGAATCTGTTTTCGGGCAATTTTATCAAACATCCGTGCTTCGATGAGATGCGAAGTAAGGGAGAGGGATACAGAATAGTAGGAGATCTTGTGAATACGGATATGATCATGGCTGCATCTTTCTGGATTGGTGTTTATCCAGGGATGAATCAGCGAAAGCTGGATTACATGATTGATTCTATTAAAACATTTGTGAAAGAGAGGTAGCCGGAGATGGGAAAAACACATCCGTTAAAGCCTTTTTATGATGTGATAGACACAGGAAACCCGAAAGAAAAGTGGGAGAGACTACCGGAGTTTCCGCGGATTATAGAACTAGAGATAACAAACCACTGTAACTTTCAATGCGTT
The DNA here is from genome assembly GCA_965114645.1 of uncultured Lachnospiraceae bacterium. Taxonomy (GTDB): domain Bacteria; phylum Bacillota; class Clostridia; order Lachnospirales; family Lachnospiraceae; genus UBA3282. The sequence goes on along the minus strand of CBCOZL010000040.1, from coordinate 13,364 downwards.
ATGTGCAAAACCGGAAACGGGCAGGCAAAGCGTGACAGAGGATATATGTCGGAGGAGATCTATCAGAAACTGATTGATGAACTTGCCGGCATGGAAGGCCGGACGGCGATTAAGTTTGTTGGTCAGGGGGAACCGACCATGCATCCGATGTTCCTTGCATATGTAAGGAAAGCGAAGGAAAAAGGGATTGTCTGTCACCTGACAAACAACGGAAGCATGATGAACGATCAGTTTATGGAAGAACTGATAGATACAGGGATTGATTCTGTTAAATTTTCTTTTCAGGGAGCTACGCGGGAAGGATATAAGCTGCTGCGCATCAGAGATGATTTTGAGGAGCTGCTTGGGAAAATCGAAAAGCTGTATAAACTCAGGGGAGAACGTCAATATCCGTTCATTACAATCGGAACCTCTGTTTTAACGGAGACAGAGGCAGAAATTACCGCATTTCGGAAACGGTGCGAATCGATCTGCGATAAGACTGAGATCGGCATCACGACGCTGGAATATATTGATCTGGAACTGATCAGCGACACGGGCAGAAGAGATGAGATGAAAGCCATAAAGCAGAAGCAGAAGGAATGCTTAAGACGGTACAATTGCTGCCATCAGATTTTTGACGTACTAACACTTCACTGGAACGGAAATATATGTGCATGCTGCGCTGACAACGATGAAGTTATGGTGTTGGGGAATATAAAGGAGATGACTCTAAAAGAGTGTTGGGATTGTGAGAAGGAGAAAAGCTGGAGGCGGATTCTGGCGGAGAGAAGATACGAGGCGCTGCCGTTGTGTAAGGATTGTTACGATATATACGGCTGGACATACAGTGAGAATAAATAATCGGAGATTATGATGAAAGTTGCAATTTTAGCAGGCGGAAAAGGTACGAGAATAAGCGAAGAGTCCCACTTAAAGCCAAAGCCCATGGTAGAGATCGGAGATATGCCGATCTTATGGCACATCATGAAAATTTATTCTTTTTACGGGTTTAATGAATTTATCATATGTTGTGGATATAAGGGATATGTGATCAAAGAATTTTTTGCGGATTATTTTTTACATATGTCTGATGTGACTTTTGACTTTAACGATGACAATAAGCTGATTGTTCACAACAACAGAGTGGAACCGTGGAGAGTGACACTAGTGGATACTGGAAAAGAAGCCATGACAGGGGCCAGAATCAATCGGATCAGGAGCTATCTCGGGGAAGATGAAAATTTTATGCTTACCTATGGAGACGGTGTGTCTGATGTAAATATACAGGAACTCCTTACATATCACTATGAGAGCGGTAAATTAGCGACGATGACGGCGATACAGCCAACAGGAAAATTTGGTGCACTGAAAATATTGGATGATGGTGCCGTCACTGATTTCATGGAAAAACCAAAAGGCGGGGACGGAGGCTGGATCAACGCCGGATTTATGGTTTTGAACAGGGGAGTTTTTGATTATCTAAATGACGATGAGCAGCTGGTTTTTGAAGAAACGCCCTTGAGCCGGCTGGCAGAGGACGGCATGCTGGGTGCATACAGGCATCATGGCTTTTGGCATGCAATGGATACGGTGAGAGACAGAGACACACTGAATATGATGTGGAAAACAGGGAAAGCGCCATGGAAACTCTGGTAGATCATTCCGAAAAGTTTTGGAAAAACAGAAAAGTGCTGGTTACAGGGCACACTGGATTTAAGGGTACGTGGATGAGTATTATGCTGACAGAGCTGGGCGCAGATGTATGCGGTTATTCACTGCCGCTTGAGCCGGGTTGTTTTTATGAAAAAGCAGGAGTAACGGCTGTAAGGCATAAGGAAGGCGATATATCGGATTACGTGGCGCTCAGTAAGGTAATTATCGGTTTTCAGCCGGAAATTATCATTCATTTGGCATCCCACTCGTCACTGGATGGCTGTAATGAAAAGCCGGACTATATTTTGAAGACAAATATAGACGGGGTAATCAACGTTTTGGAGATCAGCAGAAGAGTGAAATCTGTAAAAAGCGTTTTGATTGTAACCAGCGATAAATGTTACCGTAACATTGAATCGTCGATTCCGTATACGGAGGAGGCTGAACTGGGAGGCGCAGATCCGTATTCGGTAAGCAAGGTGTGTCAGGAGCTGATCAGCCGGTGTTATCAGGATTTCTTTTTTGAAAAGAACAAGAGAAATGTGTCTGTGGCGACGGCGAGAGCGAGCAATGTCATAGGGATAGGGGATTATAATCTGACAAGACTGGTTCCTTATCTGCTGGAACAGTTCAAAAAGGAAGAGAAAGCTGTACTCAGGAATCCGAAGGCAGTCAGGCCATGGCAGTATGTACTCGATGTGGTTTGGGGATATTTGCTGCTCTCGCAGAAACTGTATGAAGACAGCGGTAATGGATATGAATTATGCGGGGCATATAATTTTGGCCCCGGTGAGGACGGGTTTAAGAAGGTAGAGACGCTTGTTGAGTGTATGGCAAAGTTTTTTCCGAATGCGGCGTATGAATTTGTTGGTGAAAACAAAACCATAGAAACACAGGTATTGAAACTGGACAGTTCAAAGGCGAGGCGTGTGCTTGGCTGGAAAACAGAATACGAATTGGAAGATATGCTGTATGAGATCACGGATTTTGTCAGAAAAGAAAAGCAGTCGGACAGCATAAAGGAATTGAGCAGAGGGTTGGTACACAGATACTTTGAAAAAATATGTCGGGATGCGGGTTGATGATGGAAAATATGTCATTGAAATTATACCATTCCATGAAGCGAATACGGATGGTGGAAAATTACATAGCGGATCACTATAACGGGGAAGTGCGGGAAATGCGCACGCCGATCCATTTATGTGACGGACAGGAAGGAATTGCGGCGGGGGTGTGCGGGAATCTGCACAGGCAGGATACGGTATTCGGTAACCACAGAAGCCATGGACACTATCTTGCAAAGGGCGGAGATCTGAAAAAGATGGTGGCGGAGCTTCACAACAGGGAAACCGGATGCTGCAGAGGACGCGGCGGCTCCATGCATCTGATTGACAGGGAAAATGGGGTTGCGCTTACCTCATCCATTGTAGCAGGAAACGTATCGATTGCGGTTGGATATGCTTTGGCACAGAAAATGAAAAAAACGGATACTATTTCGGTGGTTTTCTTTGGGGATGGAGCGTCCGAAGAGGGATCGGTATATGAAAGTATCTGTTATGCGAAAATAAACAGACTGCCGGTGCTGTTTGTCTGTGAAAATAATTTGTATTCCATTTCGACACCTTTTTGTGTCAGAGAACCAAATACAGACATCGGTTCTAAATTTGAAACGATCCTGCCTGTCGTATCTGTCGACGGAAATGATGTGCTGGCAGTTTATGAAAAAACACGTGAGATAACAGAACACATCCGAAACGGTGAAGGGCCATGGTTTTTGGAGTGTAAAACCTACAGATACAGAAATCATCATAATACAGGTAACGGAGTGGATAACCGCTTTAGGACAACAGAAGAATTGGATTTATGGAAAGCAAAATGCCCTATTATGAAATTGGAAAGAAAACTTTCGGCGGAAGGGCTGTTGGAAAATGCGGAGATTGAAAGAATAGAAGATGAGATTCAAAAAGAAATAGAGGCAGCATTTTCATATGCAAAAGGAAGCGCATGCCCCGATGCCGGTACATTATGTGAAGGAGTGTGGAGCTAAAGTGCCTTGGACGAGAGTAGACAGCAGTGAAATGCTGGATAGTGATCATATATTAAAGGATATCAAAGGTCAGAAAATGACATATACGGAGGCAGTCAGGAACGCTCTGGCGCAGGCGCTGCGGCTGGATGAAAAGGTGTTTGTCATGGGGCAGGGCATTAACGATGAAGTAGGAATGTTTGGAGCGACGACAGGCCTCTACAAGGAGTTTGGGGAAGATCGTGTATTTGATACACCGCTGGCGGAGACAGGGTTGACAGGTGTGGCGGTTGGAGCGGCAATGGGGGGGATGAGACCCGTGTACTGTCATAACAGACCAGACTTTTTAATGCTGGCGATGGATCAGCTGGTAAATCATGCCTCAAAATATAATTATATGTCTGGAGGAATATGCCCGATCCCTCTTGTGATATGGGCTGTGACGGGTCAGGGATGGGGATCGGCCGCACAGCACTCGCAGGCACTGCATGGAATGTTTATGCATGTGCCGGGAATCAAAATTATCATGCCGACTACGCCTTATGATGTGAAAGGGCTGCTGCTGCAGGCAATCGCGGACAATAATCCAGTACTCTTTTTGGATCATCGAAGGATTCATAATCAGGTGGGGAGTGTGCCGGAGGAAATGTATACAATTCCATTTGGAAAAGGCGTGGTGAGGAAACAGGGAAAAGATATCACGATTTTAGGAATTTCCTCGATGGCCTTGGAGGCGCTGCGGGCAGAAGAGGCGTTGAGAAGCAAAGGCATAGATGCGGAAATATTAGATTTGAGAACAATAAAACCATTAGATATAGAAATGATTATCACGTCGGTTAAGAAAACAGGAAGATTACTGATTGCGGATACCGGGTGGAAAACCGGCGGTATATCAGCAGAGATCAGTACGCTGGTATATGAGCGGCTGTATCGGGAATTAAAGGCGCCTGTCGCGAGGGTTTCATTGCCGGATGTGCCGACTCCTGCGGCGTATACGCTGGAAGAAGCGTATTACAACAACGCTGCGGATATTGTGAGAGAAGCTGAAAAAAGTATGCGGAGTGTTTCTTAATTATGATGAAGAGAGTAATAATAAGCGGTATATCAGGATTTATTGGGAATGCGGTTGCACGCAGATTGATAGCGGAAGGCACGGAAGTGACGGGGATTGTCAGAACTGACGTAAAAAACAGCCGGGAAGTATTCAGACTTGCTGGACTGGATGCGGAACTGATAGAGTGCAATCTGGATGAGATCAGGTGTCTGCCAGACAAAATGAAAAAGAAAGGATTTGATGTCTTTTACCAATTTGCGTGGGACGGACTGACCAGAGAAACATTGGATGATTATTTATGTCAGATGGACAATGTAAAGTGGATGGCGGACACTGTTATGGCTGCTTCTGAAATGCAATGTAAAAAAGTGGTTGGAGCAGGCAGTATTACACAGACAGAATTATATACAAAAAGAGGCAGGCTGTATACGGAAGACAAGCATAAGTTTTACAGAGCGGCACAGCTTGCGTCAGAAATTGTGTGCAGGGCAGTTGCGCGGAATAAGGGTGTTGAATTTATCTGGCCCATTATCGTGAATGTTTACGGAGAAGGGGAGACGAATCCGAGACTGATCAACTCCCTGATAGATCATATGGAAGAAGGAACGCCATTTCCTTTGAGCTCAGGTGAACAGTTGTATGATTTTTTGCATATAGAAGACGCGGCAAGAGCTTTCTGCCTGATAGGCGAGTTGGGCAGACAGGAATCGCAGTATGTATTATCCAGTGGGAATCCCATGCCATTGAAAGAGTACATTCTTAAATTGAGGGATATCGTTGCTCCGAATTATCCGTTGGAATTTTCAACCCGGAAATTTTCGGGTTATGAGATAGAAAGAGAGTGGTTTGATATAACTGATTTGAAAAAAGACATAGGATTTGAGCCAGAAATATCATTTGAAGCAGGGGTAAAAAGAATGTTGAAACGGATAGGAGAGTGAAACGGTATGGCAGCGGACAGGATGAGTGAAATATTTCGCAGATATCGGACGGAGAGGGAAAATATTGAAATATCGCTTGATGATATGAGGAATGATCTGCGCGAATACATGCATTCTATCGTACTCTATGGCGCGGGAAGCGCAGGGATCGCATTTCTGAATTATTTCAGGGATGTGGGTATAGAGCCGGTTTGCTTTTCAGACGGAGACTCTGAAAAATGGAGGAATACATGTGAAGCTCTGGAAATTATCCCCCCTGCGGAGATTGTGAACCGGGTTGGAGATCACGCTCTTGTGATTGTCACGATTAATACAGACGGAAAGAGCTACTGCAAAGATTTTAAGAAGGAACTGCTTGCGGGCGGGCATCAGGGGGTACATAAAAGACTGAGGGAGTGCGGCTGTAAAAATATTATAGATTACACCTATTTCAGAAGGTGTTATTCCCTGTTTCAAGGGGGGCGATATAATCTGCCGGCCTGTACGGATGTATATCTTATGACGGAAAATCAGGACAAGATCGGGAAGGCATATGACATGATGCATGATGACGAGTCCAGAGAGGTTTTCTTAAAGATACTGGAGTTCAGGCTGATAACGGATGAAGTTGAGATACCAGTATATCCAGAAAAGGGGATGTATTTTGAATATGATTTGTTTCCAAGATTGAAGGACGAGGTTTTTGTAGACTGCGGCGCCTGTGGGGGCAGCAGCCTGAAAGAGTTTTTGCAGTATAACGGTCATCGGTTTAAAAAATATTACGGAATTGAGCCTGATCCGATAAACTATGGCAGACTGGAACAGTATATTGCAGAACTTACCGAGGACGAACGCGGAAGGATCCATATAAGTAATACGGCAGCGTACAGTCATACAGAAGGTGAGGCTTTTTATGTGCTGGGCGGTCCGGGGACTTTTCAGGCAGAAACGGGGTCGCAGACCGTACCGACAGAAACGATTGACCATATTCTGGACAAAGAGCGTGCCACCTATATCAAAATGAATATAGAGGGTTCGGAGGTTCCGGCACTGCGGGGCGCGGAGCGCACGATCAGAGAATGCAGGCCTCGTCTGGGGATTATGGGATATCATAAAACAAGTGATTTTTGGGAAGTGCCTCTGCTGATGAGGGAGTATGTACAAGATTATCATATCAGTTTGAGGTCTTATATGAAAAATGTGGCTTTTACATACTATGCCTTTTAGCGGGCAGATTGCAGAAGATATGAATCGCTTATATTAAGAGATCGTTTCTGTGGGCTTCATGAAGAGAAAGAAACGGAGGGTCTGTCTGTGAAATATATAGATGATATCAAAATAAATAAAAGAATATCAAAAATAGGCCTTGGATGCGGACGTTTGGGAAGCACTTATACGGATGAACTATCTATGAATCTGCTGGACGTTTTTTACGAAGGCGGAGGAACCTTGCTGGATACGGCAAGAAGTTATTCTCCATGGGAGGAGAACGGAAGAGGAAAAAGCGAGACGTGTATAGGTCGATGGATGCAAAAGAGAGGAAACAGGGATGATATTGTAATCGTTACTAAGGGTGGAATTGTAAATAACAAAATAAATAATACAAGAGAAAATCTGGACAGGGAATTAGCGGAAAGTTTAGAGGCATTACAGACAGACTATACAGATATTTTTTTGATTCATAAAGATGATAAAGCACGGCCGATAGAAGAATTAGCGGAAACGGTTTCTTATCTGGGGGATAAGTATGATATTAGAAGACTTGGTTTTTCAAACATCGATTACAGCAGATTAAAAGAGTATGACGAATGTGTGAGAAAGAACCGAATGGAAAGGCCTGTTTATATAGAAAATTGCTGGAGTGTGGCGGATTACAAATTTGAAATGTGGAACGATGAATACTGCGTTGGTATGGGTGGGGAACTGTATCGGTATATGCTGGAAAATCATATGACCTGCCTGGCGTATTCGTCACAATGTAAAGGCTATTTTCAGAAATATGTGAAAAGCGGGTCAGAGGGGATTGATGATTTTTTAAAAACCCGAGTGGAGACAGAAAGAAATCTGAAAAAGGCGCTATATATAAAGGAATACTGTCAGCGTGAGGCAGTAAGTCCAACGGAAGTGGTACTGGGATATATTACGTCAAATGAATTGCGTGGAATTGCGCTGGTAAGTCCTTCGAACATGGATCAGGAGAAGGAGATTTTGAAGGGCAGTGATTATGTGCTGCCGCAAAAAGTGATAGGTGAGATAGATTCGTTGTGAAACAATGGCAGGATGTAAATTGGTGAACAGATAAGCGATATAATATGTCGGTATAGGATGTGTGAGAAAAATTTATTCTGTCAAAGTGTGATTCCTATATTTACAGTGAATGCAGTGGTGGAGTTGCGGTTTTGTTATTAAAAGAGAGGGAATTTGACAGTTATGTCTGTATATAAGAGAGGGCGGGGAGAATTGAGATGACAGTTGCGGAATATATTTTCGATTTTATAAATAAAAAGGGATGTGACACGGTATTTATGGTATCCGGCAGTTCAGCCATGTGGCTTACGGACGCGCTGTGCCGGAATAATAACCTTAAGGCAGTTTGCTGCCACCATGAACAGGCAGCAGCCATGTCTGCTGATGGTTATGCGAGGGTGAATCATGTGCCGGGTGCCTGTCTGGTTACTATCGGCCCGGGTGTCTCAAATGCCATCACAGGAACAGCGCAGGCATATTTTGATTCGACACCCATGTTTGTTATTTCAGGACAAGCCAATTCCCGGCTTCTGCAGTATGCCATGGACAGCGGAATTCGGCAGAATGCGTGCCAGAGTATGCTGGTGGAGCCTTTGGTGGACAGCATAACAAAGTACTGCGTCACGATTATGGATCCGGGAGATACGAGATACATTATGGAGAAGGCATATGCCGAAGCAGTTTGTGGCAGACCGGGACCGGTATGGATTGACGTGCCGGTGGATATTCAGAACAGGCAGGTTCCGGAAGAAATGAGGGGATATGACAGAGAGGAAGAGAGACGGAAAGACGTTGACTATGGCATGATAGCGGAGCTTCTGCACAAGGCGGAAAAGCCTCTCATAATGGCAGGGTTTGGTGTCAGGAACGCAGGGGCGGTTGAGGAACTGGTGCAGTTTTCTGAAAGATTCCGGGTACCTGTTGTTACGTCCAGAGGCGGTATTGACGTGATTGCCTCCGATCACCCGTATTATATCGGCAGACCGGGGAATTACGGGGACAGAGCGTCCCATTTTGCGATTCAGAAATGCGATCTTCTCCTCATTCTGGGAAGCCGGTTGTCTGTCTCTACAATAGGATATTACCCGGAGAAACTGGCGGAAAATGCCGTGAAGATCATGGTGGATATAGATGAAAAGGAATTGTTGCGGGAAGCCGTTCCTATAGACCATAAATACAGATGTGACGTAAAGGAGTTTTTACAGGAATTGACCGGGTATATGGGAAGTGATGACTTGATGGAGGATCATCAAGAGTGGGTTGCCTGGTGCATGGACAGGAAAGCCAGATACCCGGTTGTCCTGGAGGAATATAAATGCCAGAAACCGCTTAACAGCTACTATTTCACTTCTGTGTTGTCGGAACTTGTCCCCGAAAACAGCAACATTGTGGTGGATACGGGCAGCGTATACTGTATGGCTTCGCAAAGCTGGGTGGTGAAGGACGGGCAGCGGTATTTGTCGTCTGGCGGGTTTTCCTGTATGGGATTCTGGGCTACCGCCATGGGGGTGTGCCAGAAGGGGAGAAATACCATAGCGCTTTCAGGAGATGGCGCCGTACAGATGAACATACAGGAACTGGCGACGCTCAAGTACAATCAGCTTCCAGTCAAATTATTTGTATATAACAATAACGGGTATATGCTGATCCGTCATAACCAGCATAATTATATGAATGACCGTTTTTTGGGGGTCGGGCCGGACAGCGGATTACAGACTCCGAATTACTGTGAAATTGCGAAAGCATATGGGATCAAGGCGGTGCGGATTACGGCGGATGATGACATAGAAGCCTCGATACGGGAAGTTCTTGCGGAAGAAGGGCCTGTTGTGTGCGAAGTGATTTTACAGGAGTTTTCGGAGATTGCACCTAAGATAGCATCGCGTGTGATGCCGGACGGTTCACTTAAGGCAGCGGATTTTGACGATTTGTATCCTTTTATAGGTATAGAGGCAGAGTAAGGAGAGGCGGACATGATATTAAGAGCAAAGACGAGAAATCTATTCAGCGGTAGAGAGCTATCTGAACGGCAGCAGATGAATAGTAGTTTAAATATGGAAGAAATGGAACAGGGCAGGACGATCCTGAAATCTTATCCAAGACGTCTTGTGTTTGAACTGACGAATGCATGCAACCTGAATTGTGTTATGTGTGGAAGGAATGCGGCGGATTTCAAGCCGACAGTATTTGACATGGATGTGTTTAGGAGCTTTGAGCCGCTTATGGATATCGTAGAGGAAGTCACATTGATGGGCTGGGGAGAGCCGACTATCCATCCGAATTTTATCGAAATGCTGCAGATCATTGATAATCACGATGCCCGCAAATATTTTTGTACGAATGGAATGAATTTGGGAAAAATCAAGGATGCTATATTTGATTATCAGGTTGATGTGTTTGCGGTGAGTCTTGATGGTGCGACGGATGAGACGAACAGCAGGATACGAAGAGGATCAAAGATTGATCAGATCGTGGCTGATCTTAAGGATATCGTGAGAATGAAAAAGGAAAGAGGATTGAAATATCCTTGGATTAATTTCGTATTTTGCGCCATGAGATCTAATATTGAGGAACTGCCGGAGATGGTGAGACTGGCAGCAGAAATCGGGATAGAGGAAGTCAAAGTGGTGTATCTCACAGTTTTTGAAGAAAACCTGTTAGAAGAATCTCTCTGGGGGTATGAGGATCTGGTCAGAAATATTTTTGAGGAGACGATCCGCACAGCGGATGAACTCGGAATAGTGTTAAAGCTTCCTCATTACATAGGAGAAGATGTGGCGGAAGATAAGTACCATAAAGACTGCTTTGTGACGTGGAGAGATTTTTTCCTTGGATCAGATGGTTATGTAAGACCATGTATGTCAACACCGATTCAGTTTTTCCCATATGACAAAGAAAAAGCGTTTATGGAACTGTGGAATGCATCGCAGTATCAGAAATACAGGGAAACGGTAAACGACCAGAGTGACATGGACGATCCGTGCAGAAGATGTTACCAGTCGTCCCACTGTAACTGGAATAGAAAGGAATCTTTTATACAGGTGGGGGAGGAATTTTCTCCGACATGGGAAAAGCAGTAATGGGATATATGGATAAGAAAAGCATCAAAAGATATTAGATGGTAAAAGGAGAAAAAACGAGTGAAAAAAGGAACGATTTCAGCAGTATCTATATTAGCAGGAACAGCTGTAGGCGCAGGGGCTATAGGGAAAATAAAAGGCGACCAGATAAATAAGGTGCAGAGTATGTCGAATAAGCATCTGGCACTGTTTCTTATGATGAATCAATGGGTGAGGGTGAAGCAGGAAGGCAGGAATTTGGCAGATTATTTTGAGAGAAACGGATATCAGAGAATCGCGGTATACGGTATGAGTTATGCCGGAGAGACATTTATCGACGAACTTAAGGGCAGCAAAGTAGAAATCGCATATGGCATTGACCAAAGAGCAAATTCTATTTATGCGGATGTAGATATTGTGCCAGTCGATGATGTTTTGGAAGTTGTGGACGCAGTTGTCGTGACGGCGATTACCTTTTTTGATGAAATTGAGGAAAAGCTTTCCAAGAAGCTGGATTGTCCCATCATTTCTTTGGAAGATATATTGTATGAAGTATAGGAAGAGGTAAACGTATATTAAATTATATTGTTGCTGGTACGGGAAATCATTACCCAGAGTATTTTTATAAAGATAAGAAATTTGCATTTTGGTGATTTTATCAGGATGTTTAGGAACTGTGGAGGCAGGGGTATGAAAAATATTGTTTTATTCGGAACGGCATGCTTGGGAACTGCTTTTGTGTGTAACAGATATTACCGCAGAAAAGCGACGCAGAATAAGAGGTATTTTCAATGGTATAAAGCGTTGTATCAATGGCTTGTTATACAACAGGATCATGGAAGAATAAGTGATTATTTTAAAAATAATGGTTATAAAAGTGTAGCAATTTATGGTATGGGTGAACTGGGAAAACTTCTTTTGAAAGAGTTGGATGATGCAGATATAGAGATTCCGTATGTAATAGATCAAAATGCCGGAAGCATTGCCCTTTCTGGGAACAAGAAGGTGATTATGCTATCAGAGGTTCAGGAGAATGTGGATTTAATTGTAGTATCTGTTATTGATAAATTTGATGCGATTAAGACTGATATCGGAAAACGTGTAAACGTTCCCGTTGTTTCATTGGAAGATGTGCTATTTAGTTTATAAATGGGCAGAAGAGACCAGATTGGGCTGTTTACGGGCATAAAAATGGGGGAAGGGGTAGATGGAAACGGCTCTATGAGAATTATGAGTAAATAAACTTAAAATAATCGGAGAGGAAAATTCAATGAAAAAAGAGAAAGCGTTAATTTTTGGTATTGGAAACTATTTCCAAAGTAAAAGAGCTTTTTTAGAAAAATGGTACGATATCGTGGGGTTTTTAGATAATAACGCGAAAGTAGAAACAGTTGATGGGAAAAACGTATATCATGTGACGGAATTAATAAAATTGCAATATGAAAAAATTGTAGTTATGTCGGCTGCTTACTATATGGAGATGGCAAATCAACTGCTTCTTGAAGGAGGGGTAAACTATGAGGCGATAGAGTTTGGACAGAATATAGAGCCATATATAGGAGACGAGGCGCTTTACTTTAATAGGAAAGGCCGTCTGGGAATTGATGAAAATGGATTTTTCTATGCGTGGGAAAAAAACGATCGGTTTGAGGAAGATCTGAAAATATATTTTGAACATAAGAGTGAACTTTCAAATATTCAGGCTGTTTGGGCTAAGGGTGAATATAACATTCTGGAAAATATAGCGGATGAGAAAGTAGATGTTTTTGATATTGGCATGAATCTGGGAGGCGCCAGCTTATGGTTTGCCAATCATAAGATTGTCGAAAATGTATATGGTGTTGAACCATCTGAAAGTACATATCGAAAAGCTGAACACAATATCAGCATTAATCCCATATCGCGGAGAAAAATACAAATTTTTAATGTGGGGTTAGACAATTATGATGGGCAGGAACGGGCTTTATATAATGAAGAGATGAGCTGCGGATTCAGTACAGATCAAAGACATAATGATATTTCGATAAAGCAATATGTTGACTGGGTGGGGATGGACGTTAAAAATAATCGCTATATAGATGTAACGATTAGAAATGCGGCAGGCTTTCTGTTAGAGAGATTGGGAAAAAATAAAGTTGTTGTAAAAATGGACTGCGAGGGTTCTGAATATCATATATTCGAGGAATTGGAGAAGGCAAACTGTATTCAAAAAATATGGGCGTATATAATCGAATGGCATGATGACGGGCCTGACAATATTGTTGAACTGTTAAAAAAACATGGTTTCGCCATGCTTAGTATGCAGGATAGTTCAGATAAAGGGATGATATATGCATTTCATCAGAGTTGAAAATAGTTTACAAGAAAATAGTCTGCAAATAGAAAGTCAAGCAGAAAATAGAGAACTTTGAAAAATTTATACA
>CBCOZL010000039.1:0-31262 GCA_965114645.1 uncultured Lachnospiraceae bacterium | reverse complement strand
GAAGAAAAGGACAGTACAATTGAGGCTGTTGTAAGTGAACGCGATCAGTTGAAGGCATACCTCGAAGATTTTTCAGCGCAAATTGAAAAAAAGGACAATATAATTGAGGCTGCTGTTGCTGAGCGCGATCAATACAAAGTATATCTCGAGGAACTAAAAGAATATCAAACATGGGTTCCGCCAGGGCACTTTTATTCTCCGCTGCCCTGCATTGATGATATTAAGAAACGGGAAGATGTCATATTTGGAAGTAAGTCGAAATCTTTTATGGGTATTAATTTGAATGAAGAAGAACAAATTTCCATATTGGAATCCCTGTCAGAATATTATGATACGCTGCCTTTTAGTGGAGAGCAAAAGGATGGATATCGGTATTATTTTGATAATTCCTTTTTTGGGTATGCCGATGGTATTATTTTGTACTGCTTTTTACAAAAATATAGACCAAAGCGCATAATTGAAGTTGGTTCCGGATTTTCTTCAGCACTGATGCTGGATGTCAATGAGCACTTTTTTATGAGTGAGGGGGGGGGGGTAGATTTTACATTTATTGAGCCATATCCAGAACGCTTAAAATCTTTACTGACACCTTATGACAATGTGAGAATTATTGAAAAAAAACTTCAAGATGTTGATACCGATATTTTTTCAACTTTGCAAGCAGGTGATATCCTTTTTATCGATAGCACTCATGTTTCGAAAATTGATAGTGACGTTAATCTATATTTATTTGATATTTTGCCCAGACTTGCCGAGGGCGTTATGATTCATATCCATGATATTCCGTATCCGTTTGAATATTATAAGGAATGGATATATGATGGCCGGGCATGGAATGAAGCATATATGATCCGTGCATTTTTAGAATTTAATACTTCCTTTAAAATTAAATTCTGGGGATCATATTTTGAAAATAGACATAGAGAATTATATTATGAGCATATGCCATTGTGTGCCAAATGTTTGGGAGGAAGCTTATGGCTTCAAAAAACTTTGTGAGTAGGGATATGATGTGAAATACAATAGACTGGTATAAGTCTGATCTGGTTGCCGGTTGTTGCAGGATTGGCGGCATGGGTATCGTGTGTTGTACAGAATGCAAGCTCGCCATCTTGAGTTTTTGTGGCATCTTTACCACATGCTTTTATGGCAATAGATGAAGGTGCTTTGCATGAAAGACTTCCCAACGGAGTGGAATTGATATCCCTTCCCTCTCCCATTTCCTTTTCCAATGTGATATGATGAGTAAGGATATACTTTGAAATACATTTAGAAAGGACAGGCTTACTAATGAGTTACTTATATTTATTTCTTGGCCGGATCATGGACTGGTGCTATGAACTGTGCCATAATTATGGTCTGGCAGTTATACTGTTTACGTTCTTGAGCAAAATAGTCCTGCTTCCGGTTTCCATCTGGACCTATATGAATTCCATCACCATGATAAAGATCCAGCCGGACATCAATTTCATAAAAGTAAAGTATTATGGACAAAAGGATGAGATTGCAGAGGAACAGGCAAAGCTGTATAAAGAAAAGAAGTATCATCCGCTTGCCTCAACCATACCACTCATAATCCAGCTTATACTCCTCGTAGGTGTTGTGGGGACGATACGTGCAGGCATTGACAACCCGGCCATAGACATGTCGTTCGGAACCATAGACCTGGGTATGATACCGGCCGAGACAGGTATCAGCCTAATATGGTCGCCTGTCATTGCGGGGCTGTCCTCTTGGGCACTCTGTCTTGTTCAGAATGCGAGTAATATTCTGCAGGCGGAGCAGTCGAAATACAATAAATATGGTGTAATGGCTTTTTCCGTGGGACTGTCACTATATCTGGGCTGGTATGTGCCGATCGGGACGGCGCTGTACTGGATATGCAGTAATCTGATGGCGATTGCGCAGCTTTATATATTAAATGGCGTGATCAGACCCAAGAGGTTTGTTGATTATGAAAAACTGGAACAGAGCCGCAGGGAACTAAGCGAAATACAAAATGTCGGCGGAAAAAAGAAGGAACGCTTGTTTTCAGAAAACAGAAAGCGGGAGCGCAGGGATTATAAGAGATTCTTTCATGTTGTAAACAAGCATCTGGTATTTTACTCGGAAAGCAACGGTTTTTATAAATACTATAAAGGGATTCTGGAATATCTTCTGGAGCATACCAATATAACAATACACTATATTACCAGTGATCCCGGTGATTCGGTTTTTGGGCTTGCAGAGAAAAATCCACAGATCAGGGCGTACTATATTGGTGAAAACAGGCTGATTACCTTGATGATGAAGATGGATGCTGATATGGTAGTCATGACGATGCCGGATCTGGATAATTATCATATCAAGAGAAGCTATGTCCGGGATGATGTGGAGTATATTTTTGCCCAGCATGCAATTGTAAATAACAGTATGTTTATGCGGAAAGGCTGCGACGACCACTTCGATACAATCTTCTGTGCGGGGCCGCATCAGAAGTCGGAGGTCAGGGACAAGGAGGATGTGTATCATCTGCCTGCGAAAAACCTGATAGAGGTGGGCTATCCGCTGATAGATGAACTGAGGGACACATACCGTTCAATGCCGCATCCGCAGAACGGGCGTAAAAAAATACTGATAGCGCCGTCCTGGCAGAACAATAATATTGTGGACAGCTGTCTGGAGGAGATTCTTGATTCATTAAAGGATGGCGGTTATGATATTATCGTGCGTCCGCATCCGCAGGAGGTACGCCTGAAAAGGGATTATATGGAAGTGCTGAAGCAGAAATATGAATCAGAACATATTGAAATCCAGACAGACTTCACTTCGAATAATCCGATTATGGAGGCGGACATGCTTATCACGGACTGGTCGGGCATCAGTTTTGAATACGCCTTTACCACATACAGGCCCATTTTATTCATAGACACGCCAATGAAGGTCATGAACCCGGAGTACCAGAAAATTGCTACCGAACCGATTCAGGTGTCCTTAAGGGACAAGCTTGGGAAAAATCTGAAACTGGATCAGTTATCTCTTGTGCCTGAAACGGTAGAATATTTAATTGCACATAAAGAAGAATATCGGGAAGTGATTGATAAGCTGGCTCACCAGTATATTTATAATTTAGGCTCTTCAGCCGAAGTTGCCGCGAACTATATTATCAACAGTCTGCAGAAAAAAATTGCAGAGAAAGGGAGAGAGAAAAAATGAAAAATTTCTTGAAAATGTTTGCTTTGGCAGGATTTACGGGTGTCTGCAGTATGTTGCTGTTTGGCAGGGATGTGAATGCGTATATAGATCCTTCCGTCATGACATACGTGATACAGGCAGTAGCCGGAGTTGTCATTGCTGTCGGCGCTGTGGCAGGTATCTATATCAGACGGGCAAAGAAAAAACTGAATGATAAGCTTGGCATAGATGAAAACAGAAATAAGGAAGTCGAGTCGGATGAGATTGTGATTGAGAAGACAACGAAGGAGTAACTGATGAAAGCGCTGATATTAAATTCCGGAATCGGAAGCCGCATGGGAAAAATGACGGAGCATGCACCAAAGTGTATGACGGAAATCTGTTCTGATGGGATTCCAGATAAAGATACCCTGTTAAGCAGGCAGCTGAGAATGCTGGAAATCATAGGCGTCAATGAAGTTGTTATCACAACAGGTTATCTGGCAGAAGAGCTAAAGGGCTACTGCAGGAGCCTGGCATATAATGGAAACATAGTTTTTGTCCATAATCCCATGTACCGGGAGACAAATTATATTTATTCCATATATCTGGCAAAAGACTATCTTGCTGGTGAAGATATCATAATGCTTCACGGCGATCTTGTATTTGACTTTGCGGCATTATGCCAGGTTGCTTTTTCCGGGAAAAGCTGTATGGCGGTCGACTCTGGCGCAGAACTGCCGGAGAAGGATTTTAAGGCTGTTATCTCCCGGACAGAGGAACAATGTATAACAGATATAGGAATTGAGTTTTTTGATCATGCGGTTTCCGCACAGCCGTTATACAGGCTGGACAGGAATGACTGGGATTTATGGCTGGGAAAGATAGTGGATTTTTGTGAAAACGGGAATACGGGATGCTATGCAGAAAACGCATTTAATGAGCTGAATGGAAAGTGTGTGATCTACCCGTGTGACGTGAACGGCATGCTGTGCAATGAGGTAGATACGCCGGAAGATCTGGCCTGTGTCAGCCAGAAGCTGATGCAGGAAAAAAGTGTGTACTGCTGTTTCTCAACGGATATCGTACATGGCGGACATATAAAAATCATTGAAGCGGCCAGAGAATTAGGCACTGTGACTGCGGGAATCCTTTCTGATGAAGCCGTGGCAGGTTACAAGAGATATCCGCTGCTGTCCTTTAAGGAGCGGTCGGAATTGGTATCGCATATTTCAGGTGTGCACAATGTAATAAAACAGGAAGAACTCAGTTACAAAAATAACCTCAGGAAACTGCGGCCTGACTATGTGGTCCACGGTGACGACTGGAAAAGCGGTTTCCAGAGTTCCATAAGGCAGGAGGTTCTTACGGTCCTGTCTGAGTGGGGAGGGAAACTGGTAGAGCTTCCCTATAGTAAAAGCGAGACATATGAACTGATAGAGAATGATATGAGAAGCAGGCTGTCCATTCCTGACATGAGAAGAAGGCGGCTGAGGAACCTGCTCGATATGAAGGGTCTGGTGACCGCGATAGAAGCCCACAGTGGTATCACAGGCCTGATTGCGGAGAAGACAACGGTGCTGCAGGCTGGCAGAACCTATCAGTTTGATGCCATGTGGGTATCGAGCCTGTGTGATTCCACCGCGAAAGGAAAGCCGGATATTGAGCTGGTTGACATGACATCGAGATTCCGTACAATCGATGATATCATGGAGGTAACGACGAAGCCCATTATTTTTGACGGGGATACCGGCGGACTGACAGAGCATTTCGTTTATACGGTAAAGAGCCTGGAGCGTATGGGTGTATCTGCAGTCATCATCGAGGATAAAACAGGACTGAAAAAGAACTCGCTGTTTGGAACGGAGGTGGCGCAGACGCAGGATTCCATAGAAAATTTCTGCCAGAAAATTTCTGCCGGGAAAAAGGCGCAGAAGACAAGGGAGTTCATGATTATTGCGCGCATTGAAAGCCTCATTCTGGAAAGGGGCATGGAGGACGCGCTGGCGAGGGCAGATGCGTATGTAAAAGCCGGGGCAGACGGTATCATGATCCACAGCCGGAAAAAAGATCCTTCCGAGATCTTTGGATTTATCACAGCATTCCGGGCAGCGGATGCATCCACGCCGCTGGTTGTAGTCCCCACTTCTTTCAACTCCGTAAAAGAGGAGGAGTGGAAGGAAAGAGGGGTGAATGTTGTGATTTATGCAAACCAGCTGACAAGGAGCGCCTTCCCGGCCATGCAGAATACGGCAAGGTCCATACTGGAAAACCACAGGTCGCTTGAGTGCGACGGCACACTGATGTCCATAAAGGACATTCTGACACTGATACCGGAGGATATATGAATAACAGCGGAAACACACAGACGGAGTATGCCGGCTATGGAATAGACATCGAATCAGTTTTGGACGAAGTATTGGAAAAGGAAGGCGCCGCGCGCCCCTTTTTCGTCGTGGGGAAAGCATTTGAATATTTAAAGATAGAGGAGCGGATCAGAGAGAAGTACCCGCAAGCTGTATTTTTTAAAGATTTTCTGCCAAATCCGACTTATGAATCAGTAATGTCTGGAAGGGAGCTTTTTCGGAAAAATGCATGTGACATTGTGATTGCAGCTGGAGGTGGGAGTGCAATTGATGTTGCAAAATGCATAAAGGCATATGCCTTTATGGAGGGAGAAGAATGCTGTCTGAACCAGCCGGTTACTGATAATCAGGTAAAAATATTGGCCGTACCTACTACAGCCGGTACGGGAAGCGAGGCGACACATTTTGCAGTCATTTATTATCAGGGGAAAAAGGAATCGGTAAGCCATAGGAGTCTGCTTCCGGAATACGTTGTTCTGAGCGGTAAACTTCTGGAATCGCTGCCGGCCTATCAGAGAAAGGTGACCGCTTTAGACGCACTGTGCCATAGCATAGAATCGCTCTGGGCGGTCAGCTCCACAGAAGAGAGTAAAGGATATGCGACGGAAGCGGTTGAACTGTTTATGAAGTGCCTTGCATCCTATCTTCACAATGAGGAGGATGGGAACCAGGAAATGATGCGCGCGGCCAATTATGCGGGAAAGGCAATTAATATCACCAAAACTACCGCCGCGCACGCAATGTCATATAAAATGAATTCTCTGTTCGGAATATCACATGGACATAGCGCAGCGCTATGTCTGCCTAAAGTGTGGAACTATATGATCCACCATATGGATCAGTGTGTGGATTACAGGGGCAGTGCGTATTTAAATACATTATTTCTGTATATCAGTAAGCTGCTGGGATGTGCTGATCCGGCTGAATCCATAAGTTATCTTGATCGCCTGATAAGGGATCAGCTGGAACTGCAAATAACGAATACCGTGACTGATGAAGAATTATCGGAACTGGTACATTCTGTCAATGTGGAAAGACTGGCGAACAACCCGGTTGCGCTTGATGAAACAGCGCTGCTGGAAATTTATCGTGACGTTTTGGGCGGAGGTATATAAGAGTGAAGGCAGAAAAACTTGTGGAAATAATCGGCTCGGATTTTTACACGGGAGTACCTGATTCCCAGCTCAGGGCATTGTGTGATTATCTGATGCAGCGATATGGAATTGACTCCGAACATCATATCATTGCGGCAAATGAAGGAAACTGTACAGCGATTGCGGCAGGATATCATCTGGCTACTGGCAAAGTGCCTGTTGTGTATATGCAGAACAGCGGGGAAGGCAATATCATCAATCCAGTCGCTTCTCTGTTAAACGACAGGGTATATGCAATTCCGTGCGTCTTTATTGTCGGCTGGCGCGGCGAACCCGGTCTGCATGACGAGCCGCAGCATATTTATCAGGGAGAGGTTACAGTCAGACTTCTGGAAGATATGGACATCAGATCATTTGTGATCGGTAAGGAAACGACGGACGAAGAAGCGACAGATGTGATGGATTCGTTTAGGGATACACTTGCAGCAGGCAGGAGCGTTGCTTTTGTGATCCGAAAGGGGGCGCTTACCTGTGACGAAAAGGCTGTGTATCATAACGGGAATCAGATGAGCCGGGAGGATATTATCAGACATATTGTAAAGGTGTCGGAGAATGATCCGGTTATATCGACGACCGGCAAGGCAAGTCGAGAACTGTATGAGATACGTGAGGCAGACGGGCAAGGACATCAATATGATTTCCTGACGGTCGGCTCCATGGGGCACAGTTCTTCCATAGCGCTGAGTGTTGCGGTTAACAAGCCTGCGGCAAAAGTCTGGTGCATTGACGGAGACGGCGCGGCGCTGATGCACATGGGAGCTATGGCAGTGATCGGCGTCAATTCGCCGGATAACATGGTGCATGTTGTGATTAACAACGGCGCGCATGAGACAGTTGGCGGAATGCCGACGGTGGCAGGCGGAATCGATCTGACAGGAGTTGCGACTGCGTGCGGATATCCATATGCGGTCTGCGTTGATAATTTTGGGGATCTGGACAGGGAACTGGCAGCGGCAAAGGAGAGGAAAGCCCTCAGTTTTATTGAAGTGAAGTGTGCCATCGGTGCGCGGGAAGACTTAGGGCGGCCGAAATCCACAGCGATTGACAATAAACAGAAGTTTATGGAATATATTGCACAGATATAAGAAACCAGGAAGGGTTTTATGAGGCAGGAATCCGCGAAACGAATCAGAGCATATAAATATCTGAAATTTATTTATATTCCTGTTATCGCAGTGGTGGCCTGCCTTGTTTCTGCAAACTGGTATCAGCTTTCGCTGATCCACGGAGATTCCATGAGTCCTGCCTATCATGATATGCAGTTTGTCCTGATTGACAGGCACTCCGGCCAGTACACTTATGGAGATGTTGTCACATTTCACTGCGAAAATCTGGATGCCGCGCTGGTCAAACGGATTGTGGCGTGTCCGGGCGACCGGGTGATGATCGGGCATGGTACTTTGTATGTAAATGATGCTGTGAGCCAGGTCTTCCCGGAACCAGGTATTTTTGAATACAGCGGAACAGCTGGCGACGGGGCAGTCCTGGAAGAAAACCAGTATTTCGTGATAGGAGATAACCTGGGAGAAAGCAGGGACAGCCGGTATGACGAGGTTGGGATAATCAATGAGAGTGATATAATTGGAAAAATTATCCCCTATATCAATGTAAAGTAACTATTTAGTACAGTAATTTTATTGTATTTTTGATCATTTCCTCTTGACACATGTATGCGTCCCATATATAATTAACTAAATCGAGTGATAAAAAGAAACGTGCGTTCGCACATTCTGGCAGTTTCTGCCGTTTACTCAACCATTACTAATTAACGGCAGAGATGCAGGGAATGAAGCAGATATTCCATATTTACCATTGCCGGAGCGGCCCGCAGCAGCCGGCCTGCATCTACCGCCGCACCACAGAAGGAGGTATTTATGGAGTACGCAAAAATCAGAAAAGAGGAATCGGAGATGGATCTGACACAGGAAGATCTGGTGAGGCTGGGGCTGACCAGAAAAGGGAAATGGCAGTATACGATTGCGGATATTGAGGCACTCCCCGAGGAAGTACGCGTCGAGCTGATTGACGGCGAGCTGTTTATCATGGAAGCCCCCGAGTTTGACCATCAGGATATTCAGATGGGTCTGAGCTTCCAGATAGAGCTTTATATTCAGAGAAAAAAAGGAAAATGCAGGGTTGTTCCTGCGCCTTTCGGTGTATATATCAAAAAAGATATCCATAACTATGTTATGCCGGATATCTCCTTGATCTGCGATGAAGAGAAGCTGGAGAGAAAAGGATGCCAGGGTGCGCCGGATCTGGTGATCGAGATTGTTTCGCCGTCAAGCAGGAAGATGGATTACATACGCAAGCTGGCCTTATACCAGGAAGCCGGTGTACGGGAGTACTGGATTGTCGACCCGAAATCGGAACAGGTGACCATTTATGGTCTGGAACATGGGGACATGCCTGTACAGCATTCTTTTTCCGAACGGATTAAGGTGGGTGTTTATGACGATCTTTATCTTGATCTGGCAAATCTGCACGGGACACTGGATGAAGTACTTACGGAAGAACGGCAGGCAGCAATACACCAGGGTATGCAAAAAGGCATACAGCAGGGACTTGCGGCGCTTGTAAACTCGCTAAAAATGGTTTTGCCTGATCTGGATGCGGTCTGCCAGGCGGTGGTCCAGAACGAGATCTATAAGGATGTCAGCCGGGATGAAATTGTCCGGCATTATGAAAGTAAACAATAGTTTAGAAGCGGGCGATACCTTCCGGGGTACGCCCGCTTTCAGGGTTTGGCCATTTACACAAATCCTTTTCCCCCTCCCATTTCCCTGCCTAATGTGATATGATAAGTAAGGTTGAGGAAATGGAGATGATTTTACAATGAAAAAACTGGGAAGAAACGACGCCTGCTGGTGTGGCAGCGGAAAAAAGTATAAGGCGTGCCATATGGCGATGGATGAGAAGATTGAAAGCTACGAGCTGCAGGGGCATATCGTCCCGCGGCACGATATTCTGAAGACGCCGGAACAACTGCAGGGAATCAGAGAAAGCAGCAAGCTGAACATTGCTATTCTGGATGAAATTGAACGGCAGATCCATATTGGCATGAGCACCGAGGAGATTGATAAGATCGTCCGGGATATGACGAAGGAGATGGGAGGCATCGCCGCACCTTTGGGTTACGATGGGTTTCCCAAGAGTGTCTGTACCTCCATCAATGAGGTGGTGTGCCACGGTATTCCCGACGAGAACCGTCTGTTAAAGGATGGTGACATTGTGAATGTGGATGTATCTACCATATATAACGGTTATTTTTCCGACTCATCCCGTATGTTTATGCTGGGAAATGTGCCGGAGGAAACGCGGAAGCTGGTGCGGGTGGCAAGGGAATGTATAGATGTGGGACTGGAACAGGTGAAACCGTGGAACTTTCTCGGGGATATGGCGCAGGCCATCAATGATCATGCAAAACAGAACGGTTATTCCATTGTTAGGGAGATCGGCGGACACGGCATCGGGCTGGAGTTTCATGAGGAGCCTTTTGTCAGCTATGTGACCCGCAGAGGAACAGAGATGCTCATGGTGCCGGGAATGGTCTTTACTATTGAGCCTATGGTCAATATGGGGAAGGCAGATATTTATATTGATGATGAGGACGGCTGGACGGTCTATACAGACGACGGGAAGCCTTCCGCGCAGTGGGAAGTGACGTTGGTGGTGACAGAAGATGGGTATGAGATTTTAACGTACTGAGATATGATTGACAGCGTGTATTCCTTCTGGCAGAAATGAGAAAGTGTCAGGCAGTGAAAAATAGCATGAAAATATAACGAACGATATTTCGTTTGGAGCGATAAAAGTCAGAGGGCATCGGGGGTGTGGGTGTTCCCTGATTTTTTTATGTCTAAAAACTTGTGCAACATTCCGATATTGTAAATGGGAATGGCATCTGGTATGGTAATGCTACAATCTTTGATGAGATTAAAGTATACTTTATTCCGTACATTGTATGTTCTGCAGTTTTCTGTGTACGGGTCTGCGGCGGATCGCCGGATATTCCAACAGGAAAAGACGAAAAGATTGGAATGAAAGTTCGAACTGATTGAATTAACCGAGATAACTGTTCATTGACAAAAAAAGGAGGCTGTTGAAAAATATGCGAGAATTTATGACAAAAGTGTCAGATTATTTGAGTGAATGGAGAGAAGACCCGGAACAGGAGGAAGGACAGTTCCCGAGGATTTTCCTTGTCGGAATTGGTATTGTGGCAGTGGCGGCCATCGTGCTGCTTCTCTGGTGGGGACATGGTGTGCAGGAAAGAAAGCGGGAAGAGGCTGCACAAAAGGCGCGGGAACTGCAGGAAGCGCAGGCCATACAGGAAGAGCAGAATGCGCTTGCCCTGCAGGAGGCACAGGGGCTTGTGGCGACGACTTATGAAGAAAAAATGCAGGAATATATGTCCCGTGATTCCGGGGAGAAACTGCGGCAGGAGTACCTCACGAACACAAGTGAGCTGGAGGAGAAGGTCAGAGAACTGCAGAGCGCCCTGGAACAGGTGCGGAGGGAAGTGGCGGAGATTGCCAGGGAATACCGGGATAACTCGTCATCCTCTGAAAAAGTGACAGAGAAGCTCACTGTGCTGGAAAAGGAAACACGGACTGTCATGGAAAACGTGAAAACCCTGGAGAGCAGACTGGAGAATCTGACGGAGGTGGTCCAGAGGATTGAGAGGGAAAAGATTTCGGTGATTCAGGGACAGATTGCTGAGCTGAAGGCGGAGCTTGGACAGATACGCACGGATGTGTCGGGCGTTCATGAGAAAATAAAGGAGCTGCGCAAAGAGGATGAAAAACTCTGGAATAAGCTTTCCAAAGTAGAGGAAAGTCTCAAGACGACGGTCGACGATAATCTGAATGTTCTGGATGAACGTCTGGACGACTTGGGCGAGGATCTGGAGGCTTTAGAACGGGAGTTGAGGAAAGCACTGGAGGAAGTGCAGAAAAAGAACGAGAATCTGCAGAAAGCAAGTGAAGAACTGCAGAAAACAAGCGAGGAACTACAGAAAAAGGACAGTGAACTCGAGAAGAGGAGCGATGAGCTGCAGAGAGTGGGCGAGGAGACCCGGAAAAAGAATGAGGAAACCCAGAGAAAGAACGAGGAAGCCCATAAGGAGCTGGATGAAAAAATCAAGAAAGAGATGAGTGATAAACTGGATTCGCTCTCATCCGAATCTCTTTCTTACCGCTATGAGGGGAGCACAAATACACTCTATCTGATGCCGAACGCGGACAAATCTGGAAAGTAAAGGAGGGACGATATGTGCAGAGGCACGGGTAATGGAACAGGTAATCAAACAGGAAATGGTATGAATAAAGGAAACAGGGTAATGGCGGTACTGCTGACACTGGTACTCGGATTGTGCGCGGCTGCACCGGCGGTGCAGGTGAAAGCCCGGGAGCTGGCAGAAGCGGAGCAGACGATGCCGCTTCAGACATCAGAAACGGGGCGGACTGTGACATGGGCAGGCTTGTCATCACGGGGAAGTCTGGTCTACCGGGAGAACAATAAAGGCGTACAGATAGATACGGCGGATTTCCTTTTCCTGCGGGACAGGATAGGTATGATTTCTGATACGGTATTTGAACCCGCATGCTACACACATACCCATCGGTGGGAATATATCGATATAAACGGAAAAACGCACACAAGACACTGTGATATTTGCGGAAACACATTCGATCTGGTGGGTGCACATAAGGAGAAACAGAGGGAAAGCTGCGTGTTTTCACACGATGGCGCCGAATATTCCGGCCTGCGTTATACATGTGCCTGCGGGTATCAATGGGAACAGGAGACGGTGCATACACTGTTTTACGAGGCTGTGGATGAAACCGGTCACAGGAGCAGATGCCGTCTGGAAGGTACAAGGTTCTGTCCGGGACATGAGCTTGTTATAGAGGAGCATTACGCCTATTATTACGAACCCTGTGAAGATGGTCTTCACCATGAGCAAATCTGCATGGACTGCGGATATCGCGGCGAGGAAGAATGTTGTTTCAGTTTATCCGATGAGGATGACAGCGGAGAAAACAGCGGCGATGGCCAAAAATATTGCTGGTGCGGCAATATCGAAAAGCCGGACACAGAGTCTGGCGGCGAAAATACAGGCGGGGAGACCGATGACAAAGATACGGACACGGATGCCGGAGATGAAAACGTGGACACAGACACTGGAGACGAAAATGCGGGCACAGGAGCCGGGGACGAAAACGTGGACGCAGGAGCCGGGGAGGAAAATGCGGATACAGGAATCGGAGAGGAAGACGCGAACGCAGGAAGCGGGCATGAAGGGGCGGACACAGAAGGCGGAAACGAAGACACGGACATAGAAATTGTGGATGAAAACGCGGATGTAGTCTCGGAGGATGAAGAAAAACCGGGCGCAGCGGCGGAGGAAGGAGTATAAAAGGATGAAGAAAAAAATGGCATCAGCACTGCTGGTTCTGACCATGGTGGCCAGTGCGTGTATGGTAACGACAGCGGCGGAGAATCCCTCTGCAACAAAAGCGGAACTGCATTCTGAGGGCGTAATCCGCTATTCTGGCAGCGAGGGAGACGTAATTATTGACACGGCGGATTTTTATACGCTTGCGGATCAACTGGATCTGTTCAAAGTGCGGGCAGTAAAGCAGCTGGGTGTTATGCGGACATACCTGACCCGCTCGGGAGGGGGCGTGAGCATGACAAGTGCAGAAGGCGTATATGCGGTGCACAGGAAACCGCAGGCCGGAGAGGAGGCAGATCCGCTTACTCTGGATTTTGCCACGATACTGGAGGGGATTGCTGTAAGCCAGAGTATACCATCGGATCCGACGGCTTATGGACTGCCCGCCGGAACAAGGCTTTATCAGAAAAAGGATGGGACGCTCAGTACGAGCGATGCGGACGGCGCGGAGCCCATCAATATTCAGTCTGCTGTGGCAGGAAATTTGTCTGCCGGAACGGCGGCCTGGGTCAATGGGGAACTTCTTTTGGGAACAGGCGCGGATATGTCTGAAAAGCTGGGAGAGATATCAGGCAGTATGGGGGATATTGACAATACAGCCGGCTATTCCATCGATACCGGCTATACGCTCCCGGAAGATGTGCCTTTAGCAATCGCTTACGTGTCCACAAATACCCATACCACGAGTGGCCCGTCAACGGCGAAGGATCCGGTATTCACAATAAACGGTGGCGGAAAATACACGGAACTGATCAAGAAGAGATATCTCATGGGTGGATATGATGTGAGAATCCGGGTTTATTTCATAAAAAATATACCTGCAGGAACAGTGATAACGGGAACAAAGGGTCTGCTCTTCTACTAAAACCATAGCCGTCCCGCCGGAAAAGTCCCGCAGGAATTGACAATCACGCCCCTTTACGATAGACTTTATCAATAGAAGGAATTGGGAAAGGAAGCGTGTTATGAATAAGGGAAAATATTATATTACAACGGCGATTGCCTATACCTCCGGCACTCCCCATATCGGCAACAGCTATGAGATAGTGCTGGCGGACAGCATCGCCCGTTTTAAGAGAAAGGACGGCTATGACGTATTTTTCCAGACAGGTACGGACGAGCACGGACAGAAGATTGAATTAAAGGCAGAGGAGACCGGCGTTACTCCCCAGGCCTATGTAGATAAGGTGGCGGGAGAAATCCGCAGAATCTGTGATTCGCTGGACACCTCCTACGATAAATTTATCCGCACCACCGATGATTTCCACGAGAAACAGGTGCAGAAGATCTTTAAGAAGCTTTACGAGCAGGGGGATATCTACAAGGGGGCCTATGAAGGGCTTTACTGTACCCCCTGCGAGTCCTTCTGGACAGAGTCACAGCTTGTGGAAGGAAAATGCCCCGACTGCGGCAGGGAGGTGAAGCCGGCCAAGGAGGAGGCATACTTCTTTAAGATGAGCAAGTATGCGGACAAGCTGATTGCGCATATCAATGCGCACCCCGAATTTATCCAGCCGGTGTCCCGCAAGAATGAAATGATGAATAATTTCCTTCTGCCGGGCCTGCAGGATCTGTGCGTATCCAGGACTTCCTTTAAATGGGGCATTCCTGTAGATTTCGACAACAGACATGTAGTCTATGTATGGCTGGACGCGCTGACCAACTATATCACCGGGATCGGTTATGAGGCGGATGGCGAGAGCACGGAGCAGTACAAGAAGCTGTGGCCTGCGGACCTGCATCTGATCGGCAAGGATATCATCCGTTTCCATACGATCTACTGGCCGATTTTCCTGATGGCGCTGGGCGAGCCTCTTCCCAGGCAGGTATTTGGACATCCCTGGCTTCTGCAGGGAGACGGCAAGATGAGTAAATCCAAAGGAAATGTGATTTACGCAGATGATCTGATCCGCTTTTTCGGCGTGGATGCCGTGCGCTATTTTGTACTGCACGAAATGCCCTTCGAGAATGACGGCGTGATCACCTGGGATCTGATGGTGGAGCGCATGAATTCTGACCTGGCCAATACGCTGGGGAATCTGGTAAACCGCACCATTTCCATGAGCAACAAATATTTTGGCGGCGTGGTGGAGAATAAAAAGACAGGCGTGGATGCCGGAGCGGAAGATGTGGATGCCGATCTGTTCGGCGTTCTGACAGACACCTACAGCCGTGTTGTGAAAAAGATGGATGAACTGCGGGTAGCGGACGCGATTACCGAAATTTTTACGCTCTTTAAGCGCAGCAACAAATATATTGATGAAACGATGCCCTGGGCGCTCGCAAAGGATGAAGCGAAACAGGACAGACTGGCCACCGTGCTCTACAATCTCTCCAATGCGATTATGGCAGGCGCTTCTCTTCTGGAGCCGTTTATGCCGGAAACCGCGAAGCGTATTTCTGAGCAGATGAATGCGCCGTTGATTGATTTTGCGGTGCTGGAGAAATGTGCGGCTGACCGGGATATGGTCACGGCATCCACCCTCTACCCTTCCGGGACACAGGTAACACAGAAGCCGGAAATCCTCTTTGCAAGACAGGATCTCGCGGAGGTGTTAGAGAAAGTGGAGGCCATGTTTGCCGAGAGAAACCAGGCCGCCGGTATCGCAGAAGAGACTGCGGCTGAGGCAGACGCTCCGGCCGATGTGATAGAGATCGAACCGAAGGAAACCATCTCCTACGACCTGTTTGATCAGTGCCAGTTCCAGGTAGGAGAAATCCTGGAGTGCCAGGAGGTGCCGAAGTCCAAGAAACTGCTCTGTTCCAAAGTGCGCGTTGGCTCCCAGGTGCGCCAGATTTTATCCGGCATCAAACAGCACTACAGCGCGGAAGAAATGGTCGGCAAAAAAGTAATGGTGTTAGTAAACTTACAGCCCAGAGAAATTGCGGGCATGATGTCCGAAGGCATGCTGCTCTGTGCGGAAGATGCGGAAGGAAAGCTATCGCTGATGACGCCGGAGAGACCGATGCCTGCAGGCGCGGAAATCTGTTAATCCGCTGATTTCAAATGATCCGCCTGCCGTGAATGGTACGGCTGCCGGATTATAAAATAGAATGGCATCGCTGCCCGGTAGATGTTCCATCATCCGGGCGGATTGATTATAAGGAGAACCATGATAGAAAAAGAGGAATTTTATTTTGCCTCCCGGGACGGCGAACATAAGCTGCATGCAGTGAAATGGCTCCCGGAGACAGGGAATCCGATCTGCATTTTACAGATCATACACGGTATGACGGAACATATCGGCCGTTATGAAGACTTTGCCCGGTTCATGGCCGGAAAAGGCGTGCTCGTAGTAGGCGACGACCATCTGGGCCACGGATTGTCCGTTAAGGACGGCGAGCTGTACGGCTACTTTTGCAAGGACGACCCTGCCACGGTGCTCGTTCGGGATGAACACCGTCTGAAAAAGATGATGCAGGAGCAGTACCCCGGCGTACCCTATATTATTTTGGGACACAGCATGGGTTCCTTTATTCTGCGCAATTATCTGATGCGTTACGGAAACGGCATTGATGGCGCGGTTATCATGGGAACAGGCATGTCGTCAAAGCATGCCGTGCGGTTTGGCTGGCTGCAGGCGTCTCTTTTGAGCGCGCTTTTTGGCCCTAAATACGTCTGCCACGGTATGGACAAGGCGCTCTTTGGCGTCTACAATCTGAAATTCCAGGCAGGCCCCGATGATTCCGGCCACTGGGTCAGTGTGAATCCCGAGAATGTGAAAGAATTTCAGTCAGACCCGCTTTGTAATTTTGTCTTCACAGCCAACGGCTTCCAGACATTGATGCGGCTGATTTTAAACCTTTACAACGAGAAAAAACTTGCGCAGATGCCAAAAAGCCTTCCTATTCTGATGGTATCCGGGCAGGACGACCCGGTAGGTGATTTTGGGAAGAGTGTGGAAAAGGTGTTCCATTCCTTTGAGGCGCTTGGCATGGAGCATGTACAGTTAAAGCTGTATCCCGGTGACAGACATGAAATACTGAACGAGAAAGACCGCCAGGACGTATATGGAGATATTTACCGTTTTGTCCTGCAGAATGTCACTTGACGTGTGGAACGGGATTTCGTGTTCCGACTGTGCTCTCTGGTGGGCGCTTCCGGGTATATGCAGTTTTGACGCTTTGAAATGGAGAGAAATATGAGAAAATTTATGAGTGCGTTGTGCCTGCTTGCGATTCTTTGCGTGGCGGGCCTTGTCCTCACACAAATGTATAACGGAGAGAATCCTGCCATGGAGGACATCGGTGCCGGCACGGATGAACTTGTGGATCAGGTGAAGGACATGTATGAGGAATATGGCGCTGCCGCAGTGGCGCAGGCAGATGAAAAGCTGGGTGACGTTGTGGAACAGGCTGACGAAAAATTGGGCGATGTCGTAGAGCAGGCTGACGAAGCCATCGGGGAGGCGGTTGAAAGTGCGGTAGAAGGCGCAAAAGAAGGATTTTTGGAAAGCATCAAAGAAAGCATAAGCAGTTTTTTTCAAGATCTGTCTTCCTGAGGGGAGAAATCCTGGAAATGGGTCAGATAACCGCTGATGTCTGGATGGCAAGGCGGTTTTTTGTATATACTTGTTATATGTGCGAATAACTTTTGGAATGGAGGTAAAATATGAAGATTGCTTTTTTTAGCACAAAACCTTATGACAGAATCTGGTTCGAGCCGATGGGAAAGGATTATGGATTTGAGATCCGTTTCTACGAGGTGCCTTTTCATGAGGAAACGGTTTCTCTTGCGAAAGGCTTTGACGCGGTCTGCATTTTTGTAAATGATTATGTGAATGCCGATATGATAAGGCAGCTTTATGACATGCATGTGAAGGCGATCCTTCTTCGCAGTGCAGGTTTCAATCATGTGGATGTGAAAGCTGCCGAAGATAAAATTCAGGTTTTGCGGGTACCCAGCTACTCTCCGGAGGCGGTTGCAGAATTTGCCATGACAATGCTGATGACCGTGAACCGCTATACGCATAAAGCATACAACAGAACACGCGAATTTAACATGAGTCTGCACGGACTGATGGGTGTGGATATGTATCACAAAACGGCTGGTATTGTGGGAACGGGAAAAATAGGACAGGCGATGATCCGCATTTGCAATGGATTTGGTATGGAGGTGCTGGCGTATGATCCTTATCCGAATAAGGATCTGGACGTAGAATATGTATCGGTTCAGGAACTTATGGAGCGGGCCGACGTGATATCCCTGCACTGTCCGCTGACTTCCGAGACAAAGCATCTGGTTAATTCGGACACCATTGGAAAAATGAAGAATGGCGTGTATCTGGTTAATACTTCCCGCGGTGCACTGATTGATACTGACGCGCTGATTGACGGTCTTGTAGATGGAAAATTTGGCGGTGTCGGGCTGGATGTGTATGAGGAAGAGGAGGGCATTTTCTATGAGGATAAGTCCAATGAGATTATGAGGGACGAAAATCTGGCCAGACTGATGACTTTCCCGAACGTGCTGATCACTTCGCATATGGGATTTTTTACCAGGGAAGCCATGCAGGCGATTGCCAAGGTGACGCTGGAAAACGCTTACGCGCTGGAGAATGGTCTGCCTTTGGTCAACCGTGTTGGGAGCGAGGCGGTAAAATAATGTGAGACCGTAAAAGCCGGCTTCATCTATATGCGGCGGCCGGCTTTTACACATGATTGGCAGCGACTTGCCGCTTTTCATACAGAGAAGTTCAGTTCTCTCCGTTCTTTAAAAATCTGATATATCGCAGCAGATCGCGTCGATCTTTGGGGTTCAGCTTCTGGATATCAAAAACCACGTCATGCATGGTAATATCGCCAAGATACTTTACGTTCAGATTGGTATTGCCAAGATATCCTGTGTTAGCGCCCAGTAAATAGTCGGTACTCACTTTATAATATTCGGAAAGTTTTGTTACGGCCCAGATTGGAATTTCACGATGCCCATTTTCATAATTGGAATAAGTCTGCTGTGACACGCCCAGATACTCAGCAATCACCTTTTGCTTAATATCTCTGTCTTCCCGCAAATCTCTTATTATCATACGTAGCTCTTTCATTTCTAACCCAACTCCCTTCTCACAATAAACTTAAAAAATGTTGTTGTTTTTAATGATAGCACACAACATAAGGTTGTAGATTGAGAACCACAAAAAGAAGAGAAATATATTATCCTACAATAATTAAGTGTACCACATTTAAGGGTTACTATGTAAAATTAATTGATTTTTGCTATAATTATAATATCAGAAAGGATGTGCAGGTACAATGAAATCTATATTTTCAATGAAAAAAAGTAGGCATGAAAATCGCTTTCCTGCGGATTTTGACAGAGAGTTATACAAGCCCGTTTTGAAGTGCAGTATTTGTACAGGAGAACAGGTGGCCGGATTTAAAAATCTGGCCACCGGGAAATTTGAGGAAGTTATTCTGATTAGAAATGAGAAGGATATTGTTTCGTTTAAAGAGAGGTATGGGATCAGCGAACTCGGTAAGGAGTATTAAGGCTTTGGCATTTGCAGATCCAGCTTTTTCTTATCTCCAACGCTGATATCCATGCCGATCTGTACTTCAATGACCTGTAACGGTGTATCTGCAATGATTGTGTGCGGCGTTCCCGCTTTCATGGCAATCACATCACCGGCAGTGACTTCCTTCTCCACGCCGTCTATGATTGTGCGCCCCTGTCCATCGATCACCGTCCAAATTTCATCGCGCCGCTCGTGGCTGTGATAGTTCATTTTGTGCCCGGCGTTCAGGGTCACTTTGATGGTCATGCTGCCTTCCTCGATATCAATGACACGAAAACTGCCCCATGATTTTTCTGCAAACATAATCTGCTGGTCGATTTCATCCACGAAGGGCTTGATATAACTCGACTGCATTTTGTCGGAGACAAGGATTCCTTCCGGGCTCGCAGAAACGACTACGTCCTTTAATCCCATGCAGAGTACAGGCACATCCAGCTCGTTTACCACATGTACATTGTCGCAGGCATCGTTCAGAATTGCCTTGCCGATGGCAGGACTCTCCATCGCTTCGGTCAATGTGTTCCATGTTCCCATATCTTTCCACATGCCGCCAAAACGCATCACCTCAATCTCAGACTCATGCTCCACAACCGCGTAGTCGAAGCTGACTTTTGTCAGCGTATCATATTTTTCATAAAGATCGCGGTAATCCTGGAAGGCGATCAGCTCATGTGCGCGTTTCAGCACATATCCCAGGCGAAAAGCGAACACGCCGCCGTTCCAGAGGGCACCGTTGGCGATATAACTTTTGGCGGTTTCTTCGTCGGGTTTTTCTTTAAAAACGGATACCTGGCTTACATTTTCTTTGTCTTTGGGAATAATATAACCGTATTTGGCGCTTGGATAAGTAGGTTCAATGCCCATAAGAACCAGATTGGCGCTGCTTGTCGCGGCCCGCTCGCCGAGAGCTTTCAGCGCTTCAAAATAGTCCTGTTCCACATAAGGGTCTACCGGACAGATCACCACAGACTCTTCTTCGGGAATCATCTGTACGTCATGCAGATAGGCAGCCGCGAGCGCAATCGCCGGGAAAGTATCACGTCTGCAGGGTTCCACACTTATGCCCACATCCGTTCCAAGCTGGTTGTGGATTGCCGATACCTGGGATTTCGAGGTGGCAATGGTAACGGCAGCGGAAGCGTCTACGGAAAGAATCTGGCGGTAAACCCGCTGCACCATAGACTCGTAACTGCCGTCAGCGGTTTTGAATATTTTAATAAACTGTTTGGATCTCGTATCGTTTGAGAGAGGCCACAGGCGTTTGCCCGAGCCGCCGGATAAAAGGACTATGTTCATGAGAACCTCCATTATATTTGTTGGAAACAGTATAACACAGCGGCACATTTTGCGAAAGGGCTGTCAGAAAAAAGAACAAAAGTTCGACTTTGCTATGTACTTTTAAAATATTTTCTGCTATAGTGATACGTGAAAACAAAAACAGCCATATAGACAGAGGATGTGTTATGGATCATTTCAAATTGGTATCAGAATACGCTCCCACTGGCGACCAGCCCGCCGCGATAGAAGCTCTGGTGGATGGGTTTAAAAAAGGAAACCAGTTTCAGACACTTCTCGGAGTGACAGGTTCCGGGAAGACTTTTACGATGGCAAATATCATACAGGCGCTCAACAAACCGACGCTGGTGATTGCACACAATAAGACGCTGGCAGGACAGCTTTACGGTGAGTTCAAGGAGTTTTTCCCGGAAAACGCAGTGGAATATTTCGTCTCCTACTACGACTATTATCAGCCGGAGGCCTATGTGCCGTCCACGGACACCTATATCGCGAAGGATTCGTCCATCAACGACGAGATTGACAAGCTGCGGCTTTCCGCGACCGCTTCTTTGACGGAGCGGCGGGACGTGGTGGTCATTGCCAGCGTATCCTGTATTTATGGTCTGGGAAGCCCCGAGGAGTACGCGGGCATGAGTATGTCCCTTCGCCCCGGCATGATGAAGGACAGGGACGAGGTGATCCGCGGGCTGATAGAGATGCAGTATAACAGAAATGATATGGATTTAGACAGGTGCTGCTTCCGGGTGAGAGGAGACGTGCTGGAAATCTGCCCGGCGCAGGGCGGCGAGTATCTGATCCGCGTGGAATTTTTCGGGGACGAGATTGATCGGATTACGGAGGCGGACCCGCTGACGGGGCAGGTGCACGCGGTTCTGGAGCATGTGATGATCTTTCCGGCCTCCCACTATGTAGTGGCGCAGGAGAAGATCCATGCAGCCTGTAAGGTGATCGAACAGGAGCTGGACGAGCGGGTGAAATATTTTAAGGGAGAGGACATGCTTCTGGAGGCACAGCGCATATCGGAGCGGACCAACTTCGATGTGGAAATGCTTCGGGAGACGGGTTTCTGCTCCGGGATCGAGAACTACTCCAGGCACTTGAACGGCATGGCGGAGGGGGAACCGCCCTTCACACTTCTGGATTATTTTAAGGATGATTTTTTGATTATTATAGACGAATCCCACATGACGATTCCGCAGATCCGGGGGATGTTTGCAGGGGACAGATCCCGCAAGAATACGCTGGTGGATTATGGGTTCCGCCTGCCCTCTGCGCTGGATAACAGACCGCTCTGCTTTGAAGAGTTCGAGAGCCACATTGACCAGATGCTTTTCGTCTCGGCAACACCCTCAGACTACGAGGCGGCGCATGAGCTGTTCCGCACAGAGCAGATCATTCGTCCTACGGGACTGCTGGATCCAGAGGTGGATGTCCGCCCGGTAGAGGGGCAGATCGATGATCTTGTCTCGGAGATCAATAAGGTAGTTGCGGACAAAGGCAAGGTGCTGGTAACCACACTCACCAAGCGGATGGCGGAGGATCTGACGGACTACATGAACGATGTGGGCATCCGGGTCAAGTATCTGCACTCCGATATTGATACGCTGGAACGGGCGGAGATCATCCGTGATATGCGTCTTGATGTGTTTGATGTTCTGGTGGGGATCAACCTGCTCAGAGAGGGACTGGATATCCCGGAGATTGAACTGGTGGCCATACTGGATGCGGACAAGGAAGGGTTCCTGCGCTCCGCCACCTCCCTGATCCAGACCATAGGAAGGGCGGCCAGAAACGCCAAAGGGCACGTCGTTATGTACGCGGATGACATGACAGATTCCATGAATGTGGCGATCACAGAAACCAACCGGCGCCGCAAAATCCAGCAGGCATATAACGAGGAGCACGGTATTACACCACAGACGATCCGTAAGGCGGTGCGCGACTTGATCAGTATTTCCAAGGCCATCGCGAAGGAGGAGCAGCGGTTTGAGAAGGACCCGGAATCCATGAGCCGGGAAGAGCTGGAAAAGCTGGTCAAGGAAGTGGAGAAACAGATGAAGCGGGCAGCTGCGGACTTAAATTTCGAGGCGGCGGCAGAGCTGCGTGACAGGATGGTGGAATTAAAGACCAGACTGCGGGATTTTGATAAGTAGTAAAAAATCGAGCGCCGGCACGCTCGATTCAGAGAATGCTTTGCATTCTCCTATTAAATAAAAAAGGCATTCGCCAAATGGCTGTGCAAGCACGGCGCCTGGTTCACTGCCTGCGGAAATAAAGGAACTTATATAGTAAGAAACAAGACGATAAAACAAGAGGTGTGATGACATGTCTGAAAATATAAAAATGCGTCCGCGCGACTACATTAAAATCCGTGGCGCGAACGAACATAATCTGAAAGGAATTGATCTGGATATCCCCCGCAATGAGTTTGTGGTGCTCACGGGATTGTCTGGTTCGGGTAAGTCTTCGCTTGCATTCGACACGATTTACGCGGAGGGACAGCGGCGTTATATGGAATCGCTCTCCTCCTACGCGAGGCAGTTTTTGGGGCAGATGGAGAAGCCGGACGTGGAACGGATTGAAGGACTTTCCCCGGCCATTTCCATCGACCAGAAATCGACGAATCGTAATCCCCGCTCAACAGTCGGCACGGTGACGGAGATTTACGACTATTTCCGTCTGCTGTACGCCCGTATCGGTATTCCGCACTGCCCGAACTGCGGCAAGGAAATTAAGAAGCAGACGGTGGACCAGATCGTGGATCAGGTGATGGAACTGCCAGAAGGCACGAAAATTCAGCTTCTTGCGCCTGTGGTGCGGGGGCGCAAGGGAGAACACGCGAAAGTCTTTGAGAGAGCCAGACGCAGCGGCTATGTGCGGGTGCGCGTGGACGGAAATCTGTATGATCTGACGGAGGAAGCCGAGGACTTTAAGCTGGAGAAAAACATCAAACATAACATCGAAATCGTGGTGGATCGTCTTGTGGTAAAAGGCGGCATTGAGCGGCGGTTGACGGATTCCGTGGAAAACGTCTTTGCCCTGGCGGAGGGGCTGATGACTCTGGATGTCATTGGCGGGGATCCCATTCAGTTCAGCCAGAGCTTTGCCTGCCCCGACTGCGGCATCAGTATCAGCGAGATCGAGCCGAGAAGCTTTTCCTTCAATAATCCTTTCGGCGCGTGTCCCGGCTGTTTCGGCCTGGGCTATAAAATGGAGTTTGACGTGGATCTGATGATACCCGACAAAAGCGTGAGCTTGGAAGACGGCGCGATCGCGGTTCTCGGCTGGCAGTCCAGCGGCGCGGAGGGAAGCTTTACCAACGCGATTCTGAAAGCCCTCGCGAAAGAATTTAAGTTCAGCCTGCAGACGCCTTTCGGGGAACTGCCCGAGAAAGTGCAGGATCTCATTCTTTACGGCACGGACAAGCAGGTGAATGTGCACTATGAGGGACAGCGCGGCAGCGGAGTCTACCCGGTGGCTTTTGAAGGTGTGATCAAAAATGTGGAGCGCCGATACAGAGAAACCGGCTCCGACTGGAGCAAACAGGAGTATGAGAGCTTTATGCGCATCATTCCCTGTAAGGAATGTAAGGGGATGCGTCTGAAAAAGGAATCCCTCGCTGTAACGGTGTGCGATAAGAATATATATGAAATAACGTCTATATCCATTGCGAAGCTGCATGCATTCATCGGTGACATGCAGTTGACGAAACAACAGGAGCTGATCGGCAAGCGTATCCTGAAGGAGATCCGCGCCAGAGTCGGCTTCCTGATGGAAGTGGGGCTGGAATATCTGTCCCTCTCCCGGGCCACAGGCTCCCTCTCCGGCGGAGAATCCCAGCGGATCCGCCTGGCCACCCAGATCGGATCGGGGCTGGTGGGCGTCTGTTATATTCTCGACGAGCCGAGCATCGGGCTTCATCAGCGGGACAATGACAAACTGATTGCCGCGCTGAAAAATCTGCGCGATATGGGAAATACCCTGCTTGTGGTGGAGCATGATGAGGACACCATGCTGGCGGCGGACCATATCGTGGATATCGGACCGGGCGCGGGCAGCCGGGGCGGCGAGGTCGTGGCCCAGGGAACGGCTGAGGAAATCATGCAGATCGAGGAATCCGTCACAGGGCAGTATCTGAGTGGAAAACTGCAGATTCCCATACCGAAAATGCGCAGAAAGCCCGTTGGCTGGCTTACGGTCAAGAGTGCGGAAGAGAACAATTTAAAGAAAATAGACGTAAAGTTTCCGACAGGCATTCTGACCTGTGTTACGGGTGTGTCTGGATCGGGGAAAAGCTCTCTTGTCAATGAAATCCTCTACAAACATCTGGCAAGGGATCTGAACCGGGCGCGCTGTATTCCCGGAAAGCACAAGGAAATTTTGGGCATAGAGCAGCTCGATAAGGTGATCAATATCGACCAGTCTCCCATTGGCAGGACGCCCCGATCCAATCCGGCTACCTACACAGGCGTTTTCGATCAGATCCGGGATCTGTTCGCGGGCACCCCGGATGCCAAGGCGAAGGGCTACAAGAAGGGGCGGTTCAGCTTTAACGTGAAGGGCGGCCGCTGCGAGGCCTGCGGCGGAGACGGCATCATTAAGATAGAAATGCATTTCCTG
Organism: uncultured Lachnospiraceae bacterium; assembly: GCA_965114645.1. Taxonomy (GTDB): domain Bacteria; phylum Bacillota; class Clostridia; order Lachnospirales; family Lachnospiraceae; genus UBA3282. The sequence continues at coordinate 5,695 of CBCOZL010000039.1, read as the reverse complement.
CCGGATGTCTATGTGCCCTGTGAAGTCTGCGGCGGCAAGCGTTACAACCGGGAGACGCTGGAAGTAAAATATAAAGGGAAAAGCATTTTTGACGTGCTGGATATGACGGTGGAAGAAGCGGTTCCTTTCTTCGAGAACCTGCCGTCCATCCGCAGAAAGATAGAGACGCTGAATGATGTGGGTCTTTCCTATGTGAAACTGGGACAGCCCTCCACCACACTCTCGGGCGGCGAGGCTCAGCGGATCAAGCTGGCCACGGAGCTTTCCAAACGGAGCACGGGCAAGACCATCTACATTCTGGATGAACCTACCACGGGCCTCCACTTTGCGGACGTCCACAAGCTGGTTGATATTCTGCATAAACTGGCGGAGGGCGGAAATACCGTGGTCGTCATCGAGCACAACCTGGACGTGATTAAGACCGCCGACTATATCATAGATATGGGCCCGGAGGGCGGAGAAGGCGGCGGCACGGTGGTGGGAACCGGCACACCCGAGCAGATCACTAAAATAAAAGAATCCTACACGGGAATCTATATTAAGAAGATGCTTGAGAAAGCAGCGGAGCATACATGACATACAAAACCGGCAGAGACAACCTCGTCCCCGCCGGTTTTTCATGCGCAGACCCGTGCAGAGGAAGTATGCTGCTAAGTCGGCGCACGGGTCGCGTGCCGGGCAGGGGAAGACGGTTCTTCCCTACTCGATTAACGTAACGGTCACAGCATCCGATACCTTGCCAGACAGGCCAGAATTTCCTGACGCCTTACATAGGCAGCCGGCCCGGCCCCATAGTTTTTCGGCGTCAGGGAAAGGATGCCCTCTTTCTCCAGTTTGGTAAAAGCTTCTTCGGTAAGCTGGGGAAGGGTTTTCTTTCCGTTGGCCAGCCGTTCCAAAACATACTGCGAAATGTAAGCGAGAGCGGCGGTCTGGCTCTCACCCACGATCTGTTCCAGATAGCGCAGGTCAATTTCGTTCCTGTCAAGACTGATCGTGTCCCAGCCGTGCACCTTCGCTTTTTCAACCCGCTTTGTGCGGACGGTCTTTTTCAGCCAGTCTGTCTTTTTCACGGTCTCTTCCGTCAGTTCGACAGCCAGTTCCTTTGCACGGGCGGTTACGTCCTTTGTCTCATAGCAGTCCATCTGCAGAACCGTGTCGGCAACCGAAAGATAGTCGCCGGAACTGCCCGCCACCAGAATGGTGGAAATGCCAAGATCCTGGTAGAGGCTCCGTATCTTGCGGATAAAAGGCGTGATCGGCTCTTTTTCATCGGAGACGAGCTGGGCCATGCGCCCGTCGCGCACCATAAAGTTGGTGGCCGAAGTGTCCTCGTCAATCAGAAGCACCGTACTGCCGCTGGCAAGCGCCTCCACCGTATTGGCGGCCTGGGACGTGCTGCCGCTGGCGTTCTCCGTCTGAAAACGGGTGGTGTCCGATTTCATGGGGAGGTTGTTGATAAACATGGAAATATCCGTCTCGTGGATGCAGCGGTGTTCCTCAGCCCGCAGCTTAAAGGCAGACTCGTCTGTGATCACAAGTTCCCTGCCGTCCCCCGAAATGTGGTTGTAGACGCCGCGCTCCAAAGCTTTTAATAAGGTAGATTTTCCGTGGAAACCACCTCCGGCGATCACGGTGATGCCGTGGCGGATACCCATGCCCCGCACCTGTCCGCAGTGGGGAAGATCCAGAGTGACGGCAAGGGATTCCGGGCTTTTAAACACAACCGCGTCCCGCATGGGTCTCTGGGAAACGCCGCTCTCTCTCGGCAGAATGGAGCCGTCCGCCACAAAGGCGGCAAGATCGTGCTGCGGCAGTGCCTGACGGATAAACTGCTGGTCGTCCGCCAGCGCCGTTACCTTGTCCAGATCCTGCTTCATGTGGGGATTCAGCTTAAAAACCTGCTGTGCCAGATCGGGAAGCAGATGAAATAAAATCTGCGCCAGTTCCCCCGCCGCGATGGTGCGTCCGAATGCGGGAAACCCTACCTCGATGCGGGCCTCAATCACATCTTTACCGATATGCATGGCAGTGGTTTCCAGAATTTCCTGCCCGGTCCGGCAGGCCGTCACCAGCCCGCTTTTGCCGGAGCCTTTTGCGGCCCTGCCGTTGCCGTTTCTCAAGAAGCGGTGAAGACTGCGCAGCAGATAATCTTCCACTGCGATACGGCGGTGCCGGCTCTCAAAATATGCGGCGGGAATATTTCCCTGATTCCGGTAGACAATCCGCACACGGGAGGGCGAAGCGAAGGGATCTCCCTGCACATGGTCGATCCAGAGCCGGTATGCCCCAAAATCATATTCTCCCTCTAACACTTTGTAGGCTTTGTAGCCTTTATGGTCGATTTCTCTGAGTTTTGCCTGTAATTCTGCCTGTGATTTCATAGTGTAGTGACTCCTTTTTTATTGTGCCCCGGCCTGGCCGCAAGGATCCAGGCCGTGCGCTTATACCTCGAGAATGCCTCAGAAACGGCATCTTCCAGCCACTTTGTAGTATAACACAGCTTCCAGAAACTGGGGCAACTTTTTTTCGTAAGAAATGCAGTAACGGGTAAACATTTCTGCCGTTCCATCCGATAATAAAATAGAGAGCACGGATGCTGAAATCAGAACGGAAGGAACCGTTCTGTTTTTGGCGTTTCTTACTTTTTTGAAAAAAATTTATAAAAACCTTTGAAAAACCGATTCGATGAGGGTATAATATAGTAGCCGCAGTAGAAAGTGGGCGGCCATATGGTATATTCTCGGGAAGGGGAACAAGGGTAAATGCAGTTTACAGATATCGGTATAGATCTTGGCACAGCCAGTATTTTAGTATATATCAGAGGCAAGGGCGTTGTATTGAAGGAGCCCTCAGTAGTCGCTTTTGACAGGGACACGAACAAAATCAAGGCAATCGGTGAGGATGCGCGCCTCATGCTCGGCAGGACGCCGGGCAATATTGTGGCGGTAAGACCTTTGAGACAGGGAGTTATCTCGGACTATCAGGTTACGGAAAAAATGATGAAGTACTTTATCCAGAAAGCTCTGGGTAAAAAGACGTTCAGAAAGCCGCGCATTGCGGTCTGCGTGCCAAGCGGCGTGACAGAGGTAGAGAAGAAGGCCGTGGAGGACGCGACCTATCAGGCGGGCGCGAGGGAGGTTTCCATCATCGAGGAGCCGATCGCGGCAGCTATTGGCGCGGGCATTGACATTTCCAAGCCCTGCGGAAACATGATCGTGGATATTGGCGGCGGTACCTCCGACATCGCGGTGATTTCCCTCGGCGGCACGGTGGTCAGCGCATCCATTAAGATCGCGGGTGACGATTTTGATGAGGCGATCGTGCGTTATATGCGTAAAAAACATAATCTGCTGATCGGTGAACGGACGGCAGAGGATTTGAAGATAAAGATCGGTTCCGCATTCAAGCGTCCCGAGGTAGATTACATGGACGTGAGAGGCCGTAATCTGGTGACCGGTCTTCCCAGAACCGTCAAGGTTTCTTCGGAGGAGACGGAGGAAGCGCTGCATGAGACAACCGTGCAGATCGTGGAGACAATACACAGTGTGCTCGAAAAGACGCCCCCGGAGCTGGCGGCGGATATCGCGGATCGCGGTATTGTTCTGACCGGCGGCGGCAGTCTGCTTCGCGGACTGGAGGATCTGATCGCGGCCAAGACCGGCATTAACACCATGACGGCGGAGGATCCGATGACGGCTGTGGCGATCGGCACAGGAAAATATGTAGAATTTTTGGCGGGTTACCGCGAAGACTAGTGTGAGAAGAGTTGCTTTGCAACTCCCTCTCACACGCTATATATAGAGAGGAAGATACATTATGCTAAAAGGTTTGTACACCGCCTATACGGGCATGTTGAATGAGCAGCATCGGATGGATGTTCTGACGAATAATCTGGCGAACGCTACGACCAACGGGTTTAAGAAAGAGGGCACCACAAGCGAAGCGTTTGACACGGTGCTTGCATATAAGATTAAGGATTTGTCGGAGCCGGGGAATCTTCCCAGGCCGATGGCGACGAATAGGGCGATAGATCAGGCGGAGGCGAACAATCCGCTGAATGAAAATTACATGGAGCGGCGCGTCAGAAAAACGGGACTGAATCTGGGTGTAAAGATCGGCGAAAATTATGTGGATTACTCGGAGGGACCGATTAAGGAAACAGGCAATCCGCTGGATCTGGCACTTTCCGACAGAGGTTTTTTCGCGGTAGAGTACACAAATAAGGCGGGGGTGACTTCCACCAAATATACGAGAGACGGTAATTTCACCATGAACCAGCAGGGCTTCCTGCAGACACAGGACGGTGACTATGTGCTGGATGAGGACGGACGGAGGATACAGATGGATCCTGCCCTTCCCATCAGCATCAGCCGAAACGGTACGATTGTACAGGACGGCACAGTGGCGGCAACTATCGGTATTACCGATTTTGAGGATTACAATTATCTGGAGCGATTCGGTGAGAACTTCTTCCAGCCTGTGGAGGGCGCAGTGGAGCTCGAACGGGGGGAGACGGGAGTAAATACACAGATTCATCAGGGATATCTGGAAATGTCAAATATTTCTGTGGTGACGGAGATGGTAAATATGATTACTTTGCAGCGGCAGTATGAGAGCAACCAGAAAGTCATCACGACCTACGATGATACATTAGAGCAGGCAGTAACGCAGAACGGTAAAATATAAGAGATAGGAAATAGAGAAAGCGTGTAAAGGAGAATACTATGGTCAGGAGTTTATGGTCGGGTGCAACCGGCATGAATGCACAGCAGACAAATGTAGACACGATAGCGAATAACCTCGCAAACGTCAATTCCGTAGGGTATAAGGCACAGGTGGCGCAGTTTAAGTCCCTCCTGTATCAGAATCTGCAATCCATTACGACGACGGCGAACGGTGATCCGAAACCGACCACCTCGCAGGTAGGTCTTGGTGTCCGCACCGCTTCGATCAATCAGATTTTCACGCAGGGCAGTCTTCTGGACTCCGCTTCTGATACTTCATTCGCAATTGAGGGCGACGGCTTCTTTGCACTGCGCGGGGAGGACGGACAGATCTTTTATACGAGAAACGGTGATTTTACATGGGCGATCGGCGCCAACAACCGTATGACTTTGACAAACGCGGACGGACTTCCCGTGCTGGATACGGAAGGCCGTGCCATTGTTACCGATGCGGGGTACATAGCAAGCAACCTCACGATTACAGAGGACGGGCAGATCTGTTATCCCGACGCGCAGAATAATCCGCAGCCCATCGGCATACAGATCGGTACTTACCAGTTTAACAATCCCGGCGGTTTAAAGAGAGTGGGCGATACACTCTTTGCAGTGACAGATGCAAGTGGCCGTGTCATGAATGAGAATACGACGGACGGGATACAGAGAAGCAGAATTATCCAGGGCTATCTGGAGGGCTCTAACGTACAGGTGGCAAATGAGATGGTAAACTTGATCGTAGCGCAGCGCGCATACGAGATGAACTCCAAGTCCATCACCACCTCCGACTCCATGCTGGAAGTGGCTAATAACTTGAAACGCTAAGAGCCGTGCAAAAGGGTGACTTTCCAGATTGCGCATGCTTGCATGCGGCAAGCTGGAAAGGCGCACTTTTATAGGGCGACAGCCCGCATTCGCAAGGCGCGGAGCGGCTGGCGAATGAGCACGGCGGGGCACTGCGCAGCTAATAGGGCGAC